>JABDKG010000076.1 GCA_013002305.1 Hellea sp.
CGCGCTATGGAAAATGACAGCCAGGGTGGGGGCGGTGGTAACCGTCGTCGCGAAAACGCTTAAGCGCCTGGATCGGAGAATAGATTATGTTGCAACCAAAACGGACGAAGTTCCGCAAGCAATTCAAAGGCAAGATCCATGGCGTCGCAAAGGGCGGTACGGATCTGAACTTTGGTGCCTATGGCTTGAAGGCGCTTGAGCCCAATCGCGTGAATGCACGTGAAATCGAGGCAGCGCGTCGTGCGATCACACGTCACATGAAGCGTGCTGGTCGTGTGTGGATCAGGATTTTTCCTGATACGCCGGTGACTTCAAAGCCAACAGAAGTGCGCATGGGTAAGGGCAAGGGTTCTGTCGATTATTGGGCAGCCCGTGTGAAGCCTGGCCGTGTAATGTTTGAAATCGATGGTGTTCCAGAAGACGTCGCGCGCGAGGCCCTGCGCCTTGGTTCTGCGAAACTGTCTGTGAAAACCCGCTTCGTACAGCGAATTGGCGAGTAGGGGATCAGATTATGAAAGCTGCAGATATTCGCGCTCTTAGCGCTGACGAAAAAGCTGAAGAGTTGGAAAAGCTGAAGAAAGAGCAGTTCAATCTGCGTTTCCAAAGCGCGACCAACCAATTGGAAAAAACAAACCGCATTCGCCAGGTTCGCCGCGATATTGCGCGTATCAAAACCATTACCGGCCAAGAAGCCGGTAAAACAAAGGCGTAAGGGACGACAAGATGCCAAAACGTATTTTGCAAGGTGTCGTTGTGAGCGACAAGAATGACAAAACAGTCGTCGTCAAAGTGGAGCGTCGTTTTGCGCATCCGCTTTTGAGAAAGACTGTGCGTCGCACCAAGCGCTACCAAGCGCATGATGAGAGCAACAAGATTAAAGTTGGTGAACAAGTTTCCATTCAGGAATGCGCACCAATTTCAAAAAGTAAGTGTTGGACTGTGGTTACCGGTTAATCGGTCAACGGTTTGATTTAGGCAGTTTCCCGGCATGCCGGGCAAAAAGAGAAACAAAGGCATCCAGTCATGATTCAGATGCAAACAAATCTCGACGTCGCTGACAATTCAGGTGCTCGTCGTGTTCAGTGCATCAAAGTGCTTGGCGGCTCGAAACGCAAATATGCTTCTGTTGGCGACGTTATCGTTGTCTCGGTAAAAGAAGCTATTCCGCGTGGTCGCGTCAAGAAAGGCGATGTAATGAAGGCTGTTGTTGTACGCACAGCCAAGGACATCCGCCGCACAGATGGCAGTGTGATCCGCTTCGACGGCAATGCAGCCGTGATTGTGGACAATAAATCCGATCCAGTCGGCACGCGTATTTTCGGCCCTGTACCGCGCGAATTGCGCGGAAAGCGGCACATGAAAATCATCTCGCTTGCGCCTGAAGTACTGTAGGAGATCAGGTCAGATGCAAAAGATCCGCAAAGGCGACAAGGTCGTCGTATTGACAGGCAAAGACAAAGGCCGCTCCGGCGAAATCACGAAAGTGATGCCGAAAGAGGGCAAGGCCACCGTCTCAGGTCTGAACATTGTTAAGCGCCATACTCGCCAGTCGCAATCAAGCGAGGGTGGCATTATCGAAAAGGAAGCGCCGATCGACTTGTCAAACTTGGCAATCGTTGATCCCAAGGACGGCAAGCCGACACGCGTTGGGTTCCGCATGGAAGGCGACAAGAAAGTGCGTTTTGCGAAACGCTCCGGAGATTTGATCGATGGCTGAAGCTAATTACGAGCCGCGGCTGAAGGCACAGTATCGCGATGCAATTCGCGGTCAGATGCAGGATGCGTTCAATTATAATAACGTCATGCAGATCCCGGAGATAACAAAAATTGTTATCAATATGGGTATCGGCGAAGCGACCAATGATTCAAAGCGTCCGGCAGCAGCTGCCGAGCAACTCTCATTGATTGCCGGCCAGAAAGCGCAAATCACCTATGCCCGCAATTCAATTGCTGGCTTCAAGGTACGTGAAGGCATGCCTTTGGGCGCCAAAGTCACATTGCGTGGCCAACGTATGTACGAATTCATGGATCGTCTGGTTACGATTGCGCTGCCGCGCGTGCGTGACTTTCGCGGCCTGAATCCAAAAAGTTTCGATGGTCGTGGCAACTTCGCCATGGGCTTGAAAGAACACATCGTGTTTCCGGAAATCGACTATGACAAAGTCGATAATATTCTGGGAATGGACATTATCGTTTGTACGAGTGCGACGAATAATGAGGAAGCATTGGCTTTGCTGAAAGCCTTCAACTTCCCATTTCCGGCAAACTAACGGCAAGCAGAAGAGGTATTTCGAATGGCTAAAGTTAGCGCAGTCGAGAAGAA
>JABDKG010000023.1 GCA_013002305.1 Hellea sp.
GCTACCGAGCAGGCTGAAAAGACCATAATCACCCGATATGTTGGCAAAGAAGCTGATTCCAAGCCTGCAATTATTGACGCTGATAATCCATACGAGGTGGATGGAGATGTTCCAGCCGCCGATAATGTTCAAGAATCGGATGAACGGCAAAATGCCCGCGCTATTCCGGCAAGTGAAAAGGCCGATGAGGGCGGTGATCAGAATTGGGAAACGAGCGGGGCAGAAGAAATTGAACAGACAGAAGCCGCAGTCGAGACAAACAACGAGGTTGAGGAAATACAGCCGGCTGCCTCTATGGGGCCTGGAGAGATAATTGACCCTCAAGATAAGTCCGAACCAGAAACGGCACGAGACCTGGAAGAGCCTAAAGACAGGGCGCGAAATATGGATCCGGCCCAACAACGTGTTAATGTCGTGTTCGAGCAGGCCGAAAATATCAAACAATCCGATTTGCGCGACCAGGCTTTTCTTGACCTTGTCGAGTATGCGACCCGGAAGGGGATGTTTGAAGATGCCAAAATTGCGGCGGCCAAGATCAACCAGATAGAGCTTCGCGATACGGCCCGCAGCCGCATTGCCATGGGATTGGCGCGCTACGGCCAATCAGACGAGGCATTCGCGTTGATTGAAGAGGTCGAGGTTGATGCGCTCAGAGACATTATGCGTCTGAAAGTGATTGAAGCGCTATTAGGCAATGATCAAAGACGGTAACTCAAAAAATTTCTTTCTTACTTTTTCAGATTGTCTATAAGATTGTCTATAAGATTGACATAGCTTAGCCGCGAATATTTCGTGTGCGAATTAATGGAGCGGCTTGTGGCAAATTCTGATTTTGACGTTATCGTAATTGGATCAGGACCGGGCGGTTATGTAACCGCCATACGGGCAGCGCAACTTGGTTTTAAGACGGCCATAATTGAGAAAGATGCACTGGGCGGCGTCTGCCTGAATTGGGGCTGTATCCCGACCAAAGCGCTTTTAAGGTCCGCTGAAGTTTACACCCAGATGCAACATGCCAAAAACTATGGGCTGACGTCTGAAGCGGGATTTGATTTGAGCGCGATTGTGAAACGCTCGCGCGACATTGCCGGTCAAATGTCGAAGGGTATTTCGTTTTTGATGAAAAAGCATAAAATTCAAGTGATTGAGGGTTTTGCGACTTTGGAAGCCGGAAAAGCTGCGCCGGTAGTTGTTGTCGGCAAAGATAAATTTCAAGCGAAACACGTTATTCTGGCGAGCGGCGCGCGGGCGCGAACAATCCCGCAGGCCGGGCTCGCGCCGGACGGCAAATATATATGGACCGCGAAAGAGGCGATGATCCCGCAAGACATGCCGGGGCGATTGCTCGTGATTGGTTCGGGCGCGATCGGTATGGAATTCGCCAGTTTTTACAATGCATTTGGGGCTGACGTGACGGTCGTCGAAATGGTTGATCGTATTCTGCCGGCAGAAGATGCGGAAATTTCCGCTTTCGCAGAAAAATCATTCAAAAAACAGGGCCTTCACATCATGACCGCGACGCAGGTCAATTCCGTGAAAGCCGGCACGAATGAAATCGCGGCAACGCTTACAAATAAAAAAGGCGAAGTTACCGAGTCTTTTGACCGGATAATTCTCGCGATTGGTATTGTCGGTAATGTTGAGGATATGGGCCTTGAAGCGCTTGGGGTGAAAATTGATCGAACCCATGTTGAGGTCGATGAATTTTCGTTTACGGGTGTGCCGGGACTATATGCGATAGGCGATGTCACAACGCCCCCATGGTTGGCGCATAAAGCCTCTCATGAGGGAATTATATGTATTGAAAAAATCGCGGGGCAAAACCCGCATCCGCTGGACGCCAACGCCATACCGGGCTGTACCTATTGCCATCCTCAAATTGCCAGTGTCGGCTTCACCGAGGCCGACGCGAAAGAGGCTGGGCATGATGTCCGGATTGGGAAATTCCCGTTCATCGGGAACGGAAAAGCAGTCGCCCTCGGCGAGCCTGAAGGCATGATTAAGACCGTGTTTGACAAGAAAACCGGGGAGCTACTAGGTGCCCATATGATCGGCGCTGAAGTCACCGAACTCATTCAGGGCTATGCAATAGCGCGAACGCTTGAAACAACCGAACACGAGCTGATCGAAACCGTTTTCCCGCACCCGACTTTGTCGGAAATGATGCATGAATCGGTTCTGGCTGCGTATGATCGCGCGCTACATATTTGACGGTAAATTTATACTAGGGCGCGTGATCTGAGCAAAATGGCGTATGCGGCACCGCGTCCAGACGCGGTTGGTCGATATCATCTCCGCACATGACGCACGACCCGAAATGGCCCTGCTGGACGCGTTCCAATGCAGCGTTGATCGCTTTGATTTCGGATTCGGCAAGCTCATCCTTTTCCTGAAGCGTGGCCAAATTTCGGACAGGCGGACTGTCACTGTCCAGCGGTGCATCACCGGATTTGGTAAATTTTACTTCGATTTTCTCGAGCCGTTGCATAAGCTCATCCCGGCGCGCCGTCAGAATTTGTTTATATTTATTTTGTTCAGATGTTTCCATTTTTAGTAACTTTCAAATTTCGGTTTAATGACGGCTAAAGATTATTCGATAGATATTCTGTCAGCTCGGCAGCGTTCAGATCTGTCAAAGTTTTGTCTATTTCGCGCTCGATTTTTTGTGTAACTTCCTGGTGTAGTAGTGGCCGAATTTCGCCGAGCGTATTCGGGTCTGCTGCGAGGATTAGCTTGTCAAAATCTCCAGAATGGGCGTGCTGATAAAGACGCTCCGCAAGCTGCTTTGAAAATGTCGCCTCATCAATTTCCCGACCGGACATTTCCGGCGGAGTCTTGTTGGCTGGACCATCATCATTTAAGTCTTTGGGGTCCCAGTCATTGAGCTTCTGTAAGTTTGCTTGATTTCGTCCGCGATATACCGATGCACCGCTGCCAGTTGCAGTGACGATCCAGGTGCCGGGGCTGATGTTTAATTTACTCATTTGATCCTCTTCATGTTGTTTTGATTTCGTGTGCAATATCTTGGTTAAATAACGGGCTAGTCCTTGGAATGTTCCCGGGATTCGGAACTATTTTGTGTTCGCGGCGTTATGTTAGGCGAAGGAGACAATAAATATGGCCGAAACTCAGACCCTCGATTACACCAGCTATGAAAGCCCTGAAGCTATAGCGTCAGATGGTTCGATTACGCACACACAGAAAATGTCGATGTTAGGCGCATGGGCGGACGATATTTTAAACGATCAACGCAAAGCAGATTCATCCGCTCTGGCGGAGGCAAAACAAGCCCAATCTGCGAAAGTCCGCAAATTGATGGAAGAACTCGAACAATATGGGAAGTGATATGACCGACAAACCTAACAAAATCAAAAAACCCTCATTCAAGGCTGCACGCGGCAAACAAGAGGTTGATCTCTCAGGACTTACCCACCTCGATGAGACAGACCCAAGGCGCGCCGCTTCTGCCGTTGCCTCGCCGTCCGGTCCCAGCCCTGACGCGCTGGATCAGGGCGATTAAGACAACTGCAAAAGTTCGCGGAACCGTTAGCGTTTTGCCGCGTGGTTTAATCAGCGAAAGGCACGAAAATGGCCACAGGTAACAATCATTCCTATGCCCAGTACGACAGCCCAGAGGCGATTGCCGGAGACCCGACTTTGTCCCAGCCGGACAAAATGGCCCTGCTCGGTGATTGGGCGGTGAAGTTGCTAGATGATATGTTTGCGAGCAATGACAATGGGCGTGAAGCCGGTACTCATTCAAGGCGGGTTGAACAATTTATTGAAGATATCAAATTGGTCGCTTCGTAAGAGAATTTGCGCAGCTACGCTATTCAGCCGGGGCCGGAATTTGGTCTTTGGATTTTCCGAACTTTCTTTTGATATATCTCGACAGTTTGCCTTTGCTACGAAGCATCGGCTTTTCAACAATGTGCCAAGAGGCAAGAGCGAGTGCCACGGATACAGGCAATGCGATGGCGATAAGTTGCCAAATCTCAAGTCCCGGGATGAAGAATATCGCCGTTTGTAAAACTACCCAATGATAGATATAAATTCCGTAGGAAGTATCGCTCAGTTTCTTAAGACCATTCAGTGCCGGTAATTTCACATAAGCCATCCAGAACACGATATAGCCGAGCCATAGTGTGGTCATGATTTCAAACAATGATGCTGCGACAGTCATCGTGCCGTTCTCTAAGTAATTCAGGTAAGGGTAACCGAATAGAGAGGCAATCAGGCCGAGGATAAAAACGCCCCCAATATGGAAGGTTAAGCGGTCACGAAGCGCATATATAGCGGCGCCTAATCCATAGGCTAACCCAAAGCGTAATATGGCCTGCAAAGTTGCTGGCAATTGATCATAAACCCCGGTCAAATGCGCGATTGGCCACGCTGCCATGAACAGAATGAATTGCATGATCAACATCCATTTTCGCCTGAGTAGCCCGAGCGAGAATGCGCCCGCAGTGCCGATATAGGCCAGAACTTCATAGCGCAGAGTCCAAAGCGCACCGGATCCAATTTGCTCATGATTGCTGGCGAATGCGCCAGGCATCGTCATATCCGTATCTGCAAATGTCAGGACCCTGAATGGCTGGGTCCAAAACTGCGGGTCCGTGAAAAACTGCGTCAAAGGCACATTCGTGACAAAAGGCCCAATCGCGAACATCACAAACAGGACATGAACAATTAAAGCCGGAAATATTCGTAAGGTTCTTGCCGATCCATATTCGACCAGATCTTCTCGGTAGAGCATGCTTTTGGTTACCAGGAATCCCGATGCGATGAAAAACAGGTTCACGGCAAGATAGCTTGGGCGATAATGGAAAAATATTGCGGGCTCATTTTCACTTCCGCCCATAACAATAACAAAGGCATGACCAACCAAAACCATCAATGCAAAAAGCAGACGGATCGGTGTAAAAAAATTGTCATGTCCGTCGCGAATTTTGACGCTGGAAAACATGGGACCACCATTCATTTTTGTTTGGCATAGCGGATATGCGTTAATTTCCTGCAAATTATGCGCCATAACTATTGTATTTTAGGGCGGAAGGGCGCATTTAGCGCCCATGACAGTGCTGTTTGACAAATCGGCTGGCGATGCAAAGCCAAAGCCCCGCCACCCCGAAAAGGCCCACAAGCCGGATAATGCAGTCCTGCGCAAACCTTCCTGGATCAGGGTTAAGGCTCCGACCTCGAAGGGCTATGCCGAGACCCGTAAAATCGTCCATGATAAAGGTCTAGTGACCGTTTGTGAGGAGGCGGCGTGCCCGAATATTGGTGAGTGTTGGGAAAAATCCCACGCTACCTTTATGATCCTTGGTGATACCTGCACGCGGGCTTGTGCGTTTTGCAATGTAAAAACCGGCCTGCCGGGCCCGGTTGACACGGAAGAAGCCAGCAAAATTGGTATGGCGGTTAAGGAAATGGGATTGGCCCATGTGGTCATCACGTCAGTCGATCGCGACGATCTCTCAGATGGAGGCGCACAGCATTTTGTTGACGTCATTCAGGCCATTCGTGCCGCATCTCCCAAAACAACCATTGAAATATTGACGCCCGATTTCTTGAGAAAAGACGGCGCAGCCGAGACCGTCATCAAGGCGCGTCCCGACGTGTTTAATCACAATCTCGAAACCGTGCCGCGACTTTACTTAAAGATCCGTCCCGGAGCCCGATATTTTCATTCGCTTCGACTGCTCGAGAAAGTCAAAGAGCAGGACCCTAGCCAATTTACGAAATCAGGCCTCATGGTCGGTCTTGGCGAAACCAAAGAAGAGGTCATGCAGGTTATGGACGATATGCGTTCCGCCGGCATCGATTTTTTGACCATAGGGCAATATTTACAGCCTTCGCGTAAACATGCGCCGGTTGACCGCTTCGTGACGCCTGATGAGTTTAAGGCCTATGAAACGATTGCCAAAGCCAAGGGTTTTCTATTGGTCTCAAGCACGCCTTTGACACGGTCAAGCTACCACGCTGATGCGGATTTCGCCAAACTTCAGGCCGCGCGAAAGGCGAGAAATGCCTAGTACGCATGTCCAGCGACGGGTCATGCATCGCCCTCTCGATTTATTAAATCTGGTTGCAGACGTCGAAAAATATCCAGAGTTTGTTGACCTAATCACGGCCCTGCGGACATCACAAAGGCGGCAAATATCTGAATCAGTGGAAACCTTTGAAGCGGAAGTGAACATAAATTATAAATTTGTTTCCGAGATATTTAAATCGCACGTTACTGTCGACCGCGGTGAAAACCGTATTTTCGTCAAAAAATCGGGTAAGGGCGGGGCTGTTAGAAAGCTCGAAAATATTTGGCATTTCCAAGAGTTGCCCGACGGATCCACTCTGGTGGACTTTGAGGTCACGGTAAGCCTTAAGGCATTTCCCCTAAATGTGCTTTTGCGCGATAAATTTGATAAAGCCGGTGCTCACATTATGAAATTATTCATTGTCCGCGCGGGCAAAAAGCTTGAGACGGTTGGTGATCCGGAGTTGGATGTAAAAGCCCCGGCCTGACCTATTCTGCAACAGCTTTTTGGTTGTGATCAGCTGCTTCCATGGCCTTATAAGATTCTTCCCATTCCTTCATACTGTTGAGAGCGTCCTGGATAAAACTCGTTCTGCGAACGGCTCCCATAAACAAGGCTGCCAGCAAAGATCCCGGAAATCGCATTGGTCTTTTAACGTGAAGCAGTAAGATAGCGCGCTGCTCATTGGTTTTATTCCACGTTTCATGTTCAAACGTATCATCAAATACAAAGCCTTCGCCTTCTTTCCAATGATAGATTTGATCGTCGACCCTTATGGCGCAATTTTCCCGATTTTTTGGAACAATAAGTCCCAAATGGAACACGCAAATTCCAGCTGTGACACCCTTATGCGGCGTGATGCACATTCCGGGTTCATGTATGGAGAACATGGCGGTTGACAAGCCCGGAATTTTTTCAACCAATGCTGTTGTTTGGGGTGCGCGCGAGCAGTTGAAATCCGATTTAAATCCATATCCCCACATGAAAAATGATCGCCATTTTTTTTGAGCGTCCAGGCGGCTATGATCTGGAGAGATTGTCGATATAGAAGGGATTGCTTGGCGGTACTTTAAAACATCTTCAGCTTCGGCTCGAATGGTTTGCCAATTGTTTGCCAATTCCTCGGCCCACGGAAATTTTGCGGGATCTAAGACAGGCGTATTGCCGACTTTCGATGATCTTCGAATGACGGGATTTATAAATTTGCGAAGAGGCTTGCCGACTTTCACGATCCAAGAACTGGCCGCATAGTCATTATCGTTTTTGCCTTTATCGTCCGGACTAATTATTTTGTGTTCTTTCACGTCCATGTCGCGCCCTCGCAAATACAGAAATATATTACGGGCTGATCAGATAATTATCAAGGCACATGAAAATTCATATTGATATCACCGCCTTATTGATAAGGTCTAATGCTACAGCAACCGCCTGCCGCCTAATTGACTCACGGCATGTGCCTTCAAAGAGGTGTTTTGACGTACGCGTCCCATTGCGATCTGACAATCCGAAATATACAAGCCCGACGGGCTTGGATTCTGAGCCGCCGGCGGGCCCTGCTACTCCCGTCACGGAAACTCCGATATCAACACCGAATTTCTGTGCGCAATTCTTGGCCATCTCAAGTGCGGTTTCAGAACTGACAGCTCCGTAAACTTCAAGAGTTTCCGCTTCCACGCCCAATAATTTCTCTTTTATATCATTATGATAAGCGACGATCCCGCCAAGAAAAGCGCTTGATGAACCCGGTATATCAGTAAGGGATTTTGCGATCCAACCGCCTGTACAGCTTTCAGCTGTTGCAATGGTCAGGCCTTTATCGGTTGCGCTGTTAATGACCGTTTCCGCAAGAACATATGTATCGGCATCATTCATCGGGAAGGCTCACTGTTGCTGTAGCTTGCGCTGCGATACCTTCGCCCCGACCCGTAAACCCTAATTTTTCTGTGGTGGTTGCCTTTACGCTCACCCTATTGAGATTAACGGCTAGCAATTCAGAAATTCGGTGGCGCATTTTTTCGCGATGAGGTTTAATTTTAGGTTCCTCGCAAATCAATGTCACATCAATATTTTGGATCACTCCGCCGCGATTTTTCACTCTGTCTTTGGCATGGGTCAAAAAAATATGGCTCTCGGCGCCTTTCCATTTCGGGTCGCTTGGCGGAAAATGGTCGCCTATATCGCCCTCGGCAATCGCCCCGAAAATGGCGTCGGTTAGAGCGTGCAAGCCGACGTCAGCGTCGCTATGGCCTTTCAAAGCGAAACCGGCCTCAATTTTAACGCCGCATAACCAAAGAGCCGGACCGGCTTCTATGCGATGAACGTCAAAACCAGTACCTGTTGCTGTGTAATATTTCGGTTCAAACATAGTTTTTGCTTTTTTCAGATCACCCGGATAGGTGATTTTAAAACTTCTTTCATCCCCTTCCACAGTCGCGATTGACAACCCAGCTTCACTCGCCAGCGCAATATCATCCGGGTAATCTGCTTCCGGCCGTAAAGCCTGAAACAGCGGCCAGATTGCGTTAAATCGAAAAGCCTGAGGCGTTTGAACCCGCCGCATTTCAGCGCGAGATAAATCTTCCCCCAACGCAGCTCCATCATAGCTTTTAACCGCGTCAATGACCGGCAAAACCGGCACTGCAGCGTCGTGAGTTTCGAGTTGTTTCAGTAAGTCCTGCACAACTTTTTGCGAAACGAATGGTCGGGCGGCGTCATGAATAAGGACAATATCTGGTGATAAATCTTCTAAGGTCGCCATACCGGCTTTGACAGAGAGACTTCGGTTCGTTCCGCCCGGCACAGTGATTATAGTCCCCGAAAAACCTTCTATTGCCGAATGTACATGGTTATCGCCATCGGCATGAACTATGACAAAAACTCTGGTCGTAGGGCATGCAGAATGCAAATTTTCGAGCGTTTGCCGTAACACCGTTTTTCCGCCTAATTTTTCATATTGCTTGGGTAAGTTGCCCATAAAACGTGCGCTTTTGCCTGCTGCGACTATTATTTGTGCGATTTTGGTCAAATAACCCCCAATTATTGCGATGAAATATTGTGCAGTCAAATATTCTCAGTCATAGGCATACCCCATGAAGAGCAATATTTCTATCGGGAACTATAAGCTGACATCGCGTGTTTTAGCCGCGCCTATGTCTGGCGTGACGGATTTGCCATTTCGCAAGGTCCTGCAGAAATTCGGGCCTGGTCTCGTCGTGTCTGAAATGGTCGCGAGTGAAACATTGCTTAAGGGTGACGAGGAAACTGAGGCGAGAGCTGCAGGCAAAGGTGATATTGACCCGCTTGTTATTCAATTGGTGGGTCGGGAACCGGAATGGATGGCGCACGGAGCACAGATGGCGCAGAATGCCGGCGCTGATATTATTGACATTAATATGGGCTGTCCTGCCCGAAAGGTTACCACCGGCCTGTCTGGATCGGCATTGATGAAGGATCCTGATCGGGCAGCGGATATAATATACGCTGTTATAAGCGGAACTTCCAAACCTGTAACATTGAAGATGCGCTTGGGTTGGGATGATAATATGCTCAACGCGCCAGAAATCGCTAATATTGCCCAAGGCGCTGGAGTCGAGTTACTGGTTGTTCATGGAAGAACGCGGTGCCAATTTTACAAAGGCCATGCAGATTGGGGCGCAGTGGCAGAGACTAAAAAATCCGTTTCTATCCCTGTCTTTGTCAATGGTGATATAAAAAATGCTGCGGACGCGCATAATGCCATGTCGTCATCAAATTGTGATGGTGTCATGCTGGGCCGTAGCCTCGTGGGAAGACCATGGTCCATCTTAGAGGCCAGGGCTAGGATAGACGGGGTAAAGATCGCAGAATTATCAAATTCCGAGAAATGCCGGATTGCCATAGATCACTATAATGAGACGATCGCGTTCTATGGTGAACAAAAAGGCCTCCGTATCGCGCGTAAACATTTGGCCGGCTACGTTGAACATGGACCTTTTGACGGCAATAAAGACAGGCTGAAATCTGAGATCTGCCAAAGCATTAATCCGGCGATGGTTATGGATTTGCTTGCACGAGCCTTCAATATTAGTTGTGCGGAGCATGCCGCATGATAGGCAATCTTCAAATCGCCGACGATATTCCGTTGCCCATCATTCTACTAGACCCGAATGCGCTGACGCTTGATTGGATTAATCAGTCCGGTCAGTCATGGCTAGGGTCCTCGGTTAAAACTCTCCAAGGTAAATCGATAGAAGACATTTTCTCGCATTCGGAAGAGCTGAGTGAAGCGTTTGAGAAAACCCAAGCCCAGCAAGTTTCAGTTCGCGTTCACGACCTTGTTGTGCGCCCTCGTGGACGAGATGAGGTGAAATGTGAGCTGGTGACATTTCATCATGATAGCAGAGTAGGGTTGTGTTTCCGGCACGTCGGTCGGCAGACTCAAAAAATAGATGTTTTCGGGGACGGAGCTTCGGCATTGGGCCGATTATTGGCCCATGAAATAAAAAACCCACTTGCGGGAATTCAGGGCGCTGCCCAGCTATTGCGCGACGATATCCAGTCGGAAGAGGCCGGAGATCTTTTGTCATTAATCGAATCTGAGATTGCACGCATTCGTCGCCTAGCCGATCGAATGGAGCGGCTCGGTGATGTTACTGTTTCGGAGTTTGCGGAATTAAATATTCATGAGATTCTGAGGCATGGTCGTAAGGTGCTACAATCCGGCCTTCCAGATCATATTTCATTCACTGAGCATTATGACCCGTCCTTGCCAAATACATTAGGTGATGAGGACAGCCTCACTCAGGCGGTTATGAATTTAATCAAGAACGCTGCAGAAGCGTTCCCGGAAGACCATGTGAACCCGGAAATAAGATTAGAGACGTCTTATCGGGCAACTGGAACGTCGCAACCAATTGAGATCAGAATAATCGACAATGGTTCCGGAATTCCCGACCATGTACGCGACCGAATTTTTCAGCCATTTATCACGCACAAACCGGGTGGGCAGGGACTTGGGCTCGCGTTGGTTTCAAAGGTGATTGCGGCCCATAACGGACTAATCGAAGTGCGATCCCGTCCCGGCCAAACCATATTCTCCATTTTATTGCCAAGCGCCGAAAGGAATGCGTCATGAAATATGAAATTTTACTTGCAGAGGATGACGACTCAATAAGACTGGTGCTGTCTAAAGCGCTGACCAGAGCGGGTCACAATGTTAAAGTAACGGACAATGCGGAGACACTCAAAAAATGGGTGGTTTCCGGCGTCGGCGATATCGTACTGACAGATGTTATGATGGGCGGGCGAGAGGTGTTTGATAGTTTACCTGAGCTCATGGATTCCCGTCCGGATATTCCGGTTATCGTCATAAGTGGCAATAACACGGTCAACACAGCCATCAAGACCGGGCAACATAAAGTGTTCGAATATATTCCCAAACCGTTCGATCTTGCTGATATTATTCAGGCGGTCGCGCGGGCGGGACAAAGCGTAAACCCGCGGCGAAACCGCATGAACGCAGAGCTCAGTAAGCTGTCCATGATAGGCCGAAGCCCGGCAATGCAACCTGTCTATCGCGCGATTTCAAGATTTGCAGCTGGAGATATTTCGATTTTAATAAGTGGAGCGGTTGGTACGGGCAAAGACGTTATTGCTAAGCTTTTACATGATGGCGGCGAAAGAAAAGATCGACCCTTCTTAAGAACAACCGATTTTTCGAATATTTCTCTTTCTCTTCAAAAGGTCAATGGCGGCGATATTTACATCGACGAAATCGCAAGCCTTACAGCCGAGCAACAAGATGGCCTCCTAGCGTTTATGACAGAAAGCGAAAATATCCCGCTTTCGCGAAGACCACGCATAATTTCTGCAACACGAAAAAATCTAAGGGAGATTGCGGAAAGAGGCGAGTTTCGCGACGACTTATTATTTCGTGTCAACGTTGCAGAGATAAGGTTGCCGACGCTCAGCGAGCGCGGCAACGACGTTCGTGAACTCGCGGCATATTTCCTGACCAAAGAAGCCGGCGGGGAAACCCGGCGGTTTCAATCAGAAGCGTTAGAGATGCTACAAAGGCATCAATGGGCCGGAAATATCCGAGAATTAGAAAATCTGGTTCGTCGTCTCGCATTATTATATTCAGATGATGTTATTACGACAGCAATGGTGGCTGGAGAGCTCGCTAAAGATATTCCGATTGAACGCAAACAAGAAGATGAACAAAAATTAGAAGACCTATTGGGCGTTGCGTGTCGCCAGACGCTCGCCCAGACGACGCCCGACGCTAAAATGTCGCCGCATCAAATTGCATTATCGTGGGTTGAGCGGCCTTTGATCAATGAGGCGCTTCGACTAACCGCTGGGAATAAAGCCAAAGCAGCCGATTTACTGGGGATACATCGCAATACATTACGGACAAAAATCAAGACATTAGCGATAGATGGCTAGCAGCCTACCGGCGGAATGAGTAGTTGATTTAGTGCAACAGTTCGGTAGTATTAGTGGCAGAAATGCAACAAAAGCGGGGTGGATCTATTCCTTCCGACGCAGAACTAGACACCGGACGACCAAGTAGTCGATCTGTTTCGACGCCGCAATTGATCCAGTCTGCGGTGTTTGGCGTGTTTTTTATCGCCGCTGTATTTCTTACCGTTTTGGGAACGCTTTACGCATTTTCGAATAATGAAGCGAGGTCTGAACAAGCCTATCCCATTCTCCTGTTCAATTTAGGGATCGTGCTTTTACTAGGTGTATACCTGGCGCGTCGAGTGTGGCTGATTCTGTACGGGAAAACTTTCAAAAGGAGCGCCCCATTATTACATCGGCGCTTTGTGGTCATTTTTAGCCTTGCGGCTCTAACGCCAGCCATACTGGTTGGCAGCTTCTCGACATCTCTTATTTCCAAAAACATAAACGATCTATTCGGTGAAAACGTCCGAAGTACACTTGATACTGCGGAGGTATTTTTAAATGAATATGTCTCCGAAAAATTTCGTGAACTCGGGATTGAATTGCAAAAAGCCGAATTGTTTTTTGAAACTAATCGCGCGGCGTTTGAAAACAGAATATCTTTTACAGCATTTTTGCAGCGCTACATCCGGACATTGGACGCAGACGCCCTAATGGTTATCGATCGAGAAGGGCGTGTTTATACCCGGGTTTGGCGAACGTCAGCACAGGAAGTCGAAATTCCTTCAAACATCATTTTAAACTATGTGGATCAACAGGATTCGATCGCGTTTTTAAAGAAGGACGAAAACGACTATTTAATGGCCGTCAGCCAGCTGGATGGATATGAAGGCCTGTATCTTGTTGCCGGTCGCTTCGTTGCTCCCAACCGCGGCGTCCTTTCTAGTATCTCAGGAATTGACCAGGCTTCTAGCGCATTATCAAAATATGACACGGATCAAGAGCGTTTTCGAAAAACCTTTTTTCTGACATTTATCGAAACCGCTTTACTTATTCTTTACGCGGCCATTTCTCTTGGCGTTCTGCTTGCCAATCGGATTATTCAACCGCTTGGTCATATGGTTGAAACCGCGGAGAAAATCCGCGCTGGCAATCTTAAGGCAAGGGTAAATGTCAAAGGTGATTGGGGCGAAATCTCAGACCTTGGGAGCGCCTTTAACCGGATGACGAGACAGCTGAGTTCCCAGCGTCAGGATTTGGTGCGTGAACATGGACTGTCAGAGCGTCGTCGACAATTTTCTGAAGCCGTTTTAACCGGTGTTCGGGCGGGAGTAATCGGGTTGTCAGAAGAGGGCAGAATTACGCTGATGAATGCATCGGCGGAGCGGCTTTTGGGCCGTGCTTCGAAGGAAATTCTAGGATTTCACATTGGAGAGGTTTTGCCTGAATTTGCAATCGCATTCAACAGCGCCCGCGAAAATGTAGTCGGGCGCACCGAAGATCAGATAACGCTGGAAACCGAATTGGGAGTTCGAAATTTTGATTTGAGAGTTTCCAGCTATGAGGCTGGCGAAAATGACGCAGGTTGGGTGTTAACATTTGATGACATGACCCGACTTGTCGCTGCTCAGCGCTATTCGGCCTGGCGTGAAGTAGCGAGGCGGATCGCGCATGAAATTAAGAACCCGCTGACGCCAATCCTATTGTCGGCAGAGCGCTTGAAACGAAAATATTCCAAAGACATAAAGAAAGATCCTGAAATTTTTGAAAATTGCACAGACACGATAATTCGTCAGGTTGGAAGCCTTGAGCAAATGGTCAACGAATTTTCAAGTTTTGCCCGGATGCCCGAGCCTGAATTTGAGACTCATGACTTCCGGACTTTGATCGAGAGAGTATTATTTGCGCAGGGTGTGGCATTCCCCGATGTAAAGTTTGAGTTAAAAGATCTTACGAACGGCAAAGAGATATTGGTTTCGTGCGATGAACGTCTCATCTCTCAGGCATTGACCAATGTTTACAAAAACGCCAGCGAGTCCATATCTGAACGGGTCGATGAAACTGGGATGGATTTTCCAGACGGGCTAATTAAAACTCAATTAAGCGTCTCCGGCGAGAGTCTCATTATAGGGATCACAGATAATGGGAAGGGCTGGCCAATGCCGGACCGACATCGATTACTGGAGCCCTATGTAACTACCAGGGACACCGGAACGGGACTGGGCCTTGCAATTGTGAAACGCATTGCAGAGGACCATAACGGACATCTTCAATTGTCTGAACGAGACGACGGAAACATAGGCGCTCATCTCGAATTCACGTTTCCCCTTACGGACGCAGAATCGCAAGAAGCCAAACCTTCAAAACGGAAAACAAAGGCCAGTATCAAATGAAACAAGATGTCTTAATCGTCGAAGATGAAAATGATATCCGGGCAATGATCGCGGGAATATTAGAAGATGAGGGATATTCCGTGCGGCAATCGTCTACGAGCGAGAAGGCTCTCGATCATATTCGTAGCCGTTTGCCTGGCCTGATTATTTTGGATGTTTGGCTTGAAGGCAGTAATATGGACGGGATCGAACTGCTCGACCTGGTAAAAAAAGACCACCCTCTATTACCGGTCATCATTATTTCCGGTCATGGTACGGTAGAGACAGCTGTTTCAGCCATCCGCAAAGGCGCATTTGATTACATTGTTAAGCCGTTTAAAGCCGAAAAGCTTTTGATAACGGTCACTAGAGCATTGGAGAATGCACGTCTTAGGCAGGAAAATGAGGAGCTTAAAGGACGAAGTACCGGGGACCTCGAGTTAATCGGATCGTCTCCGCTCATTGGTCAATTGCGCGCAAAAATTTCGCGAATTGCGCCGACAAATTCTCGAGTTCTTATCACAGGCCCATCAGGGACCGGTAAGGAGCTGATTGCGCGCCAGCTCCATTCTTTGTCTGACAGATCCAGCGCCCCGTTTACAGCGGTCAACGCCGCATCAATGGTTCCGCAACGCGTTGAAGAGGAACTTTTCGGCGTGGTTTCCGACGAGGGTGCCCTGGTCAAATCCGGGCTTTTGGAAAGAGCCCATAACGGGACCCTCTATATCGATGAGGTTGCGGACATGCCTCTTGAAACACAGGGGAAACTATTGCGATTATTGGTCGAGCAAAAGTTTCAAAGAATGGGAGCAAGTGACAGTGTTCAAGTGGATATTCGCGTCATCACCTCCACCTCCCGTGATCTGGAAAAAGAGGCCGCTATGGGCCGGTTTCGAGAAGATTTGTACCATCGGTTAAATGTCATGCCGTTGGAGACGCCGCCATTGTCAAAACGCCGCGAAGACATTCCTGAACTGGTCGAATATTTTATTTCCCGATTGTCAGCTTCGACTGGATTGCCCGCTCGTAAAATTGGTGAAGATGCGATGGCGGCTTTGCAAGCCCATGATTGGCCAGGAAATGTACGTCAGCTGCGCAATAATGTTGAAAGACTGCTAATCCTGGCGACTGGCGACCCAGCAAATCCTATCACAATGGACACTTTACCGCCGGAAGTGTCGGTTGTTAAATCAAATGGTCAGAATAACGGATCAGATCGAATGATTGCGATGCCTCTGCGGGACGCAAGAGAGCGGTTTGAACGCGATTATTTGCAGGCCCAAATCGAGAGATTTGGCGGGAATATTTCTAAAACGGCCGCTTTCGTCGGAATGGAAAGATCCGCTCTTCACCGAAAATTAAAGTCCTTGGGCGTTTCTGGAGCGAAAAAAGATGACGAGGTACAGTCATGAGGGTCATTATTTGCGGCGCTGGCCGCGTTGGCTACGGCATTGCAGCTCGATTGGCCAGCGAGCATAATACGGTTACAGTGGTAGATGTTTCCGCCGATCTCGTCAGGACAATAACAACGGATTTGGATGTGCGAGGTATTACCGGCCACGGAGCCTATCCGGATGTGTTAAAAGAAGCGGGAATAGAATCAGCAGATATGATCATTGCCGTCACTTACTCTGACGAAGTCAATATGATTGCATGTCAGATTGCGCATTCTCTTTTCAATGTTCCGACGAAAGTTGCTCGGGTGAGAGCGCAAAGCTACCTCGAAAGTGAGTGGAACGACCTCTATAGCCGTGAAAACATGCCGATCGACATCATAATTTCGCCTGAGATGGAAATAGGGAAATCAATATTGCGCCGTCTCCATATGCCCGGCGCGTTTGAAGTTGTGCCCTTCGCGGATAATGCGGTTAAGATGTTAGGTGTGAAAATACACGAAGACTGCCCAATCATCGCGACACCTATCCGGCAAATCCCCGATCTTTTCCCGGAGCTTCAGGCGACAATTGTGGGCATTCGCCGGGAACAACAAATATTCGTTCCGACGCCGGATGACCCTTTATATGTCGGTGATGACGCATTTTTTATCGTCAAATCTGAACATGCGAACCGATTGCTTGAAATTGTTGGAACCAGTGCTGACAGGGCTAGACACATCGTCGTAATCGGCGGCGGCAATATTGGGGTATATGTCGCCAGCGAATTAGAATCTGTTCAAGGCATACGCTGCCGTGTCATCGAACGGAACAAAGAGCGGGCGGAACTTGCTGCTGAAAAACTTTCAAAGACTGTTGTGCTCAACGGCGATGCAATGAATTCTGAAATCCAACAAGAAGCCGGCGTTGCAGATGCGGAATTGGTATTATGTCTGACCAATGACGATAAAACAAACATTCTAGCAGGCGTACTCGCCAAAAAGATTGGTGCCAATCAGGCCGTAAGCCTTGTAAATGATCCGTCTATTCAATCTCTAGCAAACCAGCTTCCGATTAACCGGATTGTTGATCCGCGAGCGGCCACCGTCTCATCCATTTTGCGACATGTTCGCCGCGGGCGAATATTAGATGTGTTTACGTTCTCCGAAGGCCTTGCCGAGGTCATTGAAGGGGAGGTTCTTGATACGTCGCTTCTCGTTGGTAAAAAACTCGAAGATATAAAGCTCAATGGAATCGCCCTTGGTGCCATTATTCAAGACGGTGTTTTGGCGCCAATGGATGCCAATTTGGTCGTCAAAAAAGGCGATCATGTCGTATTACTGGCAGAGAAGTCGGCGTTTAAACAGGTAGAGCAGGTATTTCGTGTTGGCACTGAATATTTTTAGCCTATGTCAGAATTGATCAGGTAGTCCAGTGGCGCTCAATCGGATCATCTTGTGGCTTGGATATAGTTTCCTTTATGCCGCAACATTGATGGCTATATCGGCCTTGGCTGGCTTTGCTTTTGGGGAGCTTGAGCAGGCTTCGATATTTGGCGGCATCACAATAGGTATTAGTTTGCTTGGCGCGGTGTTTGTGTTTTCGACGCGGATGATGCCCGGGAAAGAGTCATTTACCGAAGCCCTGACTTTTCTCATTGCATTCTGGTTGGTAATGCCGCTTGTCGTAATGTTACCGTTTTTACTGAGCAATATCACCAATTCACCGATACAGGCCTATTTTGAAGGCGTTTCTGCGATAACCACAACAGGCGCTAGCAGTTTAGATCCAGATCAATTACCAAAGACACTGCATATTTGGCGGAGTTTGGTCCAGTGGAGCGGCGGCGTAATCGTTGCGACATTTGCGGTTGTTATCTTGGCGGCGTTGAACCTTAAAGGTACAGGGGTTCACCGGTCTTTACTATTTACATTCAAAAAAGGCGAACTTTGGCAACAACTCCTATCAGTGTCTCAAATTATAATTCTGATTTACGGATTGGTATCCTTAGTCTGTTTCACGTTTCTTGTTGCGTCAGGAACGTCAGTATTTGAGGCAATTTGTTTATCCTTGACCTCTGTGTCGACAGGCGGACTTACACCCAGCGGTGAACCCCTAGCATTCTATGTTCATGGCATCGGTTTATTTGCATTGTGTTTGAGCTGTTTTCTAGGAGCGGTGAACGTTGCCGTTTTATGGGATATTTTACGCAATCGGACTCTATTTGACCTCAATAAACTGATTTCTAACGTCGAACACAGATCGCTGATAGTTCTTATCGGCGTTATATTTGTCATCGGTTGTTTCTATACAGATTTTGAGCATTTCATGACTGTTCTGCCCGAAGCGATTTTCTTCGCCTCCTCAACTGGCTATGATTATCACGTCATTGGTGTCGAGATGGTCCCGCCTGTGATATTAATATCAATCGCGCTAATAGGCGGTTCTGCGTTGTCAACAACTGGCGGTTTAAAACTGATCAGAATTTTATTGCTATTCAAACATTTGGACACGGACATGGATCGATTGACCCATCCCACGAGAGTAGTCCCAGTATTGTTTCGAGGCCAACGCTTGGCTGATAGCGCATTTCTGTCAATTTGGATGTATTTCGTTGGGTATACTATGGTTTTTGCAGCGGGAATATTATTATTGGCTGGGGCGGGTCTTGAATTCTCAGTCGCAGTTGCAAGTAGCGCAGCAAGTGTCTCCAATATGGGACCATTGCTCGCTGCAACGATGCCGGCAACTGGATTTGAGGACTTTACCGCCGCACAAATGCTGATTGCGAGTACTTTGATGCTGATTGGGCGGATTGAGGTTTTGGCGGCATTTGCTTTCTTTTCTCCTCGATTGTGGAGGTCTTAGTGAATTTTCTACGAAAATCGACAAATGCTTAAATTAGGCTCTTGCATCTTTGGCCAAGTACCTTTTAAGAACGTTGCGAACGGGGGCCTAAGTTCAAACGAGTGGGATTGCGATGTCGGTTGAGAAAAAACAAAATTTACAGGATGCTTTTTTAAATTCTGTTCGAAAGTCAAAAACGCCACTTACTATTTTCCTTGTTAACGGGGTCAAGTTACAAGGCGTTGTCACCTGGTTTGATAATTTTTGCGTGCTCCTTCGCCGCGATGGTCAGGTTCAACTGGTCTACAAACATGCTATTTCAACCATTATGCCATCCGCTCCAGTTCAATTATTTGACGCGGAACAAGTTGACTAATTTTAAGCGATTTCGTTTGTGATAGATCAAAGGCCGGTAAAAGAAGCTTGTATTGTTTTACATCCTCGGCAGGGCGGATCTTCTTTCCAATCGGAATATGAATTAGAAGAAGCGACCGGGCTTGCTGAAGCTCTTGATGTTTCTATCGTCCATGCAGAATCTGTGCCTTTGCGAGATGTACGGGTCGCCAATTTTTTTGGTGGCGGAAAAATCACTGAAATCGCTGATATTGTGAAATTAAAGAAGGCGACGATTGTTGTCGTCAATAGTAGCCTATCGCCGATTCAGCAGCGCAATCTGGAAAAACTCTGGAATGTAAAAGTCATTGATAGAACGGGACTTATATTAGAAATATTTGGTTTAAGGGCCGCCACAAGAGAAGGGCGGTTGCAAGTTGAGCTCGCGCGTCTCGCCTATGAGCGATCACGCCTCGTAAGAACTTGGACCCATTTGGAGCGCCAACGGGGTGGACAAGGCTTTCTGTCCGGACCTGGGGAAACCCAAATTGAATCCGACCGTCGCGTCCTGAGCGAAAAAATGACCAAATTGCGTCAATCGCTGGATCAAGTGCGCCGCAGGAGAGGACTACAAAGACGTCAAAGGCAGCGTGCTCCAGAACGTGTCGTCGCGTTGGTTGGATACACAAATGCGGGTAAATCCACACTTTTCAACAGGTTGACCGATGGCGGCGTTCTGTCGAAAGACATGTTATTTGCCACGCTGGATACGACCCATCGGGTGCTGCCGCTGCCAAGCGGAAGTTCGGCCATACTATCAGATACGGTTGGATTTATTGCTGACCTCCCAACCGATCTAATTTCCGCGTTCAGAGCTACGCTTGAAGAAGTAAAAGAGGCCGATTTACTGTTACATGTTCGTGACGTGTCAGACCCGCTGAGCGATCAGCGCAAACAGGACGTCATGGAAGTACTCGCACAAATCGAAGCCGGGCCCGAGCACGAACAAAAAATCGTGGAGGTTTGGAATAAATCGGATCTATTGAGCCAAGATCAACTTCAGCAAATGACGGCACGCGCCCAGCAAAGCCGGGACAGTGAAAATGAGATCGATGGGTATATTGTCAGCTGTCATGATGGAACCGGCATTTCATCATTGCTTGAAGTCATCGAGAACGTTTTATCCGAGCAAGACCATACCATTCAAATAAATATCCCGCCGGCGGCGTTTAACGTTCGTGCCTGGCTCCATGAAAATGGTAGGGTTATCAGCGAAGAGACGGAAGAGGGCGGTACTTGTAAAATGCAGGTTCAGCTAAGCGACGTTGATATCGGAAAATTAAAATCCCGCTACCCCGAACTTTTAGCCGCGCGTTAAGCGATTTTGGCTTTTTGCCAAAGCTTTTCCATTTCTGACAAAGTCATGTCTTCAAGCTCAATTTTTGAGGCTTTGGACTTTCTCTCAATATATTGAAATCTTTCGATAAATTTATCGTTGGTCCTCCTAAGGGCTTTCTCCGGATCAATGTTTAGTTTTCGAGCCAAATTGGTTACAGCAAAAATCAGGTCGCCCATTTCGCCTTCTTGCTGTTCGTAGGAGCCATCTTGTAAGGTCTCGAGCAACTCTGATTTTTCTTCCTCAATTTTACCCAACACACCTTCAAGGTCTGGCCAGTCGAAACCGACCCGGGCCGCCCGTTTTTGTAATTTATCCGCCCGCATAAGTGCGGGAAGCGCGAGAGGGACATCATCCAAGAGACTTTTGGAATGATCCTTATTCCTGCGCTCTTTGGCTTTGAGGGTTTCCCATGCTTGCTTTTGTTCCGCGGCAGAACGTTTGTCCCCGGCACCGAAAACGTGAGGGTGGCGCCTGACCATTTTAGAGGTCAGCCCATCGCAGACATCTTCCAGTGAGAACGCACTAATTTCTTCTGCCATTTGCGCGTGGAAAACGACTTGAAATAAAAGGTCGCCGAGCTCTTCTTTGAGTGCAGATAAGTCGTTTTGAGCAATCGCTTCACGTACCTCGTAAGCTTCTTCGATCGTGTAAGGGGCAATCGTTTCAAAGTTCTGCTCTTTGTCCCATGGGCAGCCCTGCTCACTTCGCAGGATTTTCATCAGTTTCTTGAGCCGGGTGAGGGGGTCTTTTCCAAGAAAACTAATGTCAGTCACGGCGGCCTCTGCGAAAAGTAAATATAATTAGTCCCAGAATACCAAGCGCCGAAATCCCGTAGGACGACCAAATAAAAGCAGCCTTCTCACCAAATTCAAACATCAGTAGGCCTCGATTTTAATGTTACTTTGGTCTTTTTTGAAACTGCGATTTTTCTGGGCTGATTTAATGTCGGTTTTAACCTGTTCAATCGACAGCCAGAAAAACAGAAACGTATAATTGGCACACATCAATAAAAATGGAATGAGATGCCCCGTACTGAGTCCTTCGCCGTCGAAATCGGAGAATGTCGCGCCCTGATGAAGGCTGTGCCACCAGTCTACTGAATATTTGATAATCGGGATGTTGATCAATCCAACAAATGCGAAAAGCGCCGCATATCTAGCGGCTTTCTTCTTATCCTCAGACATAGACCAAATGAGCAAGTAAGCAATGTAAATGAAGAACAATACGAGGACTGACGTCATTCGGCCGTCCCATTGCCACCAAGTCAGCCACGCTGTCCTGCCCCAAATAGATCCCGTGATCAGGCAAAGCCCCGTAAAAACCAGCCCTATTCGGGCGAAGGCACGCGCGCCATAGTCCGCGAGATTATGGCGCCAGACATAACTGATGAAACTTGCGATGGTTAGCGCAAGGTAACATAACATTGCCATATACGCGGCCGGAACATGAACATACATGATGCGGACAGCTTCTTTGTGTTTCACATCCGCAGGCGACGCGATCAGGGCCTGCCACAGGCCTAAAGTGAGCGTGATCAAGAATAGCGCGAGAAAAACCGGTGACGCTATTCTGGCGAATTTCAAAAATCTTTGAGGATTGGCGAGATAGCTAAACATGATTTATTCCAAATGAGTCGATAAGGCGGCCGCAGCCGCCGGAATTGAAATGGTAAGCGCAATAATACTAATCCCGCAAAGGGCTTGGAAGCCCGTGTTCCAAAACCCCACTTCTGCATAGGACGCAACCCCTGAAAGAGCAAAAATAATTACAGGAACAATAAAGGGCAGGCTGATCAGTATCATTAAAAACCCAGTATTTCTCTGTCCAGCCAGCAGTGCGGCAGATAAAATGCTGTATGCAATTAACGCCGGGGCCCCAAATAGGACAGACATCATGATCCCAGCAGAGGCTGCGGGTTCGGTATTGAACAATATGCCCGCCAGCGGAATTACGATTAAGATTGGCAAAAGGATTGTGATAAAACCCGTTATCATTTTACTGACGACGATAGATAAGGCGTTTATCCCAGATAAACTAAGCTGTTCAAAATGTCCGGTTTGAATGTCGCGATCAAATATATTCTCGAATGAGATCATCAAACTAAAAATTGTTCCAAGCCAAATGGCTGACGCTGCATTTTCAGCGAGACGTTCTGGTTCTCCATCGAGCGCGATCGCAAAAATAGATAAAAACAGTGCAAAGAAAATCAGTGACGCAAGCCACCCACGTGGGTCCCGATATACAATTCGGAGGTCGCGAAACAACATTGCGCTCATGAACGGGTTTCCAATAAAAGCTTCCGGACTTGCCGCCCAATAATTTTAATCGGATTATGGGACGCGACCATTGCCGCTCCCCCGCGATTTAGATGATTGGCGATTAATGTTTCGATTAATTCCTGACCCTGGAAGTCAAGCCCCGCTTTAGGTTCATCGAGGAGCCATAATGGCCGGTCTGCCATTAAAAGCCTTGCCATAGATAATCTGCGCTTTTGCCCTGCCGATAATGTTTGAATTTTTGATTCCAATTGATCCTTCAAACCTATCATATGTAAAAGGTCTATTATTGGCTCAGTATAATCGTATAGTTCAGCCCAGAATGAAAGTTCCTCACCCACTGTTAAAACAGGTTCGAAACTATCTTTGTGGCTTTGGTATGAAACAAGTTTCTCCGGGCCTGTCTGAAAGCCCGCTAATTCATGAGATAAAATTCCGTTTAGCGGGCGCAATAGACCAGCTGAGAGACGTAAAATCGATGTTTTCCCCGTACCGTTTTTTCCTTGCAGCCAAATCAATTGCCCCGGCTGAACACTTAAACTGAGATCGCTAAACAGCGGAGCGTCGCCGAAATCCAATGTCACTGAGGCAAAGGACATGCTAAATGCGGGGAATGTAGCACCGTGGTAGCTCATTCTGTATATATTTCATTCTTTGTTGTTAGAAACAAGCGCGGCAAATGTTACTGATGGGCGGATAGGGCTTGGCGCAATCGGTATGATCCTATATTTGAAGCTTTATGGTGCCAAAACATAGAAATAAACGATTGCTTCAATTGGCCGTGATGGGAATATTCCTAGTCATAGGCGGATATATATTAGTCCAGGCGCTCAATAATACCGCACAATTGTTCATGACACCTTCAGAGGCAATGATCCAACAACACAAACTCAATGACAAAATTTTTAAAATTGGCGGAGAAGTCGTTCCCGGGAGTGTTGAGAAAGACGAGGGACTTACGACGCGATTCAGTGTCGTGGATTTCAAAAAAGAGTCACAAGACCGTGCACCCGATGCGGTAAATATCAAAGTTACCTATACAGGCGTGCTTCCTGATTTGTTTGATGAGGGCGAGGGCGTGGTCATTACGGGACAACTAATTGCGCCAGGCGAATTCAAAGCTGTGAAGCTCATGGCTAAACATGATTCTAGTTATCAGCCTGTGATGGAGTAAATAGGCGGACACCGCAATCGATGTGGGGCAACCGGGCGCCCGCCTTCCTCGTTTGAGGATGCACCTTTATGCCAAAATTCGGACCAAAAGGGAAGTCTTAATATATTGTAAATAAAATAAAAGTCGCGCTTTAGCAGCATCATTCAATCATGAGTCCCCAAGCCGTTTTTTTAATCAACCAAAAGAAATGTGAATTCTCGCCTATAAATATTTGATAAATAAAGCACTTACCAAAAGTCGAGAAATTAATTGTTGATTCGTTTTTTTGTGAGCTGCCAGCTATAAATTACGAGAATGAACCCGACCCCGATAACCGGCAAAACCCATTTCAGTTTCTCCGCCATCAGCGCTCCCATTACATGCATCGATCCAAAAAATAATGACACAAATAGGGCTGCGGTAATTGCGACGAAAAAGCAAAATTTTAAATATGACATTTGGAAAAAACCGCAAGCGGCCAACGTCGGTATCCGGGTCAGAGGAATGAACCGCGCGCTGACAAGGGTCGTAAATGGATAAGACTGCACTTTCTCCCCAAGGCTGACTATCTTGTCTCTTTCTGCTATTTTAGCCACTTTTCTATTTTTTAGGATGGCCCAACCTATCCAATATTTCCAAATATCGCTTAGGAATAGCCCCATGAGAACCGCCGCAAAGGCAAGAGCTGGATTGACTTTGCCTAACGCGCTGACCGTTGCTGTCACAAAGACGGCAGCATCTTCTTGGATAAAAGGCCCCACAAGGATAGCAGCATAGATCAACCAAGGCGCGGAATCGGCCATAGATTCGATATAGGCGACAATGTCCATTTCGTCTTTCCCGCAAGGTTTTGACGCATATCATGCAAATTGGAGAGGTTTTTGGAAGGGGAAACCTAATTTTTTGCTCATTTTCCTGTCGAACTTATGTTGCCTAACCTATAACTCCGTGACATAAGGCGCGCGAATTTTACCCACCCAATCCATTTCGGTGGCGACCCGCTCAAGTGCAGGGTCGTGGAAAACGGATTGACAATGTATGGACGAAGAAATGCAGATTGAAGAAGTCGAAACAAAAGGCCTAAGCCGCACATACACCGTGACAATTCCCAAAGAGGAATTGGCCGAGAAGCTGAATTCTAAAATAAAAGAAATGCAGCCCGAAGTAAGCCTCAAGGGATTTCGCCCAGGCAAAGTGCCGACTTCTCATATTCGTAAGATGTTTGGGCAGTCCATTATGAAGGACGTTGTAGAGGACGCGGTGAATGAAAGTAGCCAACAAGCCATTAATGACAATAAAATTCGTCCGGCCGGTCAGCCCAAAATTGATCTTCGTGCAAATGGCGAAGAAGTCACGAAGGGTGAGGCTGATCTCCAATATCAAATGACGGTGGAAATGATTCCGGAATTTGAGCCTGTTGATCCCGAAACACTGAAGTTTACTCGGCTAACGAGCGAGATTGATGATAAAATCATCGAAGAGCGCCTAACCGAGCTGGCACAAGGCCAAAAAACCTACAAGAAAAAAGCAAAAACCGCGAAAGCAAAGAAAGACGACGCCGTCTTAATTAATTTCGTCGGACGAATTGACGGCGAAGAGTTCGAAGGCGGGGCTATGGATGGGCATCAACTGGTTCTTGGTTCCGGAACATTTATCCCGGGCTTTGAAGATCAATTGATCGGAAGCAAAGCCGGCGACAAGCTTGACGTGACCGTATCCTTCCCGGAAAATTACGGCGCAGAAAATCTGGCTAGTAAAGAAGCAATATTCGAAACTGAAGTTTTGGAAGTTCAGGGCGCGAAAGACGCCGAGCTAAATGATGATCTTGCCAGTAAGTTTGGCTATGAAAATCTCGAAAAACTTAAAGAAGTCATCAAAGAGCAAGTCGAAAACGAATATAATATGCAGAGCCGTATGAAATTAAAGCGGGCCATATTGGATGAGTTAGACGGCAAGCACGATTTCGATTTACCACCTGGTATGGTTGAAGCGGAATTCTCAAATATCTGGACACAAGTTCAGCAAGAAAAGGAAGCTGGTAATTTGGACGAAGAAGATGCCAAGAAAACCGATAAGCAGCTTGAGAAAGACTACCGTAAAATTTCCGAGCGTCGTGTTCGCCTTGGATTGGTACTTGCCGAAATGGGCCAAAAAGCCGAAATTAATGTTACAAATGAAGAACTACAATCGGCTATGATTGCGGAAGCTCGTCGCTATCAAGGGCAAGAGCAACAGGTTATCGAGTTCTATCAAAAGAATCCGCAAGCCGTCGCGCAATTGCGAGCGCCAATTTATGAAGAAAAAGTCGTCGATCTCATAATCGAAAAAGCAAAAATGACTGACAAGAAAGTCTCTAAAGACAAGCTTTTCGAAGAAGATGACATGATCTAACAGTTTGTTAGAAACTAAACAAATGAACCTGGCCTTGAAAAAGTCCGGGTTTATTTTTGTTTGGGGCTTGAAAATAACGTCCGCGCGTCAATATTGAAGTAACACTTTTTAGCCTAAATTCCACCAACTGATTCGAAATACCTGATTAGGAAATAATATGAGACACCCCGACGACGTAATTACAGATTTTATTGTGCCCACCGTATTTGAGCGGGCTACAGACAATATTCGCGGATATGACGTATTTTCGCGTTTGCTGCGGGATCGTATCATTTTTCTAAATGGTCCTGTTGAAGATAATATGGCCGCATCTATTTCGGCTCAGCTCTTATTTTTGGAATCTGAGAACCCGAAAAAAGAAATTGCAATGTACATTAATTCTCCTGGCGGCGTCGTAACATCTGGCATGGCGATCTATGATACTATGCAATATGTTAGATGTCCGATCTCGACAGTCTGTATTGGCCAAGCGGCTTCCATGGGCTCACTCCTTCTATGTGCGGGCAAAGAAGGTATGAGAATTGCCCTGCCAAACGCCCGGATCATGGTTCATCAACCGTCCGGCGGATTTCGTGGTCAGGCATCTGATATTGAGCGCCATGCCAAAGACATTCTGAAAATGAAAAAACGATTGAACGAAATTTACGTCAAACATACGGGACAAAAATTAGCTACCGTCGAAAAGACGCTTGATCGTGATCATTTCATGACAGCTGCCGAAGCCAAGGATTTTGGCCTTGTTGATCACGTATACTCTCACCGCGGCGAAGGCGAGTAAGCGAGAATTTGCTGCAAATCTTTCACATTCACACTTGCCGATCATCTCTAAAAGGTGTTCCATGGCGGGGCATGAGTAATTCAAATGTAACGAATGTGTCTTATACTGGGCCAAATAGACGTGAATTGGCAGGCATTGCTTTTGCAATGAAAGAGCCGAACAAGATGGGTTAATCCGAATGAGTAATAATAGCGGCGATTCAAAAAATACACTTTATTGCTCTTTTTGCGGTAAAAGTCAGCACGAAGTCCGCAAGCTGATTGCAGGCCCGACGGTGTTTATATGCGATGAGTGTGTGGAGCTCTGCATGGATATTATCCGTGAGGAGGGTAAGGGATCCGTTGCCAAAGCTCAGGAAGGCGTCCCAACACCGCAAGATATATGCGAAACTCTGGATGACTATGTGATTGGTCAAGGTTATGCCAAAAAGGTTTTATCCGTCGCTGTACATAACCACTATAAGCGTCTTAATCATGCAGCTGAAGAGCCTGATGTTGAGCTCGCAAAATCCAATATTCTTCTTATCGGGCCAACCGGCTGTGGTAAAACGCTTTTGGCGCAGACATTAGCGCGAATTCTCGATGTTCCGTTTACTATGGCCGATGCGACAACGTTAACTGAAGCTGGTTATGTCGGTGAAGATGTTGAAAATATCATTTTGAAACTTTTGCAGTCTGCCGACTATAATGTTGAGCGCGCTCAGCGCGGTATCGTTTATATTGATGAAGTTGATAAAATCAGCCGTAAGTCGGATAATCCGTCTATTACGCGCGACGTATCAGGCGAAGGCGTCCAGCAAGCCCTGTTGAAGATTATGGAAGGTACGGTTGCCTCTGTTCCGCCTCAAGGAGGCCGGAAACATCCGCAACAGGAATTTTTGCAGGTCGATACTACCAATATTTTATTTGTTGTGGGCGGCGCATTTGCAGGTCTCGACAAAGTTATCACTAACCGTGGGGATGGTTCTACGATTGGTTTCGGTGCCAAGATTAAAGACGTCGATGAACGCCGCGTCGGGGCGATATTGCAGGATGTAGAGCCAGATGACTTGCTGCGTTTTGGTCTGATCCCTGAATTTGTTGGCCGTTTGCCTGTTATTGCAACGCTCGAAGATCTTGACGAAGACGCTCTGATCAAAATTTTGACGGAGCCGCGTAACGCATTAGTTAAACAATATCAGACGTTATTTCAGATGGAAGACGTACAGCTTAGCTTTACCGACGAGGCGCTCAGCGAAATCGCTAAGAAAGCGATTAAACGCAAAACAGGCGCACGTGGCCTTCGATCCATTATGGAAGGCATATTGCTTGATACAATGTACGATCTACCGACCTTTGACGGAGTTCGCGAAGTCGTCATCAACGGTGAAGTTGTTGTCGGGAAAGCCCAACCATTACTAATCTATGCGGAACGTCAAAAGGCTTCCGATAAAGCGAGTTAAATAGTTTCTGTAATTTCACTGAAAATTCTGATCATGGATCACTTTTCAGTCTTGAAAATGACTTTCAAATGCCCACCTATAGGTAATGGCGTTCGGCTATAGCCGAATCTGAAAGGACAGACATGACAAAGACCAATATACTTCCCGTTTTGCCTCTTCGAGATATAGTGGTTTTTCCGCATATGGTAGTTCCGCTTTATGTAGGTCGGGACAAGTCGATCAAGGCTTTGGAAGAGGTGATGAGCTCTGAGAAGAGAATTTTTCTTTTAACCCAATCGTCAGCCGATATTGATGAACCGACGATCGATGATATTCATAAAATAGGCTGTATAGCCAAAATCCTTCAATTGCTTAAGTTGCCTGATGGCACGGTCAGAGTTCTAGTCGAAGGGCAAACCCGCGCAGAAGCGAAAGAATTTACAGACAATCCAGATTATTTCGAGGCTGCTGCAGACCCAATTGAGGAAAACGTCGAAACCTCGGACGCGTTGACGGCGCTCGCCAATACAGTTGCGGATGAGTTTTCAAAATACGCCAAGCTCAACAAGAAAATCGCTGATGAAGTTGTTAATTCAGTTTCAGAAATAGAGACGCCTTCCAAACTTTCGGACGTCATTGCGGTTCACCTAAACTGTAGTGTTGAGGAAAAGCAAAAATTGCTCGAATTCTCCAGTGCTGCGGAAAGACTTGAATTTATCTTGGCGCTCATTGACGGAGAACTCGGTGTTCTGAAGGTCGAGAAGAAAATCCGCGGACGCGTTAAACGCCAGATGGAGAAAACCCAGCGCGAATATTATTTGAATGAGCAAATGAAGGCCATTCAAAATGAGCTGGGTAATGAAGGTCCAGACGAAATGACCGATCTTCAAGAGAAAATTGAGAAAACCAAATTTTCTAAAGAGGCCCGGGTAAAGGTTGATGCCGAGCTTAAGAAACTCTCACAAATGAGCCCGATGTCAGCAGAAGCCAATGTTTCACGCAATTATATTGACTGGTTGCTCTCGGTGCCGTGGGGCAAGAAGAAGCGCTTGCGGACGGATCTGGAAAAGGCTCAAGAAATTTTGGATGCTGATCACTATGGTCTGGATAAGGTCAAAGAGCGCATTATTGAACATTTGGCCGTTCAGGCCCGGACCAAGAAGATCAAAGGTCCGATATTATGTCTCGTTGGGCCTCCAGGTGTCGGCAAAACTTCCCTGGGTCGATCCATTGCTCAGGCAACGGGACGAGAATTTGTACGCGTATCTCTTGGCGGCGTCAGAGATGAGTCTGAAATTCGGGGCCACCGCCGGACTTATATTGGTTCAATGCCAGGCCGGGTGATTCAATCGATGAAAAAAGCGAAATACAATAATCCGCTTTTCCTACTCGACGAGATCGATAAAATGGGCGCGGATTTCCGCGGAGATCCGGCTTCAGCTTTGCTCGAGGTGTTAGATCCAGAACAGAACAATACATTTGGTGACCATTATCTCGACGTCGACTATGACTTGTCTGATGTATTGTTCATCACGACAGCCAACTCGCTGAACATGTCTCAACCTTTACTCGACCGGATGGAAATCATCCGAATTCCGGGTTACACAGAAGATGAGAAAGTCGAAATTGCAACGCGGCACCTTATTCCCGAAGTTTTGAAAGACCACGGCATTCGCGACGGTGAATTTAAAATTTCCGAAGCCGCAATCCGGGATATTATTCGCTATTATACCCGCGAAGCGGGGGTCAGAAGCCTCAAGCGTGAACTTGCAAAACTTGGTCGTAAAGCAATCAAAATCATTGTTGGCGGAAAAAAAGACTCAATATCTGTTACCGTGAAAAATCTGGGTACACATCTTGGCGTTCGAAGATTTAGATATGGCCGCACTGATCTCGAGGACCAGATCGGCGTTGTAACCGGTCTTGCTTGGACCGAAGCTGGCGGCGACATTCTGACGATCGAAGCCGTCTCTATGTCCGGTAAAGGGAAGATGACAGTTACAGGAAATCTCAAAGACGTCATGAAAGAGTCGATTTCGGCGGCAAATAGCTACGTACAATCGCGCGCGCCGAAACTCGGGATCAGTCCTAGAAAATTCCAAGCAACGGATATTCATGTCCATGTTCCCGAAGGCGCAACCCCAAAAGACGGTCCGTCAGCCGGCGTTGGCATGATAACCGCCATGGTTTCGGTACTGACCCAAATTCCTGTGAAAAAAGAAATTGCCATGACGGGCGAGATTACTTTACGCGGCCGTGTCCTGCCTATTGGCGGATTAAAAGAAAAATTGTTGGCGGCACTTCGCGGCGGCGTGAAGACGGTCTTGATTCCGATCGACAATGAAAAGGACTTGGCTGAAATTCCAGATAATGTTAAATCTGCCCTCAAAATTATCCCCGTATCAACAGTCGATGAAGTGCTAAAAGAAGCTTTAGTGCGAAAACCGAGGCCAATTAAATGGACGGCCAGTGATGAAGCCGCTCTTTCCGGAATTATTTTGGGAGAAAAGGTTGACGTAAGCAAGCGTTCGGCGCATTAGGGGGCCGATTTTTCGCTTGGTCGAAAATGGGCGGTTAGCTCAGCTGGTAGAGCATCTCGTTTACACCGAGAGGGTCAGCGGTTCGAACCCGTTACCGCCCACCATTTCTCAATCAATTTTTTTTCAAATCCTTGCATTTTCGCATTGACGATGTGAGAGGGTGGCGCTAAACCGCGCGAACATCTTAGCGGGTGTAGCTCAGTTGGTTAGAGCGCCGGCCTGTCACGCCGGAGGCCGCGGGTTCGAGTCCCGTCACTCGCGCCATTTCTTCGGAAATGACAAGTTCTAAGATATTGAAAAGGCTCGGTTTTATCGCCGAGCCTTTTTCTTTTACCCCATATGCAGTAAAAATGGGGTAGAATATTCGTCGGAAATGGGGTAAAGTCTCCCCATGAGCGCGACCCATAAGCCAGATCAATATCTGATGGAACGCGGCGGAAGATGGTATTATCAACGCTTCATTCCCGCCAGGTTTCAGCATGTGGATTCGCGCAAACGCATTCGCACTGCCCTGCGCACAAAATCAGTCGACATCGCCCGCCTTAGGCGAGACGCACTAGCTGAAGCAGACGATGCTTATTGGTTGGCTCTTTCGATTGAAGCCGCAGAAAATGGTGGGGTTAGCGACGCTACATTGGAAGCCGAAGAGCATCGCTATGAGGCGGCCCAGGCCCGCGTCATGGCCTATGGGTTCAAATACAAACCTGCAGAGGATCTGGCGAAAGAAGCCAGGGCCGATAAACGGGTCGAACGCCTGCTAGAACGGATCGAAGAATTAGAGCGCCAGACCGGTGCCTCGGGTCGCCCGCCGCTTGCGGACACCGAAGCCTTGCTCGGCGGTGTTGAGAAACCTGAAAAGCCTCTTGCGGATGTCACGAGTGCCTTTGAGCTTTATGTGTCCGAGATTGCATTTGACGAGCAAAAAAAGAAATCGCCCAAACAGCGGCGCAATTGGGAAAAGACCAAACGCACTTCGATCAACTATTTCATCGATGTGATCGATGACGTGCCGCTCAATGAAATCACGCGCGAAATGGCGCTCGCCTATCGTAGTTGGTGGATCGAGCGCATGATACCCGGCGATGGCGACACAAAGCCTGCCAGCCCGAATACAGCCAACCGGCACATCGGCAATATGCGCAGTCTCTATGACGCATATTTCACGCATATCGGTTCAGAGGAACGGCTAAATCCCTTCCGGAAGATGTTCTTCAAGGACGATCAGGAAACAAAAGTGCCGCCTTTCCTCGATGATTGGGTGCGCGACAAGATACTGGTGCCGGGCATGTTTGACGACCTAAACGATGATCTGCGACTTATGATCTATGTGCTGATTGAGACAGGCGCGCGGATAAGCGAAATTTGCAATCTTATGCCGGAGCAAATCAGACTGGATTCCAACACACCACATATCGAAATCCGCGCGATTGACCGTGAGCTCAAAACTGTAACGTCAAAGCGAGAAATCCCACTCGTCGGTGTGGCTTTAGAGGCCATGCGTCACGCGCCGAACGGCTTTCCACATTACCGTGATCGCGGAGAGCTAGTGTCTGCCAATCTGATGAAGGCGTTCCGTCACCGCGACCTGTTTCCAACGACCGATCATGTCATATATTCTTTCCGTCATGCTTTTGAAGACCGAATGCTGGAAGCAGGCATAGATTTCGGTATGCGCTGCTACCTTATGGGGCACAAAAATCCGCGCCCAGATTATGGCAGCAAGGGCTCACTAGAGTTTCGCCAGGAACTCTTAATGAAAATTGCGCACCCTTATCCCATGGAGCTTGTAAAGCCGGCTAGCGCTATTGTCGTGTCTGCCTGATTTTCTCGTCCACAAAAGTTGCGCTTTTGTCGTTTGCGGGCTTTCTAAACTCAGCAAGCTGGGCACGGCGCGCTTTGCGGGCATCAAGCTCAGCTTTTAGTGTCTCGAAAATGGGCCAATACACTTCGCCATGACATTCGATTGCATTTGCAACCGTTCGCAATGCCCGACGCAAACGCGCATCAGTGACAGCGGATGATGACTCCTGACCCATCTTCAGATTTTAGCTGATTGGCGCAAAGCCGTAAGATGAGAAAGCGGGTAATAATTTAGGTGAAATGATGGGTTCGGGGGTGAAACTCCAATCAGTCTTCAGATTCAAGATGAAGTCTTCGGAGTTCTTGGTAGGCCAAGGTGACCTCAGCCTGTTGCTCTCGAATTGAGTTTACATCAACGCCGAATACGTCTGCCATACTCTGATCTGTCATAGGCTTACTCACAAATTCTGCGATGAAGGCAGCCGTTTCGTCACCAAGAATCAATCCTAAAGGTTCGGCATCCTTATGCGCCAAGTCGATTTTTACCTGCACCGGGTCATTGATTTCGTCGACCAATCTTTCCGGGCTTGGTTTTTCGGCCAGCCACAAATCCGTTATGCCAACGCGGTGCATTACATCGACTTGAGCGCCTCGATGCCACGTTTTGATATGCAGGTATCTATCTTCAAAAAAGCGTCCGAGTGCGGATGCATCATAGAATGGAATACCATCAATGCCGCCTGGGACAGCGTACGGCAGAGCATTTAGAACACACGAAATCACCTTCTTACCTTCAGCGGCCTTACCAAAAACAACTTCAAGAATATCGGGATGCTTCACGAGCGCATCAGCTAAACGTCTTGTTTGTTTAGCATCCTTGCGGGCCTCTTGATGGAAACGGAAAATTCGTTGTGGTGTGCCGCCTGATAAACCATGCGTCTTGCACTCGAAATGGAAGATGTAATCATCCCAAAGCGCTAAAACATCATAATCATATTCTTCACCGTCCCGTTTCACCTTGCGCGTCTCAGCTGTCACACCCTCCAAGCCGTTCAGATAGTCGATGATGTGTGCTTCGAATGCGTGCCCCTTTTTCTGAAGGTCTTCTTTCAAGTTACTGAGTGTCGAAAGAAGCATGCCAGTTAAATTGCCGTGCAGAAGTGCGGGGCCAAACACTAATATGGAGCCAGAACCAGTTTCAATAAGAGGGTGGTCAAATAAATCGCGACTCGATTTTCCGAACGAGGTTCGTTCCAGAAAGGCTTCTGCCTTATCTTTGATCAGGCCAAAACTTGAAAGAAGTTCGATGAGGTCTCGCTTTTGAATACTCGGCATCAGCCCATCGACAGCAGACGCCTCAAATTGATCGATGGCAAACTGTTGGAGAACCGCGTATCCCCGAAGCCATTCTATGAGACGTAATCCAGCATATTCATCAAGGTCATCGATGATGGGTGCCGACATCGTTGAGGACAATGCTACCGCCGCATGAGATTCCGCTTCCGATACGAATTTCCCTTTGCCAATACCTATAGGCTTACTCAAGCCAGTTGAAAGTCGCGCAATATTGGTTTGCTGTTTCATTTCAAAGAAGTTTTGGGTCATGCCATGTTTGACGCGGTCATTCGCAATTTCGTCGAGAAGTTCAATCGTGGCATCATTCTGATCGAATGCCATAATCTTGGTAACATTAGGAGGTAACGAGGAAAGAATTTGTTCGTCATGGAACGGCACTAGATCTCCATCGAGAAAACGGTGCAACTCTTCCGCTCGTTTCCAGCGTCGCCAAACCATGGCATTTAACAGACCTATTTCAATAACTTGAACCTGTTCGTCTGAATTGAGGTCGAATTCGGGAAGAATCAGCTTTCCTGACTGATTGAACCAGTTCTCACCATAAGCCTCAATTAAAAGGGTCATTCCGGTGGACTCAACCATTGCGGCGTTTACACCATCAAGGTCGATACGCTGACCCAATTCGTTTTCAAGAACTGGCGAGGTGCTCACTGCCCCCGTTCTTTCGACATGTTCATCTCGAAGACTATTCAAATCGATGACTGACCTGCAGGCGGCGGATATTATCGCAGCAACGCGTTCTGTTGCGCTCAACTCACCGAAAGGGCTGTTTTGCCTGTCTTCTAGTATCTGGCTGTAACCGAACTCAATAAACCCAACATCATGACGAAGGTTTGTAACTTCTGTTGCTGCATCATTACCCAATTCAGTTTTCGCGTAGGCTTCAAAATTGGTCAGAAAATCGTCGCGTTTTAGGGACATTTTGTTAGGTCTGGTTTGAATCAGAGACCGGGCGCGCCGCAGCCAGCCCAGAATCTTATTATGGATTTCCTCATTGTATCCGACGTTAGCAAGGTGGGATTGCAAAGAATCCCAATCCATTTTGTCTAATGCCGGGCCTACGATTTTGAAGGTGAGTTCAGTCATGATGTGGTCCTTTGCTTCTTCTATCTATGTGGACCAGACAAAGGTCTTCAGAAAATAAGTGAAAATAGTATGGGGTCGGCTATGGGAGCATGAAAGTGTTGGCCCATTTTATCGACAGATTGCGGTCAAAGCAGAAACAAAAGCGCCAAACCCGCCGCCGCGATCCAATCGATTGCAACGCAGAACGGAATATACCAGCGGGGCACTTTGGCACCAAACAGACCATTGTGGTGAATGAGATCCCAGACGCCATGCAGGAAGAGTGCAACCACGAATATGTAGGGCGACCAAATTGCACCGAG
>JABDKG010000011.1 GCA_013002305.1 Hellea sp.
AAACAGATTCCGGGGACAGCGCGCTTGTCAATTATCGGGTCAAAGGCCGCTATTATGTGGTGGACCGATTATTCGACAAGGCCGAGCTTCGCCTCGGCGAGAAAAAACAGCAAGTGGTCAAAATCATCCGGGATGACAAATCATGAGCGGCGAGACTCATAAAGCGGATTTGGCTATTCGGGCACGTCCCAGACCTGTGAAACGGTTTTCCAAAAAGGTGTTGATGGTCGGAGCCGGCGGCTTGGCGCTGATGCTATCGGCTGCGCTCGCCTTCGCGCTCCAGCCCGTCGAATATGATACGGGGAAAAGCACCGAGCTTTATAATGTCACCCATAAACCCATGGCAGATGAGATTGAGCGTCTGCCAAAGACATATGCGGACTTGAAAACCGTGCAGTCTACTGTGCTGGGGCCTCCACTGCCGGGTGATCTTGGCCGCGCTTATTTGAACAATGGAAATGGCGACACAAAGCCAGAAACTGATAATCCATTTCGTTATGAACCGGGAGCAGTCCGTACCGCAGCTGCACCGAGACGAACGACCGCTCGACCGCCAGAGCAAGACCCGAAAATGGTTCAAAAAGTAGCTGCGCGACAATCAGGGCTGTTTTTTGATGTTGGCGGTACAATAACTGGTGCGCCGTTACAGACATATGCGGATCCGTTTGCCGCTTTAAGCGGGTTGCCAGAGCTTGGCTTTGATCAAAGCAAGACCGCAGCTCAGACACCTTCAGTCTCCAATCAGGTTTACAATTCCGGCGAGGTACAGTCGCCGCGTTCTCCGTATCAGGTCATGGCAGGAACATTACTTCCAGCTACGCTGGTGACCGGCCTCAATTCCGATCTACCGGGCCAAGTCATCGGGCAGGTCACAGAGAATATCTATGACACGGTGACAGGTCGGCATCTTTTAATCCCGCAAGGGGCGAAGCTGATAGGCAGCTATGAAAGCCGTAACAGCTATGGCGACAAGCGGGCCTTTGTTTCCTGGTCGCGGCTTATTTTTCCCAACGGCGATTCTATAATGCTCGATGATCTCGGGGCCATCGACGGCCTCGGGCAAGCGGGTCTGCGCGACAAGGTCGATGGCCATACCGGCAAAATCATCAAGGCGTCGGTACTTTCATCCGTCCTTGGTATCGGTGCGGAGCTGGCCTCAGATGATGATGACCGTATCGTCCGCGCTCTACAAAATTCCGGACAACAGACTTTAAACATTGCCGGTCAGCGAATGGTCGACAGGTCTTTAAATGTGGAACCGACAATTACGATCCGGCCTGGCTGGCGCTTTTCCGTGCTGGTGAGCCGTGATCTCGTTTTGAAACCTTACACTGAATAATCAACCGCCAGCGAAGGAGTACACTCATGGCACAAATAGGAACCTTTAAACATACAGAGAAAGGCTATGAAGGGACGATTGCGACTTTGCATCTGAACAAAAAAGTCAAATTCATTCCCAATGAAAACAAGAAAAGCGATGATAGCCCGGATTACTTTGTCAAGGCAGGAAAAAGCGATTTTGGGGCAGCCTGGAAAGAAACAAAAAAGGGTGAGGAGCCGCTGGACTATCTCAGCGTCAAGCTCGACTGCCCCACTTTGAATAAGCCGATCAATGCAGCTTTGTTTGATCGGGACGGCGGAGCCGACCTCGTTTGGTCACGTAAGAAATAAAACTGCGTCTGTGGGCTTCGGAGCCCACTTTCAAGATCTAGGCAATCGATTAGGAGAATTTTCATGCAACCTGCAAATCAATTGGCAAATCCAATTATGAATGTGAACCAAGCAGCCGACTATTTGGGACTGGCTGTGTCGACATTGAATAAATGGCGGTGTTATGGCGACGGCCCTGTTTTCATAAAAATGGGACGATCTGTTCGATACAGGTTGGAAGACCTAAACGACTACGTGACTTGTAATAAAACGGAGTCCACTTCGCTTTATCAGTGATAAGCGAATTAATAGACTGAGGCCTGCATCCCGGTGCAGGCCTTTTTGATTCAAAGTCAGCCAAGCAGGCACCACCACCTTTGCAAAGGTGAGCTATATGTTGTTGCCTAGTTTGGTACCCCGTTACTTTTCTTTTGGTACCCTCTAGGTACCCCGAGGCATATCTAGATATATCAATTGCTGGCTAAATGTGTGTAAATAGTTGAATATATTAGTAAAAATGGCGCACCCGACAGGATTTGAACCTGTGACCTCTGCCTTCGGAGGGCAGCGCTCTATCCAGCTGAGCTACGGGTGCG
>JABDKG010000013.1 GCA_013002305.1 Hellea sp.
TTATCCGTCTTAGCGGCATATACTTTTTCAAGTTTCGGATTGGTACTATGCCCCATTTCGCCTCCTAAGCGGTAAAGCCGCCATCGATACGCAGAATAGACCCTGTTATGTGCCGTTCGCCGGCGAGATATATGATAGCCCGCGCAATCTCTTCGGGTTCGGCGACAGCGCCTATAGGGATGGTTTCAATATTCCGGTCAATAACCGTTTTGGCCAAGTCGGGGTCGCCGTGTTCTGAAAATAGCATCGGCGAATTAATGGCACCCGGCGCGACCGCATTGACGGTTATTTTGCGAGGTGCGAGCTCAAGCGCCATTGTTCGGGTGATTTGGTCAACGGCGCCTTTGCTGGCGCAATAAGCAGTTAATCCGGCCGCGCCATAACGTCCGCAGTTCGATGACAGATTCACAATTACGCCGCCATCTGGCATTTGTCGCGCCGCCGCGCGGCTCATAAAAAACAAGCCAGTCACATTTATTTTCATAACGCGCTCCCATTCTAAGTCCAAAATGTCTTCCGCGGATTTTCTAAGGATGACACCCGCATTATTAACCAAAATTGTGACGGGCATTGAACCGGCTTCCGAGGCGAATTGAACAGCTTGGTCACAGTCTGAAGAATTTGCGACATCGCCTTGAACTGCATATATATTGCCAGACATCAGCTCCTTGGCAGCAACATCGAGTTTATTTTGATTTCGCCCCATAATAGTTACGGTCGCTCCTGCCGCCAAAAACATCTTGGCCACTTCAAACCCCACTCCGCTACCACCGCCGGTAATCAAAACATTGTCTTTGGAAAAATCTCTTGATGCGGTTTGCATTTACCCTCCCATGCTCGGAAGCGGCAGTTTGGCGAGACGCCCGCCGTCTGCGACAATGGTCTGCCCAGAGATGAAAGCTGAAGCTGGCCCTGCCAGAAAAAGCGCAACGTCGGCTATATCTTGCGGTTGCCCCAAACGCCCGACAGGATGAAGCGCTTTAATCTCGGCGTCGACTTTATCGCGATCGCGATATTGCGTCAGAAGCTGCTCATTAAACGGCGTATTGATCCAGCCCGGCGCTATCGCGTTGCAGCGAATGCCATGTGGACCATATTCGAGCGCCGTATTATGGGTAAAGGACGAAACCGCTCCTTTGGACGCCGCATACACTGAATGTAGCGGATTGGCGCCCAGTGCTTCGATTGAACTTATATTAACGATAGCGCCGCTGCCCGATTTTTTGAGCAAATCGAACGCGAATTTGGTCGTTAAGAACACGCCTCTGACGTTAATATTCATGACCCGGTCCCATTGGGAAATGGTCATATCTTTAATCGGAATTTCGACGCAGATTCCCGCATTATTGATCAAAGCATCCAGGCGCCCAAACTCATCTCGAACCGTTTCCATCAAAACATGGACATCCCCTTCGGAGGCAATATCGGTTTTGATAAATATGATCTTTTTATTCTCGGGCGGTTTAAGGTCGGCTGAGACTACAGTCGCGCCTGCGGCTAGAAACTTCTCCGCAATAGCCAGGCCGATATTTTGCGACCCGCCTGTAATAATGACGACTTTATCTTTAAATTCAGTCATAGATTTTTCTGACAACGCTCCGCTGAGCTCCGAGACCGGCGATGGTTGGCTCCATCACGTCGCCGGGATTTAGGTAGGTTTGCGGATCCATCCCATAGCCAACGCCCGGCGGCGTCCCTGTGAACATGACATCACCCGCTTCCCAGGTTAGAAAATTGGAAATTTGCGACACAAGTTCAGCCACGCTAAAAACCATATCACCTGTATTGGAAGATTGCCGCGTTTCGCCGCTGATTTTAATCGAAATTTCGAGATTATTAGGATCCGGAATTTCATCCTTGGTGACAAGCCATGGCCCGATGGGCTTAAGCGTATCGGCGCTTTTGCCTTTAGTCCATTGATTGCTGCGGACGAGTTGAAACTGTCGTTCCGACACATCATTCCCAACTGCGTAACCCGCAACATGATCCATCGCCTGTTCGATAGGAATATAGCTGCCGCCTTTGCTCATGATCACGACCAGCTCGGCCTCCCAGTCAAGTTCGGTTGCGCCGCGCGGCATAATCACATCATCATAAGGCCCGTTGATCGCCGTACGCGCCGTCAACATAATCATAGGCTCTTTGGGCGTTACTAGTCCCGCTTCCTGCGCATGTTTGCCATAAGTCAGCGCGCAACCGATAATCTTCGGCACTTCGCCGATCGGAGCCCCAAGGCGCATATCTGGCGCGATTAGCGGATAGTCAGAAATGGAATTGGCTTTAATTTTGTCGTAGTAAAATTCATTGATCGTCCCCCCAGTCCAATCATGTACGACGTGACTGACATCCCGCCATTTTCCTTCATCGTCGACGACGCCGGCGCATTCTTTGCCTTTTGCACCAAACCGAATGAGCTTCATGACCCAACTCCGATCATTTGCGCGACTTGTTCCGGGCCAAGTACGCCGCGCTTCGCCGCTGAATTAAATACGTCAATTGTGCCATCCAGCCCCTGACGAAAAGACCTGTGCGAATTTATCTGAAGGAAATTATCGAGTAGCCCGTCATCCGTTTCGGCTGGAAATGGTAGACTGGCACCTGTCGCGGTTACGCTGTTACCGGGAAATATGGCCTCAATATCGGACAGCACCTTCTCCATATCTGCGACCACTCCGTTCATATCAAAAATAAGCGATCCTTCTATTTCGCGGCTAATCGCGCCGATAAATCTCTGCGCTGCATCTTCAACGTGAACATAGCTGACCGGGCCGACAAACGGAATATTATAAGCGTGACCGCCAAATGCGGCAAGCAAAGCCAGCGTTGGCGCGGCGCTCATCCCCTGATCCCGTCCGGGTCCGTAAATAACACCTGGCCGGATACAGACCGATGATATCCGCCAATCCTGCCAATAGACTTTAGCCATTTGTTCATTGCAGATCTTATGCGCGCCGTAGAGCGTATCCAGATAATCATTTTCGCCCATTGCCGGGGCCGCAATTGAACTCGCATAGGCTATACGATTTACGCTGGCTAACCGCGCGGCCTCTAAGACATGTTGGGTTCCCAAGACATTTACCCGAGTCCCTAGCAGCGGATCAGCTTTGGCAAATGGAACCTGCAGCGCCGCAAGATGGATAATACCATAAATATCATAATCCTGTACGGTATTTATGACCTGATTAAAATCAGTAATATCGCCAACAATCCAGTTCACCGACTCAGCATTCTTCATCACCAAATCTAGCCGGCGGCGATTTTCTGATATGTCAAAAACAACGGGGATAGCGCCAACATCTTGCAGCCCTTTAACGACCCATGCGCCAATACAGCCGGCGGCGCCTGTCACCAGAATAGATTTTTCCGACAACGGATGACCCATTAATTAATGTCCTTCGCGAGCCGGTCTCTTAAAGCAAGAAGCGGCGCTAAAGCTTTATCCACTTCATCCACCAGCCGCTTACGGCTATCATGCAGGCTGACGTCTCCGACCAATTCTTCCAAACGAGCAGCCGCGCGCCAAGCTTCGTGGCGAGTGAGTTCTGCCGCAAGACCCGGGTCGTCCCATCCAGCCATATTGATTGAATTAGTGCCATCGGCCGCCTTGGGCGGGACCACAACGAATGACGGAATAACAGTCATCCGCTCAGCCTTTTTCTTTAATCGGCAAGCACGATGAAAAATCATATTACCCTGCTGCATAAATCCATACCCCGGCGCGGGGAACGGGATGGTTTTGATCCGTTCAGCGGGTAGCTCTGTATCGATCCCCTCTTCGCCGTCTATGCCGAGAAGCGCTTGCCCCTCCATCTTAGTCCCCCGAAAATATTGAAATTCTCCCCCCTCTATTTGGCTAGGGTCAGACATCATCATCACTATATCAAATGCGACCGAGTCCGTATGCCAGCTATCGACCGCACGCCTTATGTCTTCTGGCGCATAATTTACGCCGCAAGCGACCGCGGGAACAGAATGTCGCGCGAGCTTCACATTGGCAATTTCCGACAAATGCTTTGAAAGCTCGGCACTGTCGCAAAAATCTTTGATGAATTGTGAGCGATATCCTGCCCCTCTAATATATGAGCCTAATCGATTAACGCCGGTCCCAACACTGATATTCCGATTGGCATACATTTTCAGACAGATATCCCGCATCGCAGAAACGCCTTCATCCGACAAAATCCGAAATGCGCTGCTCACGCCAAAATCGGAAGGGCAATTTTTAATGTCTTCGGTCGAATAGCCGAGATCTGCGAGGCTTGATATCAAATCTGGCTTTTCAAGCATCAAATGTTTCGATGCGTCAAATTTTGGTTCACCGTCCAGCTTTATATATTCCGGCGGACGTTGCTTTGGAAATGATAAGGTGTCGCTCATGGCGTGTCCTCCTGAACCGGACATTGCCGTTATGCGCGAAGCCAAGTCAAGCCGCGCATTTAAGACCATAAGGGCTTTTAATTTTCAGATTCACAAAATGCCGTGAAGGCCGCCGCATCAATAATCGACGTAGCCTTCAGGGCCAGACGTGTAGAGTAGCTTATAGTTGGGTTTTACAAGATCTTGGCCGGTTCGAAATTTTTCGATGAGATCCGGATTGGATATAAATGGCCGGCCGTAGGATACCGCGTCGCCGTCGCCGTTCGCCAGCGCTTTTTGTCCGTCTTTAAATCCATAACTTTCATTGAGTATGATAGGTCCGTCAAAATGACGATTGGCCAAAGCGATATTGTCAACGCCCGCCTCCATACGGATGACGTGTAGATAGGCTAACCCCTTAGGGTTTATCGCGCCCAATAGTGCGGCAAATGTCTCTTCCGGATTTTCATCGAACAGATCATTAAATGGATTGCCCGGGCATATCCGAATTGCGGTGCGTCCTGCGCCTGCGACCGCAATCATGCGATCCAGAACCTCTAAAACAAACCGAAGCCGGTTGCCTAAGTTGCCGCCATACGAATCCGTTCGTTTGTTGGTGCCGGTTGATAAAAATTGAGCGGGTAAATAACCGGACGTGCAATGAATCTCCACACCGTCACATCCGGCGGCAATAGCGCGGGCTGTCGCCTGCCCGTAACCATCTATCGCCGATTGAATATCGGTAAGCGTCATTTCTTCCGGAACATCAAATGGCTGCATCCCGGCCGCGTCTGTGTATATTTCGCCCTTGGCCTGAATGGCTGACGGCGCAATCGTGCGGCTATTTTCCGGCTTATTGTGATGGGCCGCAATACGCCCGCAATGCATCAATTGCATCACGATTTTTCCGCCGGCCTGATGTACCGCATCAGCCACTTTGCGCCATCCCGCCTCTTGTGCATCATTTACAATGCCGGGTGTTCGGACATAGCCTTTTCCATTAAACGATGGATAAACACCTTCGGTTATTATCAAGCCGGCGCTGGCTCGTTGCCCGTAGTAAAGCGCGTTCATTTCCGTCGGAATATCATCTTCTCCCGCGCGCGACCGCGTCATCGGCGCCATAATGATACGATTGGCGCAGTCAATGTCGCCTAATGTTACCGGATCAAACAGCGTTGGCATTATCGCACTTTTATTTTGGGAAACCGGCCACCGCCCCGCATAGTTTCGAGAAACTCTCCGACTGGCGCCGGCGCTGCAACTTCGGCAGTTTCGCCGTCTTTTGGCGGGTTTTTCCAGAATGTTTCCCAGCTTGGGAACAGCTCATGATAGGCGCCTTCATAGCTGTCGCGATCCGGCCAGCGCATTTTATTCTCGCCCGTCGGCGGCGCGTTGAGATTTGTTGCGTACCAATAACAAGGTAAGCGGCGGCGGAAATACCAGACCCCGTCCATGCGCTCATAATTGTCCCAATACATCATCTGCATGATGACCCAGTCCGCGTTGCCATCCTCGCGCGGAGTTTCGTGCTCGTTTTTGGAATAGACCACGCCGTGGGCGTGATCAGCGTCGCTAAACTCGATCACATGATTGCCAATATGATGAGAGGTGCCGGTGAATTGCAGGCGCAGCGTATCATCAAGCCAGGCTTTAAGATGCGCCCGGCCGGCCTTTTCCCGGCTAACCCGGATGTCCTCGGCGAACAGATTCACATGGGCGTCCAGGTCGCGCATATCGAGCGTCAGGGAGTATTTCGACACAAGCTGGCGGATCGCATCGAGCGACTCCAGCCTGTCTATGCGCTGTTCCAGTGAAAGTTTCGTGACGTCATCAAACATGATCAGACTGGCGGCAGATAAAGCTGTGAGGCTTTGCCGCCGTCAACGGGGAGAGCGACACCTGTCACATAGCTGGCCGCATCTGACAGTAAAAAGGCGATGACACTCGCGATTTCTTCGGGCTCACCACCGCGCCCCATAGGGATAGCGGCTTCGGTTTTTGCGGCAAACTTAGGCGCTTTCGCGGCGAAATCTTTGGTCGCCGCGGTTTGAACCTGACCTGGTACGACTGTATTGACGCGTATGCCCGAAGTCGCGCCTTCAATGGCGGCGCAGGCGCTGAAATGGGTCAGGGCGGCTTTTGAAGCGGAGTAGCCGGCCATATTATGGGCGGCGCGAATGCCGCAAGAGGAGGAGACGTTCACGATTGATCCGCCGCCGGATTTGGTCATTTCCGCCATAGCCGCTTTGGTGCTGACGAATACGGCGTCGGCATTGACCTGAAAATCCTTCCGCCAGTGCTCGAGCGTGAGGTGCGAGATCGGCGCGTAATGGGTTGAGGCGGCGTTGTTCACCAACATATCAATCTTGCCGTGACGCGATACAATATCCGCGATTAAGGCCTCAAAAGCATCCGTGTCGCCAACGTCGAGTGATATTGTTTCGACGCTGCCGCCTGAGGCTTCAATTTCAGCCTTGGTCTCCTCGAGTTTTTCGGCGCGCCGCGCGCAGATCACAATATGGGCGCCTTTGGCAGCTAGAAGCTTCGCTGTCGCTTTGCCGATGCCGTCGCTGCCGCCTGTGACGAGCGCTATTTTGCCATCAAATTCACTGGACATATTTATTCCTTTTGAGGTCTTAGTTTAATCTCAATCCAAACGGTCTCGCAATACGCAATCGAGGAATATTCGTATAAAAATTACGCATTATGCCTATTTTTCGATCGAAATCGCGCGTTATGCGTAGTTTTGTTGTATATTTTCTACGCACTTTTGCTTTTGCTTGGTTGATAATCTTGTCCGGCTTGGTTAAACAAATAGGGAAGTCAGGAGAGTTTCATGTCCGATAATATGACAGCTGCCACCGATGCCCGGACTGCGCCCGTCGCCGTCTGGCAGGTGCTGGAGAAGCTCAGCAAGGAAGAGCTGATTGAATGGCGGGTAAAACCGATTGCCAATAAGCTCAGCGTGCAGGAGCGAAATTTGGATATTGGGTTTCCATTCGGATGGTATCCGGTTTTACTATCGACTGAACTCGCCGTGAGCGAAGTTAAGCCCCTGCGCTATTTCGCCCGCGAACTGGCGATCTGGCGCGGCGAAGATGGCAAGCCGCGTATGCTGGACGCCTTTTGCCGGCATCTCGGCGCCCATATGGGGCACGGCGGTAAAGTTTATGGCAATTTGCTCGAATGCCCCTTTCATGCCTGGCGCTATTCCGGCGAGGAAGGATCTGTCAAAGAGATTCCCTATTCTAAAAGTATACCCCCGCGCGTAACCCGTAAATGCACGCGCAATTATCCCATGCGCGAAATGAATGGCCTGATCTGGATGTGGTACCACCCCGAAGATATTGAACCGCTTTATGAGCCGGTGAAACTGCCCGAATGTTCCGATCCCGAATGGTCAGATTATGACATTTGCGAATGGAATATTTATGGCAGCTTACAGAATATGGCCGAAAACGGTGTAGATACCGCGCATTTTCGTTATATTCACGGGACGGCCGATGTGCCGGAAGCCGAGCTTCACTGGGGTGAATATGACCGCTCTGGCATCGTCCGGGCGAAAATGGGCACGCCCAAAGGCGTTGTTGACGGCATGATTACATCCAAATCCCAAGGACCGGGCCAGAACTGGGTCCGATTTACCGGCATATGCGAGACCCTTCTGATTGCCTGCATTACGCCTGTTGATGAGGATCATATCCACGCGCGATATCTCTACACGCAGCCCAAAGCACAAGTTGAAGGTAAAATGGCGCGGGTCGCCAAGGCCATCATCGCCGATGTGAACAAACAGCTTGATCAGGATAAGGTCGTCTGGGATCGCCAGCAATATCAACCAAAACCCGTAATTTGTAACGGCGATGGACCGATCGCGCAGTTCCGGATTTTCTATTCGAAATATTACGCCGACGGCGATGGCAAGCCGCGCCATCTACAGGCCGCCACGTGAGAGGCCTATCCGGCAAGGTAGGCGTCATAGCCGGCGGCGCGCGCGGCATTGGCGCGGCTACGGCCAAGCGCTTGTGCGAAGAAGGCGTTAAAGTCATCATTGGCGATATATTATTGGACGCCGCGGAAGAAACAGCGGCGCGCATCATGGCATCAGGCGGGGACATTATTGCTATAAAATTGGATGGAACAGACGCCGTATCACAAAAGACATTCGTCGAAGCTGCGATCAAGGCCCATGGCCGGCTTGATTTTTACCATTCCAACCTCGCTGGCGGCACGGGTGATGACAGTAACGCCGTAGATATCACTGAAGAAGTTCTCGATAACTCTTTGAATATCAACATTAAAAGCCATGTTTTGGCGACGCGTTATGCCGTGCCAGCCATGCTCGAAACCGGCGGCGGATCGATGATTTACACCAGTTCCGGTTCGGCCATATCGGGCGAAAACCAACGCCCGGCTTACGCCATGACCAAGAACGCTATCCATGCTTTGTCGCGCCATGTCGCCCGCAAATGGGGGCAAAAAGGCATTCGAGCCAATGTGATCTGCCCGGGCCTGATCATGACCGAAGCCGTCACGCAATTCATGACTGATAAGCATATTGACGGCATCAAACGCCATACGCCAAGCCATCGCCTTGGACAGCCGGAGGACATCGCCGGTATGGTCGCCTTTTTGGCCTCTGATGACGCAGCCTTTGTCAACGGTCAGGCCTGGCACGTTAATGGCGGCGTGATTATGCGTGATTAGCGCAAAGATATTTGCCTTTTACTGTCAGTTACGGCAAGCCATGCCCTTAAAGCCTGTCTATATCGGCCAAAAACAGTCCCGTATTCGAAAAGCGAGTCTCTCTCATGTCTGGCAATAGAACCCTTCCCCCGAAATCCCGCCCGGAGCTATCGTCCTTCAACTGGGAAGATCCTTTCCTTTTGAGCGATCAGTTATCCGAAGACGAAAAATTGATTCAGGAAACAGTCAAAGCTTACGCGCAGGAAAAGCTTCAACCGCGCGTCATTGAAGCTTTCCGCGAGGAAAAAACAGATCCGGATATTTTCCGCGAAATGGGTGCCTTAGGCATGCTCGGCGTCACGACTCCAGAAGAATATGGCGGTCTTGGCGGCTCTTACGTGGCATACGGACTGGTCGCGCGAGAAGTCGAGCGAGTCGATTCCGGCTATCGATCCATGATGAGTGTTCAATCGTCCCTCGTTATGTATCCCATCTATGCATACGGCACAGATGAGCAGCGCCAGAAATATCTGCCCAAGCTCGCAACCGGCGAACTTATTGGCTGTTTCGGGCTGACTGAGCCGGACGCCGGATCAGATCCCGCCGGAATGAAAACTGTCGCGCGGAAAACAGACGGCGGTTATGTCATTAGCGGCTCAAAAATGTGGATATCCAACTCGCCTATATCCGACGTTTTTGTCGTCTGGGCAAAATCGGACGCCCATGACGGCAAAATCAAAGGCTTTGTTCTGGAAAAAGGTATGAAAGGCCTATCCGCACCCAAAATTGCTGGTAAGCTTTCGTTGCGAGCTTCGATCACTGGCGAAATTGTCATGGATGATGTCGAGGTTGGTGAGGACGCCCTGCTCCCGAATGTCGCCGGGCTCAAAGGGCCGTTTGGCTGTCTCAACCGGGCACGTTACGGCATTGCCTGGGGCTCCATGGGCGCGGCCGAGTATTGCTTCCATGCGGCCCGTCAATATACGCTGGACCGCAAACAGTTTGGCCGCCCGCTCGCTCAGACACAGCTGGTCCAGAAAAAGCTAGCCGATATGCAAACCGATATTTTCATGGGTCTGCAGGGTGCCCTGCGCGCCGGCCGCATGATGGATGAAGCAACCTGCGCTCCGCAGCTCGTTTCCATGCTCAAGCGCAATAATTGCGGCAAGGCGCTCGATATTGCCCGCGTCGCCCGCGACATGCATGGCGGCAACGGCATCAGCGAAGAATATCAGGTCATTCGCCACGCCGCCAATCTTGAAACCGTCAACACCTATGAAGGCACACACGATGTCCACGCCCTCATCCTAGGCCGCGCAATCACAGGTTTGGCCGCGTTTTAAATTCCAATAATCATAGTCAAACAGGTCATTCTGCAGTAGACTGCGTCTATGACCCTCGACCTTGAAACGATCGAAAAAATAAAACAGGTCAAATATGCTTATTGCCGGGGGATCGACACGTGCAATCTGGCCGCGCTCAAAGCGATATTCACCGAAGATGCCGAAATCGATTATCACGGCGGGACCTATCGGTTCCGGGCGCAAGGCCGGGACACAATCCTGGAAGCGCTCGGCGGTGCTTTTCACGAAGACTTCGTTGCTTGTCACACAGTTCATATGCCTATCATTACCGTCAACGGCGACGGAACGGCGAAAGGGCAATGGCGCTTACTCGATTATGCCATGAATTTGCGCGAAGAAAATATGGTCACTATCGGCGCGGCCGAATATTATGACGATTATGTTAAGCAAGACGGCCTCTGGCGCATCCGGAAATCGGCTTACACACGCATTTACGAGCGGGTTTTTAAAGAACCTGAACCGGCTCTGACGGCCTATATTCTCGGTGGGTATAATCAGCATGGTTAGGTTTGATCAGCTCATATCGCACCGTTTTCGCGGCTTTTCGGAACATGAAAATACGATTGAAGGCTTAGTCGCAGCGCTCGATTACGGCGTGCAGCTGTTGGAATTTGACATCCGGGTGACGCGGTGCGGGACGCCTCTGATCTATCACGACGAATGCGCGCTCGATAAATCCAGGAAAAAACGTTATCTTTCAGAGGTTTTTGCCAAGGACCTGAAAGAATTAGGCGGTACATTTCATCATATGCCAACGGCAGACGCTCTATTTGACGCTGCCGCAAATCATCCCAATAAGACAGCCAAATTGCTAGTCGATATCAAAGATGCGGGCTTTGAAACTGAGATCGACGCCTTAATCCGTTCTCATCAGTTGCAAGACCGGGTAACCTGTGTGTCATGGGTGCCGCAAGTGCTTTACAGTATGGCGGAGATAGCACCCGATATTCCGCTGTGCTTGTCCCACTGGCCGGAAAGCCCGGATCACCTGTTACGGGCACTCCACCATGTTTATGACGCCAAGGACGGCCGTATTCCGCATACGCACCGGCAGCAATTTGTCCACGGTGAAAGATCCGGCTGGTATGTCAAAGGCGGACTAAAAGGAGAGCTTCGGATGCTGATCCGTCAAAGCGGCGGTTCGGTTTGCTTGCCGGTCAATATGCTCAACGCCGATTTGATCAAAGATTATCAAAAAGAAGGGATCGAGGTCAGCGCGTTCTCTTTCATTGATTGGCCGACGCTGGATCGCTGCGAAGAAGCTTACGGCCTGGATCTCTATTTTATCGACCGCAGGGAGGTTTTCGAGCAGTTTAAAGGACGTAGAGGTTAAAGCGAGATACAGTCCAGTCCGAGCTCTGGATCAGAGGCACATTCATAAACCCTGACAAAATCAACTTCCATCGTTTTCGGGAAACCTGTTTTATCGACGCCGTTTCCGTTTCGTTCAGGCCACTCGCCGCCAATTGCAACATTTAAGAGCATATGAAATCTTTGATCAAACGGGGCAAGAATACGGCCCTCTGCGTCTTTGGAATCCGAATACCAGTCATCCATAGTTTGGCGCGCAAATTGTTCGCCGTCGACATACCAGCTGATGACGCCAGCACTCCAAACGATAGAATAAGTATGCCACGCGGCTATGTCGTCCAGCGTCGTTTCGCTTCCGCTATGCTTATTATCGGGCCATTGACCGCCATAATGCAAAGTTCCGTGCACGCGGGTCTCGACACCGCCTTCGCACTCGTCACACGGTGCGCCCAGATTAATCGCTTCCATAATATCCAGTTCGCCGGATAATGCCCACGTGCCGTAATGCTGATCGCTCGGCAACATCCAGATCGCCGGCCAAACGCCCTGACCGCCCGGAAGCTTGGCGCGAATGTCAAACCGGCCAAAACGCCAGTCGCCATTTGCAAACGTCCTGAGCCGGGCAGAGCTATAGGGCTGAGTTTTGGATTGTTTCGCCAGATCGCGGGTTTTGCGCATCGACGCCGGCAAGGCGTGCCCGGTCGTGCGCTTCTTGAGAGCTGTAATTTTTAATGTGCCGTCGGAAACAAAAGAGTTTTCAGGTTCGTCAGTATAACATTGGCGCTCTTCATTACCGCCGCCCCAGCAATCGGTCTCATGGGTCCACTTATCCGGATCGATGATTTGACCCTCAAATTCGTCAGCCCAAACCAAGTTCCATTTGTCAAGATCAACCGCCGGGACATCGGCATCCTGTGCCGTCGCCAAATTCGAAAGGCCAAATGAAACGGCCAAAACCAAAACTGTGCTTGCCAGAGCTTTCACGATCATCCCCATAGTTAAGATGGAAACTCAATAAAGCGCGCTGAACCGCGCGTCCATGGACAATATCAGGACAATTTCGAACTAGGTTTCCGGCTCATTTTCGTTGGCCGCGCCGTTTGCGACAATATCTGACATGTCTTCGCCGTCGCGCCCCGGTACAACATAACCGCCCGAGAGCCAGCGGTGCAGGTCCACGTCCGCGCATCGTTTGGAACAGAAAGGTTTATTGGCGGTGCTAACGGCTTTATTACAAATTTTGCATTTTTCACTCATCGGTCAGCTTTCACATCAAGTGTACCGCCGGCTTCAAACCCGAACCGAGCACCGATTTTGTCAGTCATGGCCGCCTTCCAGCCTATACTATCGGCATCGAGCCATTTGTGGACATGATGCGGCACAGTTAAGATTAGTTTTGCGCCGGGATTAGCTGTCGCTTCTCTTTCCAAGCGGCGCAAAGCCAGCAGCGCGCCAGAGACCGTCCTGTCAGCGTAAAGCGCATCGAGCGACTGGGTTTTCACAGCACGGGTCATTTCCATAACGCCAAAGCGCGACAGCGGCAGAATTTTAACCGGATTGGGATCATGTTCAAAGGCGTTAACCATCGAGTCGACCAACCGGTCGCGCTGTTTGGGCTGGCGAATATTCGGAAAATCTATCGCAATCAGACCGCCAAGTCCCCGGAGGCGGAGATGCTGCGCTATCACGGGAACGGCGGCTCCTGCAACATCCAGCCCGCTTTGTGCATTGCCTTTGTCGACATCAATTGCAATCAGGGCGCGCGTGGGTTCGATGGCAATATCGCCTCCGCCCGGCAGCGCGATTACGGTCTCGACTGCGTCTTCGATATGATTGACCGGCGCTTCCTCAATTTTGATGTCGGGGCCATAGCGGCGGATCAGAAAGTCTTCGATTGTGATTTGCACAAGCGGTGCTGGTTTGGACAAATCGGACACATCGACATACCGTACCACAGGGCCTTTTTCCGCGACCGCTTCGCGGATGATTTCGACCTTGATCATCTGGCCTTCGGTTAAGCGCGGCGCGCCTTTGGCATTGGTAAATTTCAGCAGCCCATGAGGTCCGTCGCCAAGATCAATAAAGGCCCCGCCGATAGAGGGGTCGATAGCGCTGATACGCCCGGCAAATATATCGCCAAGGCGCGGCTTAAACTTGTCAGACCAGCGTCTGAGATAAATTTCGACCAGACGTTTGCCTACGTAGACAGCGACCCGTGTCTCGCCGACGCCCCGGTCTATGACAGCTCTGCTTTTCATGCGGGATACCCTGCGCCCGAGAGTAAATTGCGCGTTTCAAATAGCGGTAATCCAACAACACTGGTGTAAGATCCGGACAGATGCTGAATAAGTGCTCCGGCTTTGCCTTGAATACCGTAGCCGCCGGCCTTGCCCTTCCACTCTTCGCTATCAAGATAATCTTTGAATTCTTGTTCGGAAAGGCGCTTAAATTTTACCCGGGTTTCGTTGACACGGGTTCTGAGATTGCCTTCCTTATCGACCACGGCGACGCCCGTTAACACGCGGTGCGCGCGTCCGGACAACAGTTTTAGGCAATATTTCGCGTCATCGCGGGTTTCGGTCTTGGGCAGAATTCGCCGCCCGACTCCTACAACTGTGTCAGACCCTAAAACGATAGCTCCCGGATGCTTACCGGCAATCGCCACGGCTTTTTCGGTCGCCAGGCGCAAAGCATGCGGCGATGGCAGCTCCCCAGGAATCGGATCTTCATTGATGTCGGCCGGAATGATTTCATCAGGCGTAATGCCGATTTGCGCCAGCAGCGAAAGCCGCCTCGGAGAGGCGCTGGCGAGAATTAGACGCGGCTTTTGGGGCGCGGTCATGTTTCGGGATTATTTAAACCGGTAGGTAATGCGCCCTTTGGACAGGTCATAGGGGGTCATTTCCACGGTGACTTTGTCACCTGCAAGAACACGGATACGGTTTTTCCGCATTCTGCCCGCTGTGTGCGCGATAATCTCATGGTCATTTGCCAGGAGACGCACCCGGAAAGTTGCATTCGGCATAAGTTCCATAACTTCGCCTTCGAACTCCAGCAGGTCCTCTTTAGCCAAGGTAAAATCTCATATGTTTATTCCTTCAAAAAACGGCAGAGTCGCGCCGCAGCGGCCTATATAGGAAGATTTTTGGAAAAATACAGGGAAAAATGCGGTTATTCTCCAAACCGTTTCTTGAGCCGGCCTTCGATAAAATCGCGAACGGAGCGGTAATTATTCATCATGGCTCGGACATCCAGCACGCCGTGCGTCGGGTCGGGAGTCGGCCAGATCAGAATTTCTGTGTCCGAACCGGCAAAGACCGCCTCGGCCGCAGCCCCGGCATCTTCGGTAAAAGCGACCACGACATCGAAACTCCCATCCGATAAATTATCAAGTGTTTGAGCTTTATGTTCCGACATATCGATGCCCTTTTCGCGCATGACCGCGACCATTAAATCATCGAGTTCCCCGGCCTGAATTCCGCACGAGTCGGCATAAATATTGTCGCCAAACAATTTCTGGCACAATCCTTCCGCCATCGGCGAACGGATCGAGTTGAGAAAACAAATAAACAGGACAGATGTGGTTTTACGCGTCATCTAGGTCCGCCTGTGCAGGGAGCATATGAGCGTAAACAACCGACGCGAGGTCTTGAACTCTATCTCGGCATGATTGCGCAAACTGTCTGTGAGCATGCGCGAGCCTTCATTATGCAGGCCCCGCCGACCCATATCGATTGCTTCAATCTGGGCCGACGTCGCGGTTCGGATCGCATTATGATAGCTTTCGCAGATCATGAAATAATCTTTGATAACCCGGCGAAACGGTTTGATATTAAGCGAAAACGAGCCGCGATCGCTGCCATTGGAGCGGTTGACGTCAAACACCAGCCGCGAACTATCCTGCAAAGACAGATTGACCACGTAAGGCCCGGACTTGCTCTCAAGCGGTTTAAATTCATTTTCTTCGAGCAAATCAAAAATAGCGACGCGGCGCTCATGCAGCATTTCCTGAGAGGTCGCCGGAAGGCTGTCTTCGTCAATGTTCAGCTCGACTATGTAATGATCGCCTTCGACATCCATGGGTTAGCCGTCATAATGAAGTGGAAGCTTGTCGGTTTCGCGCGCCTCTGACACATCCGCCATTGTAAGGTCGAGACATTCCACTGAAATGCCAAGCTCTCCGCCGCCGGCAAATATGAGGCGTAAAGTTCCTTCCGGATCGGATTTCTTTTTGCTGGCTTTTTCAAAGGCGCAGTCCAGCAGAACCGCATAGGCGTCTGGATCAGAGCGGTCTAAAAGGCGGCTTTTTACCGACAATACACTATCGATCCGTAGTCCGGTCTGCACCCGCTCGGATTTTTGGCCGTCCTCATGGCGAAACCGCGACAATCGCAAGGTCACGAAACGGCCTTTATGATTATAGATAATCTCTCCGACTTTCAAAATGGCATCCTGCAACGCTGCCGAAATGACCACCAGATCATCCGCGCTTTCGGCTTTGAGTTTTAAAGGTTTGCTCATTCACTGACCCGTCTTATCCTGGCACCGCAATTGCCAAGTTTTTTCTCAATATGTTCAAAGCCGCGATCCAGATGATAAACGCGGCCAACTGTCGTGGTTCCTTTAGCCGCCAGACCGGCACTAATCAATGAGGCAGACGCCCTTAAGTCCGTCGCCATTACCGGCGCGCCGTGCAGCGCTTTGACGCCCCTGACAATCGCCTCGCGGCCATGGACCGTTATATTGGCACCCATACGGGATAATTCCGGGCAATGCATGAATCGGTTTTCAAAGATGTTCTCGCGAATTATCGAAACCCCGTCGGCGAGTGTCATCATGGCCATAAACTGGGCCTGCAAATCGGTCGGAAAGCCTGGATAGGCCTGCGTTTCCATATCAACCGCCCGGAGCTGATCAACATTACGCGTGATGATTACGGAGTCTTTTTTCAGCCGGACATCGGCGCCCGCCTGTGCAATTAACGGCCAAAGCGAACCCAAATGGTCATGACGCAGATTTGTGAGCGTTACTTCCCCGCCCGCTGTTGCCGCCGCCAGCGCGTAAGTTCCGGCTTCTATCCGGTCGGGCACGACTTTATGGGTAACGCCGCCAAGGGTTTTAACGCCTTCGATTTCGATTTCCGAACGCCCGGCCCCGGAGATCTTTGCGCCCATCGCGTTCAAGCACTCCGCCAAATCAACAATCTCCGGCTCTCGCGCAACATTGGATAAAACGGTCGTTCCCTTGGCTAACACGGCCGTCAGAATAGAGTGCTCGGTCGCCCCAACGCTGATGAACGGGAATGTAATTTCGGCGCCGCGTAGCCCGTCCTTAGCGTCTGCAATCACATAGCCTTCATCCAGCGTGATATTTGCGCCGAGTGCCTCGATAGCCTTTAAATGCAGATCGACTGGTCTTGCGCCGATCGCGCAGCCGCCGGGAAGCGAAACCTTGGCCTTCCCGGTCCGGGCAATCAGCGGCCCGAGTACGTTAAAAGTCGCGCGCATTTTGCGGACCAGATCATAGGGCGCAGTCGTCGATGACAGGCTCTTGGCATGAAGCGACATTTGCGATCCCGGCCCTTCTTCGACCTCAACCCCCAAATGGGCCAAGAGCTGACCCATAAAGCGCGTATCACGCAGGCGCGGCATGTTTTTAAGCACGACCTTTTTGTCCGTGAGCAGACAGACCGCCTGCAGCTTGATCGCGGAGTTTTTGGCGCCGCTAATTTCTATCTCGCCGTTTAGCGGATGTCCGCCTTCTATGACTATACTGTCCATAATTCATGTTCCGGTTTTCTGTTTCCAATTAAGAGCTTTCTAACTCGAAACAGCATGGAATTTTTGTCAGCACTATGGCGATTCAGGGGCAGTGTCACTCGCTGGATTAACACTGGCTTGAATTTGTTTTTGCTTGCGCGTCGCGGCCTTACGGCGACGTAGATTATCGCGCAAACTTTTGGCGAGGCGCGCCTCGCGTTTTTGCCTATCCGATTGCTTGTCAGTCATAGGCTTAAATATGAGAATAATGGACTATCAATCAACCTGTTTAATCAGAAATTTTCCCGACAGTACGAAAACCAATATGATTGGTCGGCAGGCCGGCTTCTTGAGGCTGACGGGCAGAAGATCGGTAGCGGCGGCAATAATTCGGCGCGCATAGGAATGAACCGCCTTTGATGACATGGATCGGTTCGCCCGCGCTGTCTTGATATACCGTTTCGGTCCACTCCCAGACATTGCCGATCATATCATAAAGGCCGAAATTATTGGGATCGTAACAACCAACCGGGGCGCGAAAGAGATATCCGTCCTCAAGCGTATTTTCGATTGGGAAAGTGCCTTGCCAGCTATTGGCCATTTCTTTGTCATTAGGCGCGCGCTCATCACCCCAGACAAATTCGGTGTCGGCGCCGGCGTTTGCGGCATATTCCCACTCGGATTCCGTCGGGAGACGCCGCCCGGCCCATTTGGCGTAGGCCCGTGCGTCATTGAGGCTGACTTGCACGACAGGCTCGAAGGCCCGGCCTTTGATCGAACTATCAGGCCCCTCAGGGTGACGCCAATTAGCGCCATCAATAAATTGCCACCAGCTTGGGTTTTCATCAGTCGGCTCTACGAAGACGGCCCCGCCTGTGACGTCATATCCAGGCTGCGGTTTTTCCGCGTCAGTGATATAACCCGTCGCGTCAACAAAAGCCGCAAATTGACCATTCGTCACCTCGGTCTCGTCAATATTAAAGCTCGTGATTTCGGCCTTGCGCAGCGGCCGCTCCTCGCGGTAATGCTGCTCTGATCCGAGTTTCGCTGTGCCGCCTATAACGTTTGCGAATGTTCCAGTTTCAATAACGCAGGATTGAGCTTTGGGCTCGCTCTCCGACTGGCCGGAACAAGCGCTAAACGCAAAGATTGGAATCACAAGAAAATTGCAGGCCCGGAATTTCATGGACACATTTAAATCGGCCCAGATGAGAATAGCAATGCGTAATTTTTGCGCCTCTTTACTACGCAGAATGGCCATTTTGCTTAGAATATGTACGGTTTTGCGGAATATAAAGGGCTTTTTCTTCGCACAAGCGGTTCGGTGGTCTGTACAGGCGCGCTGATTTAGGCCAAAAAGAGAGCAAATAAAGGGTGGATATCAGGTTTGGATTTCAAGGACAAAACAATCATCGTCACGGGCGGCAGCCGCGGTATCGGCAAAGGGATTGCGGCTGCTTTTTTGAAAGCTGGTGCAAGTGTTGTCATTTGCGGACGCCGGGAGCCGGATGACCTCCCAAGCGGCGTTCACTTTATTTCGCTCGATATTCGCAAAGAGGATGCCGGTGAAAAACTGGTCGAATTTGCGATAAAAAAAACCGGAAGGGTTGATTGCTTGGTCAATAATGCCGGCGGGACCCCAATAGAAGATGCTCAACAAGCCAGTGCGGCACTGGTCAGTAAAATTATAAACCTCAATTTGATTGCGCCAATTAATCTGTCGCGTGAGGCCTATCCGGAGCTTAAGAAGAACCGCGGATCGATCATCAATATTTCTAGCGTGTCGGGCTCGCGCCCCTCACCCAAGACAGCCGCCTACGGCGCGGCCAAAGCCGGTTTACTCAATTACACCACATCACTGGCTATGGAATGGGCGCCCGATATTCGCGTCAACGCCATTATTGTCGGCCTGGTAGAGACGGAAGCCTCCGAAGTTCATTACGGCGGCGAGAAAGGGATCGCGCATCTCTCGAGCGAATTGCCTATGGGCCGCATGGGCGCGCCGGAAGATATCGCCAAAGCCTGTCTATTTCTCGCCGATCCCGCCAATGATTATGTTTCAGGCGCTTGCCTTGAGGTTCACGGCGGCGGCGAACCGCCCTCTTTTCTGAAAATCGCGCAAGAGGCTTTCAAACTTGGATAAAGTGGCCGCAGATCTCGCGATCCGCAATGTCATCGGGCTTTACGGTCTGGCGGCCGATTGCGGCGACATTGACACAGCCCTGGCCTGTCACTGTAAGGACGCGGTCTATGTGGTCAGTAGCCCGCGCGCGGGTCGAGACGGCGACGCTGAAGATCTGCATCTAATCGGCCATCAAGCCATCCGCGACATGCTCTCCTCCGATATGCATCAAAGCCTGCTACCCAAGTGCGCCCATACGGTTGGGCCGCTGGTCGTCAAAGTCGACGGCGATAGTGCCGAGGTTCTCGGCTATTCGCGGGTCTATAATAAGATCGATGACAAACCTGTCCTGATGCGTCTTGCTTTTAACAAGTGGGACATGCGTTTCGACGGCAGCTGGAAAATCGCCCGCCGCGAAAGTCGAGTCTTGGGCGAGGAAAATGCCCAAGAAATGCTCAAGGCGAGTGTTGGAGCGTTTGTATGACCGGGTTCAAAGGCTGGCATGTACTCATCGCGAGCTTCATCACAGCGATGATGCTGGCCGGCGCGACTTTTTATTCGTTTCAGCACATCGTCGAGCCCTTCGAAAAGGAATTTAGTATCACTGTCAGCCAAATAAATGTGGGCATGATGGTGTTTCTATTGAGCGCCGCATTTTGGGCGGCGATTATTGGGCGAAGTCTTAACCGGATTTCGCCGAAAAAATTCGCCGTTGCCGGAGCTATCGCCTTTGGAATAGGCTTTATATTGATTTCAAGAATTCAAAATCCGCAGCACATGCTTTGGGTTGTTTTCACGTTGATAGGATTTGGCTTCACCGCTTGCGGCCCATTCATATGCAATGTTCTGACGACGAATTGGTTTTACAAAAAAAGAGGCCGCGCGCTGGGTTTTGCCGCCGTCGCGACGTCTGCGGGCGGATTTATTGTTCAGCCGATTTTCGTCTATTTGCTAAATGAGCTTGGATGGCGGGATGCCATCTTTTGGATGGGGCTGTCATTTGCCGGATTATCTCTCATTTTAGCGCTTACTGTAATTGTTTCCCGGCCTGAAGATATTGGTCAATTTCCGGATGGTGCGTCCGAGCCAATAGCGCAGAATATCGTGGCGATGGATCCGTCAAAGATACTTAAAAATAGAGACTTCTGGGTCATCGCCATAGCCTGTGGATTATTACTGGGTAGTGACCAGGCCCTACTCGTTTCCCTAAAGAAGTTTGGTCTATCCAAAGGATATCCGGAATATAGCGCGGCTGCCATTCCAATCGTCGTCGCGGGCTCCGCAATTGCCGGAAAACTCTTTGTAGGTTTCTTGGTTGAGCGGTTTGACAAACGAAAAGTCTTTTCGCTGGTTTGCCTTTCCAACATCATGTTTCTGTTGGTCGCCATTTATGCTCAGAGCTTTATTACAATGGTCTCCGTCGCCGCGATTGTAGGAATGGCGATTGGCGGCATTTATCCGGTTTGGACCAGCATCACTGCCGATTGTTTTGGGCGTGAATATTTTGGGCCTGCTATGGGCTTCATGAATTTGATAACTGTAGTATTTGCGATCGTAAGTATGGGCGTAGTTGGCAAATTATATGACGCTCATGGCAACTACGACCTGGCCTTCAAAATCCTCATCCCAATGGCGACGCTGGCCGCCATCGTCATGATGTTCGTTCGCACTAAACAAACTCAATCCAAAAAGGTTTCTTCATGAAACGTATTATATTACTTCTACTCGTCTTGATCCTCGGATTTATGGCTGGCAGCTTTGTCGCCTATAAGCTGCTGCGCGGCGATGATACGCCGGAGCCCGCCCATATTATTTCCGATGCTTATTTGGAAAAATTCAATTCAGGCGGCGAGCGCTTACTGCAAGTGCCCGGTACCAAGAACTTTCGTGATCTTGGCGGTTATAAAACCGCGGATGGACGCACCGTGAAGTGGGATATGATTTACCGCTCGGACAATCTAGCCCACCTTGATAGCGCCGGTATGGAAGCCTTCGAGGCGCTGAACATTCGCACCATCACCGATCTTCGCAGTGAAGAAGAGCGCATTCAGGAACCGAACCGCATCCCGGCGGCTTATCCCGGTCGTCACTATCAGGTTTTGCCGATTAATGACCGCCCTGTTGATATTCGCGTCCTTGGCAAGAAAATCATTACGGGCAAAATCACCGATGAGGAAATCTCTGACCTGCTTGATCACCGCAAGTTCATTACAACAGATTCTCACAGGGAATATTGGGGGCAATGGCTGCGCGATCTTGCCAACGATGAAGCGACGCCGCATCTGTTTCACTGCACATCCGGCAAAGACCGGACCGGCTTTGGCGCTTCCATTTTCCTCCTAACCATGGGCGTTCCCGAAGAGATCGTGAAGCAAGACTTCCTGCTCTCCAATCAGGTACTCGAGGAGTATAATGACGCCCGGATCATCGAGATCGAGAAGAAAGTTCCCGGCAGTATTGACGAAGACCTGTTTCGCAAAATCCTCGGCGTTTCCGAGGAAACCATCGACCTGTCCTTTGCTGAAATGAAATCACAATATGGCTCAGTTGATGGCTTTATCCGCGATGGCCTTGGTATTGATGATGAGACGCGTCAGCGCCTCCAAGACAAGTTCCTGGAGAATTAATGTCCGTCCTGCCGACATATGATTATCTGCTAATCGATCGGTCGGATAAGATTCTGACGATTACGCTAAACCGCCCTGAGCGGCTAAACGCGCTCTCGCAAAATCTAATGGATGAACTCAATGGCGAACTGGCCCGCGCGGCTGATGATGATGCGGTTTCCGTGATTATCATTAAGAGCACAGGCCGCGCGTTTTGCGTGGGATATGACCTGCAGGAAGAAGACTGGATCACCTCGCAATATCCTGCCAATTTTCCGGACGGCGTTGACCCGGAAACCGATACGAAAGACATCCAATATCTGCTGGATTACTGGATGGATATGTGGCGTCATCCCAAGCCGATTATTACGCAGGTTCACGGGGCTTGCCTCTCGGGCGGTGGTGAACTGCTGGCCGCATCTGATATTGTCATTGCTTCAGAAAATGCCAGTTTCGGTCACCCGGCCGGGCGCGATCTCGGCATACCGCCAACCGTGTTCTTCTGGCCGCTTTTGATGGGGATGCGTAAAGCCAAAGAAATGCTCTACACCTCCAAAATGATGGGCGCAGCGGAAGCTGAAAAGCTCGGCCTGATCAATGATATGGTGCCCGCCGATCAACTTGACGCCCATACACGCGCTATGGCTGTAGACATCGCCCGCACGCCGGTCGAGCATCTCAAAATCCTCAAAATATCCGCCAATAATTTCTATGAGAATATGGGCGTGCAAGAGAGCAGCGATGCCGCTGTTGTACTGGATGCCGAGTTTCATCAAAGCCCGGTCTTTCTCTCCTTCTTTAAAATGGTGCGCGAAAAGGGTATGAAGGCGGCTCTCGCGGAAAGACAAAGGTTATTTGGCCCATGAGCAAACCCGACCCTAAAACATTCGGCCACGAATTTCGAAACGCCCTCGGACAGTTCGCAACCGGAGTCACGATTGTCACCACTATGGACGGCGAGCAGAAACCCGTCGGCGTTACGGCCAGTAGTTTTAACTCGGTTTCGCTTGACCCGCCGCTGATACTTTGGTCGCTCGCCAAGACGGCCCATTCTATGCCAGCCTATCAAAAAAGCGGCGGGTTTAATGTCCATGTCCTGGCCAGCCATCAAGACAGTCTGTCAAACCAATTTGCCCGACCTAGCGATGATAAATTCGTTGGCGTTGAATGGGGGCCTTGCGCTGATGGATTTCCGCTTTTGCCGGAATATGCCGCTTTGTTTAGATGCAAAACAAGCTTTCAATATGAAGGTGGTGATCACATCATCTTTGTCGGCGAAGTCATTGATTTTGAGCGCAATGAACTCCCGCCGCTCCTGTTTCACAGCGGCCGCTATGCCGATACCAAGGTTAAGGATCTGGATATCCCAACCGACCCGGGGGTGGATTTGGCAGACGCCTCCTTTACCGAGAATTTTCTACTCTATTTGATCTCGCGAGCTCACTTCCAGACCAGCAATCCCGTCCGGCAAGCCGCGCAGGATATTGGACTATCCGAGACCGAATATTTCTGCATCTCGATACTGACCATGAACGGAGAACTGTACCAGCAAGAAGTTATCTCTCGCCTTGAACATACAGGGCACATCCCCGACGCCGATATTTTTGCGCGGCTGGAACGTAAGGCGCTGATCAAGCGCAGCGGCGATAAAGTTGCCATTGCCGAACAAGGCCGAAACATTTTTGTGGAATTTCTCTCCCTATCCAAATCTTTGGATGAGCAAATCAAGAAGCATTTCACACCCGAAGAAGTCGCGAGCGCGACAAAGTTTTTACAAAAAATCATCGATATTACCGGCACAGACATTCCCGAACTTTGGTAGGAGCACATTATGCTAACTGGTAAAACAGCCCTCATCACAGGTGGCGGACAGGGCGTTGGCCAAGGCATAGCGCTGGCCCTGGCGGCCAAAGGCGCTAATATTGTGGTCACGGGACGAACACTAACCAAATGCGAAGCCAGCGCAGAGTTGATCCGCGAGCGCGACGTCAAAGCGCTGCCTCTGCGTTGCGACGTCAAATCAGAATCCGATCTACAAGACAGTATTGACAAAACAATCGCCGAGTTTGGCGGGCTCGATATTCTTGTCAACAACGCTCAAGAGGTGGCACGCGGCACGCTGATGCAAGTGACCGACATACAATTTCTCGGTAGCTGGGAATCCGGGCCGCTGGCGACATTTCGCCTGATGAAGATGGCCTATCCGCACCTCAAAGAAAGCAAAGGCACGGTGATCAATCTGTGCAGCTCGGTTATGAAACGCTGGGATGTCGGCACTTATGGCGTCTACGCGGCCGTTAAGGCCAGTATTCAGCAGCTCACGCGCGCGGCCGCCAATGAATGGGGCAAGGACGGCATTCGCGTCAACGCTATCATGCCTCACGCCAAATCGCCCGCCCTAGCCGGATGGATGAAAGCTAATCCGGTTGAAGCCGAACATTTCCAGGCTTCCATCCCGCTGGGCTATGTTGGAGAATGCGAAGAGGATATTGGCGCGTTCGTTGCCATGATGTGCTCTGACGATGCGCGCTACCTTTCCGGGCAAACTATTGCGCTTGATGGCGGTCAGGTATTTACGGGATAGGACTATGTTTGATATAACGGGCAGAGCCGCCCTCGTCACGGGCGCGGGCCAAGGGATGGGGCTTGGTATCGCCAAAGCTCTCGTCGCGGCGGGTGCCAAGGTCTACATCAATGATATCCATAAAGATCGCGCTATAGCGGCTTCGGCGGGAATTGCCAACGCCTTCGCCCTGCCCGGCGACATAACCGATCCAGCCATTCGTCAGCGAATGGCAGCAACCATCGGTGATCTCGATATTCTTTGCAATAATGCCGGCGTGCCAACTGATATGCAGAACAGTTTCAAACAGGTTCCAGACCTCGAAGAGCATCATTATAAAAAACAAATGGACTTAAATTTCCACGCCGTTCGCGGGCTGTGTAATCTATTTGTCCCGGGCATGAAGGCGCGCGGCCATGGCCGAATTTTGATTATAAGTTCGGAGGCCCACAGGCTTGGCGTGGCCCACGGGCTTTCGCACTATTCAGCCGCTAAAGCCGCCGCCATGGGATATATGCGGGCTCTCGCGGCGGAGACAGGCCGCTCCGGCATCACGGTTAACGGTTTGTCACTGGGTGCCATGAATAATTTTGAAGGTTCAGATCGAGCCGCGGCCTCCACCATAATCGGACGCGCCGGCACCCCGGAAGACGTTGGCGCAGCTGCGCTTTATCTGTGTTCGGATGAAGCGAGCTGGATGACCGGACAGACCATCGCGCTGAATGGCGGCGCGAGTACGGCTTGAAAACCGGAGTGCTTTTACCGGGCGAAACCTATCATTGAACGCTCAATTTCTATTTCACAGATATAAGCTGCAACTGTCTAATTCGTCCAAATTGTGCTATGATAACGCGGTCACTACGACGCAATAACTCATACGAGGGCGCAACTCATGAAATATTTTGAAACCATAATTATGTCTGCCGTTTCGGTAGCAACCGTCACCTTTACAACAGCGACGGCACAGGCTCAGGACGACCGTTCCTATTTTTTAATTGAACAAACCCAGACCCATCCGACCAAAACCGGCGATTATATGGGGGCATGGAAAACCATTGTCGAGCACGCCAAAATCCATGATTATAAATATACCACCTATGTCTCGCAATCCGGGCCGCTTGTGTCGACCGCAACGCCTTTATCATCTTACGCTGATATCGACGCGTTGATGGCGGAACGCGAACGCATATATGGGGCCGCCGGCAAAGACTTTGAAAAGGCTATTGAAGATCTCAATGCCGCGACCTTTCACGATATGACCCTCTTAGTCAGGCATCTTCCGGACATATCCAATCCGCCCAGCGACGAAGATATGGCCAACATTAATATGTTCGAGCTTGCAACTCTCCAAATTCACCCCGGACACGGCGGCAAATTTGTGGAAATTATGGGGAAATACAAAGACGGGCTTGATAAGGCCGGCCTGCTGGGCAGCACAAAGTATAATGTCTATGCAGGCGGAATTGGATCGGGCGGCGCCTATTACCTACAGTCTTTCGGCAAAGACGCAGTGGATCTGGCTCAGAACGATGCGAAAATCGACGCGATGTTCGCAGATAATAAGTCCATGCAGGATTTATTTGGGGAATATTTGATGATCAATCGGCCGGGTGGTTACGCCGCCGCCAATAAGTTCAAAATGGTCAAGGATATGGCCTATTTTCCTGACAAAGAATAGCGGAAGCCCCCGGAAAAAGTCGGCCTTGCGCCGGCTTTTTTCATGCTTGCAATTTTCATATCGCGTCCCGCCACATTGGCCAGAACGATGGCGCGCCCTTTTTCGGGGTAATCTTCTCGGTAATTTCAAAACCGTAGCGCCGGTGATGATGACCTAATCGTAATAAGCCATCTTATGAATGCCAGCACGGCGCTTGTCCTTGCCGCGAGGCTTTTTACCGCGCGGGGCTTGGTACATATCGCCATCCGGATAAAAATCCTGATAATCGCTGATATAATCGGCTGTATGAAGTTTGGTTCTTCGGTGACGCTTGGACATATTGCTCTCCATCAAACGTCGTTAATAGCGGTATCCGCCAGCCTGTATAATACGCCGGAATTTAAAATGCTCAAAGCAAAAAATGACAGAGTTTTCTAAAATTTTTGACAGATATTTTGCGCTTTTTGGCGGCCCGCCTGTATTGGCGGCTAAGCGCGCCGATAAGCGCTACGTTTTGATTTGGCCAAAAGGCTCCAAAATGGAGTTTATGGGCAAAGACCTTCAAGTTGTTTCAGCGGCTGCCGGCAGCGGCGCGACATCGCGTTCTGTCCTGACTATTGGTGAACGGGCCGAGTTCACAGGCGTATTGAAAGAAGAAAAATATAATTATCGCAAAGGCTACCATATTGGGACAGCTGATCGCGATTGCGGAAATGCATATGTGGCGCGCGTCCTAAGCTGGAATAACGTGCGCAAATAGGCACGCTTTCTGTTAAAATCTGAACTCCGCTGCTGGCTCTAAACGCTGCGGCGAAGTTTTTTGTTTTAGTCCTTCAGGACTTTGACGACGCGCTGCGGGAACGGGATTTCGATACCGGCCTCATCGAGCGCGGTTTTGAGCGCAATTCTGATGTCCGACGCTTTGGGCAGCCATCCATCGCCTGCCATCCAGCACCGGCATGACAAATTGACCGAACTGTCGCCAAAGCTCATGACATGGCATTCCGGCGGAGTGGGCTCGGATAGAACCCGTTCGTCATTTTCCATTACGCGCAGCAAGACACGCTTGGTTTCGTTCAGATCCGCATCATATGATACGCCGATATCGACCAATAGTTTTCGGACGTCGTGACGGGCATAGTTCTGAATACGGTTTTTCCAAATCTCGGAATTAGGAACAAAGACGGTCAAGCCTTCAACGTTTTTAACCGTGGTCGAAAACAGGCCAATTTGCAAAATTGTGCCATTGACACTTGGGGTTTCAATATATTCCCCGACGCGGATCGGGTGGAGGATCAAAAGCATGATTCCGGCGGCGATGTTTGATAATGTCCCTTGCAGGGCCAGACCAATCGCCAAAGCCGCGCCGCCAAAGACCGCAAGCAAGCTTCCGGTCGGGACGCCAAGCTTGGTCAGCGCCGCATAGAGCGCGCTTAGAAGGATCAGGTAAAAAGTAACTTTGGCGATGACCGGCCGCACCGTCAAAGTCGTTGCGTCGGTTGCGCCGGGAATATTGGCTTTTCTGATCAGCCGCCGCGCGATCCGGGCAATCATCCAGCCAATGACTAAAATGAATATAGCCTGCGCAGCCGGATGCGCCATCCATGACAGATAGGGCGAGTCGAAATTTACACTTTTCATAAATGCGTCGAAAAACTTCATAATCATGCCTGTTATTCTTATTGGCGGATTCAAGGCCGCATAGGTTTCGTTCGCGCCCCTATAGTCAATCCCGCCGCATTTGCCATCATAATTATAAAGGCCCGACGATTAAAACTTTATACGCGGCCACCGCTCATCCCCGACCTAATCAGCGATCCAGATATTTATGGCGCCATGCAAAATTTTGTGGAAAGTGCTTAGAACCACGCAACGGACACCGGATTTCGCAAGGGCATGCAGATGGCCTAACAAATATCCGTCATTGCAATTCAACGCATATATGAATAACGGCAGTTTTTGCCGAGTTTAGCCGCCAATATGATTGTATTTTCATTTAACTTTGGCGCATAATGTTAAAATTTAGGCAAACAAAGCCATTCCATTTTTTACGGTTTTCTGTATCAAGGGATCATCGAAACAAGAAGAAAGACGAGATTTAAGCTAAAGTCAAATAACCACCAATGTCGCGTGAATGCGCTATCATTTGATCTGGCTTTCTCTGACGTAATGAGAAAATAATGAGAAAAACAAACCTTATTTTATTGTGCGGAACTTTAACGCTTGCATTTGCGACCAGCAGCGCGGCGCTTGAAACTGCACATTCGGACACTGCCATCACGCTAAACTCTGCAAATACGCAAGTGAACACGCAAATTGACGGTGTTTATTCGCCAGTTACGCTGCAAAGCTCCGCAAAAGCCCAGACCGCTCCTATCACGCGACCCGTTTTAACCAGCCGCCGTGTTGTCGTCCGTGTTCCGCTGACCGGAGCGAATAGCCCGACAAAAACATCAGATGGCGGAAAATTCGTTATGGCTCCGGGAAGTGACACTGGATCAATGCGTGTCATCAGACCTCTTTCAACGAAATCATCGAAAAGCAGCCATATCCCTAATCTTTATCACGATTAAACCTGACTCATACTGATCGGGGTTCCAGCAGAAGGTGCGGGAGTTGCATAACTGTAGGGCGGATGGAGCCAAGCGAAATCCGCCATGCCATTTTGACCGGATATGAGAAACGGCGCATTTCGGCTCGCTCTGCAGCGGGGTGAGCGATTTAGATGTGTTGAAGGGCAACAATTATTATACTTTTGAAATCTCCCCGAACTCCCGATTGTCCCGGCGGACGCCGGGATCCAGTAGCACTGCCGGATTCTATATGCGTGGCTCAGTCGAAACTCACCAACTAGATCCCGTATCGCGCTGCGCTTGCACGGGACAATCGGAGAGTTAGGGTTGGTTTATCTCACCCGCTCATCCCCGGCTTGATCGGGGATCCAGACATTTCAACCATCGGCCGAAATTCAAAAATTTAGCTTGAAATTTGCTCTACAGGACCGCTTGCTGATTAGGGTATTATTGTCGCAGTGACATTGGACCAAACCAATTCGACCCTACATACGAATTTGTACAGATAGAACCGGAGGCAATTATGAAAATTGAAATAGGCATTGATGAAGAAAACCGGAAAACTTCCGCCGAAGCGCTGTCGAAACTCTTGGCAAATACATACACGCTTTATCTTAAAACCCACGGATATCACTGGAATGT
>JABDKG010000038.1 GCA_013002305.1 Hellea sp.
GGCGAGTGTGGGTGGATAAAAGAGTTTAAGATAAGAAAGGACGAAAAGAGATGTCTAAAGAAAAATTTGAGCGTAACAAGCCGCACGCGAATATTGGCACGATTGGTCACGTTGACCATGGTAAGACGACATTGACGGCAGCGATCACGAAGTATTTCGGTGATTTCAAAGCCTATGATCAGATTGACGGCGCGCCGGAAGAAAAGGCTCGTGGTATAACAATCTCAACAGCGCACGTTGAGTATGAGACGGATGCCCGTCACTACGCCCACGTCGACTGCCCGGGTCACGCTGACTATGTTAAGAACATGATCACGGGTGCGGCCCAGATGGACGGCGCTATTCTGGTTGTTAACGCCGCTGACGGCCCGATGCCCCAGACCCGCGAGCATATCCTGCTGGCCCGTCAGGTTGGTGTTCCGGCGCTTGTCGTTTTCATGAACAAGGTTGACCAGGTCGATGATGAAGAGCTTCTCGAGCTTGTCGAAATGGAAATCCGTGAGCTTCTGTCCTCTTATGACTTCCCGGGTGATGATATTCCAATCGTCTCCGGCTCAGCGCTGGCTGCCATGGAAGGCCGCGATCCTGAAATTGGAGAGAATAAGATCAAAGAGCTGATGGAAGCTGTTGATAGCTATATTCCTCAGCCTGAGCGTGCTGTTGATGGTGCGTTTTTGATGCCGATCGAAGATGTGTTCTCTATCTCCGGACGCGGTACTGTTGTGACCGGCCGGGTTGAGCGCGGTGTTATCAATGTTGGCGACACCATCGAAATCGTCGGTATTAAAGACACACAGACAACCACCTGTACCGGTGTTGAGATGTTCCGCAAGCTGCTGGACCGCGGCGAGGCCGGTGACAATATCGGTGCTCTGCTCCGCGGTGTTGACCGTGAAGCTGTTGAGCGTGGCCAGGTTCTGTGCGCGCCGGGTTCTGTTACCCCGCACAAGAAGTTTACAGCTGAAGCCTATATCCTGACCAAGGATGAGGGCGGACGCCACACGCCGTTCTTCACCAATTATCGTCCGCAGTTTTACTTCCGGACAACAGATGTGACCGGTGTTGTGACCTTAAACGCAGGCACAGAGATGGTTATGCCCGGCGATAATGCCGAGCTGAACGTTGAGTTGATCGTGCCGATCGCCATGGAAGAGAAGCTTCGCTTCGCCATCCGCGAAGGCGGCCGCACAGTCGGCGCCGGCGTTGTTGCGAAAATTATTGAGTAGGAAAACAAACATAGCGGCCTGCCTTGGCGGGCCGCATCCTAGTGACCTAGGGGTGTAGCTCAGTTGGTAGAGCATCGGTCTCCAAAACCGAGGGTCGTGGGTTCGAGTCCCTCCGCCCCTGCCAGTCCTTGTAGAGACGCAAGACGGTCACAATATAGTCAACGCGGGTGATGCTTTTGTCCCCCGCGTTTTGGAGTTTAAAGAGAATGGCTGAAACTAAGCCCGATAGTAAAGACAAGGTCGGACCGGTGAAATATCTGGGTCAAGTCCGTCAGGAAGGCCGCAAAGTTGTGTGGCCAACCCGTCAGGAAACTGTGACCACAACAATTCTCGTCATGATCATGGTCTTGATCATGGGCGCGTTTTTCTTTGTTGTCGATCAGGTTGTCCGGTTCGGAATTCGTATAGTCGTTGGATTATTTGGAGGCGCTGCCTAATGGACGCCAAATGGTATATCGTTCAGGCGCACTCAAATTTTGAGAAGCGTGTTAAAGAAAGCCTTGAGCGCGAAGCGCGTGAAAAGGGACTCGAAGAGCTTTTCGAAGAAATTCTGGTTCCAACAGAGCAAGTTGTTGAAATCCGTAAAGGCCGGAAGGTCGAAAGCGAGCGTAAATTTTTCCCGGGTTATGTGCTGGTCAAAATGAAATTGACCGATGAGGCTTATCACCTGGTTAAAAACACACCGAAAGTTTCGGGCTTTTTGGGATCGGCGAGCAAGCCAATGCCAGTATCCGAATCTGAAGTGGCGCGCATTGTCGGTCAAATCCGCGAGGGTGCCGAGAAGCCGCGGCCGCAAATTACATTTGAGATTGGAGAGACTGTCAAAGTTGTTGACGGCTCCTTCCAATCCTTCAACGGAACCGTCGAGAGCGTGGATGATGAAAATGCCCGCGTCAAAGTTCTGATTAATATTTTTGGTCGGGGTACCCCGGTCGAACTGGATTACACACAGGTCGAAAAACAGACCTAGGTGTAAAGTTTGTGGGAGGCGAAGGATAAGACCATCCTTTAAGCCCAACCACGGACGCCACAAGGCTTCCTGCATGAGGCAGGGAGCAATTTTAAACCGGATCTTTGATCCGACAAGGAGTGGAAAATGGCAAAGAAGATTGAGGGCTACATCAAGCTCATGGTCCCTGCTGGCGCCGCCAACCCGTCCCCGCCACTTGGCCCGGCATTGGGTCAGCGCGGCGTGAACATTATGGAATTCGCCAAAGCATTTAATGCTAAAACCGAGGGCATGGAGCGTAACGTTCCTGTTCCTACTGTGATCACTGTTTATCAAGACAAATCATTCACATTTATTACGAAGACGCCGCCGGCTTCTTATTATCTGAAAAAGATGGCTGGTGAGAAATCAGGTTCCAATCATCCGGGACGCGAAGTTGGCGGAACCGTGACGATGGCGCAGTGCCGCGAAATCGCTGAATTGAAAATGGACGATCTGTCTGCGAATGATTTGGATCAAGGTGCTAAAATCATTGCCGGCAGTGCCCGGTCAATGGGTTATGAGGTTACGGGGTAAGATCATGGCAAATGGAAAAAGATTAAAAGCGGCCCGCGCCGCCTATGATAGAGACAAGCTGCACACGGTTGCCGAAGCTGTCAAAATCATCAAAGGCAATGCCAAAGTAAAATTTGACGAAACGATCGAAGTTGCAATCAACCTCGGTGTTGACCCGCGCCATGCTGATCAAATGGTTCGCGGCGTTTGCAACCTTCCAAACGGAACAGGCCGCAGCGTTCGCGTTGCTGTTTTTGCGAAAGACGCGAAAGCGGAAGAAGCGAAAAAAGCCGGTGCTGACATTGTTGGCGCAGAAGATCTGATGAAGCAAATTCAAGAAGGCGACATGCCGTTTGAACGCGTTATCGCAACCCCTGACATGATGCCGCTGGTCGGCCGCCTGGGTAAAGTTCTCGGTCCTAAAGGTATGATGCCGAACCCTAAGGTTGGTACCGTTACAATGGACGTGGCCAAAGCAGTCCAAGACTCCAAAGGCGGCGCCGTGGAATTTCGGGTTGAGAAAGCCGGGATCATTCACGCGGGCATCGGCAAAGCGAGCTTTACCGAAGATAAGCTGGCCGAAAACGTCAACGCGTTTTTGACGGCTATTCAAAAAGCCCGCCCAAGCGGCGCTAAAGGCGTTTTCATGCGCAAGATCACCGTAAGCTCAACAATGGGCCCTGGTGTGAAAATAGATACGGCTGAGGTTTCAGCCTAACAAAATTTGGGCCCGGTTTTCGGGTCCGAATATCTGTCCGAGACCATTGGCGCCCGCATTAAGGGCTTAATCACCGCCAATACAGACAGGATGAGACTGATTTAACCCCAAATTTGGGAAGATCAGTTCGAGCCCTGGGACAGGAACTCGCTTTCCAGCTCTAAAGGGCTGGCGAGCACTTGGAAGATCTTCACATGGGGTGAGGATCAAAAACAGGGAGACCGCAAATGGATCGCACTGAAAAAGCGGAAATGGTCAAAGTACTGGAAGGTATTTTTGATGGTTCCGGATCCGTGGTAATGGCAGAATATTCTGGCATGACCGTTGCGGAAATGACGGAATTGCGTGCCAAGCTCAGAGAGCGCGGCGCAACAATCCGTGTCGTTAAAAACCGTCTCGCAAAGCTTGCGATGAAGGGTAAGCCGTTTGAGGCTGCTGGATCAATGTTAACCGGACCTGTGGCAATTGCCTATGCCGAAGACATGATCAGCGCGCCAAAAGTGGCCGTTGAATACGCTAAAGATAATAAAGCATTTAATATCATTGGCGGCTTCATGGGTGAGGAAATCTTTGACATCGCCGGTGTCGAGGGACTTTCTAAACTGCCTTCACGCGAAGAGCTTATCGGAATGGCTGCTCAGCGTCTTATTGGACAAGCGGCCGAGGTTGCACAGCGTCTGACATCACAAGGCTCGGCTCTGGCCGGCGCTATCAAAGTGATCGAAGAAAAAGCTGCGGCGTAACGACAATCATTCTCGCAAATATCGAACTGACTAAAAGGAAACTAAAATGGCTGATGTAAAAAAGCTAGCTGATGAGCTGATGGGTCTTACCATCCTCGAAGCAAAAGAACTGAACGACATTCTTGAAGAAAACGGCATCAAAGCCGCGGCTGCAGTTGCAGTTGCTGGTCCAGCTGCCGGCGGCGGCGGCGAAGCTGCTGCTGAAAAGGAAGACTTTGATGTTGTTATGACTTCTTTCGGTGGCAATAAAATTGCTGTCATTAAAGAAGTTCGCGCCATCACAGGCCTTGGCCTCAAAGAAGCCAAAGAGCTTGTTGAAAGCGCACCAAAAGCTGTCAAAGAAGCTGCTCCTAAGGCGGAAGCCGAAGAGATCAAAGAAAAGCTCGAAGCCGCAGGCGCGACTGTCGAACTTAAGTAGTCTTGATATCCGGCGGCTATATGTCGCCGGATATTTTCCCGTCGTGAGGTTCACGAACTCTGGCTGAACGCAGAGTAAAAAAGTTCAACAGGATTTTATGGCGTGCCCGTGCACAGGCGTGCCCAGCAAGAAGCGGAAAGGTGTCTTTAATGTCGCTTTCATTCACAGGTAAAAAACGAATTCGTAAAAGCTTTGGCCGGATTCCGGAAGTTGTCCGGATGCCAAACCTTATCGAGGTTCAAAAGAGTTCTTACAACCAGTTTTTGCAAAAAGATCAGAGCCGCGAAGAGCGTGGTGATACGGGCCTGAACGGCACGTTTAAGTCTGTCTTCCCGGTTCGGGATTTCTCTGATCGCGCTGTTCTCGAATATGTATCATTTGAGTTTGAGCCGCCAAAATTTGACGAAGAAGAGTGTCAGCAGCGCGATATTACATTCGCAGCGCCGCTCAAGGTCAAAATGCGTCTCGTTGTCTTTGATATTGACGAAGATACGGGCGGCCGCAGCGTTAAGGACATTAAAGAGCAGGACGTCTATATGGGCGATATTCCGCTCATGACCGAAAAAGGTACGTTTATCGTTAACGGTACCGAGCGCGTTATCGTGTCTCAGATGCACCGTTCACCGGGCGTCTTCTTTGACCATGACAAAGGGAAAGGCCACTCATCCGGCAAATTTCTGTTCTCTGCGCGGATCATTCCATATCGCGGGTCTTGGCTCGACTTCGAATTTGACGCCAAAGACATTCTGCATGCTCGTATTGACCGCCGCCGTAAATTGCCGGCGACAACGGTTCTTTATGCGCTTGGCATGAGCAAGGAAGATATCCTCAATCAGTATTACACACCGATTGGCTATAAGCGGGACAAGAAAAAAGGCGGCTGGACTATGCCGTTTAACGCCGAGAATTATCGCGGCGCGAAATTATTGAACGATCTGGTCGACGCTAAAACCGGAGAAATTGCAGCGCCAGAAGGCCGCAAGCTGACTAAGCGCGGCGCCAAGAAACTCGCAGATGCGGGTCTGAAAAACGTATTGATCACCGATGAAATTCTGGCGGGTCGTTACGCCGCTGAAGACATCGTCAATGTTAAAACCGGCGAAATTTACGCCGAGGCCGGGGACGAGCTGACCGAAGAAGTTATCGAAGCTTTGACAGAAGCCAGCATTAACGAACTTTCCGTTCTGAATATCGATCACGTCAATGTTGGACCGTATATCCGGAACACACTGGCCGCTGATAAAAATGACAGCCGCGAAGGTGCGTTGGTTGATATCTACCGCGTTATGCGTCCAGGCGAGCCGCCAACAACCGAAGCGGCCGAAGATCTGTTCAACTCGCTTTTCTTTGATCAAGAGCGTTATGACCTGTCCGATGTTGGGCGGGTAAAAATGAACATGCGTCTCGACCAGAAAACAGAAGACGATATCCGCGTTCTTCGCAAAGAAGATCTGCTGGCTGTTGTTGATACGCTTGTGAAGCTTAAAGACGGTATCGGCTCTGTTGACGATATTGATAATCTTGGCAATCGCCGGGTTCGTTCTGTTGGTGAACTAATGGAAAACCAATACCGAATTGGTCTTCTGCGCATGGAGCGCGCCATTAAGGAACGTATGGCTGCGGTCGATATCGAAACGGTTATGCCGCACGATTTGATCAACGCGAAACCAGCTGCAGCCGTTGTTCGTGAATTCTTTGGCTCTTCACAGCTGTCGCAATTTATGGACCAAACCAACCCGCTGTCTGAAATTACGCATAAGCGTCGTCTCTCAGCGCTTGGACCAGGTGGTCTGACCCGTGAACGTGCCGGCTTTGAAGTCCGCGACGTGCACCCGACCCACTATGGCCGGATCTGCCCGATTGAAACGCCGGAAGGTCCAAATATTGGCTTGATTAACTCATTGGCGACACATGCCCGTGTTAATAAATACGGCTTTATCGAAAGCCCGTACCGCAAAGTTGAAAACGGCAAGCTCAAAGATCAGGTCGTCTATATTTCTGCCATGGAAGAGGCGCGCTATAAAAT
>JABDKG010000039.1 GCA_013002305.1 Hellea sp.
ACGACGGCGATTTGCGGGATGCCCTTCGCGCTCATGACAGACTGATTATAGAAACACTGCCCAAAGTGACCCCGATCCGGAAAAATTTCGGCTTGGGACGGAAGGTGCCCGCCGCCGCTATCGACCATGTAAACACAAGGCAAATGGTTCTTCTCGGCAATCTCTTGCGCTCGGCCTTGTTTCTTGCATGTGAGCGGGAAGTAGGTGCCGCCTTTTACTGTCGCATCATTACACAGGATCATAACTTCGCGGCCCGACACCCGCCCTATGCCCGTGATTATACCTGCGGCCGGTACTTCCGTGTCACCGTAACAATCATAGGCCGCCATTTGTGAAAGCTCCAAAAACGGCGTTCCCGGATCGAGCAGACGTTCTACCCGTTCGCGTGGCAAGAGCTTCCCGCGATCAAGATGTTTCTTGCGCGCACGCTCGGAGCCGCCTTCCGCGATCGTGGCGACTTTGGCCTCGAGATCGGCGACCAAACTTCCCATATGGGCGGCATTGGCTTTGAATTCCGCGCTTTCGGGATTAACCTTCGACGTGAGTTTTGGCATAACTTCTCCGCTGGCTCGATTAGGGTTGAGCACATTTTGACTCTCTGTACATAAAATTGACCCTTGAGTCAAATTTATTCAAATGCTATGAAAGGCCAAATGCAAACCAGCCTTAAAGAACCGTTTAACCGCGAAAAGCAATTTGCCAACAAGCGCCGCGCCGTTATTCGCGCGGCCGGTGAAGCGTTTCGGCGTCGCGGTTACCACAACACATCCATGACCGAAATTGCCAAGGCGCTCGGCCTAACGAAGACCGCGCTTTATTATTATGTGAATTCAAAAGAAGAAATTCTGTTTGAGTGCCACATCATGGTCTATGACGCGTTTGATGAGTGCGTGAAAGAACATAAGGGCAAGGGCGCAAATGGTTTGTCCGAGCTATCGACCGTATTCTCTGAGCTTGTGAAACTCCTGACGCGTGATGGGCTGTCTTTATTGACGGATGTGTCGTCTCTGTCTGGGAATTGGCAAAAGGATGTATTGAAGCGGCGAGGTAAAATCGAATCCCGCGTCACGGATATCGTCAAGCGCGGTATGAAAGACGGCTCTATCAGAGGCGGAGATCCGCAGCTCACGGTTTTCTTCTTCATGGGAGCGCTCAACTGGCTCAACGCCTGGTACGCGCCGGGCGGCAGGCTATCAGGCGATCTAATTGCCGAGCAGTTCACGGCGCAAATGCGAAACGGATTGGCTGCATAATTATTGGCGAACATAAAACGATGTATTACCGCTCATTTTGATCATCCGGCTAGCGATAGCCAGATGATAGACGCGGCACTTTCTTGGGTGGCTGTCTTCAAAACTCAGGCCCGCTTTAAAATAACGAGATATTTTTGAAAATATAAATCAAACGTCTATTGCCAATAATTTATTTCGCACTGCGAGCTGCAACGTGACAATCGGGTCTAGCCTAATAGCTGCAAATCCCGCATAGTCTCCCGATGACATCGAAAACAAAAACTGCCCCTGATGAAAGCCTCACTGCGCCGAAGGATAATTCCTCCCGATTGCTGACATTCATCACGGATGAAGTGCCTGCACCTGGTAGCGCAACCGAGGTTGCAGAGGGCGTGTACTGGCTTCGTTTTCCCCTACCGATGACGTCGCTCAACCATATTAATCTTTGGGCGCTGCGCGACAAAGATGGCTGGATGGTTGTCGATACGGGCATTGGCGATAAAGTCAGCAAAAATATTTGGCGCGATCACTTCAAGGAGCTGATGGGTTATCGCCCCATTAACAGAGTTTTGTGTACCCACCTTCATCCCGATCATACGGGTCTGGCTGGTTGGCTCTGTAAAAAGTTTGATGCGCCGCTTTTGATGACGCGCGGCGAATATTTTCTATGCCGAATACTGGCCGCCGATACAGGTAATCCCGCTCCGCGAGAAGGCATCAAATTTTACCGCAAATGCGGTTTTACAGAAGAGCAAATCGAGCGTTATAAGCTTCGTTTTGGAGGGTTCGGAAAAGCGATCACGCCGATGCCGAATAGTTATGACCGGCTAACTGATGGCGAACTTGGATTGATCAATGGAAAAGAGTGGCGGGTCATCATTGGATCCGGCCATTCGCCGGAACATGCTTGTCTTTATTCTCCTGAACTCAATATTTGCTTGACCGGCGATCAACTCCTGCCGAATATTTCGTCCAACGTTTCGGTCTGGCCAACCGAACCTGAAGGCAACCCGCTTGAAGACTGGATTCGCTCTTGTCATAAACTTAAAGACGAACTTCCCGAGGATGTTCTAATTTGTCCGGCCCATGGAATACCCTTTCGCGGTGCCCATAAACGGCTCGATAAACTTATCTCTCATCACGAAAAGGCGCTCGAACGTCTGTTAGAATTTTGCTCCGAAGAACGGCTTGCGACCGAGGTTTACTCCGTGCTCTTTCGAAGACAGATCGATGATGGAAATCGGATCATGGCGGTCGGGGAATCTATCGCGCATCTCAACTGTCTCAAAGGCCGGGGATTAATCCGCCGCCGCCTCAATGATGCCGGGCAGTTCACTTACGTGGCGATTTAATTAACCGCTTAAAAAATACCGATAGGCGATATTATCGGTCTCGAGTGTCATGGGATAGCCGATCTTGGAAAGCTGATCATGAAGCGCGTCGGCATTGTCGTCTGGAACTTGAAACCCGCATAAGACGTGGCCTTCTGAGCTGCCGTGATTACGATAGTGAAACAGAGAAATATTCCAGCGAGAGTCTAGATTAATCAGAAAATCGGTCAGCGCGCCGGGGCGCTCTGGAAATTCGAACCGATACAAAACCTCGGGGATATCCGCGCTGGCCCGGCCGCCGACCATATGGCGGAGATGACGCTTTGCGAGTCGATCATGAGATAGGTCTGAGACCTCAATGCCTTCGGCCTGCATATCTGATAACACTTGCTGACGTTCGTCCATCGTTGACAGTTTGACGCCAACCAAAACATGAGCCGCATCTGATTCCGTGAAGCGGTAATTAAATTCGGTCACGGCCCTCGAGCCGAGCGCGCGGCAAAAATTCAGAAACGCGCCTGGGCGTTCCGGAATGGTCGCCGCGAACAACATTTCGCCGCCCGCCCCAAGTTCAGCCCGCTCAACGATATGGCCGATCCGGTCGAAGTTGACATTGGCGCCGGATATTGTGACGACGCAGTCGCCGTCGGGCGCAGTGCCGTCTCTGACTTGCGCAATTAGGCCCGCAAGCGCCAATGCGCCGGCAGGCTCAACAACCGTGCGAGTGGCTTCAAATACGTCTTTAACGGCGGCGCAAATTTCATCATTGCTAACCGTGATGGCCAAATCGGCAACGCGGCTGGCGATATCAAATGTATTAGAACCGATCATTTTCACGGCGACACCGTCGGCGAATTTGTCGACTTCGTTCAGCGCGGTCGGCGCGCCCGCTTCGAGCGAGGTTTTAAAGGTGGCTGCGCCGGAGGGCTCGACGGCTATGATCTTGATATTCGGACTTTGGGATTTGACCCATGTCCCAATACCCGAAAGTAGCCCGCCGCCGCCGGTGCAGACGTAAATCGCCGCCGGTGTTCTGGGCATTTGTTCAAGAATTTCTTTACCGACCGTGCCTTGTCCGGCAATGACGTCAATTTCGTCAAACGGATGGACAAACACTGCGCCCGTTTTGCGGGCGTATTCGAGCGCCGCATCACAGGCTGCATCATAGCTGTCGCCGACCAGACGGGTTTCGCCGCCGCGCGCATGCACGGCCTCGACTTTAATCGGCGGCGTTGTGATCGGCATGAAGATAACGGCTTTGGTTCCGTAATGCGCCGCACTTGCAGCCACGCCTTGCGCGTGATTACCGGCGCTGGCCGCGCAAACACCACGCGCTTTTTCATCATCGGTCAGGTTGGATATTCGATTGGCAGCGCCGCGAATTTTAAATGAAAACACATCCTGTAGATCTTCGCGTTTGAGCCAGACGTTGCGGCCAAGCTGCGCCGAGAGGCCCTTGGCCAATTCCAAAGGTGTGCGCTTGGCGAGCGCGTAGACATCTGCCGCCTCGATCCGGGCTTTAAGGTCGGACAGATTAACTGACATCGCCGCCAACATGATCAGCAATCCATTGGCCGACTTCCGACGTTGTCATGGAGCCGCCGAGATCGCCGGTTGTGTGACCGTCATAGAGCGCTGCATCAACGGCCGCTTCGATCGCCGCCGCTTCGTTTTCGAGTTTAAAGGATAGCCGCAACATCCAGGCCGCCGATAATATCATGGCCAGCGGATTGGCTTTGCCCTGTCCGGCGATATCGGGAGCGCTGCCGTGGATCGGTTCATACATGCCCATAGTTCCGTCCGACAAAGACGCGGACGGGATAACGCCCATAGAGCCGCATAGGACGGAGGCTTCGTCGGTCAGGATATCACCGAACATATTCTCTGTCAGGATAACGTCAAAATCCTTGCCGCGTGTCAGCATATGCATGGTCATCGCGTCGACGAGAAGATGTTCAAGATCGACATCCTCATAATCCTTGGCGACCTTTTCAACAACGGCGCGCCACAGACGAGAGGTTTCCAGCACATTGGATTTATCGACTGAGGTGACTTTCTTTTTACGTAGCCGCGCCAGATCAAAGGCTTTGATGGAGATGCGTCGGATTTCAGACTCGCTATAGCGGCACTCATCATATGCACTCGGATTATTTGAGTTGGGATTGTCTTTGCCCTTCTTGCCGAAATAAATTCCGCCGGTTAACTCGCGCATGACGACAAAATCAACGCCTTCAAGAAATTCACGTTTAAGCGGCGCGCGATCGATCAAGGCCGGGTGAGGTGCGGCTGGGCGGATATTGGCATAGAGATTAAGCTCTTTGCGAAGCGGCAAAAGCGCGCCAAGTTCGGGCCGGTCCGATCCCTTAAGGTGATCCCATTTCGGACCGCCAACCGCGCCGAGCAGAATCGCCCCGGTTTTTTTAGCAGAGGCCAAACTTTCATCCGGCAGGGGTTTCATGCCTGCGTCAATTGCGGCACCTCCGATTAAATGTCTTTCAATGTCGAGCGTATGGCCAAATTTATTTACCGTTGCGTTTAGGACATTAATCGCCGCTTCGCCAACCTCGGTACCAATCCCGTCACCGGGCAGATATGTGAAATTGATATTAGCCATGATTGGTCTCAAATTCTGCAATCGCATCGTTTTGCGTGCCGAGATAGCCCATTTCATCCACGCCCTCCATCAGGCAATGACGGGAGAACGCGTCGATCTCGAAACTATAAGTCCCGCCATTTTTGGGTAGGCGCACTTCGCATTTTTCTAGATCGATCGTGACCTCTTCGCCTGGATGATCGAGTAACCATTGATGGGCGGATTTCTCGATCACGACCGGAAGCAATCCATTTTTAAGTGAATTGCCTTTAAATATATCGGCGATCTCTGAGCTGATAACCGCGCGAAAACCGTAATCGGTCAATGCCCAAGGTGCGTGTTCTCGGGATGAGCCGCAACCGAAATTATGGCCGCCGACGAGAATCTGGTAGTCGGGACTGTTGACCTGATTCAGCAGATGATCATTGGGCGTGCCATCATCATCATAACGCCAGTCATTAAAGGCATGTTTGCCGAGACCGTCGCGTGTCGTCACTGTCAGGAAACGCGCGGGTATGATCTGATCCGTGTCAATATTGGCCGCCGGAAGCACTAGCGTTTTTGACGTTATGTTTTTGATAGGATCAAAGGACATCGGTCGGGTCCTCTCCGGCATCCGAAAATACACGCGGGTCTGTCAGCACGCCGGCGATCGCTGCCGCCGCCGCTGTTTCCGGCGAGGCGAGTATCGTCCGCGCGCCCGGGCCCTGCCGTCCGGCAAAGTTTCGGTTGGATGTCGAGACCACAAGTTCGCCCGGGGCGGCTTTGTCGCCGTTCATGGCAATACACATAGAGCAGCCGGGTTCACGCCACTGCGCGCCGGCGGTTTCAAATATTTCGTGCAGGCCCTCGGCTTCAGCTTGTTTTTTCACAAGCTCGGAGCCGGGCACGACAATCGCGATGACATCACCGACGACTTTTGCGCCGCTCATGATCCGGGCTGCGGCGCGTAAATCTTCCATACGTGAATTCGTGCAGGATCCGATAAAAACCCGGTCGACCTTGAGGCCTTCAATCTCGGTGCCGGCTTTCACCTGCATATAATCAAGCGCGTTTTCTTCGGCCTCGTCAGCTGCAGCGGGGATCATCGCATCAATTGGCATGGCCATACCCGGATGGGTGCCATAAGTGACCATAGGCCGAATATCTTCGGCTTTGAGGAAGACCTCTTTATCATAGGCCGCGCCGTCATCGCTGGCGAGGCTGAGCCAATCTTCGCAGGCAGCTTCATAATCTGTTGGTGCGAATTTCCGGCCTTCCAGATAATTAAATGTAGTCTGATCCGGCGCAACCATGCCGCAGCGCGCGCCGGCTTCGATCGACATATTGCAGACCGTCATGCGGCCATCCATGCTCATATTTTCAAACACGGATCCGCGATATTCGAGCGCGTAGCCGGTCCCGCCGCCAACGCCGATTTCGGCGATGATGGCGAGGATGACATCTTTTGGGGTGACGCCGTCTGACAACTCCCCGTCAACATGGATTGCCATGGTTTTGGGCTTGCGCATAAGGATACATTGATTGGCCAGAACATGACCGACTTGTGTGGTGCCAATACCAAAGGCAATCGCGCCAAACGCCCCGTGGGTTGACGTATGGCTGTCGCCGCAGACAATGGTCATGCCTGGCCGCGTCGCGCCAAGCTCTGGCCCCATGACATGGACGATGCCGCGATAGTCAGAGTCCCAACCATGGGTCTCGATGCCGTGCTCGGCCGTATTGGCGAGCAATAGGCTTACCTGTTTTTCGGCCTGCTCGGTCACGAAAGGCCTATTACCATCGGCGTCGATCAGGGTCGGTGTTGAATGATCAATAGTCGCGAGTGTTCGATCCGGCCGGCGAACTTTCAGCCCGCGTTCTTTGAGAACCGTAAAGGCTTGAGGGCTGGTTACTTCATGGATCAGGTGCAGGTCAATATAAAGTGTCGCCGGGTGTTCCGCCGTTTCCGGCACCACCACATGCCGCTCCCAGACTTTATCGAATAGAGTTTTAGGCATCAGTGCTGCGCCGCGATTTTTTTCTGGCGCACGGCCCGGCGTTCGATGCGGTTGATTACATCGAGATAGGCTTTCGCGCCGGCCAGAACTGTATCGGTTGAAGCGCCGCGGCCGTGATAGCTTTCAAATTCAGTCGAGACCTGAACGGCGGCTTCGGCCATGGCGTCTTTGCCTTCGGTGACGGATTGCACTGAGAAACTATCAAGATGTAGCGGATGACCGGTGATGTCAGAGATCGCCATGAACACGGCATTGACGGGCCCGGCGGCTTCGTTGATGGCGGCAAGCGTTCGCCCATCTTCATGCTTAAGCTTGACGCTGGCTTGCGGATGCCGGTTTTCGTCAGAACCCGCTGAAACATACAGACTATCGATTTCCCAAGGGCCTTGCGACCCGACAGTTTCGCCCATAATCAGCGCCTCAATGTCGGCGTCGAACACTTCTTTTTTCTCATCGGCCAGTTCCTTGAACGCGACAAAGACCGACTGCAATTGATTGTCGGACAATTCAAACCCGAGTTTGGACGCGCGGTTCTTAAGGGCGGCTCGGCCACTATGTTTACCGAGCACGAGATTATCGGTGGAAACGCCGACATCTTCGGGCTTCATGATCTCATAGGTTTCGCGGTTGGCGAGCACGCCGTGTTGGTGAATACCAGATTCGTGCGCAAAGGCGTTCTTGCCGACTATGGCTTTATTGCGCGGCACAGGATTTCCCGTAATGCTGGCGAGCAATTTCGAGGCGGCGTAAATGCCTTCGGTCTTGATGCCGGTCGTCAGGCCGTAGAAATCTTTCCGCGTATTGATCGCCATCACGACTTCTTCGGTCGCGCAATTGCCGGCCCGTTCGCCTATGCCGTTCATGGCGCATTCGACTTGACGCGCCCCGCCGCGAACTGCTGCGAGTGAATTGGCAACGGCCAATCCTAAATCATCATGGCAATGAGCTGAAAATGTCACGCCGTTTGCCCCTTCGATTTGCGTGGTCAGGAACGAAAACAGATCCTGGATTTCTTCGGGAGTAGTATAGCCGACTGTATCGGGAATATTGATCGTGCTTGCGCCCGCTTTGATGGCCGCTTCGACAACACGCTGAAGATAATCACGTTCAGTGCGGATAGCATCCTCACAGGAAAACTCGACATCATCTGTGTAGGTGCGGGCCAGCTCGACTCCGGCCACAGCGCGGCGGACAATCTCGTCTTTGGACATTTTAAGCTTATATTCACGGTGGAGCGGCGAGGTCGCGATAAACGTGTGGATCCGGCCGGATTTGGCAGGTTTAATCGCTTCGCCGGAGGCGCGGATATCGCCATCATTACAGCGCGCGAGTGAACAAATCGTGCTGCCTTTGATTTCCGCTGCAATGGTGTGGATAGCGTCGAAATCGCCGGGAGAGGCGGCGGCAAACCCGGCCTCGATAATATCAACGCCCAGACTTTCCAATGTCTTGGCCAGGCGTAGCTTCTGCCCGGACGTCATGGAAAAGCCCGGCGCCTGTTCGCCGTCGCGTAAAGTGGTATCAAATATTTTGACGTGTTTGGTCATGGTGTGCTCAAATTGAATTATGGTTTTATGCGGATGTTTTTACATGCGCGCCATAAGTCGAAAGCGGATTCTGCCAGCTCGGTAGGTCGACATCACGCCCGCTCCGCACGTTTGCGCCGGCCGACTTTTTCAGCCGATACCACATTATAAAGTCGTTCAAGCTGATTGCACAGAATATTGAGATTGCGCGGCCCGCCTATGTCTTCAATACGGACAAGTAGGTCAAAATCGCCATCGACGCGCTGGGTACAGTGGACATCGCGGTAATCATAACCGCGCCGCTCAATCGTCCCGAGCGCGCGGATCAACGTGCCCGACACATCGTGCAGGACAATCTTGAGCGTGCCGGAAACGCCAGAGCTTTCAAAAATTTTATCGCGTTGGAGTTCGGACATTTATCGCTCCATCATATCGGCGTTGGATCGTCCCGGCGGTACCAACGGCCAGACATTTTCGTAAGTGTCGATTTTGACGTGCATCAATATGGCGTTTTCCGCCGCAAGCAAACGGTCAATACCCGCATCAACTTCGTCGCCGCGTGTGACGGTAAATGCGTCAATGTTGAACGCCTTGGCAACTTTGGCGAAGTCAGGATTGTCATCAAGGTTCACTTCGGAATAATTTTGATCAAAGAAAACTTCTTGCCATTGCCTTACCATGCCAAGCGCGGAGTTATCCAAAAGAACAACTTTGACCGGGATACCATAACGATTGAGCGTAGCCAGTTCCTGAATATTCATCATGATAGAGCCATCGCCGGAAACCGTAATCACGGTCCGATCCGGCGCGCCAAGTTTCGCGCCGAGGCCAGCCGGCAGGCCAAAGCCCATCGTGCCGAGACCACCCGATGTGATGTGGTCTTTCGGGTCATCGAAATAGCAATGCTGCGCGACCCACATTTGATGTTGACCGACATCACAGGTGAAAATGGCGCTCTCAGGCGCGCGGCGGGATAGGTCATGCAATAGTTTCGGCGCGTAAACGCCGCCGGTCTTCATCGACGTGATCGGGGATTTGTAATCCCAAGCATGCTCAGTGCGGCGATCATAACAAAGCTTACGCCAGTCATCGACATCTGTCCGGCCGGGTTTCAAGGCCGCAAGATTTTTCTTTAGAGAGCCTTCGAGCCCGACATCGACGGTCCGTAGCTTGTTGATCTCAGCCTTATCGATATCCATATGGATGACCTTGGCATGGGGTGCGAACGTATCAAGCTTGCCCGTGGCCCTGTCATCAAATCGCGCGCCAGCGACAATCAATAGATCGCATTCCTGCACCGCATAATTGGCGGCCTTAAGGCCGTGCATGCCAAGCATACCTAGGAAATGCGGGTGATCAGATTCGAGTGATCCTAACCCCTTTAGGGTGGAAACAACCGGGATCTCTGTGCGCTTGACTAAATCACGAAGCTCAGCGACGCCGTCGCCTTGGGCAATACCGCCGCCGATATAGAGCAGTGGCTTTTTGGCATCTTTGATTAGAGCTTCAGCTTTGGCGATCTCTGCGCTTTTGCCCATTTCGGGTTTAACTTTAGGATAGGGACGCCAGCGGTGACGTTCTGTCGTGACCGCATTGGCGACGTCTTTGGGAAGGTCGATTAGAACCGGACCCGGACGACCCTCAGCAGCGATGAAGTAGGCTTCGGCTACCATGCCGGGTATATCGGCGGGATCGCGGGCAATATAAGAGTGTTTGACGATAGGAAGCGTGATGCCGAAAATATCAACTTCCTGGAACGCATCTGTGCCCATTAGGTTTGATGTCACCTGACCAGTGATAAAGACGGTTGGCACGCTATCAAGATAAGCATCGGCGATGGAGGTGACGAGGTTGGTGGCGCCCGGACCAGAAGTCGCCAGCGCTGTGCCAACCCGGCCAGTAGCACGGGCATAGCCTATAGCGGCCATACCGCATCCTTGTTCGTGGCGACACAGTATATGCCGCAAAGACGTTTTGGGCAGGACATCATAAACGGGCATGATCGCGCCGCCGGGATAACCAAAGATGGTATCCACACCTTGCCGCTCAAGGGCTTCGAGCAAAAGCTGCGCACCGGATTTGGCCTCGCGGTCGGCAAGGACTTCCGTGTCCTGTCTGGCAAATTGTGTGGCGGTGGTCATAGGATGGCCTAATTCTTCTCTTTGTCGACAATTTTATTGGCAGCGATCCACGGCATCATATCGCGGAGCTGTTCGCCGACCTGCTCGATCGGGTGGGCGGCCATGTTGCGGCGACGGGCCGTCATGGACGGATATCCGAGCGCGCCTTCTTGGATGAAGCTTTTAGCATAGTCACCGTTCTGAATGTTTTTCAGTGCGGTGCGCATGGCTTCGCGAGAGCTGTCATTGACGACCGCTTCGCCGGTGACATACTCGCCGTATTCGGCGTTGTTGCTAATCGAGTAATTCATATTGGCAATGCCGCCCTCATAAATCAAATCAACGATCAGCTTGGTTTCGTGCAAGCATTCGAAATAGGCCAGCTCTGGCGGATAACCGGCTTCGGTCAATGTCTCGAAACCCATTTTTATCAGCTCTACAACGCCGCCGCAAAGCACAGCTTGTTCCCCGAACAGATCAGTTTCTGTTTCGTCTTTAAATGTGGTGTGGATAATCGCGGTGCGTCCGCCGCCAATGGCTGAGGCGTAGGATTTTGCGATCTCCAGCGCTGCGCCGCCATTGGCGTCTTGGGCGATGGCGATCAAATCGGGAATGCCGCGGCCATTTTCAAATTCATTGCGAACGGTGTGGCCGGGGGCTTTCGGGGCAACCATGATAACATCGAGATCGCGGCGCGGATCAACTTGACCATAGTGAATGGCAAAACCGTGACCAAAAGCTAGGGCTGCGCCTTCTTTGATATTGGGCTCGATATCTTCGCGGTAAATTTTGGCTTGAAGCTCATCAGGCGTCAGAACCATGACAACGTCTGCGCCTTTGACGGCATCGGCGGTAGCTTTGGCCTCAAGACCATCGGCAATCACTTTTTTATTGGTCGAACTGTCTGGACGCAGGCCGACAACAACATCAACGCCGCTGTCCTTCAGGTTCAGCGCATGAGCGCGGCCTTGTGAGCCATAACCCAGAATGGCGACTTTCTTTTTCTTGATGATCGAGAGATCGCAATCTTTGTCGTAATAAATATCGAGTGACATGTTTAAATTTCCTGTTGTCTGTCGTTTTCCATAAAAAAACCCGCTCGGCTTAGGAGCGGGTCATAAAAGCTTTGCCTTGGCCTTAAGTCCCGCTAAATCCGCTCACCAGCAGAAGCAGCACGAGTAGAAGTCCAGACACAATAATCACATTAGAAGACACAGCTTCTGACTTTACGGCGACTTTCACCTTAGGTGCGTTTTGTGTTCTGGGGTCTTTCATGACGGCCCTTTAAAAATCCTCCCGTTTCTAAAAACAAAAAACGGAGTCATTTCAAGCAAAAAATTGTCTAATTCGGTCAAAACTTTACAAAACGATTGGGAAATTATTCCAATTCACTCTAAATTTTGGAAAATGATTGCGTAAAATCAGCCAAAAGATCATCAATATTCTCCATCCCAACCGACACTCTAATCAGATTATCCTTTATTCCGGCGTTTTGCCGCGCTTCGGGGGCCATGCCGGCGTGGGTCATGATGGCGGGCTGGCAAATCAGGCTTTCCGTTCCGCCGAGCGAGGCAGCCAGTTGAAATAACTCCAATCCTGACAGGAATGATTTGGCCGTTGCCAGATCGCCTTTTATCTCGAAGCTGAGCATGGCGCCGGGTCCGAATTGTTGCTGCGCCGCGAGATCAAATTGCGGATGGCATTTCAGACCAGGATAGTAAGTTTTTTCGACTTGATTGTGACCATCTAAAAACGTCGCCAATTTACCAGCGTTCGCTTCTTGAATGTCCATCCGTGCAGGGAGCGTGCGCATTCCGCGCAGGGTCAGCCAGCTATCAAACGGCGCGCCAGTGAGACCCGCGCAATTGGCCCACCATCTCAGGCGCTCGGTCAGTTCTTCGGAATTGGCGATTACGCACCCGCCGACCACGTCGCTATGGCCATTGATATATTTAGTATTGGAGTGGATGACGATATCACAGCCCAGTGCGAGAGGCTTTTGCCGAACGGGCGATAGGAATGTATTGTCGCAAACTGACAGTGCGCCGACAGCTTTGGCCGCTTTAGCAATCGCGGCGACATCGACGATCCGCATGAGCGGATTAGACGGCGTTTCGATGAAGACCATTTTGGGATTATGGGTGAGCGCCACATCCAGCGCTGCCTCATCACTCTGATCAACAAATTCAACCCGGATCCGGTTTTGGAATGCCCGGTGCGTGAACAAGCGATGAGTGCCGCCATAACAATCATGCGGCGCGATGATCAGATCATTAGCGTCCAGCAGGTTGAGGCAAAGATCAATTGCGGCCATGCCGGAATTGACAATCTCGCCGCCCACCCCGCCTTCAAGCTCGACCAACGCGCGGGTGAGAAGTTCACGCGTTGGGTTTTTGGTCCGGCCATAGTCAAACTCACCCTTGGTCTCGATATCTTTCCAGATATAGGTGCTAGACGTGTGTAGCGGCGTCGCGACGGAGCCTGTCTGCGGGTCTTCGCCAATGCCGGCCTGTACGAGTCGGGTTTGATCTGATTTTCTACGAGTCATTCTTTGTCTTTCTCGCATCAAGATAATCCATAATTCCAAGCAAAACGGGCAATAATATAATCAGTGATATAATTAGCGTTGCATGGTCCGCCAATGTCTGCGCTGCCAGAACAAAATCGCCTTTGCTCAATAATAGTTCGAACAAGAAGAACGAAATGGGCAATAAAATAATAGCAAACAATAGCCGCTGAATGAATTCTGTCATTATTTTAGACCCCCGCAAAATTCTTCGAGCTTCGGCGCCATCATGTCAAATTCTTTGAGGAAGGCATCATGGCCGAATAGCGATGTGAAGGTAAAGAGCTCTGACGGTCCCGCGAGGCGGTCGCGGAGCTCACGCATATCCGGCAGCGGCGCGAGTTGGTCGGAGATGGCGGACATTAACAGTGCGGGCGTCGAAATTTCTTCCGGCGATACGCGGTGGAGGTCAATAGATTCCGAGAGCAGTAGGAATCGCTCCGCATCCATGCGCTCGGCAAAATCATCTCCGCGCGAGCCAAGATAATCGCAAATATCAAAACGCGACGGATCGGACGATGTTTCTTCAAGGTCAAAGCGGTCGTCAAATTCGACCGGCGTGCGGTAGGTTGTCATGGCAAGTTCGCGCGCGAGTTTGAGGCCTTCTTTGGGCACACCCGCTTTCATGGCAACGCGGACCATGCGGCGCTGTATGCCGCGCCAGGCCACGCCAATCGGGTAAGGCCGATGCGCCGCGCCGATGATACAGAGATTGGCTACTTGGTCCGGATAGTCTTTGGCAAATGCCAGCGCGACCATGCCGCCATAAGACGAGCCAATCAATGCAGCCGCGTTGATGCCGAGCCCATCTAGGAGTTTTTTAAGGCGCATTGCTTGATCTTCTGTTGTAATGACATTGGGTAAATCATCACGCTCATTAGCGGGCGCGAAATCATAACCAAGCACTTGAAACCTATTGATATCAATCGCGCCGCCCTTTCGTACCAGCGGTGACCACCAGCCTTTTTGGCGAATCGGGTCATCTGCAACAAACCGGTCGGCGGAAATACCGCCCATCACAACGATTAGAGGCGCGCTTTTGGGGCCATATAGACGGCCCTTTACAACATCGTCTTTGATCACGCCTCCGCGCTGCAGCAGCGTATCGCCTATTTCAAAACTGACATCTCGTGCCATGTTCCAGCCTCTTTATGGGCCAAACTGCGCGCTTAGTATTTGGAAGGGAAAGATGCGAGGGGTCTCGCTCTCTCATCTTCCAGCCTCTACGAGCTGCAGGACTTGGCACCGTTTGTGAATTCACAAGGTTGCCCCAACGCTTTATCGGGCCTGTCCCTAACGCCGGTCTTGATGAGTGAGTTTGCTATGGGCGAGATTTTACGGCAGGTCAAGTCTGACAATTTTAACTGGTCGGCGCACCTGTTGACCAGATAATAGCGATAAATAGACCTTTCATACGTGGCAAAAGCCAGAGGCACATTATCACTGCAATGACTGACAATAGGCAAATGCCCTTCCACATCGACATATGCTCGCCAAACGCTACCAGATGAAAAAGCGGCGCGAGCCCGTGAAGGACAACCAGCATTGTTGCCCAAGCTGGACCATCATCAGCACGGACGTCGGACCAGGTCACGCCGCAAGACGGACACTCATCGACGGGTTTAAGATAGGCCCGATATAATGAGGCTTGTCCGCAGCTCGGACAGCGTGATCGAAGTCCGCGCCAGATTGCGATTTTTTTGGAGATCGTTTCCATGAGCGGCGCTTAGCAGTTGAACGAGTTCAACAACATGTCACCTTTCGCCGCGTGTTCGCGCAATTTTATTTGACTCCTAATCCGGCCTGATTATGGTCGCGCGCGAATTAAGGACGCCACAATGAACACTGCAGAGCTCTCCAAAATGATCGATGCCGCTTGGGATGACCGCGCAAGCTTGTCCCCTGAAACCAAGGGCGAAAAGCGCGATGCGATCGAAGCTTCAATCATGGCGCTGGATAGCGGAGAGCTCAGAGTCGCCTCAAAGGCCGGGAACGGGGACTGGGAAGTCCATCAATGGCTCAAAAAAGCCGTGCTGATGGGCTTTCGAATTCACGCCAATAAAATCATGACGGGCGGCGCAGCCGGCGGAAATTGGTGGGATAAGGTCCCGTCCAAATTTGAGGGTTGGGGAGAAGAGGAATTTTCATCGGCGGGCTTTCGCGCCGTGCCAACATCTGGTGTTCGCCGCGGCGCTTATATCGCACCAAACGCCGTTTTGATGCCGTCCTATGTCAATATTGGCGCCTATGTTGATGAAGGCACGATGGTCGATACGTGGACAACTGTTGGTTCCTGCGCCCAGATCGGCAAGAACTGCCATCTCTCCGGCGGCGTCGGCATTGGCGGCGTGCTCGAGCCGCTGCAAGCCAATCCGGTGATCATCGAAGATAATTGCTTTATCGGCGCGCGCTCCGAAGTCGCCGAAGGCGTAATCGTCCGCGAAGGTGCCGTTTTGGCCATGGGCGTGTTTCTGTCGCAATCGACCAAGATATATAACCGCGCAACCGGAGAGTTTACATTTGGTGAAGTACCGGCCTATTCGGTCGTCGTGCCCGGTTCGCTTCCGTCCAAGGACGGATCCCATAGTTTGGCCTGCGCCGTGATCGTTAAAACGGTTGATGCCAAGACCCGATCAAAAACAGGCGTGAATGAACTGCTAAGAGACTAAAGTGGATCAATCCTGCCCCCTTTGCGGCCGTGAGGTTGCGCTGACCTTCCACCATCTGATTCCTAAGAAGGTACATGGGCGGAACTATTTTAAAAAGAAATATTCGCGGCATGAATTACGCGAAGGCATCGATATATGCCGCCAATGTCATGACGGGCTGCATGATTTTTATGATGAAATGCGCCTTGGCAAAGAATTTAACAGTCTTGCGGCCATTCAAGCCGATCCGGCATTGATCAGACATTTCGCATGGGTCTCGAAACAAAAGGCCGGAACTTAAAAGCATATTGAGGAAAAAGTGCTTGATTAATTGTGGCCTTATCGTTTAAAGGCCGCTTCTCTTGGCCTGCACTGGTAGCTCAGTTGGATAGAGTACTTGACTACGAATCAAGGGGTCGGGGGTTCGAATCCTCCCCAGTGCGCCATTTTCCTGAATTTGTCCCATTCTGTCAGTCGCGGTTTCTGCGCACCCTAAAACTTCCGTTTGAATATCATTTGTGTTAGGCAGGCTGAACAAAAGTCTGGAGGACACGAAATGAAAGCGCAATTATTCGCAATTGGATTGATCGCATTTGTGGGCGCCTGCTCACCTGCAGAAGATACGGAAGCGGCTTCTCCAGAGCAGCCGCAAACAGAAGAAATTCAGGTCGCAAGCGAAACGGCGTCCGCGGAATTTAGTACCGAAGCCTTGGTCGCAGCGCCTGCCGGCACTTATTCTTTGGATAAAGGCCATGGCTACATCACTTTTACCTATGATCATCAGGGTTATTCCAAACCTTGGGTCAGATGGGGAGACTGGGAGTCTACTCTGACCTGGAACCCGGATGATCCGGAAGCCTCATCGGTCTCAGCGACTATCAAAGCGGCCTCTGTCGACAGCAATGTTGACAAATTTGACGACCATATGAAATCCGCTGATATGTTTGATGTAGAGAAATACCCAAGCGTTGGCTTCCAAAGTACCTCCGTGACTCGCACGGGCGTCGATACGGGCACCATCGTCGGAAATTTAACATTGATGGGAATGACCAAACCGGTAACTCTTGATGTGACATTTAATAAAGCCGGAACGACCCGGGGCGGCGGACACAAAGTTGGGTTTTCAGCGACAACCGACCTGGTGCGTTCTGAGTGGGGCCTGGGCTATGCAGTTCCGCATGTCGGCGATGATGTCACGATAATTATTGAAGCTGAATACGAAAAAGCAGGCGAATAGATCAGGCAACCCTTACCTCTTCACAAAACCCAAATTAGTGGTAGGTTGCATTTTTATCTGAAAAAGGGAGTAACTTAATGGCAGGTGAAAACGACAAGTGGGAAATATACGAGGATAAACGCGGTGAGCACCGATGGCGTCGCCGGGCGAGCAATGGCAATATTGTCGGCGCAGCAACGGAAGGTTACACGAAGAAAGCCGATTGCAAGGCCAACGCCGAACGTCACGGTATGAACGGTAATCCTAAAGGTCTTGGCAAGAACGACAAATGGGAACTCTATAAAGATAAGCGCGGTGAATATCGCTGGCGCCGTAAAGCGACGAACGGTAATATTGTCGGATCCAGCTCAGAGAGCTATTCCTCCAAGTCCGGTTGCAAGTCCAACGCGGAACGCAATGGCATGTAATCCCGAGCGGGTTTATGAATATTTAGACGGCGCCTTTGGCGTCGTTTTTTTGTGAGGTAATAATAAGATCGCGATACCCATAAACATATAAGAATTTTTTTATATCAATTTGAAATTCGGAGTGCTATAGTTTCCTGATAGTCATTATTAGGTGCTCTTATGTCCGAAGCTGCAGGAAAAATTTGGCCACAAATCGAACAGGCGATCAAAGAACGCGTATTGATGCTCGACGGCGCGATGGGCACAATGCTGCAAAAGCAAAAACTGGTCGAGGCCGATTTTCGCGGCGCGCAGTTCAAAGATTGGCATGTTCCCTTACAGGGCAATAATGATTTACTGTCACTGACCAAACCGGGAGCGGTGAAAAAAGTTCACCGGCAATATCTGGAAGCCGGCGCGGATTTAATCGAAACCAATAGCTTTAACGCCACGACCATTTCTCAGGCCGATTATGATCTTTCTGAATATGCACCCGAGATTGCGCGCGCATCCGCTGTCGTTGCCCGTGAGGCCGCTGATGAATATACGTCGAAAACACCCAACAAGCCGCGCGCTGTAATCGGCTCCATCGGGCCGCTCAATAAAACGCTGTCCATTTCCCCCAAGGTCGAAGACCCCGGCTATCGCGATGTGACGTTTGATGAGGTCAAGGACACCTATAAAGGCCAGATCGCGGCGTTTGTAGATCTGGTCGATGCACTATTGATCGAAACTGTGTTTGATACGCTCAACGCCAAGGCGGCGATACTCGCGGCCAAAGAGGTTTTTGCCGAGGTTGGTTATGAACTTCCGATATTGATTTCGGGCACCATTACTGATCGCTCTGGCCGCACTTTATCAGGTCAAACCGCCGAGGCGTTCTGGCTATCCGTCGCCCATGCCAAGCCGTTCGCGGTTGGATTGAACTGCGCGCTCGGCGCCGATGAAATGCGACCGCATATTTTGGCTATTTCCAAAGTTGCCAATAGCTACATTCTGGCTTTCCCGAATGCCGGCCTACCGAATGCTTTTGGTGAATATGATGAAAGCGCCGATGAGATGGCCGCGCAGGTTGCCCCTTGGGCTAACGAAGGATTTGTCAATATTTTGGGGGGTTGCTGCGGCTCAACGCCCGACCATATTAGAGCCATCGCCAGGAGAATTGAAAATTCGGCCCCGCGCGCTCACCCCGCTATCGCTCCAACTTTGCGCCTCTCGGGCCTCGAGCCCTTTCAGATCGCTATCTAATGTCTTCAATTGCCCAGTTCATCAATATTGGTGAGCGTACCAATGTGGCCGGTTCGGCCAAGTTTAAAAACCTGATCGTTGACGGCAAGTTTGACGAGGCGCTTTCGGTCGCGCTTCAACAGGTCGAAAGCGGCGCGCAGATTATCGACATCAACATGGATGACGGCTTGATCGACGGCAAGGAAGCCATGACGCGGTTCTTGAAACTTATCGCCGGCGAGCCGGATATTGCCCGCGTCCCGATCATGATCGACAGTTCGAAGTGGGAAGTCCTCGAAGCCGGCCTAAAATGTGTACAGGGCAAGGCTGTGGTCAATTCAATCTCGCTTAAAGAAGGCGAAGAGCCGTTTCTCGAGCAAGGCCGGAAACTCCGGGATATGGGCGCGGCGACCGTCATTATGGCGTTTGACGAGAGCGGGCAGGCGGAGACCGCCGAGCATAAATTTGCGATATGCGAGCGCGCCTATAATCTGCTTGTCGACAAGCTCGACTTCCCGCCGCAGGACATTATTTTTGACCCGAATATTTTTGCGGTCGCGACCGGCATTGAAGAGCATAATGATTACGCCGTGGCGTTTTTCGAAGCCTGTAAAATGATCAAGGAAAAGCTTCCTCATGCCCGCATCTCCGGCGGGCTTTCTAATGTCAGCTTTGCTTTTCGCGGCAATAATCCGGTGCGCGAAGCCATGCACTCGGTGTTTCTGTATCATGCCATACCGGCTGGACTCGACATGGCAATCGTCAATGCCGGTCAGCTGACGATTTATGACAATATCCCGGAAGAGCTCAGAGAACGCGTCGAGGACGTAATCCTTAATCGCCGCGAAGATGCCACTGACCGCCTACTTGAAGTCGCCGATAAATATCGCGGCGGGAAATCCAAAAAGCGCGTCGTCGATACGCGGTGGCGCGAACAACCGGTCGGCAAACGGCTTGAACACGGCCTCGTTCACGGCATCACCAAATTCATCGTCGAAGATACCGAAGAAGCCCGGCAAGCTGCCGAACGCCCTTTGCACGTGATCGAAGGCCCGCTCATGGACGGCATGAATGTGGTCGGTGATCTGTTTGGTTCAGGTAAAATGTTCTTGCCGCAAGTGGTGAAATCTGCCCGCGTCATGAAGGCTGCTGTGGCGCACCTCATGCCGTTCATGGAAGAAGAGAAAGAGGCCATGGGTCTCGCCGATACGTCCAACGGCACCATACTCATGGCGACGGTCAAAGGCGACGTTCACGACATCGGCAAAAACATTGTTGGCGTCGTTCTGCAATGTAACGGCTATGATATCATCGACCTTGGCGTCATGGTTCCGGCCGAGAAAATTCTCGAAGAAGCACAAAAACATAATGTCGATATGATTGGCCTATCCGGCCTAATTACGCCGAGCCTGGACGAGATGGTCTATGTCGGCTCTGAAATGCAGCGCCTCGAAATGGATATTCCGCTTTTAATCGGCGGCGCGACCACTTCCAAAACTCACACGGCGGTCAAGATCGAGCCAGCCTATAAAAACGGCGCGACCATATACGTGCTCGACGCGTCGCGCGCGGTCGGCGTGGTCAGCACTATGATGGGCGATAAAAAAGATGACTACGCCAAAAATATCCGCGCCGATTATGTCAAGGCGCGTGAAGCCCATATTCGCAGCCAGTCCAAGAAAGAGCGCCTGACCCTCAAGGAGGCGCAGGATAATCGCTGGAGCGCCGACTGGGATAATTATGACGCGCCCAAACCGTCATTTCTTGGGACACAAAATTTCGTTGATTATGACCTTGCGAGGCTGCGTGACTTTATCGACTGGACGCCGTTCTTTGCGACTTGGGAACTTAAGGGCCGCTACCCGGCCATCCTTGACAATGAGCGTTATGGTAAGGCTGCTCGGGACCTGTTCAAAGACGCCAATAAAATGCTCGATCAGATAATTGCGGAAAAATGGGTCGAGGCGAGAGCCGTGATCGGCTTCTGGCCCTGCGTGCAAAACGGTGATGATATTGATGTCTTCACCGATGAAGCGCGCAAAGAAAAGCTCGCCACCTTCCACGGCCTGCGCCAGCAAATCTCTAAAGGCGGAAACGGCAAGCCGAACTACAACATCGCCGATTATATCTCCCCCAATGGCGATTACATTGGCGGGTTCTGCGTCACGGCCGGTATCAATGAAGACGGACGCGCGCAAAAGTTTAAAGACGCCGGCGATGATTATAACGCCATTTTGCTCCAAGCCCTAACTGACAGATTGGCGGAAGCGTTTGCCGAGCATATGCATCAGCAAGTGCGGCGCGAGCATTGGGGCTACGCCCCCGATGAACCCTTTAAAGACGACGACTTAATCGCGGAAAAATACGCCGGCATCCGCCCGGCCCCCGGCTACCCGGCCCAGCCCGACCACACCGAAAAAGCCACGCTCTTTCGTCTGCTCGACGCCACGAAAACCGCCGGCGTCACGCTCACGCAAAGCTTTGCCATGCACCCCGCCAGCTCCGTCTCCGGCCTTTACCTAGCCCATCCCGATAGCGTCTATTTCGGCGTCGGCAAAATCGCCAAAGATCAGGTTGAGGACTATGCTCGGCGCAAGGATATGGATCTGCGGGATGTCGAAAGGTGGTTGGCGCCAATCCTTAACTACTGAATTCGCTATCCGCTCATCCCGACGAAAGTCGGGACCCAGTTCTCCCGAACAGTTACAATTCTTTCAAACTCGAAAACTCAATAACAGACTTCCGACTGGATCCCGTTTTTCAACGGGAAGAGCGGCTGTTGGTGAGAAAAGATATGCCCAAGCCTAACTCACGACGTTCGTGTCGATTGTGCAGCGAGGGATGAGCAGAGGTGGTGGGTGTCAGACAACCGCTTTTACAACCAACCCCACCTGATCCTCCGGCGACGACCAGTCATAACCGCTAATGGTAATATTGTTGTGGGCGATGCCGTGCAGGGCCGAAAGCATAAAGTCTAGTTTTAACTTGATCTTGCTTCCGTCTGCGTTCGGACATAGCCGCGAAATGGTTTTTTGGAACAGGCTGTATCTGGCGACGATGTCTGGCGCGCCGAGAAAGAGACTGACATCTGGCTGGGTGACGCCTTCGGCCATAAAGACCAGGCGGTAATTATCGGGCCGCTCCAGCCAGAACTCTATATAGGTGGTGCAAAGCGATTGCAGATAAAGCTGCACGTTTTCAGAGCGAGCCGCGCTGGCGGCCGGCGTTGACATCGGAGCCGTGATAGCGCCAAGCTTCTTGAAAAGCTGGTCAAACACCCCGTCCCAGAGGGATTGCAGAATATCAAATTTGCTATCGTAATAGCCATAGAGCGCCATCGGCGTGCAGCCGATCTCTTTGGCGATTCGGCGCAGGGAAACTTTGGCATATCCGTCCCGGGTAAATAGAGCCTCGGCGACCTCTGATATACGCGCCTGCATTTGCGCGCGCTGGGCAGCGGGCATTTCTGGCCGGCCTCTATTTTTGTGAGTGGTTTGGGGCGAGATTGACATCATGAGTTTATTATAATATACGCGTATAGATAAATCAAGCAGAAAGACCCAAAATGCTCGAAATCCTGACCACGCTGACCACCGCCTTTATCGGTCTCTATGCCGGAAGCCTTCTGACCGAGGGGATGATCCTCGTCCCCTATTGGCAGCGCATGAGTGCGGCGGATTTTTTCGGGGGCCACAGCAAGATGGGGCCGAGCCTGTTTCGCTATTTCGCGCCGCTGACGGTTTTGGCCGTGATGCTGTCCGTGGCCACGGCGTTATTTGCCGGGGGCCGCCATGTCTGGGTCGCAGGCCTATGCCTGACCGCGCTTGCCATATTTTTCCGCTATTTCAAAAAAGCCAATGCGTCCTTCGCCGATCATAGTCTGGCCGATGAAGACCTTCCGGCCGAGCTGAAACGCTGGTCCGCCTGGCACTGGACCCGAACGGTGATTATGATGGCGGCGCTGTTGGTGTCGATCTCGGCTTGAAATAGCCCGCTTGGAAATGGTGGTTTGGGGCGACGCCCAAGAAATTTCCAGCTATTTGACTAATGTTACAATGCCGCTAATATTCCATCATGAAATTAAGCCCGCTCTATCTCGCCATTCCGATATTGCTCGCCATTCCGCTGGTCGCGATGCAGTTTACAGATGAAGTGAATTGGGGCGCGTTAGATTTTCTGGTTATGGGCGGGTTGCTGACGATTGCGGCTTTGGCAATTGATTATATCTGGCGCAAATATGACCCGCCGGTACGGGCCCTACTGATCATCGTTATTTTGTCATTATTTGCGCTCGTCTGGGCCGAGATGGCCGTGGGAGTTTTGGGCACGCCATTTGCCGGAAAATAGGTCTAATCTAACCTGTCGCAAATATGAACGGAAAGTTCACGGTTCATTCAATGGCTTTGGATAAGGGTGAAGCCAGAGGAGAGATTCATGCCTATTTTTCGCGGCGCGGTGTTTGTTTTTTTTAGCTTTGTGATGGGTTTTGGACTGTCTTTATCGATGGCCGAATCAGCAATCGCCCAAGATGGCGATATTAAAACCAAACGTTTTAAGCTCGACGATCGGTGGCGTCGTTACAAAATCTATGTGCCCGATACCATGCCGGAAGGGCCGCGCCCGCTTGTGCTCGTCATTCATGGCGGCGCCAGCACGGATCGCGGCATGATCAAATTGACCAAAGAGCGCTGGAACCAATTGGCCGATGAACATGGCTTCTATGCGGTCTATCCAAACGCGGTTGATCGCAGCTGGGATTTTGGCGAGGGGATTATATCCACCGGCGACGTTGATGATCTGGCCTATTTCGACAAAGTCATGGACCATGTTTCGACGCGTTATTCCATTTATCAGACCCGGATTTTCGCCACCGGTATTAGCCGAGTCGGGCAAGCCTCGTTTTTCCTGGCCTGTAATTTGACCGATCGCATTCGCGCCGCCGCGCCGGTGGCGATGAACCTGCCGGACTTTATGGAAGATGAGTGCGAAAGCGGCGCGCCGGTTCCCATGGCGATCATCATGGGTAATGCTGATCCGCAAGTTCCTTTTGACGGTGGGCAGATTGTCGTGCTGGGTCAGAAACGAGATTTCGTTCTATCGGCCCGGCAAACCCAAAGCCTATGGGCCAAGCGAAATGGTTGCGTTCAAGACGCGTTTATGCAGCTGACCATTGACAAGCCAGGTGATAAAACCTCGGTCGAAATGACCGAGTGGGCCGCCTGCGAAGCGCCGCTTAGATTTTAAGAAATTAAAAATGGCGGGCACACTTGGCCATCCGGACTACAATATCTCAAGCCGCGCATTGTCGGCGAGGTTTCAACCGATATTGACGGCGCCGAAGAAGCTTGGAAATTTTTCTCGCGGTTTTAAGCGCGCTAACCTTCGAGTAAAGCTGCCATTTTATCGATCGACATGCGCCAGCCGCCTTCGCCCGGAGATTCGGCCGGAACGCCGATATGGGTCAGGGTCATTTTGGTAGTATCGCCGTCTTCAAATAGCTCGACAATTATCTCCGTCACTTCGGGGTGGCCTTCGGGCATGCCCATGGCGCTTGGCGGAATGATATTGCCGTCAGGGTCGCACATGCTTTCAGTGTAAACCAGACGCGTCGGTTTCTCGATTACCTTATACTCGCCGGTGAACCAGATGGTCATATTGCGCGCCTTCATTTCCATACAGATTTTGCGCCGCCCGCCGGGCGTAACATCCATCTCGGCGACCGGAATGGTCATGCCCATCGGCCCGTACCATTGCGCAAACAAGGACGCATCGGTCCACATTTCCCAGACCTGATTGATCGGGGCGTCGAAGCTGCGTTCTATGCGCGCCCATTGATTGTCCAAGCTCATTGGATTGTCCCTCTCGATTTCAGAGAGTTTACCTCAGACGCGGCACAAATATAGTCAAAATCGGCAATTTATTTAATTGCAATTACAATTTATTTGCAATCCAAAGATTATTGACATTATCCTTTTAATCAGCACGTTCATGACAGTCTGACGCATCCTAATAAAATTTCGCGCAGACGGGACATAGGGGAGAGAAATATGTCAATTGCAAGAATCGTATGGCTTGTCAGTGCTATTGCTGCAGTCGCCCTCGCATTTGTGGATTCCGGATATAACGGCACCATACTCGCGGTATTAGGATTGCTCAGTGGTTGGTTCCTGGATAGCGATCATCGTCGCGGCGTAATCATAGCCGGTGCATTCCTATTTGCAGGCGGTCACACAGCGTTAAGCGGGATCGAAGGTATTGGAGAGCATCTCGGTGATATCCTTGCCGCGCTAACCGCTGTATTTGGCGGTGCATCTGTCATGGCGATCGTTCGGACATTGGTCGAGCGCATCATGAAGGGCAGCCCGGCTACCTAAGCCACATAAATTGCAAAAAATCAGCGGTGCCCTAGGGCACCGTTTTTTTATGTGTATTTAAGGGTATTCGCCCCAGATCATGACATTGCACAAATCGTCTTTTTCGAGCGCTCTAGAATTTGGCATTTGAACGATAAAAGCGCTGGCCTTGGCAAAGGGTGTCAGCAGCGAACTGTCTTGCCGCGGAAAGGGCGTCGCCATAAGCCGCCCATCCGCCGCGATTTTGACATCGGCTCTGAGGAAATTTGCGCGCGGACCATTGGCGTCAACAGCATCCGTCAGAACGGCTTTTTGAATTGGCACATCGGTGCTGGGGGTAAGTCCGGACAGGGCCTCGATTAGCGGCCGTAAAAATATCTGCGCGCAAACCAGACCGGATGCCGGATTGCCCGGCAGGCCCAAAATCAATCTACCGCCGAGCCGTCCAAACCAGGTTGGTTTTCCGGGCTTCACTGCGATCTTGGAAAAGAGCGGCTCATATCCGGCGGTCTCAAATGCGGTTTTAACCAGATCATAATCACCAACAGATGCACCGCCGAGCGGGACAATCACATCATAGCCTTTGGCTTTTTCGATCATAGCAGCGAGACTCTCAAGACTGTCCCGGGCAATGCCGAGATAATCAGCCTCGGCGCCCCAAGCCCTTAGCCAAGATGTGAGCGCCGTCTGCGTTGAGGATATAATCGAGCCGGGCCGGGCAGGCGCGCCGATCTCGGTCAGCTCATCGCCGTTTGAGAATATGGCGACGCGCGGCTTTTGATGAACTTTAATCTCCGATATTCCAGCGGAAGCCAGAACTGAACTATGGAGCGCGCCAAGCCTTGTGCCGTCCTCAAAAAGCCCATCGCCAAAATGAAAATCGACCCCGGCCTTTCGAATATGGCGCGGCGGATTTTGCGTATCGGTGACCGTGATTTGATCCTCGCTGCGATCAACATCTTCTTGTATTATAATATGGTCCGCACCGTTCGGAATAATGCCGCCGGTAAAAATTCGCACAGCCTGACCCGGGCCAACCTCACCATCAAATGGCAAGCCAGCCGGGGCCTCGCCAATGACAGAGAGGGTGTTTCCCTGTACGGCGTCCTCGCTGCGGACCGCATATCCATCCATAGCCGAAGCATCAAAGGGCGGCTGGGTGCGCAGCGCCATCAGGTCTTCGCCGTTTATTCGGCCAGCGCAGGTCTGAACCGGAATCTCCTCGAGCGGCAAGGGATCAGCATTTTGAATGATCAGCCGCCGGGCCTCGGTAACCGAGATCATTTTTTATAATGACCGGACTTGCCGCCGGTTTTTTCGAGCAGTTCTATGTCGGTGATGATCATGCCTTTATCGACGGCTTTGAGCATATCATAGACGGTGAGGCAGGCGGTCGCGACCGCCGTCAGAGCTTCCATTTCAACGCCGGTCTGGCCCTTGGTTTTGGCCCGCGCCATAATATCGACGCCAATTTCCGATAGGGTGATCTCAACTTTGACCGAGGTCAGCGGCAGGGGATGGCATAGCGGTATAAGCTCTGATGTTTTCTTGGCGCCCATAATGCCGGCGAGCTCGGCGACAGTTAAAACATCACCTTTCTTATTTTGTCCTGATTTTAGATGCGCCAGAGTACTGGCTGACATATGGACGGAACCGCGCGCTATAGCGACCCGTTCGGTGACGGCCTTGCCGCCAACATCGACCATGGTGACGCGGCCATCCTTATCGATATGGGTAAGATCGCTCATCTTAGGTCTCGCTCAGGCGGGGGATTAGTTCGACCATATTACAAGGCCGGTGGCGGCTATCAAGCTGAGCTTTGATGACCTTGTCCCAGCCATCTTTGACCGCGCCGTTTGACCCCGGCAAGCAAAACATAAATGTGCTATTGGCCAGCCCGGCTCTGGCCCGGCTCTGCAGTGTCGACAGCCCGACCGTCTCAAAACTGACCATATGAAAAACCACGGAAAAACCATCTATTTCTTTTTCGAACAAAGGCGCGAACGCCTCGACCGTCACATCACGGCCGGTCAGCCCGGTCCCGCCGGTTGATATTACGGCATCAATTTCAGGATCGGCGATCCAGGCTATGACCTGCGCTTGAATATCTATGATGTCATCGCGCAAAAGCGCCCGGTCGCCGAGCTTGTGGCCGGCGTCTTTGATGCGGCTGACGAGCAGATCGCCGGACGTATCATTGTCGGCGGTGCGCGTATCGGAAACGGTCAGTACCGCAATAGAAATGGGTTTGAAAACCCGAGTTTCGTCAATTCCAAATCCCATTAATCCCATCCCCGTCTGGCAGCATAGTCGGTGGCTTTCGGTTCTATCCAAACCTCCTGACCGGCCCGGATTTCTTTTTTCCAGAACGGCGCGCCGGTTTTAAGATAGTCCATTAAAAAGCTCGCCGCCTCGAACGCGTCTTTGCGGTGGGCGGCGCAAACGGCCACAAATACAATCGGTTCGCCCGGGTGCAATTTACCAAAACGGTGAATGATGCGGCTCTCAATGCCTGGCCATTTTAACAGGGCGCTGGCTTCGATTTTTTCAATCTCGGCCTCCGTATAGCCCGGATAATGTTCGAGCTCTAGCGCGGTAACATCGCCGCCGCCGCGAACATGACCGGTAAAACTCACGACCGCACCTTTATCGGTTCGGCCTTTCATAAAGAGGTTTAGCTCGGCGCCGGGATCGAAGATTTTAGACTGGACCGCGATCATCTCAACCCCCTGAAAGAGGCGGCATAAAGGCTACTTCCTCTATCCCGTCTGGCAAGATTTTATCGACCAGAATAGACTTATTGATGATTATGCGGATGGACGGCTCGGCGAGCTGATCGGCCAGAGCCGTGTCGCCCTGGGCAACAAAGGCGATCAGTTCTTCCGGCGTTGCCATATCCGGCAGGTCGACCTGGCGCTCGGCGCCGCCGGCTTTTTCTTTGAGCCATCCCAGAAAAAGAATTTTTACCATAGCTATAGTGTGAACCATTTCAGGGTCAGGCGTAAAGCCACAACCAGAATTAAAATTGCGGTCATTCGCTTGATCCAGCTTTCGGAGAATTTGAACGTGCCGAGATAATTGCCGATAAGTCCGCCGATTAGGACGGTCGGCAGGAGCGGCCAATAGGCATAAGCGGCTTCGAGCTGTCCTATATCGGCGAGCTTAGAGCCCTGTCCGGACAGGCCGGACGCCGAATTGACCAGAATGAAAAACGAGCAGGCGACGGCGATCGCTTTGCCGCTGCCCCAGCGCGCAAAATGCAAAATAGGCGCGAGAAATATCCCGCCGCCAATCCCGACAATTCCCGAATAAAACCCAACGGCGCCGCCGATCAGCGCAGCTGAAACAGGCCCGATCCGGCTCTCCCCGCCAGCGTCCCCGGCGGGTTTTTGAAAGGATGTCCACAGCAGGCGGGCCCCGGCAAACAGCAGCGCGGCGGCCAGTAAACCGATAAACAGTTTTTGCGAAACCGGTAAAGACCCGCCCAGAAACGCCATCGGAATGGACAAAATAACCAGCGGCACATAACGCCGAAAATCCAAAAGGCCGGCGCGCCAGTAGCGCGCAACATTTCCGCTGACCACCGTGATATTACAGGCCAGCGCGACCATCGGCAATATCAGCACATCGGTGCCGGCCATGACCAGAAGGGCGTTATAGGTCGAGCCGCCGCCAAAGCCGACGCTGGCGTAAAGCGCGGCGGTGATAAAAAACAAAATCATCAAAACAATGTTCATTGGGGCGAGCTTAGCCCTTTTGCGTGACAGTTTAAAAGCGAAGCTTTATAATAGATTTTTATTTCCGAAACCCGGGTGTGGACAGTAAATTCCGGGGTGATCCACGTGGAGTGTCCACGGATTGTCACCTGTTCCACGCAGCTATTTTGCAAAATTTAGCGCGCAAAATCATCCGGAATATCATCCGGAATATCAATGTCCCGCGCCATCTCTTCCGGCAGGGGAATTTGAGCGATGGAAAAAGCCGATAGATCAAGCGCGCGCGCGCCCTGATCGCCGGACAGGCCAGTCAATGGCTCAAATGCGGTCGCCTTGAAAATGGCGGGCGGCTGCGCCCGGCCCCGGACCTGACTAAAACCAATATCAAAATTTTCAGATTGATCTATGAACCCCTGAATAAATTCGGGCGAGATAAACGGCATGTCGGCGAGCAAAACACAGACGCTGTGATAATTTTGAGCAAGCAGTGCTTGGACGCCAATGGCGAGTGAGCGGCCTTGGCCGGTTTCCGGCTCGGGATTATCGATCAGGCTAAATTCAAATTGGGATGCGAGCTCGCTGCGCGGATCGGGATTCGGGACGACGATAAAACGGTGCTCGGGCGCAAAGATTTCGGAAGCCGCGATCAGACAATGGGCGAGCAGGGGCTTGCCGCCGAGATTCTGCATTAATTTATCGCCGTCGCCAAATCGCCGCGACAGGCCGCTGGCCAGCACCAGGCAGGCCATCGTCACGGCAGCAGCTCTTGCGTCTGGGCCGCATCTATAATTTCGGCCAGAATGGAAACGGCCAAAAGACCGGCATCGCGCATTGCCGGCAAAAGTCCGATCGGCCCTTTGATCCGGCCGATGTTTTTGGCCCCCATCGCGCGTAAGCTCTCAAGCCGCGCCCGGTGCGTCTGGTCGCTGCCCATTGCGCCGATATAAAAGGCATCGCCCGACAGGGCCTGCGACAGCAGGGCCGGTTCCCAATCATGGTCATGAAACAGAAAAACCGCCGCGGTCCAGACATCATCGATCAGCGGCGGCGGACTGGCCGGATCGGTCAGATGATCAAAGCCGGTAAAATAATCCTGCCACATATCTGCGTCCGGGCTTTGGCCGTAAATTTCAAATCCAGACGCCCCGGCAAGCCTAGCCAGCGCCGCAAAAGGCGCGCCGCGGCCGACAATGCGCAGCCGAAGTTTGGGCTTGTAAGTTTGTACGAGATCAGAGATTTTAAGAACCGTTGATTGGCGGGCGTCCAAATCAGCGACCGCCGCCTTGATGACATCCCGGTCCGGACCCGGAATAATCCGCAGCTTGATCGTCCCGCCGCAGGGCAGGGTAATGTCTTTAAAAGGAGAGCCTTCGCCGTAAACCAGTTCGCGCGCCGCGCCGTCAACCAGCGCCGCTCTTGCCTGAAATATAATATCGCCGTCCACACATCCGGCGGAAATATAACCAAAGTCCGCGTCCGGCGTAACGGCCATAAGCGCGCCGCGCGCGCGCAGCGTCCCGCCGCTAATATCGGTCACTATGACCAGCGCAATGTCGCCATTATGAGCGGCGACAATTTTTAAAATGTCATGCGGGTGACTATAATGCGTCAAATCAGGCCTGCTTGGGGGCCCATAAAATTCTAAACAGGAGGATCGCCGCCAGAGCATTCACCAGCAAAATCACAGCCCATACCAGTTTACCGCTCGCGCCGGAGCCAAATAGGGCAAAGGCAATGATCGCGGCGATCAGCGCCAGAACATAGCCAATATAGGCCATCCAGCGTTTTCCGCTTCGAACGCCCAGTCCGGCGATAATCAAGGCGAGCCCGGCAATGATCAACATCTTCATCGGCCCGCCGAGAAAGATCAGCAAAATGTGCAAAATTCCGGACAGCGCCAAGAGCAGCCCGGCCATTTTATATTTTTGAGCAAAAATCATATCCGGCCTATCCTAACATCTTATAGAGCACATCACCGAACACATAATTTCGGACCCAGTAAAGGCCCAAAATCGCGACGATCGGTGAGAAATCCAGCCCGCCCATTGGCGGTAATATTTTACGGATCGGATTTAAGACAATGCCGGAAATTCGCTCGAGCAGGCCGTAAATCTGGCGGACATTGTGATTGCGCAGATTGATCACATCAAACGCCGCCAGCCAGCCCATAATAATATAGGCGACTATCAAAAACACATAAGCATCGATCACAGGTCCGATAAAATGGACGATAAGAGATTGCGCAAAATTCATAGGGTCTCCATTAGCTGGCCTTTATTTAAAAGGCGCCGCACATAAAATCTAGGGGGTATTTGTAGGAGTGGGGATGCGCGGGCGGGCCAAATGGGTTGGGCAAGTTATCCCCAAACCGGACATTGGCCACGACGTCTGCAAAAGAGCAAATGATGAAAACCTAATTGCTTCATTGATTTGTCTTGAATAGACTCTGTCATATCCAACAAGACATATGGTTTAAATGACACACGCTAATATTCTTATCACCGGGGCGAATTCGGGACTTGGTTTCGAAGCGGCAAGACAGT
>JABDKG010000069.1 GCA_013002305.1 Hellea sp.
AATCAAGCCCGCGTTGAGCCTCTGTCACCATTCCATCAGTCGGCTTGTAAGACATCTTCGCCCTCCGCTGGCACCGGCAATTTGTCACCAAATGGCTGGTAAGCCATGCTTAGGCCAAATTCGTCAGCCATTTCCTTGTCACGCTGGATTTGCGCAAATGTGTCTTCAGCATCGCGGCCATAGTTGGCAGCAATGTCAGAATGGCTAATGATGCCGTTCTGTAGGCCAACGACTGCCGCATTCATTTCCTTCAGAGGGTCAACCCACTGGAAACCGCGACCCCGCCAAGTCACATCTTGCGTGAACTTCATAACCTTGGCATCGCCTGTAATTGGGATGTAGCCAAACTGCATCGTGTGATCCAGCCACATGCGATATAGTGGATCAAGGAAGTGATCTATCATAAAACGGTGCAATGTTTTGTAGAAGTCACGTTCTTCAAGCGCACCCTGTCTGATGGATGAATAGCTTGTGCCTTCCAGATCGTTAGCCAAAGATGTGTAGCTAACGCCCAAACCACCAGCTATCCCGCGAAGTATGGACTTTTCAAAGTCAGCAAATGCGCTTGTCGGGTGGGAGGGGTCAAACGCCTTGAAATCAACTCCGGCGGGTAGCTGGTGGAATGAACCCGCTTCCGCATCGTAGATGGGAACTGTGTTATCGGCATCGTCAAAACCGTCTGCCGTAAATCCATCACCCGCTGGTGAAGTAAAGAAGCCCATCTTAGCCGCGCCAGTACGGGCCGCAATAAGTTCAGCTTCACGATAACCGTGCAACATCTTCAGCGAAGTTATGGCCGCTGTTGACCAAGGAACGCCGCGCGTTTGTCCAGCACGATCAGGCTTGTAGATGTGCATCATTTCTGATGCCGGAATGACTTCATATTTGCGTTCATTCGCCGGCAACATATAATCATAGTCGCCTTTATGGTATGTCAGAACGTGATATGCCGTTGGACGGCGTGTTTTCTTGTCTAGTTCAACGCCCATGCGAATTGAATTGCCATTTGGAGCTAATTCGTTCTTTTCTTCGTCAACACGGTCTGGTTCAATGACTTGCACCGCAATACCGTGGCGCAAATAGTTGCCTTTTACGATCTGAAGGAAAACTTCACCATCACGGGCCATTCCTGTGATGATATGGTTGCACAAATCCACCATAGACATTTTGCCATCTACAGTTGGGCCACCCATACGGCTAAATTCACGCCATGCGCCTTCAATGATGTTATTTCCAGCCCGATCAAGGCTATTATCAGGATTTCGGCCACGAACTTGGACGTTAAACCCGTTTTCGCCTACGACATTAACCCTAAGAAGCTGAAGATAACGACGAAAATATTCATTATTTCGCTCCAAATCTCTACTGCGATTGCGAATATCGCGTAAAGCCCACCGGATTTCACTGTCGGCACTTCGGTTTGATCCGACGAAATCCGCAAATAATCGGCCTTTTGCTGCCGCTGCATAGTTGCGCTTTGACGGTTTGGCCTTATTAGACCGCCGAAATATGTCCATAATGCCCATTAGCTAAACCTAACTTTTACCGTGTTTGCGCTTGCCTTGCCGCGTTTAATCAATTCTTCGCGCTGATGCTGTAAAACTTCGCGTTTATATCTGTCCCGCGCAACCATAAGTTCATCAAACGACATTTTGGTTAGGGAACGGCCCGCAATCGAATAAGAACCAACGTCACTGTCGGCTTTACCTTCCAAAATCGTTTCAATCTTGGCCAGCATAATATCAGCATGTGTTCTTGGGTCAGATTGGTTAACGTCTAAATCTGGAATGGCTTCAAATTCACCGCGTTCGATGACTAGCCTATTCCCAGATGATGTTTCGGTGATTTCTAGCTGCCAATGATAGCGTCCAACGGCAAAATCAGATGATGTGTCGCTATCAACAGTGAACAGATAATATCCACCTGTTTCTGTCGCGGCTAACTTGATTTCGTTAGAACCGCCGCCAGTTATTCGCGCAACATATTCAGCCGAATGTGTAGCGGT
>JABDKG010000083.1 GCA_013002305.1 Hellea sp.
GCGTTAATCGGACCCGAAAACTGGATTAAGTTATGGAACGTCAAAATATTCGCATTCGGCTTAAAGCCTTCGATCACCGCATCCTGGATAATTCCACGGCGGAGATTGTGTCCACTGCAAAGCGGACTGGAGCTACAGTTCGGGGTCCTATCCCGCTGCCAACGCGTATTGAAAAATTCACGGTGAATCGTTCACCGCACGTTAACAAGAAGTCTCGCGAACAATTCGAGATCCGCACACACAAGCGGATGCTGGATATTGTCGATCCGACACCTCAAACCGTCGATGCTTTGATGAAGCTCGATCTGGCGGCTGGTGTGGATGTCGAGATTAAGCTGGGAGCATAATCATGCGCTCTGGAGTAATTGCTAAAAAACTGGGTATGACCCGGGTCTATGGTGAAGACGGTACTCACATTCCTGTGACGGTTCTTTCGCTAGAGGGCTGTCAGGTTGTGGCTCACAAAACCACAGAACGTGACGGTTATTCCGCGTTGCAACTGGGTGCTGGCGATGCCAAGCCCAAGCGCGTGTCGAAAGCCGAGCGTGAGCGTTTTGCGAAAGCCAAAGTCGCCCCTAAGAAAAAGCTCGTTGAGTTTCGGATTAATGAAGACGCAACCATCGGTGTCGGTTCTGAACTGACAGCTGATCACTTTGTTGTTGGCCAAAAGGTTGACGTTAAAGGCACATCTATCGGTAAAGGTTTTGCCGGGGCGATGAAACGCTGGAATTTTGGTGGTTTGCGCGCGACACATGGTGTCTCGATCTCTCACCGTTCACACGGCTCAACCGGTCAGTGTCAGGATCCGGGTAAAGTCTTTAAAGGCAAGAAAATGGCTGGTCACATGGGCGCCCGTCGCCGGACCATGCAAAATGTTGAAGTTGCCCGGGTTGATGTTGACCGCGGTTTGCTGCTGATCAAAGGCGCTGTGCCCGGATCAAAAGGTGGATGGGTTGAAGTGCGCGATGCTGTCAAAGGCACGAAAGTCGCTGACCTTCCAATGCCCGGCAAGTTCCGCGAAGCTAGCGCTGCTAAACCAGCCGCTAAAAAAGCTGCTAAAGGCGAGGAAGAATAGTCATGAAAATGGATGTTCAAACATTAGACGCTAAAAAATCCGGATCCGTCGATCTTGATGATGGCGTATTCGGCCTGGAGCCGCGCAAAGATATTCTGCACCGCATGGTTCGCTATCAATTGGCGAAGCGTCAAGGCGGCAATCATGCTGTTCAAGAGCGCGGAGATGTCAAAAAGACAACCAAGCGTATCGGTCGTCAAAAGGGCGGCGGTACAGCCCGTCACGGTAACGGTTCTGTGTCTCAGTTCCGCGGTGGTGGTAAGGCTCACGGCCCGCGCGTGCGTTCACATGCTCACAATCTGCCAAAGAAGGTCCGGGCTATGGCTCTGCGTCACGCATTGTCAGCCAAAGTAACGTCCGGCGAATTGATCGTGATCGACGATGCGGCGCTAAAGGATGCTAAAACCGCCAAGCTGCGCACGTCGCTTGAAAAGCTCGGTGTCACAAACGGCCTGATCGTAAGCGGCCTGTCGGTTGATGAAAATTTTGCCCGTGCGGCCAAGAACATTCCAAATCTGGATGTTCTGCCAAGCCAGGGTGCCAATGTTTATGACATTCTGCGTCGCCACAAACTGGTTCTGACCAAGCAGGCTGTCCAAGATCTGGAGGCTCGACTGAAATGAGTGTAGCTGCCCGTCATTATGATGTTGTCGTTGCTCCGGTCATCACGGAGAAATCAACGATCCTTTCTGAAAACAACCAAGTTGTTTTCGAGGTCGCGATCGACGCCAACAAAGCCGAAATCAAAGATGCGATTGAAAATCTATTTAAAGTCACTGTGACTGCTGTGAACACGATCCGCGTCAAAGGTAAAACCAAGCGCTTCCGGGGCATTCCTGGTCGCCGCAAAGATATCAAAAAAGCTGTTGTTACTCTTAAGGATGGCGACACAATTGATATCGCAACAGGATTGTAAGGGAAGACAATGGCTTTAAAGACATTCAACCCGACATCTCCGTCACGCCGTAACCTGGTTCAGGTTGACCGCTCTGACCTGCATAAAGGTCGTCCAGAGAAGTCCCTGACCGAAGGTATGAGCAAAAAAGGCGGACGGAATAATACGGGCCGCATCACAATGCGTCGCCAAGGCGGCGGACATAAGCGTCTCTACCGTATGGTCGACTTCAGGCGCGCCAAGCGCGATATGGAAGCGACAGTTCTGCGTTTGGAATATGATCCCAACCGCACAGCCTTTATCGCTCTTATTCAATATAAGGACGGCGAAAAGTCTTACATTCTCGCGCCTCAACGTCTGGCCGAAGGTGACAAGGTTATCGCCTCAGACAAAGCTGACGTTAAGCCGGGCAACACAATGTCGCTCCGCGTCATGCCAATCGGAACCATCATCCACAATGTGGAAATGAAGCCGGGTAAAGGCGGTCAAATTGCGCGCTCAGCCGGGACCTACGCTCAGCTCGTTGGCCGCGATAGCGGTTACGCTCAAATTCGCCTTAAGTCCGGGGAGATGCGTATGATCCACCAAGCTTGCGTTGCCACAGTCGGCGCCGTTTCTAATCCGGATCATATGAACATTAATCTGGGTAAAGCCGGCCGTAAGCGCTGGCTCGGTAAGCGTCCGCAAGTTCGCGGTGTTGCCATGAACCCGGTCGATCACCCGCACGGTGGTGGTGAGGGACGGACCTCTGGTGGTCGTCACCCTGTCACGCCTTGGGGTAAGCCCACAAAGGGCGCGCGAACACGTTCTAACAAGTCCACTGACAAATTCATCATTCGTTCGCGTCACGCGAAGAAGAAACGCTAGGGAGAGCCGGTTATGCCACGCTCAGTATGGAAAGGCCCGTTTGTTGACGGATACCTCCTTAAAAAGGCCGAAGCCGCACGTGCAGAATCACGGGCAAAGCCTATTAAGACCTGGTCTCGTCGTTCAACAATCATGCCGCAATTTGTTGGCCTGACATTTCAGGTTCACAACGGTCAGAAGTTCATTCCTGTCACGGTTGATGAGGATATGGTCGGACACAAACTCGGCGAATTCTCGCCCACACGGACTTATTACGGTCACGGCGTGGATAAGAAAGCGAAGCGGAAGTAGATATGTCTAAGACTAAAAATCCACGCCGCGTGGCCGAGAATGAGGCCATGGCAAAACTTCGAATGGTTCGGACAAGCCCTCAAAAGTTAAATTTGGTGGCTCAAATGATCCGCGGCGCCAAGGTTGATA
>JABDKG010000048.1 GCA_013002305.1 Hellea sp.
ATGGTAGGGGGAGAGGGACTTGAACCCCCAACCACCCCGTTATGAGCGGGGGGCTCTAACCAAATTGAGCTATCCCCCCATTTTGGCCAAATCTAAGATAAGGCGCGTTCTATAACTTGCCGCTGTCAGATTGCAAAGTGCAAATCGCGCTTAGTGAGGCACAAAATAATCAGGATATAATCGCGTGTTTTCAGCCTCGATTACGCCGCTTCGTCTGGCGGGAGGCTGCGGACATAGACGGGTTTCCAAAGGGCTATTGTAACAGGAACGGCCACGTTGAGCCAGAACGCGGTCAGCATCAATGTATAAAACGCCTCGAGCGGAATGACATTATTTTGGACATAGGCGATATCCATCACCACAAAGGCCAGCTCGGCCCGCCCTAACATGCCAAAGCCGACCATGGCCGATGACGGCCATGTCATGCCGCCCGTATAGCGCGCCGCCAGCGCCGCCGAAGAGACCTGGGCGATGATAATCCCGATCGTCAGTACGGCGACATAGGGGATAACCTGCAATATGACATCGGGCTCATAAATGATCTTGGTGCCGAGATGGACAAAGAAAATCGGCCCGAGCCAGCTAAAGGCGATATTATCGACGATTTTGGAGGTCGCCTTATAGGCGCCGCTTTCGCCTTCAAATTGGAAATATTCTTCCTTGAGGATAAGCCCGGCCATGAACGCGCCGACCGCCGGATGAAATCCGAAATAATGGGCCAGAAGTCCGATCAGAACCGCCAGCAGCAAAACAGTCAATGTTGCGTGGTTGCCCTCGCCAAAGCGCAGGAGATGGATAGCGCCGAGCTTGCCGAATATCGGAATTTTTTGAATCCAGCCTTTGGGTCGGTGGGGCAATATGGTGGTGCCCAATATAGTGATCAGGATAAAAAACGCGACCGCTTTGGCGGCAATGATTGCAACGCCGACGACTGTCACGGCGTCGGTCCCTGTCGCCACCGGCACCAAAATGGCAACCAAAGCGAGCGAGGCTATATCGTCGATCAGGGCAGACGTCATGATCCTCGTCGCGACGTCGGATTTGCCCAGCCCTTCGGAATGGAGCGATACCATGGTCAGCGAGACCGCCGTCGCCGTCATGGTCAGGCCGCACATCAGGGATATATTAGTGTCGTCCCAGATATAATCCGCGATCAGAAAAGCCGTGACAAACGGCGCCAGCGCGCCAAAAAAAGCGATCCCCCAGCTTTTCTTAAGGCCCGTAATGAAATGTCCCGTATCTTCTTCAAAGCCGATCGCAAACATGATGACCAGAATGCCGAGCTCGGCCAGCCCGGCAATAAACGGCTCGGGCTCGTGCGGCAGTAGCCCGGTATTGACGAGCACCGCGCCAAAGAACAAAAACCATAAAACCGGCGTAAGCCGGGACCATTTGGCGATAAAGGTGGCCCCGAGCACCGTCGCCCAAATAATGGCCAAAGATGCGAGTTCATGAATCATAACCAAGTCTTCCGGCACTCTATCTGGAATATCAAGGCGCTAATTGCCGCCCTGCAATTACTCTGTCATGGTCACTGGCCCTTGATCCGGGAATTTTCTAAAATGAGGCCTGATATTAGGAGATATTCTATGAAAGCCCTTTTCCCTTTACTCGCAGGAGCCCTGCTTATGACCACCGCGCCCGCCTCTGCCCATGACAGCCACATTGACACGATCGGCAAAATATCCGTTTCCGCTACCGGCAATAGCTATCAGGCCCCGGACATTGCGACCGTTTCTGCCGGTGTTGTGACCCAAGGCGTAACGGCCCAAGACGCGATGCGCGCCAATGCCCGGCAAATGACCGCCGTGTTTGACGCGCTCAAAGCCGCGGGTATTCAGCAGCGCCATATCCAGACCTCGCAGCTTTCGCTTAATCCGCAATATGATTACACCAACCGCCAAAAGCCGCGCATTACGGGCTATGAGGCCCGCAATACGGTCACGGCCCACAGCGAAGATCTCGATCAGGTCGGACCGATGCTCGACGCGCTGGTCACCGCCGGCGCCAATAATATCAACGGCACCAATTTTTCGATTAAAGACGCCGAGGCCGCCAAGTCCGATGCCCGCCGCGAAGCGGTGATTGATGCCCGCCGCAAGGCCGGCGAAATGGCCGAAGCTGCTGGTGTCAGTCTTGGCCGTATCCTGCAAATGAGCGAAAGCAGCCATCAATCCGGACCCCAGCCCATGATGCGGACCATGGCGATGGAAAGCGCCGGCGCGTCAACCCCAATCGCCGGCGGTGAACAGACTTTGTCAGTGACGGTGAATATTACTTACGCGATTGATTAGACTTTGTAGGATGCCCGTCGGCGCTCACACAATTGTCGCTCATCCCGCCGACGGGCGGGATCCACGCTCAAGGCTCAATTGGATTACAGTTACAATCTGAGTACTTTTGAACAATCAGAGCGTGGGCCCCGCTCTTCAGCGG
>JABDKG010000054.1 GCA_013002305.1 Hellea sp.
GTCCAGAGCGCGGTCAAAGCCCTGCATAAGGCTGGCATCGAAGTTATTCTGGATGTGGTCTATAATCACACGGCTGAAAGCTGGGAGCTTGGGCCGACCCTGTCCTATCGCGGCATAGATAATGCCAGCTATTATCATCTTGCTGACGACCGGCGATATTACGTCAATCATACGGGGTGCGGCAATACGCTGAACATGGCCCATCCCCGCGTGCTGCAGCTCACTCTGGATAGTCTGCGATATTGGGCGGAGCATATGCGCGTTGACGGGTTTCGCTTTGATCTTGCCCCGACATTGGCTCGCGACCCGTATGATTATAACGCAGACGCGCCTTTCTTTGAGGCCCTGCGGAAAGACCCTGTTCTCAGCAAAGTTAAATTGATCGCAGAGCCGTGGGATATCGGGCCCGGCGGCTATGTGTTGGGCCAATTCCCGGATGATTGGGCTGAGTGGAATGACCGGTTCCGGGATGACGTGCGAAGTTTCTGGCGCGGCGATGACGGCGCGCATCAGAATCTTGCGGGCGCGCTCTTGGGAACTGCTGAAATCTTTGACCAAAACGGCCGCGCGGCCACAAGCTCAATCAATTTCATTGCGGCTCATGATGGGTTCACGCTTCACGATACGGTCAGTTTTAACACCAAACATAATCTCGCCAACGGCGAACATAATCGTGACGGTCACGGTCATAATATCTCAGACAATATGGGTGTTGAAGGCCCGGCAGAAAACCCGCAAATCATCGCGGCGCGGCGTCAGCGCAAAAAGAATATGCTGGCAACGCTTCTTCTGTCGCAGGGTACGCCGATGCTGCTTGCGGGCGATGAATTTGGCCATTCGCAGAACGGCAATAATAATGCCTATTGTCAGGACAATGAAACGACATGGCTCAATTGGGATGACAGCGATGACGAACTTCAAAGATTTGTGCGGGAGTTGATCAATCTTCGCAAATCTTATCCGCATTTTTCCCAGTCTAAATATTTACACGGGGAGGCAATAGCTGGGACGGCAGCCGTGAACGTTGAATGGCTGTCGCCATCGGGCGAAGTTCTGAAATTCCATGAATGGGAACGGCCGAATTTGTCTTGCCTCGGGCTCGCCTTGTCGATGGCAGGTCAAGGCACCATAATCATCATTATTAATCGCGGCGATAGCTGCGAATTTTCTCTGCCTGGGTCTGAATTGGAAGTCCTGCTTTCAACTTCAAAAGAAACCATCGCCGGGGCCAAAATTCCGGCAAATTCTGTGACCATATTTAAAAATACGGGATATTATCTCAGCCCTGATAGGCGAAAAAATATCGTTGATGAATTGGCCGAGCATTACAATATTTTAGACAGCTATCGGGATATTTCCGGCCGGGTCCATAAAACCTTGCATGAGACAAAAGAAAAATTGCTCGCCGCGCTCGGTATTGATCTGGCGGATCATCGCATACGGAAACCTGCAAAACGTAATCCCGTGTCCGGGGCCAAAGTTTACGGCGCCGAAATGTTGCGGGATGCGGGGGGATGTTGGGGCGTCACGGCGGCGCTTTACGGCCTGCGGTCCGAGCGTAACTGGGGCATGGGTGATTTCGAAGACCTTGCAGTGTTGGCGGAAATCATGGCCGCCAAAGGCGCTGATTTTATCGGCATAAATCCTGTCCATGCCTTATTCCCGTCCGCGCCGCATCTCTATGCGCCTTACTCCCCGTCATCGCGGCAGTTTTTAAACGTCATGCTGATCGCGCCCGATAAAATTCCGGATCTACCCAAAACCTATTCGGTCAATTCGGAGCCCTATGGTAGCGCGGATCTGGTCGATTACGATGCCGTTTACGCCGCAAAAATGGCGGCTTTTGAAGCCGCATTTGATGCGTTTTCGAAACTGGGTCAAAAGACAAAATGCAGAAAATCCTTTGATGAATTCGTCAATTTAAACGGTGCGGCCTTGCATAACCATGCGCTGTTCGATGCTTTGTTTGAAACGCTGCCGCCATCAAAGCAGACCCATATGGGCTGGAAGAATTTTCCCAAAAAGTTTCAGAAACCGACCTCTAAAGCCTGCCGTAATTTTGCCGAAAAAAACGCCAAGCGGATTGAATTTTACGCCTATCTGCAATGGATCGCCGAGACCCAGCTCATGGAGACCCAAAGGCGCGCCAAAGCCGCCGGCATGTCTATCGGACTTTATCTTGATTTCGCCGTCGGGATTGTGCCGGGCGGGGCGGGGACATGGCATTGCAAATCGGTCTTCGCCAAGGACGTTAGTCTTGGCGCACCGGGCGATATGGCGAACCCGGATGGTCAGGTCTGGAACCTAACGCCGTTTGATCCGCTTGCGCTCAGCAGCAATAATTTCGAACCTTATCGCGGCGCCTTGCGCAAATCCATGT
>JABDKG010000060.1 GCA_013002305.1 Hellea sp.
AAGAAAATCCAAATTGGCCAATGGACCAGATATAAAGAATAGCTTGAACGACCAATCCATCGGGACAGTTTCCATGAGAACATTGTTTTTGCGATCCAGGAGTGTGGAGACAGGATGATGCAAACCGCCCCGAGGCAAGCGAAAAACCCAAGAATTGGCCCGGGGACATCTCCGATCGAAGCCGGCGTCATGACGACAGCCAGCATAAATCCCAAACCGGCAAAGCCTAAAATGTTTTGGACCCGCTGCTGAACTTTTTCGGTTCCACCAGTTTGCAAAAGATCATACAGAATTAGGGCCATCGCGCCCAGCATGAACTCGTAAACTCTGAACGGCATCCAGTAGAAAATTGTAGACTCTGAACGGGGGTCAAAATTCCCGAACTTCCAGATTGCAATTAATCCAATACTTAGAAAAAAAGCGCTGAAAGTTAGAATGGCCAGCCCGCGGTCGCTCCAATATTTGTAGGCGATCGTGAGAGAAACAGGCCAAAATAAGTAAAATTGCTCTTCAACGCTTAACGACCAGGTATGTAACAAAGGTTTTGTTTCGCTGGCTGTGTCGAAATATCCGGATTCAGCCCAGAAATTGACATTGGCAACCGAGATGATTGCTGAAGCAACGGACCTCCCATATGTCGCCAAACGTTCAGGGCTGAGCATCGCATATGCAAATATCGTGGTAATAATACACGTAACCGCGAGCGCAGGAAACAGGCGACGGACGCGGCGTTTAAAAAACCGCTTATACCGCATTTTCCCGTGAACTTTTAGGTCTTTAAGGATCAAACGCGTGACCAAAAACCCGCTAATTGCAAAAAATATATCAACGCCCAAATAGCCGTTGGCAAAGCCGGGTGTGTTGAAATGGAAAAATAATACGACCAAAACTGCAAAAGCCCGAAGGCCATCAATATGATGCCAATAGGACGTATTTGAGGCTGTTGAAACGTTCTCCATTCGTGCCCGTTTAGTAAGTTCATTTAGACTGTCAACATCAAACCGCTGCGCCCATAGCGCACGAAATAAAGAAATTCTGAACTTTCCCTGGCGGATCATTCCCGCTGCCTATCGCAGAGACTGCGAAGGCGCCTGGCTTCGTCTGGCGGATAGTAAAAACCTCACCCATTTCATTATCAAAAGCGATTGCACCATGACGAGAGACGCAAATGCCTGGACCATTCTTTTATTGGCCACGGGGTCCTTTGCGGGGTCTTTGTGGATGTTCGCGGCCAAAAAGGACAGCGATACGATCACCAAAGGTCAACGCGTGGCGACGATGGTGGCGGGGTTTTTGTTCGGGTCGATATTCGGCGCGATTTTCGGGCATTGGCTGGTCGAAAAATGGTTTGCCGATCAGTTTATTGCGATCTTTGTCTACGGCGCCAGCGCGTCGGTCTGTACATTGCTCTCCGGCGGGTTTGCGCGGGCGCTCATAGAGCTGGATGTCTCGGTCTATATTAAATCCGTGCTGCGCGCGTGGCTTAAAATGGATGATGACAATGAATAATCGGTATCATCGATATATTGGCGGCATGATCGCCCTGTGGGCCGGAATGGTGATGATTGCCTGGAAGGTAGATTTTACCGTGATTATCGGGATTCCGCCCGGTGCGGTGCCGATGCAGTTCAATACGGCGCTGTGTTTTCTCGGGCTGGGACTTTCAAAAATGTGGCAGTCGCGCGGGCCTTTGGCCGGTGTATTGATCGTTGCCTTGCCGACACTTGCGCAGGATTTGACCGGGATTAATTTCGGGATAGACGAGCTGTTCCATCCGGATCCGCGATTAACCGCAGAAACACCGGTGCCCGGACGCATGTCGCCAGCGGCAGGTTTGTTTTTCAGCGTTCTGTCACTTTCAGGCTTGCTTTATTATCGTTGGCCGGAGGTGACAAGTTGGGCATTTTCTTTTGTCTTTGCCGCGTCGATCGTCTTTATCGTCAGCTATATCGGGGTCTTGCCCAATATTTATCAGGTTAGCGACGAGACCACGTCCATAGCCCTGACAACCGCAATCCTGTTTGCGCTCTATTCCGGCACCGCGCTATGGCAGCAGGTCGGCGCGCCGGATCCGGCCTAGCGCCGATATTTCCGATCCGAGGTGGGTTTTGAATATTTTCGTCAAGCGCGTCGTGAGCAATCCCGACGTGACCATTTCTCGTGTCTATGTGGACGGACGGTTTTTTTGTCACGGGCTTGAGGATGAATATCGCGCCCGGAAGGTTCCGGGCGAAACGAGAATTCCGGCCGGCTCCTATGGCTTGGGGCTTCGGCGGGAGGGCGGATTTCATCAGCGTTACAGCACTCTATTCGGCGCCCGGCATCAGGGGATGATTGAGATCCGTGATGTGCCGAATTTCAAACATATTCTGATACATATCGGAAATTATGATCGCGATACTGCCGGATGTTTATTGCTCGGCAAAGCCGAATACAGCGCGTGGGCGGTCTGGCAGTCGAAAACGACCTATGTCCGGTTTTATCAGCATGTGATTGACGCCGTTAAAGCCGGCGACGCCCGGATTACCTTTGAGGACCATGATCGATGATGAATTTGATTTTAGCCCAGCTAAAAGCGCTGTTTGGCGGCGGTGCGACTTATTTATTTCTAGGACTGGGCGCGTTTCTGGTTTTTCAAAACTGGCAGATCGGCCGGATCAAATCAGACCGCGATAATTTTCAGCAAGAACGCGATGTCGCGCGGGCACAAACTCTGCAGCGCGACAGCGTCATCGCCAGCCAATCACAACAATTTACGCGCCGGATTGAAACAGCAAAGGAGCAAGAAAATGCCGATGAAATTATTATGGCGGTGCCGGATAGCGACGCATGCCGCGCATCTGCTCCTGTTGCCAGCGCTCTTATCTGGTTGCGCCAGCGTGAAACCATCACCGCCTCTGGTGATGACTAGCCAGATGTTCAGCTGCCAGTCCGGCCCTGACATTCCTAGTGAGGAGAGCGGCGATGCGGCACTGGCAAGCTTTATAGTCCGTCTCAGCCTGGCCCATGAAGATTGTCAGGCGCAGCTGGCAACGGTGAAAAGCCATCTCGAAATTAATGGTGTGACCATCACCGAGACTATACTCCCGGCGCACCCAGCACCATTGTTCAAAATTCCGGGGCTGTTCTAAGCCCTGCGGAGAGGCCCGGGTCGTCCTGATCCCGGCTTTCGGCAATTCCTGCCAAAACTTCCCAAAATAAACATCTATTTAACCTCCTGCTAACCATAGAGGCCGCATGATTCGGTCCATGGATAGACTTTGGCGTATAAGACGGTCGTGGCCTTTATTGGCCATTTGCGCTTTCTATATATATCTCGCCTTCCATGCGCTCTCCGGTTCGCAGGGCCTGATGAGCTGGGTCGACTATAAAACCGATATTGAGCGGCTCAATCGTGAACTCACCGAGATCCGCACCGTCAAAGCCGATCTCGAATTTCAAACCCATGCCCTTCGTGCCGATAGCCTTAATCGCGACCAGCTTGACGTGAAAGCCCGTGAAAAAGCATTTGTTTCGCATCCAAATGACTTGACGATTTGGCTTGACCCCTAGCTCTTAAACTCACTATCCATTCAATGTATAGACGCAATATAATTCGTATACGAATTAATGTGAGGGATGAATGGCGAAGAAAACGGCGGCGAAGCCAAAAAAGTTGAAAACAAATAAATCCGAATTGCTGCAATATTATAAGGATATGCTGCTGATAAGACGGTTCGAGGAAAAAGCCGGACAGCTTTACGGAATGGGCCAGATTGCCGGTTTTTGTCACCTTTATATCGGTCAGGAGGCCGTCGTTGTCGGGGTTCGTCACGCTATGAAAGAAGGCGACCAGATGATCACTTCATACCGCGACCATGGACACATGCTGGCCTGTGATATGTCGCCCCGCGGTGTGATGGCGGAGCTGACCGGCCGAAGCGGCGGTTATTCGCACGGAAAAGGCGGATCCATGCATATGTTTTCTGTCGAGAAGAATTTTTACGGCGGACACGGTATTGTCGGCGCGCAAGTTCCAATTGGCGCGGGATTGGGCTTTGCCAATCAATATCTCGAAAATGGCGCCGTTAGTCTGGCTTTTTTCGGTGACGGCGCGGCCAATCAGGGACAGGTCTATGAGACCTTCAATATGGCTGAGCTCTGGGACCTGCCGGTCGTTTTCGTCATCGAAAACAACCAATATGCGATGGGAACCTCGGTTGAGCGCTCTTCTGCCGAGACGGAATTGTTCAAGCGCGGGATTAGCTTCGGTATTGAAGGGGTACAAGTTGACGGTATGAACGTCATGGCGGTCAAAGAAGCCAGCGCGAAGGCCATCAAACACGCGCGTAGCGGCAAGGGGCCGATGATCCTGGAGATGAAAACCTACCGATATCGCGGCCATTCTATGT
>JABDKG010000062.1 GCA_013002305.1 Hellea sp.
CCTATTTCTTCTACAATCGCGATGAGTGGGGCCGGCATCCCCATTATGGCCGTATTCTCGATTTCAAAGAAAATCAGTTAATCGAGATGACATGGATGACCGGCAATGGCACCAATGTCGGAACGCAGGGCGCCGAAACCATCTTGCGGATCGAGCTCACATCCAACGGCTCAGGCACCCATATCCGCCTAACCCATTCCGGTTTTGTGTCGGAGAATTCTCATCATGACCATGCCGAGAACTGGCCGTTGGCGCTGGATATTTTGGCGGAGGCGCTTAGCTAATTTGCCATTATCGGGTTCAACGGGTTTAACGGGTTTTTGATTTGCATCAAATTTCGGAGCCAACAAAAGCCTAGTTTGCTGTACAATATTCAGTCTAAAAATCCACTCACGGCCAATCGCGACATTTACGCATACCCTATTCATATTGGCGGAATTTGGATTTAAGATGATTAATTAGGCAGTCTTGATTCTCACAGCTCGTTTGAACTAGAGATCAATCAGTAAGGGGTAGCCATGAGCGCACGGTCAGTAAGAGCGAAATGGGTTGAAGACGGATCCTCGCTGCCGATATTTATCATTCTAATTGCCGGGTTGCTTTGGGCACTATTTGCCGCGCACCCGACCGGTGTTCCAGCCGGGTCCTACCCGACGCTGGAAATGCATGGCTACATAATGATGGGCGCGTTCCTCGTCGGAATTATCATGCTGGTGGGGGTTTGTTCCAATGGAACGCCAAAAATTAATCTCGCCGAATATGAGGACAAAGTTATCAAATATGGGGTCTTGGCGACCACATTCTGGGGCATAGTCGGCATGTTGGTCGGCGTCATTATTGCCTGCCAGCTGACATGGCCTAGAATATTCTATTTCGATAGTATGCCCTGGCTTAATTTCGGACGAATGAGGCCGCTTCATACCTCTGCGGTAATATTTGCCTTTGGCGGGAATGCCCTCATCGCGACGTCTTTTTATGTCGTCCAACGCACCTGCCGCACACGACTTGCCGGCGGCTTATGGGCTTGGTTTGTGTTTTGGGGTTATCAGCTATTTATCGTCCTTGCCGCCACCGGTTATTTGACAGGAATCACCCAGTCCAAAGAATATGCAGAGCCGGAATGGTATGTTGATATTTGGCTCACAATCGTCTGGGTCGCCTATCTGATGGTCTTTATGGGCACATTATATAAGCGCAAAGAACCGCATATTTATGTAGCAAACTGGTTCTATCTGGCCTTTATTGTCACTGTCGCTATCTTGCATATTGTCAATAATTTGTCGCTGCCAACCGGCATGTTTGAAGCCAAAAGCTATTCATTATTTTCAGGAGTTCAAGATGCCATGACCCAGTGGTGGTACGGGCATAATGCCGTTGGCTTTTTCCTGACGGCTGGCTTTTTGGCGATCATGTATTATTTCATACCAAAGCGCGCAGACCGACCGATCTGGTCTTACAAATTATCTATTGTGCATTTCTGGGCCGTGATTTTTATCTATATTTGGGCCGGGCCTCACCATCTTCATTTTACAGCATTGCCACAATGGACGCAGACACTGGGCATGGTCTTTTCGATCATGCTGTGGATGCCAAGCTGGGGCGGCATGATCAACGGACTTATGACCCTGCAAGGCGCCTGGGATAAGCTGCGTACGGACCCTGTTCTGCGTATGCTGGTTGTCTCAGTGGCGTTTTACGGCATGGCTACATTTGAAGGCCCGCTTATGTCCATTCGATACGTCAACGCGCTTTCGCATTATACGGAGTGGACTATCGGCCATGTTCATTCTGGAGCATTGGGCTGGAACGGATTTGTAACCTTCGGCGCGCTTTATTGCCTCGTGCCGTGGCTTTGGAAAAAGAAAGAGCTATATTCTCTGAAACTGGTGGAATGGCATTTCTGGCTCGCGACAATCGGTATTGTTTTCTACATTACCGCAATGTGGGTCGCCGGCATTATGGAAGGGCTGATGTGGCGCGCCTATACGGATTTAGGCTTCCTCGAATATGCCTTTATCGAAACCGTATCTGCCAAGCACATATCCTATATTGTGCGGGCCTTAGGCGGCACACTGTTCCTACTCGGCACATTTGTTATGGCCTTTAATATCTTCATGACCATTAAAGGCCGCGGATTGGCAGAGCCCATTGATGGAGATGAGCCGCTGGCCAAAAGACCGGTATTGCCCGTTTCCGAGCCTCAATTAGGAGGAGCCGCGCAATGATGAAACTTCACAAATATCTCGAGAAAAATTCCTTCGGCCTTTTGCTCGGTATCATCGCAGTAGTTTCTGTTGGCGGGCTGGTTGAAATCACGCCATTATTCTACATCGACAATACGATCGAAGAAGTAGAAGGGATGCGCCCCTATAGCCCGCTCGAACTTGAAGGCCGCAATATATATGTGCGCGAGGGTTGCTATACATGCCACTCGCAAATGGTTCGGCCGCTGCGCGATGAAGTCGAACGATATGGCCATTATTCGCTCGCGGCAGAGTCGATGTATGATCGGCCATTTCAGTGGGGCTCAAAACGAACCGGGCCTGATCTGGCACGGGTCGGCGGAAAATATTCCGATGAATGGCATAAGCTCCATATGGAAGATCCGCGCGCCGTTGTGCCCGAATCCATCATGCCGCCCTATAGGTTCCTCAGCAAACGTGAGCTAAATTATCAACGCATCGAAGCGGATTTAAAAGCCAACCAGAAACTTGGTGTTCCCTATACGGACGAAATGGTGGCAAAAGCGTTTGAAGATATCACAAATCAACTCGACGAAGACGCCGATGATTATGATGGCTTTGTCGCGCGCTATCCCAAAGCTGTTGTTCGGGATTTTGATGGCAACCCTGGTCTGGTGTCCGAAATGGACGCGCTAATCGCCTATATGCAAATGCTCGGAACATTGGTCGATTTTGACGCTTATGAGGCCAAGAAAGACGAGAATTTAAGATGAGTTACGATACGCTCGCCCACATTATTAAACTTGGCGGAACTGTAAGCTTTTTTGCGGTCTTCCTATTGTCGATCGCCTATGCGCTTTGGCCCAAAAACAAAGATAAGTTTGAGCGGGCCTCTCAGATCCCATTAGCCGATTTAGACGCGCCGGAGATTTGAGGATTTATGGCTAAGAAAGAATCACAAAAAGACCCGCAAGAGATTGAAACCACCGGTCATGAATGGGACGGGATTGAAGAGCTGAATACACCGATGCCGCGCTGGTGGCTTTGGATGTTTTACGGATGTATCCTCTGGGCGATTATCTATGCGATCCTGATGCCGTCCATTCCGTTTCTAAATTCCTATTTCAAAGGAACGTTGGGATATTCTGACCGCGCTGCCGTCCTCGAAGACGTGGAAGCCATGCATGCGGATCGGGCGGTTTACGCTTCCAAATTATCGGGCGCAAACCTTGAAGATATACAGGCCGACCCGGAGCTCTTTCGCTACGCGATGGCAGCCGGTAAGTCCGCCTTTGGAGATAATTGCGCGACCTGCCACGGCTCCGGCGCTCAGGGTTTCAAAGGCTATCCTAATCTCAATGACGATATCTGGATCTGGGGCGGTACTTTCGAAGACATCCGGGAGACACTCACTGTCGGTATTCGCGCCGCGCATGATGATTCGCGGTTTGGCCTGATGCAGGCCTATGGCACCGACGAGCTTTTAACCAAAGACCAAATCAGTGACGCCGCGCATTTCGTTCTTAGCCTGTCCGGACGCGACGATGACGCCATTGCCAGTCTGCGCGGATCTGAAATCTTCCGGGACAATTGCGCGTCATGCCATGGCGACACCGGTATTGGCGACAAAATGCAGGGCGCCCCGAACCTAACCGACGAGGATTGGCTCTATGGCGACACATTGGAGGATGTCTATCAATCGATCTATGGCGGGCGGCAAGGCGTAATGCCGAATTGGAACGAGCGGCTTTCGCCGGAGACCATCACGGCTTTGGCAGTTTATGTTCATGCCTTGGGCGGTGGCCAAGCCAGCGCGCCCGCGGAACCGGGCACTCCGAACGATCCATAATTCAATCTCATGGCTGAACTTGATATTTCTCACAAAAAGGCAGCGCCCGGCGTTGAGCAAAGCCGCGCAGTCGCGACGTCGCCGTCAACGCCGCAAAGCCTTTATGCCAAACACGAGAAATTATATCCGAAATTAGCCAAGGGAACTTTTCGCAATATTAAATGGGCCGCCGTCATTATTTTGCTGGGCATCTACTACATTACGCCCTGGATTAGATGGGACCGCGGTCCCGACCAGCCCGCTCAAGCAGTATTGGTCGATTTCGAAAATGCACGCTTTTATTTCTTCTTTATCGAAATCTGGCCGCAGGAAGTCTATTACATAACGGGCCTTTTGATCCTCGCGGCGCTGGGACTGTTTCTGGTGACCTCGCTATTTGGCCGCGTCTGGTGCGGACAGGCTTGCCCGCAGACTATATGGACGGATCTTTTCATTTCGGTCGAGCGATTTTTTGAAGGCGACCGCAATGCGCGTATCAAACTCGACAAAGCCCCGATGTCGGCGAAAAAGCTGTTCAAGAAAACCGGGAAGCATGTCACCTGGCTAATCATAGCCGCGCTCACGGGCGGCGCCTGGATCTTGTATTTCCATGATGCCCCGACCATAGCCCGGGACTTTTTTACCGGGCATGCGCCGGCAACATCTTACATATTTGCGGCAATCATGACCTTTACGACCTATACGTTGGCCGGACATATGCGCGAGCAGGTCTGTACATATATGTGCCCCTGGCCGCGTATTCAGGCCGCCATGATTGACGAAAAAGCCCTGAACGTGACCTATCGCTATGATCGCGGGGAACCGCGCGGGCCGCATAAGAAAGGCGCGACCTGGGAAGGCCGGGGTGACTGTATTGACTGCCGTCAATGTGTTGCCGTCTGCCCGGTCGGTATTGATATTCGCGACGGGCTTCAGCTCGAATGTATTGGCTGCGCGCTTTGTATTGATGCTTGTGACGAGATCATGACCAAAATCGATCGGCCCAAGGGGTTGATCGCCTATGACACGGACGAAAATGTTCAGCGCCGCATAAGAGGCGAGAAAACTTCCTATAATCTTATTCGTCCGCGGACAGTAATTTACGCCCTATTATTCGCTGCGGTCGGCGGAATTATGCTATACTCGCTGCTGACTCGATCAGTATTGGATATGAATGTGCTCCGCGATCGACAACCCAATTATGTTCAGCTGTCTGACGGCTCCATTCGCAATGGCTACACGGTCAAGGTTCTCAACAAGGCCACCAAAGCGGGCGAGTTTACATTAGTTGTCGATACGCTGGAAGATCCGGTCATAACCATTGCCGGGCAGTCGGGCGCGGATAATTTATTGCGCGTCCCGGCCGACGAAACAATGGACTTTAGAATCTATGTTGCCGCGAAGGACGTTTCCGCGCTTGATCAAAAAACCGATTACCGTTTTATTCTAACCAATGTGGCGACCGGCGCCGCCGCCGAGGCCCGGGCTATATTCATCAGCGGAGGCCCGAAATAATGACAGAGCGCGCCCAAAAGCGACTGACCGGACGGCACGTTTGGTACTGGCTCATCGGGTTTTTTGGAATAATGATCATCGCCAATGCGGCCTTTGTCTATTTTGCCGTCACCTCGTTTCGCGGCGAAGATGTCCCGCGCTCCTATCGGCAGGGGCTGGAATATAATCAAACCATTCAGAAACGCCGCGACCAGAACAAGCTGGGCTGGCAGGCAAGCTACAATATTCTCAAGACTGAAGCAGGGCAAAACCAATTAATTCTCGCGCTAAAAGATAAGGATGGCGCACGTCTGTCAGACTTATCGATTGAAGCCACACTGCGTCACCCGACCGACACGGATCTTGACCGGACGCTGAGTTTTTCTCAAATCAGTCCCGGACTGTATCAGGCCAAAGGCCCCATCCCGTTAGGCCAATGGCAATTACGGGCCCGCGCCAACCAGGCACAAACGACATTCGATTTCACGCGGGCACTATGGGTGCAATAAACCCCATAGAAGCCCAAACGGGCGATGGCTGTCCGTTGGGATTGCAGCCGGAACCGATCAAGGAAACCGATCCGCTTGGCGGAAATATTATACTGGATGATTTCGTCACCCAAAAAGACGGGCAATCCTCGATCGATCTGATTGTCCAAGGCGCCCATTGCGGCGGCTGCCTGTCAAAAATAGAACGCGGCGTCAGCGCGCTGCAAGGCGTTCAAAATGCCCGGATGAACCTCTCGACCATGCGCCTCCATGTTGACGGTGAAAGCGAGAATTTTTCAGCCAACCGGATTGTCGAGACACTCAGCAATCTTGGGTACGGCGCAGCGCCCTATGAAATCAATGCCGCCCAGAGCCAGTCCCGGTCGGAGGTAAGATCATTGCTCAAAGCCATGGCTGTCGCCGGTTTCGCGGCGATGAATGTCATGCTGCTCTCGATTGCTGTCTGGTCCGGCGGCAGCGATATGACGCCCTCGACCCATACAATATTTCACTGGATATCGGCGTTGATAGCCCTGCCCGCAGTCGCCTATGCCGGCCAGCCCTTTTTCAAGTCGGCCTGGGCGGCGCTGAAAAAACGCCAGACCAATATGGACGTGCCGATATCGCTGGCGCTGATTTTGGCCTGCGGCCTAAGCATCTACGAAACCGTGATGGGCAATCCGGACACTTATTTCGATGCGGCGCTGATGTTGTTGTTCCTGTTGCTGATCGGGCGCTATCTTGATGCCAAACTCAGACACAGAACCGGCGAAGCTGCGCAAAGACTGGCCGCCATGCAAAGCACCTCGGCGACCCGGCTTCTGGACGATGGCAAGCTGGAGACCATCCCCACCCGGCAGGTCGCGCCGGGCGACACTCTGATCATTCCGGCAGGCCAGAGAATTCCGGTCGACGCCGAGATCATTTCCGGGCGATCCGAGATTGATACCAAGCTGGCCTCCGGCGAATCCCTGCCCGTTCTAAAGACCGCGGGCGATCCGATCTATTCGGGCATGATAAATCTAACCGCGCCGCTGACCGTCAAAGCCCTCGCGGCGGAAACAGATTCATTTCTCGCGGAAATATCCAACCTCGTTCAGATCGGGGAACAAAATAAAAGCCGGTTTGTCAAAATTGCAGATAAAGCCGCCCGCGCCTATGTCCCGATCGTCCATAGCCTTGCGCTGCTGACCTTTATCGGATGGCTGCTGGTCGGCGCGCCGCTGCGCCAGGCCTCTTTGAACGCCATAGCCGTCCTTATCATCACCTGCCCCTGCGCTTTGGGTCTTGCCGTGCCAGCGGTTCATATCGTCGCCAGCGGCCGGTTATTTGCCAAAGGCGTTTTGCTAAAATCCGGCGACGCGCTCGAGCGGCTGGCGGAAATAAAGTCGGTTATATTTGATAAGACCGGCACATTGACCGAAGGCATTTTTGAGCTTGAAAACGAGGCGGAGATTGCGCCGGAACACCTCGCTATGGCGGCGGCGCTGTGCATCCAGTCTCGTCACCCTGTCGCCAAAGCGCTTCACCCTTTTGCAGGCGACATCAAAGCGGAAAGCGTCACAGAGATAGCGGGACAGGGTCTTAGAGGCAAGATTGACGGAAAATCCGCGCGGTTTGGCGCGCACGGCGCCTCCGATGATTCCAGCCTGTCGACGACAAGCTGGCTCGAGATAAAGGGGCAATCCCCGGTGCGCTTTGTGTTCTCCGACCGGATACGTCTGGACGCGCGCGACACTGTCGAGCGACTGTCTGGGCTCAATCTATCCTCGCGCATTCTTTCCGGTGATATTCAGGCCAGCGTATCGCGCACCGCGAAGCAGCTCGGCATCACACAGGCCGATGGCGGCGTCTCCCCGCAAGAAAAGCTCGCCATATTAGAAGACGCCAGACGCGCCGGTGAACAGCCGCTTATGGTCGGCGACGGGCTCAATGATGCGCCCGCCCTTGCCAATGCTCACGCTTCTGCCGCGCTCGCAACCGCGTCTGATATAAGCCGCACAACCTCGGACATCATATTAGAGGGGGATCGATTAAGCGGATTATCCGACGCGGTCTCCATTGCCCGTCAGGCCAAACGGCGCGTCGTTCAGAACCTGAGCGCCGCGGTCATTTATAATTTAATCGCCGTGCCGCTGGCCGTCTTCGGCTTTGTCAATCCGCTGATCGCCGCGCTGGCAATGTCGGGATCCTCTATGATTGTCACCTTAAATGCGCTAAGGCCTATGCGGTCATGACAGCACTTTTCTG
>JABDKG010000068.1 GCA_013002305.1 Hellea sp.
TGATTTCAATTGATGCGCTTTACTCGCCCGTTAAGCGGGTTGCTTACCGCGTTGAAGATACGCGCGAAGGTCAGGTTCTGGATTATGATAAGCTGATTATCGACGTTGAAACCAACGGCGCCGTAACACCCGAAGATGCGATTGCCGTTGCGGCTCGCATCCTTCAAGACCAGTTTCAGGTATTCGTCAACTTTGACGATCCGGAAGACAGTGTTCGCGAAGCTGATAAGCCTGAGCTTGACTTTAACCCGGCGCTTCTGCGCAAAGTTGAAGAGCTTGAACTGTCTGTGCGTTCTGCCAATTGCCTGAAAAACGACAATATTGTTTATATTGGCGATTTGATCCAAAAGTCCGAGAGCGAAATGCTGCGCACACCGAACTTTGGCCGTAAGTCCCTCAACGAAATTAAAGAAGTACTGGCCGCTATGGGTCTGCACCTCGGTATGGACGCGCCAAACTGGCCACCGGAGAATATCGAAGAACTTGCTAAAAAATATGACGACCGGATTTAGGTCTAACAACTTTTAAGAGGATAAAGCCATGCGCCACCGCATTGCCCATCGCAAACTGAACCGCACCGCTTCGCACCGCAAAGCGATGTTCGCCAATATGGCTTCCAGCCTGATTGAGCACGAGCAAATCGTCACGACCTTACCAAAAGCCAAAGAGCTTCGCCCATTTGTAGAAAAGCTGGTCACGCTTGCCAAAAAAGGTGATTTGGGTTCCCGCCGTATCGCGATCGCGCGCACACGGAACAAGGAAATGAGCAAGAAATTGTTCGATGTCCTCGGTCCGCGCTACAAAGACCGTCAAGGCGGTTATATTCGCGTCCTGAAAGCCGGATTCCGCTACGGCGATAACGCGCCAATGGCCGTCATCGAATTCGTTGACCGCGACGAAGCCGCCAAAGGCGCCGTCGACCACGCCCGCATGGCGGAAATGGATAATGAAGACGCGTAAATCGTCTGACATAAAAGAATAAATCACCCGGCCTTCGCGTCGGGTTTTTTGTTGATGGATAGCTTATCGAAGCTGGCCTGATAGTTGGCGATAACGCCATGAGGATGCTCGCGAATTTAGATGAGTCTCAGCGAGAATAGGAAACCGATTTCGCGATGATCAAGTCCTCTCCAGAACATCATTTGATGGACTTAACAAGATTGTTCCTCATAACCATACCCGGGGCGAGGCCGGGCCAAGATTATCAGATCTTAGTTTGATAGTAGTTGAGTTTTAGGCCGACTACTCGCCCAGGATTTCAGCCAATATTTTAGGCTGATCCGCGTAGATTGTTTTAATATGGGCTATATCCGCGTCGCGCTTTTCGGTTTCGCCGAGGACTCCGCGTGCCTTTAGAAGCATTTTCCATTCTTCCGGCGATCCGCCCTCTTCATAAAGCCGCGCCGCTAGGCCTTCGGTCATATTGGCGCCCATTGCCATTTGTTCATTCGCGCTAAGTGTCGGCTCGTTTGACGCTTGCATTTGCTGTCGAATAAAGGTGATGGCTGATCCATATTCTTCCGCGAGCTCGGGATTGTCGGGCAATAATATCCGAACAATTTCATAGGACACGATCGCATCTTCATATTGTTCTAATTTCATTTGCCCGCGCGCCAGTACCCACCACTGGCCAGGATCGGTCGACTTGTCGAGATAGAGCTGCGATTTCAGCGCTGCGACTTCTTCGGACAAGGTCGGAATTTTCTCGATCTCTCCGGTGAGGTCCGGCCGGCCATTAACGGCGTAGGTTCCGACAATGCCAGTGATCATCAAAGCGGTGAAGAGACCGGAGAGTTTCCTAACGGAATTCGTATTTTCATTTGAGAGCAGCGGCGCGAATAAAAACAGCGTCGCGACAATGGCCGTCATTATGAGTAATATCCAGATCATTGACGAGTCATAGACGATATCCGATGTCGGCAAAACCTCATTTATTGCGACTAATTGAGAGTTTGTAACTTGCGAGATCGCGACCGTGAACTACGCTCAAATTATGATTAGAATTTGCCTAATATTCATATTTATGAGCGTGTCGTTTATTGCGTTTAGTCAAGATGAACCTGATCAGCCTAACCGATATCAATTAATGGGCGAAATTGTCAGTGAAGTAGCGCAGCTCCCACATTGCGGAGTAATTGCTGTGGCAATGGTCGTGGAAGTCGAAATTTTGCAACTTTCAGATCCACTTTATAATTACAATAGAATACCCGTGATTATTACTTGTCCCGAATTCCACGGAGAGCATTTTTTTGAAAAAGGCGAGGCCTATTCAATGGTGCTTTTAGACCAGAATCCAGCAGGTTTTGAATGGTCCATTTTTGGATGGGAAATATACGATGAATATTTCTTGGACACAGTTTACTATGTCGAAACAGTCAAAAAACTGAGCTTATAACGTCAATTTAACTGCAATTGCCCGATGAATTCGCACGATACTTGCAGTATAAGGGGCGCCTCTAAATGGGGCGGGTTTGGGAAGGATTTCGAAATGTTCAAAAAAATATTTTTGTCTCTATCGCTCAGCGCGGGATTATGCGTCGTTTCTGCGCCGGCAATAGCGCAAAATAATGATGTCAGCCCTGTTTTATATTTCGAAAGCGGCCCGTCTGATAACCCTGAATATCGGCGGATGGTCCATGTAAAATATCTTGCCGGAGACCAGGTTCGCGTCGCCTATAAAGCCTATAATCGGGCCGAATTCATTCAAGTGCCTAATTCAACGCCGTCCGATATTTTGCGCCAATGTGCGAACGGAGAGGCGACATCGTTTCGCGATATCCAATCTTTTGAACGGGCTGAGGCCCGCCGGCTTCGCAACGGCCAAGCACCTGAAGTAAAAACATTTTGCGTTAAGAATGTGAGCGGCTGGGAATCGCAAGGCAATCGGACAAAATATCTTGATCCAATATTTAACGGCATGCCGCATGCCGCTGCCATGAAATAGGCGGGTCAATTTCATTACGAATTGTTTAGTTGACCACAATTGTAGTCAGTGCTTAAGACTACGAGTGTAGTCAATTAGAGAGGCGTGATGAAACGGATATCCCAAGCTGAGCTCGATGTGATGGAAGCGCTGTGGCAGAAAAGCCCGATGGCCGCCAGTGATGTCGCCCGTCGTCTCGAAGATAAAAACTGGAATATCCGCACCGTTAAAACGCTTCTGTCCCGTTTGGTCGAAAAAGATGTGATCAGCACGCAGCAGGACGGCCGCCGCTATCTCTATTCTCCTTTAGTTACGAAATCGGATTATGCCCGGCGGGCCGCGCGACGGCTAAGCGATCGCCTGTTTGGCGGCCGAGCCGCGCCTCTCGTGGCCCATCTCGCGGCCGGTGAGGGCCTGTCGTCTCAGGATATCGCCGAACTTGAAGCCCTTTTGCAGGAGCTGAAAAATGAGCGCTGATATGATCATGGATTGGGCGATGGAAACCGGCATTGCCGTTACCATACTTATCGCCTTTATTATGTTGATCCGAAAGCCTGTCGCCAAACATATTGGCGCCGGAGCTGCTTATGCGCTTTGGGTATTACCCGTGATCCGGATTTTTACGCCGGTCATAACCTTGCCGGCCTTGTCATCCTCCGCGGCTCCGTCGCCGCCTATGATGACTGGTTATTTCTACGTTTCCGGCGATCCGGTGCCAATAGCAGGCGACCCGATCAATTGGGCTCCGCTTATCATCGGAACCTGGATAGGCGGCGCTATACTCTATTTGCTATGGCAGTTAATGCGGCAACATGGGTTACGCGCCGAAATTCGTCGCCAATCCACTACGGCCAATTTGGCCACGCAGAGTTCGGCGCGCCGCATCGCAGCTCGGCTTGAACTTAAAAAAGTCCCGATGATTTTGATCTCGAGTTCGAAAATAGGGCCTTTGGTGACCGGGCTGTTAAAACCAGTTATCGTTCTGCCGACCGATTTTGAAACCGCCTATAATAGGAAGCAGCAAGAATTTGCGCTCGCCCATGAACTATCCCATGTCAAACGCAGTGATCTTTGGGTCGCCGCCGGCGCGCTTTTTTTCCGGGCGCTTAATTGGCCCAATCCGCTGGCCCATATGGCCGCTCCGGCTTTTAGAGCCGATCAAGAAGCAGCCTGTGATGCCAGTGTGCTGGCGCGGCTGGGTAATAATCCAATTACCCGTTCTGGCTATGCCGAAACGCTCATTCACGCGGCCAAAATGGCCGGACAACCGGCCAGACCCATGCCCTTGGGCCTGACCATATTTAACCCCCTCAAGGAGAGAATAATGATTTTGAAAGAGACCCCCCAAAAGAGAACGGGCCTGCGCATGGTGCTCGGCGGCGTTGCTATCGGCGCGCTACTGGCAACCGCTCCCTATACAATTGCTCAGCAAAGCCCGGAAACGCCGGAAACCCCTGACACTGAAATCACCGCCAAATCGGTCGAAAAGCAGGTGATGAAGTGGGTTACTAAGGACGATAATGGCAATGAAACCAAACGCCATGTGGAAATCGTTACGGAAAACGGCGAAACCCGGGCCTATGAAATTGATGACTATGGCAATAAAACCGAAGTCGAACCTGGCTCTATCGAGATGCCCACAGGCCATGCAGGACATGCCGGTGCCCGCAAGATGCGGATCGTCACTATGGATAATCGCGGAGACCTTGATATGGAGGCACTCGCTGGATCCGGCGACGGTAATATGAAAGTGATCGTCAAGCGTATCGGTGATGGCGACGTCTCTGAAATGGACATCGATATCGAAGACCTAGTCGGTGAGGGCATGGAAGGCCAAAACGTCTTTGTCTTTGAGAGCGAAGAGGATATCCAAATCAACAGTGACGGTGAAAAACAGGTCATTGTCAAGAAAACGCACGGGCCCGGCCATGGTTTTGCATTTGCAAACGGCGGAGGCGCTGGTGAGCTTGACCCGGAAATGTGGGTCAAGATTGCCAGTGAAATGATGGGCAATGTTGACACGGATGGCCTTGATCGTCAGGCCCGCAAAAAAGTCGAAGCCGCGATCGAAGCGTTGGCTGATGCTCAAGAGGAGCTGGCCGAAGAATAGGCTTTGCCTGTTTAGATAAAGATGGCGACCGATTGCAACCCTTCTGCAATCAGGTCGCCTTTTCTGTTCCAAAACCGCATAATTTGCGAAGAATAGCCGCCCTCGGCAGCGGATTGCCGGGTTTCGATTTGATACCAGCCATCTTCGGACGTCACATCGTCTACCAGAATATTTAATTGCCAGTTCATTGAGCTAACGGCTTTGACGGATTTATATGTGGCCATTGCGGCCGGCGGCAGAACATCGCCAAGGCAAATGAAACTATCTATTCCGGTTCGGGACTCCGGATCGGCGTGCCGGGACCAACATCTGATATAAGGGGCTTTCGCGCCGCTCATTGGCGGCGCGCCTTCAACGAGCAAAGTCTCAAATTGCCTAACAAATAATGGCGTAAACTGAAGGGCTTTGCCGCGGATAAGAGGCACGCAATCTTCGGGGTTTGGAAGCGACGGCGCTGGTAATTGTTGAGATCTGTCAAATTCACGGGCGGCCCCAAACATACAAATTGCCGCCCCACATACGTTATCGCCGGATAGGACTTTCGCTTCAATCGTCACCACATTGCGCCCTTTGCGCAGTAAACGTGTTTTAAAAACAGGCGAAGCATCGACCGGTCCGACAAAGCTAATTTGGCTGGAACGCAGGGGCGGAAGATCTGGGAAATCCCGGGCGATTGCCGCCATTAGTAATCCGGCAGTCATGCCGCCATAGGCGGTTCGGCCCTGTCGCCAACCTTCGGCAATCGTGACCACGCCGCTACCCAATTGATTGGCAATTTCTCTAAATCCGGGCGTTTTAGTTTCAGACATAAATCCAAATAGCATTTCCCTCTATTCTTCTCTATGAAATAAATTGCATAGGGCCCAAAGAAAAAAGACGCCGAAGCGCCCTTGCAAGTTTGAGGGGAATAAAACCACTATAAGCGATAATTTCAGGGGCAAACGTGATAGAAGTCACACAATTGAGAAATAAATCAAGAGGCTGGGATGAGCTCGAAATTGCCTAAAACATGCCTAATTATCGGGGCTGGCGATGATTTTCAGGAGACATGTTAGTGGCGCATTTGGATTTATATTACGATTTCGGAAGCCCCAATGCCTATCTGGCGCGAGAGGCATTTAAACAATTAAAACAGCGTTTTGACCTGACTGTCAAAGAACATCCGGTCTTAATCGGCGGAATATTCAAAGCCACCAACAATCAGCCGCCTTGGCTCGCCCACGGGAACTGCGCGCCAAAAATGGACTATATGCGTCTCGAAATAATGCGCTTCGTTCAGGACCATGGACTCACCAAGTTTAAAATGAATAGCCATTTTCCCGTCAATACGCTGCTGGCGATGCGCGCGGCGATCGCGGCGCTTGAGAGCGGCGTTCACGAAGCCTTTATCAGCCCCGTATTTAAGGCGATGTGGGAGGATAGCCTGGATATTAGCGATTCCGCGGTTTTGACAAATATATTGAATGAGGCGGGTCTTGACGGAGCTGGCCTTGTAGCGGCGACGACCAGGACGGAAATTAAAGAAAAACTGGTCGCAGCCACCCAAGCAGCCGTTGATCGCGGTATTTTTGGATTACCGGCATTTTTTCTCGAAGACGAAATGTATTTCGGCAAAGACCGGGTTTGGATGATCGAGAAAAAACTGTCGGCGTTATAATCCTAAAAAGCGCCAAATAGTTGAATATTTACCCTATTTCCTCATTAAATTGCGAATCTCCTGCAAATATTGTAGGGACGGAAGCAGGAGTCAAAAAATGGGTTCTATTCAGAATCTAAAAGTTGCTGTTTTTGGGGCAGGATCAATCGGGTGCTATTTGGGCGGATATTTACTGTCTGCCGGATGCCAAGTGGTTCTCTACGGCCGCGAGAAAATCAAATGGGAGATTGATCTTAAGGGACTTGTCCTAACCCATTATAAGCGAAAACCCATTCAAATTCCGCAAGGACAAATCGACTTCAGGCTAAAATATGATGACCTTGAAATGGCGGATATTATTCTTGTATGCGTCAAATCTCAGGACTGCGAGGAAGCGGCAGACCTGCTGAGGCATAAAGCCGGTCCGGGCGCATTGCTTGTGTCCTGTCAAAATGGCGTCCGAAACGCGCAAACCTTAGAGGCAGTTACAGGTCGCCGGGCACTGGGCGCTATCGTTCCGTTTAATGTAACGTCGATCAGACGCGGTGAATTTCACAGCGGCACCGAAGGCGATCTAATGATTGAGCAGGACCCGGATGAGCGCTTGTCGACAATGGTAAAAGCGTTTCGCAAATCCGGTATGGGAGTTAAAACGACGCCTCATATCAGAGATTACCAATGGGGCAAACTTCTGATCAATCTCAACAATGCGCTGAGCGCTCTGTCAGGTGATACGCTGCGGGCTGGCCTATCGCAAAAACCTTATCGACAGGTTCTGGCCAGCATGATCGAAGAGGGACTGAATGTCTGCCGGGGCGCCGGCATAAATCCGCAAACCTTTGGCAAAGTTTCCATCTCCAAAACCATCAAAATATTACGTCTCCCAGACTTGCTTTTTCAGGTTGTGATGAACCGGATCATGAAAATCGACGAAAACGCCAGGTCATCTATGCTGGACGATCTTGAAGCGGGTAAGAAATCCGAAGTCGATTTCCTGCAAGGCGAGATTGTCGGGCTGGCCCGCGCGACGGGTCAATATGCGCCGATTAATTCCGTAATACTGGCCGAAGTTCAGCAAGCTTTTAGGATCCATCAGTCTCCAAAAATGTCCGGCAGTGAATTGCTTGCGCTGTTAGGGCCGCACAATGACCCCGATCCTGAATCCGACTATGAGCCCGATCAAGAGCCAGAGAACTAACTGCCTAATGACACTCTAAGGGGACCTTCTTGCGGCATACCAATGGCGTGAAACCCGCCGTCAACATGATGGGTTTCGCCCGTACATGACAGGCCAAGATCCGACAAAAGATAAAGCGCAGCGCCAGCGACGCCCATAGGGTCCGTGTTATCCTGCAGGGCGCTGGCAGCTTTGTTAAATCTGAACATATGACGGCCTGAACCGATACCGGCAGCGGCCAGAGTTTTAATTGGTCCGGCAGAAATTGCATTGACCCGTATATTCCGCGGACCCAGATCAGCTGCAATATAACGGGTGCAAGCTTCGAGCGCGGCCTTGGCAACGCCCATAACATTATAGTTTGGAATAACCCGCTCGGATCCCAGATAAGTCAGAGTGACCATAGCGCCGCCATCATTCATAATCTCACTGGCACGGCGCGCCGCATCAACAAAAGAATAGGCGGAAATATCAAGCGCGGACTTAAATCCTTCACGTGTCGTATTATCAACAAATGACCCGGCAAGTTGGTCTTTGCCGGCAAAGGCGATAGCGTGCACTAAGAAATCAATCTTGCCCCATTTGTTTTTTAAGGTCGAAAAAGTATTGTCCATGGTCGTATCGTCGGTGACATCACATTCGATTAAAATATCCGAACCAACCGATTCGGCCAGCGGCTTAACACGGCGCAGCAGAGCGTCTCCCTGATAGGTGAAGGCCAGCTCTGCGCCTTGGGCAGCGAGTTGCTGTGCGATGGCCCAAGCAATCGAATTTTTATTGGCAACGCCCATGATAAGGCCGCGCTTGCCTTTCATCAGTTCTCCGGTCGGGAAATTCTGTTCTGCCATCTTGCTTTCCTTTGGTTATTTTATTCTACGCCCATAAAGTTCAAGGCGATGGTCAACGAGCTCATACCCTAATTTGCGGGCAATTTTTTCCTGAAGTTCTTCAATTTCCGGGTCAACAAATTCGATCACATCGCCGGATTCCACATCAATGAGGTGGTCATGATGATCTTCGTCAGCGGTTTCATAACGGGCCCGACCATCACGAAAATCGTGAGTTTCGATAATGCCGGCTTCGGAGAAGAGCCGAACCGTTCTGTAGACGGTTGCCAGAGATATTTTTGGATCAACTGTGGCGGCGCGGTTATATAGCTCTTCCGCGTCAGGGTGATCATTTGCGGCCGATAAAACCTGAGCAATTACGCGGCGTTGGTCGGTCATTCGCAATCCGCGCTCGACACATTTTTCTTCCACCCAACTCGCCATGATTCCTCACTATTATTGCGATTACATTATATAGCTTGAGACTAGGCGTCTAGCCTTTTACGAAAGGTCAGGGCCGCGACGCGCCCGGTCTCGCGGCGATAATAGGCCGGTCGTTTTCCAAACGGTTCGAAACCCGCCGAGCGGTAAAACGCAATAGCGGGATTATTATCCTCGGCGACTTCCAAAAATATAATTGTCACGCCGCGCGCGCTCAGATTATCTTCCGCGGCGCTTAGCACCGAACCGGCAATACCGGACTTTCGGTGATCGGGATCGGTGACGATGGTCAGGATTTCCGCTTGATCGGCGGCGCACTGGACTATGACAAAGCCGCGTAGAGGGTCACTATAGCCTAAACAGAGGTCGCGCTGACAATGGCCGGCCATGTCTTTTGCGCTCCAATAGGGCAAGATTGATTTTTTGTGGAGCGTCGCCATTGCTGCGCTATCCGCCGGGCCTAAAATACGGATCACAATGATTTTCCGCCAGGCAATTTGGCATCGGGCGGCCGGGAATAGACCGGGATGACCGGACGTTCATGCGGTGTATATGACAAAGCCGCGTCGGCTAAAACCGAACCTGACACATGATCAATATCGGATGTGGCGCCAATAAGCCCAGCGCCGTTGCCGACGATCATATCATACTCAAGCGTCTTAATATCAGTGATAGCGCCGTCAATGGCTTGAGTTTTAGGCGCAATCACTTCTGATCCGTTCTCATATAGCGCCCAGCAAAGCTCGCCGCGCCTGACATCCATAAGACTGAGAACCCGCCGATCTTTTTTAGGATCGGCCTCCATCGCCATTAGTTCCAGCGCCGAAAACCCTGTTACCGGAATTTTTCGCGGAAGGGCGAAGGACTTCGCAAAGGCTAAGGCGACCCGTAGGCCCGTAAAACTACCGGGACCGCTGCAAACGGCTATTCTATCAATTTGATTAGGGGTGACGCCTGCTTTAGAAAGTAATTCATTTACCATGGGGGCAAGGCGCTCGGCGTGTCCGCGTCCGATTTTCTTGGAAATTTGAGCCATGATCTTATGCTCATCCACCAGGGCCGCAGTGCACCACGCCCCCGTTGTATCCAGACCCAAAGCGATCAAACAGCTTGCTCGACGCGGTTCACTTCAGGAACATAATGTTTCAGCAGATTTTCAATACCGGATTTAAGCGTCATAGTCGAAGACGGGCAACCGGCGCAGGCGCCGCGCATTTCCAAAAATACTGTGCCTTCCAAATCATCAAAATGTTTAAAGACAATATCGCCGCCATCCTGCGCAACAGCGGGCCGCACGCGTAGCTCGATCAATTCCTTGATTTGCTCAACGATTTCGGCCGTGTCGCCTTCATAGACATGTTCTTCCTCGGCTTCGGCCGCTATTTGATCGGTCAAGGGCACGCCGCCAGCGACAAAGAAATCCATTATGGCGCCAAGGACAGACGGTTTTAAATGTTTCCAGTCGGCACTGTCAGCTTTTGTCACTGACACATAATCTTCGCCGAAGAAGACCCGGGCAACATCCGGGATCATAAATAACATTTCCGCCAAAGGCGCACCAGCGACATCTTCTCCGCGCTGAAAGTCACGCGGCGGCTGTTTCGGTCCAGTTACGTCCCGTCCCGGTAGAAATTTCAGGGTTGCGGGGTTGGGTGTGTCTTCCGTTTGGATAAACATTTTCTAGCTCCAATATTCTGAAGCTCTACATGGCGACTTTGCCGCCCGACTGCAATAGGACTGCCAAAAATTTACGCATGGGCTTGACCCGCTCCGTCAGCTAAGGTTTGAACCTGTTATGAGACCTTATTTGCTCACTGCTCTTATCTTCGCTGGCTGCGCCGGGCTGAATACAAGCCTGCCGGACGTGACGGACGCTGAGCGGCAGGCAGAACAGATAAAGTTCGAGGCGGCAGCTTTTGAAGAAATGAGTAGGTTGCGGGCGCGGCTCGAACCGGTGGCGCATAATGTTCTCGCGGCCAATCGGGCGCTGTGCGAAAAAACCCATAAGGATATTGGCGCGGTTACTCAAACGATTAAATCCTATCCCAAAAATTTGAGAGATGGCGCACGTCGTGAACTTTCACTCTCAGATGAACCCGCGCTGATTTATGTTCGACCTGATTCAGCAGCGGCGAATGCTGGACTGAAACCCGGTGATAGGCTGATCTCAGATGCAGGTGAAGCTATGGCATCGCCCGGACGTGAATTATCCAAACACCTTGAGACAGGCGCGAAAATCCAGCGGGCGCGACTTGATGTGCGCGAGCCGGTTACATTGTCGGGCACGGAACGGTGCGATTACAATATTAAACTCAAAATGAGCTCGGCGATTAATGCTTACGCCAATGGTAAATCGATAGTTGTGACGGCCGGGATGATGGACTTTGTCGAATCTGATGATGAGCTAGCCTATATTATCGGACATGAGCTGGCCCATAACACGCAAAGCCATATTCGCAAATCCATTACCAATTATGTTCTGTCATTGGGCGGAACGCGCTACACGCGCGGTTTTGAGTCCGAAGCCGATTATGTCGGGCTCTATTTTATGGTACGCGCCGGATATAATCCGGAGCGTGTGGATGATTTGTGGCGGCGATTGGCGCGCCTCTCAATGCGCCCGATTGCCCGGGCAAAGACCCACCCTACCTATCCGGGACGCGCCCTTCTGATTGAAAAAACCCGTGCTGAGATAGAGCAGAAACAACAATCCGGCGACATATTGATCCCCGAACCAAAGCGCGCGCCCAAATGAACCGCTTTGTGACCTATCTTGCTAGCGCGGCTATAATGTTTGCGGTTCCGGCTTGTGCGCAGGAAAAGGGCGATGAGAGTCAGAATCTGCCCGCGCCCATTGCCTCTGAAAGCGCTTCCGCGCCGGAGCCAGTTGCGCGAAGCAGTCCAGAGGATTTCGAAGAATTGCTGGATCAATATCTGGCTTATAATCAGCGGCTCGAAAATATCGCCTTTCGAATTTTAAGCCGCAACAAGGATAGTTGTCAGGAAACGCAGCGCAGCATCGGCATGAAGCCTCACACGGTTTTTGACTACCCCTCCGATTTGCAAATGATGGCCCGGGTCTATCTCGACATTGAAACCCAAACATCGGTCAGGATTGTAGCCAAAGACTCGCCCGCCGAACTGGCCGGCCTTGAACCTGGAGACCGGATATTGCAGTTAGGTGAATATAAAATCCCTGACGGCGAAATGGGCGGCGAATTATTCGAAGCTGTTAGCGCGCGCGAATATCAACATGGCCTGACTCATATGATCATTGAGCGCCAAGGTGCTGAGAAAACAGTAGAGTTACGGCCTATCTCCATATGCGGTTATCCGGCTCAGCTCTTTTATTCCGATGTTGCCAATGCCCACACAAATGGCGGTGAGATTTGGGTGACATCCGAACTGGTTCGCGCAACTGCAAGTGACATTAGCCTGGCCTTGGTTTTCTCCCATGAGCTCGCCCATGCGGTGCAGCGTCATATCTTCGAAACGCCGAGCCGGGAGTTGGAATTGGAAGCCGACCGACTCAGCCTGATTTATCTCGACAGAGCCGGATATGACGCCCAAGAGGCGATTAGATTGTGGAAGCTTAATCCGCTTAATCACAAGGCTGAGCCGTCAGAATCTCATCCATCTTCAGATGAACGATTGAAGGTTCTACTCGGGTCCTTGGCGCTGATCGCTCAGGCCCGTCAGTGATGGGATTTATGATCCATGCCGCCGGTAATGTCGGCAATAATGGTGATGTCATCTGCATGTTCAAACGAAAAAGTTAAGGCAGCATCGGTTGCGCCGGGCGACAAGTTCACGTCAAAGAGCATAATATGATAGCTACCGGGTTTAAATATAACAGTTTCGCCAGATTTTACAGGCACCGTTTCCTGGCGCCGCATTTTAGAAATATCATTCTCGATAATCGTATTGTGCAGCTCAACCCGGCCCGCCACCGAGCTCGAAATTCCAGTTAGCGCATCATCTAGGTCCGAATGGTTTGTAAGTTCGAAATAACCAGCCGTAACGGCGCGGCCTTTCATCGGCGATTTAATTCGCGCGTCTGAAACAACAATTCCGCTGCCGGTATCGGCGGGCGCGGTGCAGGCGCTCAAAACGGACCCCGCCATCATCGCCGTGAAAATGAACTTCTTCATGGTTCAGACCTTCCAGAAACCGATTATGTCGCGAACGTCCGAAACGATCGGTGTTGCGATTTCTTCGGCGGCATCTGCGCCGCGCGCTAAAATCGCATCAATCTCGTCATCGGCAGATATATAGCGTTTCATCAAATTTGTGATCGGCGCGATCTTCGCAACGGTCAGATCCGCAAGTGCCGGTTTAAACGCGCCAAATCCCTGTCCGGCATATTCTTTCAATACGTCTGCTTCGCTTTGACCGGAAAGAGCCGCGTAAATCCCAACCAAATTGGAAACTTCAGGTCGCTCTGCGAGTTCTTCTGCATTGTCCGGAATAACGCCCGCATCAGTCTTAGCTTTACGAATCTTCTTGGCGATTTGATCGGCATCATCGGTTAAATTGATCCGCGAATTATCTGACGGATCGGATTTGGACATTTTGCTGGTGCCGTCGCGCAGTGACATAATTCGCGCACCTGGACCTTTGATCAAAGGCTCCGGCAAGGGGAAGAATCCCGGCGCGTTAAAATCATTATTAAATTTTGCGGCAATATCCCGGGACAATTCAAGATGTTGTTTCTGATCCTCCCCGACCGGAACATGCGTCCCTTTAAAGGCGAGGATATCCGCGGCCTGCAGGACCGGGTAATCATACAGGCCAATCGACATTTTTTCAGAATTTTTCCCAGCTTTGTCTTTGAACTGGGTCATCCGGTTGAGCCATCCCATGCGGGCGACACAGTTAAAATACCATGCCAGTTCCGTATGCGCTTTGATGCGCGACTGGGGATAGATGATAGCTTTTTTTGGGTCAACGCCGGCGGCGAGATAGGCGGCCGCAATGTGGCGGGTTTGCCGCGCCAGATCAGCCGGATCCTGCCACACTGTTATCGCGTGTAAATCGACTATACAAAAGACGCAATCATGCTCATCTTGAAGCGAGACAAATTTTTTGAGCGCGCCGAGATAGTTACCTAAATGCAAAGCCCCCGACGGCTGCACACCTGAAAAGACGCGCTCGGGCCCGGAGTATATTTCTGGTTTTTCGCTCATGAGAGCCTCGTTTTGAAACTGCGAGGCTTGTATCAGCTTGGATATATTTCTCAAGCCTTTTACCGCCTCTATCGCGATCCTCTGCGAAAGGCGTATCGCAAATCATTTGCGCCGAACGATTTAAAGATCAAGGACGCCAAGACATAGATAATCAACCCAGTACCGCAAACGATCATGAGCATAAAATAGTCGGTAATCAGATTGCCGGTAAGGCGATCATTGCCCCATTGCGAGATCGGCCAGATCGCAAGACCCATAAGGGCACTGGCAGCAGCAATGCGCGGAAGCCGGTCAAGCAATCTTTTATCAAAAACAAGAAGCTTCTCGCGCAGCAAAATACGGCCAAGCAAAATAACATTGGTCCAGCCGGCAATAGTGGTGGCCAGGGCCAATCCAAAAAACCCGACCGTGAAAAACAGGCTCGCGCCCAGGATGACATTAATGATCGCTGATACGCCGGCAAATATCATCGGAGTCTTCGTGTTTTCACGGGCGAAAAAGGCCGGGGTAAGGACCTTGAGTAGAACAAAAGCCGGAAGCCCAAACGCGAACATGCGCAGGGCTACCGAGGTCTGAACCGTATCGGATGCCTTAAATCGACCGCCGGATAATTCAAACAGACCACTGACCAGAAACTCCGGCATGATCGCGAGTGCAAATGTAGCGGGCAGGGTCAGAAGGGCGGCAATTTCTATGGCGCGATTCATCGACGACATCGCACCTTTTTCGTCCCCGGATTTCAGCCGGTTGGAGAGGGCTGGCAAGAGCGCAACGCCCATAGCAATCCCAATGATCCCGAGCGGCAATTGATAAAGCCGATCAGAATAATAGAGCCAACTGGCCGCGCCTTCGCGGAAGGTGGCGAGCAGATTGCTGACCGTGATATTAATGTGAGTTATCCCAGCGGAAATCATGCCGGGAATGCCTAATAGCCAAAGCCGCTTGACCCTTGGGGTCAATCTTGGCCGTTTAAAGGGGAGCCGTATTTTCGCGCGCCGGACGGCCCAGAATAAGAGCCCAAGTTGAAGAAACCCCGCAACCGTCATGCCGATACTGAGATAGAGCGCAAGTTTCTCTACCGGCACATCTCGTCCCCACATGGCTGCCAAAATCGAGATCGCGACAAGATTGTAAAGCACCGGGACAAAGGCGGCGATGGCAAAGCGGTTTTCGGTATTGAGCATGCCCGATAGCAAGGCTGCCAGCGACATGAGCAGCAAATAGGGCATGGTGATGCGGGCGTATAATACGGCCAGATCATAGACAGACTGCTCGCCCGCCTGCGCCGCATGTTCGAGTCCGCCGCCGATCATATTGAGCGACCAGGGCATGGTGATTTGGAAGCCAATCACGATCAAGGCGACTATAAAAAATAAAGACGCCCAGGCTTCGCCGGCAAAGTCCGCCGCGGAACCGTCGCCGCTTTCCTGTTTATGCCGAACGTAAAGCGGTATAAAAGCGGCGTTAAAAGCGCCTTCTGCGAACATTCGCCTAAACAGGTTCGGTAGTTTCATTGCCGTGATCAAAGCGTCATTGATCGGACCCGCGCCGAGGAAATATGCGGTTAACTGATCCCGGATCAATCCGAGAATTCGGCTCATCATCGTGAAAAAACTGATGATAGCAGTAGAGCGGATCAGCTTCATGCGGCCTTGGCCTTTTCGCTAAACTCTAGCACGTCTATAAGCGCGTCTCTTAGTTTTTTCTTTTGCGTTTTCGTCAATCGACCGCTCGGGCCGGAAACATAAAATGCATCGATTGCGCGGTTCCCGACAACTTCGATATGCGCCGAGAAAATACTTATCTTATGCTTTAACAAACAGTCTCCGAGCGCAAATAACAGGCCCGGCCGATCGCGGCCTTCAATTTCAATAATGGTCTGACCCTGCCGGACACCTTTTTCTATAAACCGGACTTTTGGCGCAATCGGAATTGCGGCCGCGCGGCGGGTAATTTTGACGGTTTGAGGTTTCACATTTGATCGTTTTCCGCTGAGCGCTTGATGAACTCTGCGCCTAATATTCTCGGTCAGATGATCGTTGAGACGCCCAAAAGCGAGCCCTTGTGAGTTTTGCAAATAAAATACATCCATGACCCGGTCATTTAGTCCCGTGTGCAAACGCGCCCCGACAATATGGGCGCCGCAAGCCGATATAGCATGGGTGATATCGGAAAAGAGACCGACGCGGTCTCGGGTCAAAACCCAAAGCTCGGTAACGTCCTGGGGGCGATGTACCCTAGTATGGACACCACTATCCAGACCGCTTTCAATGATGCTGTCATAGAACCTGCTATGGCGGACAAGGGCCGTCATGGAAAAACCAGTCCAATAAGCATCACCAAGCTCATCCGTGACAGGCACAATCCGATCCCTCATGGCATCTGATAAATGTTCGTTGAACTGTTCGCGCGCAGCATCGGCCTTGGCCGCTGGTTCCAGGCTGGCTTTGCCATCAAGAAAAGCAGCCGTTGCGAGATAAAGCTCGCGCAGCAAACTCCCTTTCCAGTCATTCCAAATGCCCGGGCCGACCGACTTAATATCGACCACAGTTAAAACGTAAAGCATCTGCAGACGTTTCAACGAGCCTATCAATTTACCAAATTCGGCGATGGTTTCCGGGTTGGAGATATCCCGCCTCTGCGCGGTTTCGCTCATATCGAGATGACGCCGAACCAGCCAAGACACATTGTCCTTGATTTCTTTGGACATGTTGAGCCGACGGCAGGCCTTGCGCGCGAGCTGCGCGCCTTCGATACATTGATCGCCTTTGCCTTTTCCTGTGTCGTGTAGAAGACAAGCCAAATACATGCTGAGGCGTTCTTCGTCCGAGAAACTCGTGACAATTTTGGTGAGCTCGGGGTGAATTTCGGCCAGATCACCAGTTTCCAAATCATTATAATTATTGACCAGCTGCAAAGTATGCTCATCGACTGTAAATGCGTGGTGCATATTAAACTGAGTGCGCGCGACAATGCCGCCAAATTCCTGAAGATAGCGGCCTAAGACGCCACCTTCATTCATAACTTTAAGGGTCGCAAACGGTGCTTTAGTGTCCAGTAATATCCGTTTGAATATTTCGGTATTTTCCGGATCACGGCGGAAATTATTGTCAATCAAATTTTGGCGAAAATTAATCGCCGACAAAGCATCCGGATGAATGTCCAAATTTCTTTTCCCGGCCAGTTCAAATAGTTGCAAAATGAGTGATGGTCGCTCACGAAGCTGCATCGGATCATCAAACATTAACCGCCCATGATCGAGGACGAAATCGGGTTCATCTAATTTGCGTCGCGAATTCGGTAATAGCGCATCGAGCCCTTTGGGAAGGCGTAGAGAGTTTTCTGCTTCAAGCTTGGCGCATGCAATCCGGGTTAATGCCCCGACCTCCCGGGCATTGCGGAAATATTCACGCATAAATCCTTCGACGGCTTCCTCGACCGGTCCCGATGCATAGCCCATCTTGCGGGCCAAAGCCGTTTGCTTGTCAAAGCTCAAAGTTTCAGATGCTCGTCCGGATTCAAGATGGAGCTGGATACGGGCGCGCCATAGAAAGTCAGCGGCGCGCTCAAACCGGGTCGCGGCCTTTTTGTCAAAGAGACCCATCGAGACATAGTTTGAGGATTTCTGCGCATCGATGATCTCTCCGTCGGTATCGAGAAAACGTGCAATCCAGTAGAGTACGTGCAAATCACGAAGCCCGCCTTTGCCTTCTTTAATATTCGGTTCGATAACATATCGAGAATTTCCGGCGCGGTCGTGGCGAATATCTCGCTCTTTTAGCTTGGCGGCAATATAATTTCGGCCCTTGCCGCGCGTTATATTGCGGCGAAATTTTTTGAATAACTTCTCCGCGAGGAGCTGATCACCGCATATATAGCGCAAATCCAAAAGCGCCGTCAGGATGGTTTGATCGGTTTTGGCCAGCTGGATGTTCTGATCAATGGTTCGGATCGATTGCCCGACTTTCAGCCCCAAATCCCAAAGCATATAGAGTATATATTCGGTTACGCTGCTGGCATATTCCTCGCCCTTTTTATCGGGCACTAAAAATAAAAGATCGAGGTCGGAATGGGGTGCCATTTCACGGCGGCCGAAGCCGCCCACACTGCAAACGGTCATATCCGAGATTTTACTTTCAGGCTTTTCGACCACAAAATCAGTCGTGAAATGATACAGCGCGACCACGATCTTATCGTGAATGGTGGCGATAACCTGCGCGGTTTCTGTTCCGCCAAGCCGCCCTAGTTCAAATTTCTGATAAGCGCTCTCCAGGCCTTCTTGGCGCGCCTGCTTAAGCGCTTCTAATATTTGCGGGCGGTTTTTTTTCGGATCATCCCCATACTGAGCGAGGTCTTTGAGCAGCGACTTTGAACTGACACCGCTTTTGGGTGCGCCGGCCCGTGCCGGGATCGCGTCTTTTGCCGGCGCCTTAGGCTTACGTTTGAATATGGGACGACGCGACATGGTTAGGAGTTTTTCTGCTTGATCTTAAGATCATATAGAAGATCCAGCGCGGCTCTCGGGGTCAACTCATCTACGTCAAGTTGCTCGATTATCTTATCAATTTCAGACGGCTCCTTTGTGATGATGGACTGGTTGCTTGCAAATAGCGGAAGATTGCCAAGCTGGTCCTGAGTGCTGTCATGATTGTCTTCAAGCTGTGATAAGACATCGCGCGCGCGCGCAATGGCCGCCTGCGGCAGACCCGCAAGTTTCGCGACCTGAACGCCGTAGGATTTGTCCGCCGCGCCGGGCTGTACATCATGCAGGAAAATCAATTCTCCGTCCCATTCTTTGGCGCGCAAACAGGCATTGGAGACATGGTCCAGCTGCTCGGCCAGATCTGTTAATTCATGATAATGTGTCGCGAATAAGGCCCGAGAGCCGTTGATTTCATGGAGATGCTCGGCTGTCGCCCAGGCAATAGAGAGACCGTCAAAAGTCGCCGTACCCCGTCCAATCTCATCAAGAATGATGAAGCTGCGCGCGCTGGACAGGTTTAAAATTGCGGCGGTTTCGATCATCTCGGTCATAAAAGTAGACCGGCCTTTGGACAAATCATCCGACGCGCCGACCCGGGAATAGAGACTGTCAGCGATCCCGATTTTGGCACTTAGTGCCGGGACAAAACCGCCGGCCTGAGCCAATATAAACATCAAAGCATTTTGACGCAGATAGGTCGATTTACCGGCCATATTGGGCCCGGTTATCAGAGTCAAACGCGGGCCGCTTATGCCGCTCGCATCCAGACGGCAATCATTTGCAGTAAATGTTCCGGCCTGTTTTTTAAGCGCGTATTCGACAACCGGATGACGTCCGCCCATGATTTCAAAATCAAGACTATCATTGACTTCTGGCCGGACCGCTTTGTTTTCCTGCGCCCAGATGGCCAGCGCGCTATAGACATCGATGCGGGCCAACGCGGATGCCGCCAATCGCAACGGATCGGCGAGCCCCGTGATCCGGGAGGTAAACTCGCGGAAAATCTCAATCTCAAGGGCGGCTGCCTTTTCGGCTGCGCCGGAAATTTTTCTATCTAGCTCAGCCAGTTCTGTGGTTGTAAAGCGAATGCCGCTGACCAGTGTCTGGCGGTGAATAAATGGACTATCCGCCGCTTTAGAGAGCATTTGATCGGCATATCTCGGCGTCACTTCGATAAAATAGCCGAGCACATTATTATGCTTGATTTTCAGGCTCGGCACATTCGCTTGTCTGGCATAATCCGCTTGCAGCCCCGCGACGATGCGCCGGCTATTATCGCGAAGCTTTCGCAGCTCATCCAGACCTGCATTCCAGCCTGCACGGATGAAGCCGCCGTCACGGGTCAGCATCGGTACTTCATCTTTGAAGGCTTTTTCAATATCGGCCAGTAACGATTGCAGCGCCAAGTTCTTGTCGAGGTCCATCTGATCGGCCGCAGATTTTAAATTCTCAAAATGTTTCGCGTCTTCATGTTGCGATAATGTGCCGGAGATAAATCCAGCCGTCGTCAGAGCCTGTTTGACACTTCTAATATCGCGCGGCCCGCCCCGATCCAGTGACAGGCGGCTCACGGCGCGGGCTAAATCATGGCTTTGGCGTAGACTGTCTCGCACTGTTTCGGCCAGTATCGAGCTTTCCAAAAAACAACCGACCGCATCATGGCGTCGCCTTATGGCAGAAAGATCCACGAGGGGCCGATTAAGATAGTCGGTCAATAGGCGTGCGCCGGGTCCTGTGATGGTACGATCAAGGACAGACAGAAGGGACCCTTGGCGTGCGCCCTTTTGAGTCCGGTCGATTTCAAGACTGGCCCGGGTTGCGGGGTCGATCGCCATGAAACCTGTCGCCGATCTCTGCCTTAAGGGTGATAGCCGTACCGGGTTTCCGGCTTGAGTGAGCTCAAGATAATCGAGGAGTGCACCGGCGGCTGAAATTTCTGGTTTGGAGAAATTGCCCAAACCGTCAAGGCTCTTGAGTTTAAACATGCTTAGCAGTTGCCGCTCGGCGCTTTTAGGATCAAATTTGGTTTTGGGCAGCGGGGTCAAGGCCGCGTCGGCAATCCCTATGGCGGACAGAAATTCCGGGGTTTGATAAAGCGCTTCCGGCAAAAGCACTTCTCGCGGCCCGAGCGCGGCAATTTCGCTGGTAAGTCGATGCTCATCGACGGCGCAAACTTGAAAACTGCCATCAGACACGTCGGCCCAGCTTATGGCGTAATCGCCGGTCAAGGTTTTTGACAGGCTAAGAATATAATTAGTGCCGCGCGCATCAAGCAAGGCGTCCTCGGTTAAGGTGCCGGGCGTAACAGTCCGGACGACTTCGCGCCGTACAACCGATTTAGATCCGCGTTTTTTGGCTTCGGCCGGGCTCTCGGTCTGCTCACAAACTGCGACCCGGAAGCCTCTTTTAATCAGGCGCTGAAGGTAGGTTTCGGCGGCATGTACCGGGACGCCGCACATGGGGATATCCGTGCCTTGATGCTTACCGCGTTTGGTCAGTGCAATATCCAGCGCAGCGGCGGCGCGCACGGCATCATCGAAAAACAACTCATAAAAATCGCCCATACGGTAGAACAGCAAGATGTCCTCACCCACTTCTTGTTTGATGGCCATAAACTGGGCCATCATCGGAGTGACTTTGGTTGCCTTTGCGGATTTATCCACCGGTGCGTTCATCTTGGTTTTTTTGCCGATAAGTGGGCGAGTCGCAAGGCCTGTGAAGCGATTACTCTTCCCGGCCTGCCATAATCTTGTCGGTAAACCCGTTTAGCCAAGTGAAAATTACCAGAATAAGGGCAGGAATACCAAATAGGGCTGTCACGATGAAAAAAGCCTCATATCCGATTTTGTCAGCCAGGACCCCGGAAAACCCGGCGAGACTTTTGCCGTAAAATGCAAATAGTGAGCTGAATAATGCATATTGCGAGGCCGAAAATTTCCGGTTGGTCATAATTGACATGAAGGCGATGAATACAGAGCCAGCGAAACCGGCGGCGATATTATCGGCACCAATCGTAACCAATAAGTAGTAGGCTTTGGGCGCGCTAATAGTCGCAAGCCAAGCAAATGCCAGATTGGTAATAATCGTCAAAACCGCGCCAGCGATCAGAGCTTTCGCAAGGCCATATTTCGTCGCCGCCCAGCCACCGAGAAAGGCACCGAATATCAACACTGAAATTCCGAACACGCCTTTGATAGACCCGATCGTCGTTTCGGAATAGCCCAGATCTACGTAAAGCGGCCCCGCCATCACGCCCATGGTCGTATCGCTGATCCGATAGGTCGCAACGATCGCCAAAACCGCCAAAGACATCCAACCGGTGCGCCTGACAATATCGGCAAAGTCGCCTAATATGGGGATAGAGAAAGTGGAGCTGACGTTAAGTTTGTTCCGCCCGAGTGTTAAAAAGTAGACGGCAGCTAAAAACGGTAAGCACAAGATGAATATGAAAAATCCCGCCCCCATTCTCGTGTGATATTTTGCCGGAAACAAACTCATAAATGACGTAAATATTTCGGCGACATAGCCGGCGAATACACGCAAATAACCGCCATCTTTCAGTCCGAAATAGAAAAAGGCACCAATGAGCGCTAAAAACGCCAATCCTTTGAACAGGGCGGGCAACATATTGGAGGTTTTAAATACGTTTTTTTGGATGTCTGGATTTGTTGGTTCTCCAGCCCACAACGTCGTCGACGCGCCAATAATGGCAATGATACCTAATACGATGTAAGCGCCTTGATAACCCGATAAATCAGCAATCAATAGCCCGCCCGAAACGGCCATTATCATACCCAGACGATAACCGAGCTGATAAACTGCCGACATCATAGCCTGTTCTTCATTGGCGGCGCTGTCGACTCGCCAAGCATCGACGCAAATATCCAGCGTAGCCGATGATAGTGCAATTAGGACGGCGCAAACGGCTACATTGGCCAAATTTGTGCCGGGATCTTGGAAACTCATCGCCAGCATAGCGAGCGCCGTTGCCAGTATGGAAAATAATGTCCAGCCGCGTCGATTGCCGAGCCAGCTGGAAAAGCCTGGAATTGAAAACCGGTCCACCAAAGGCGCCCAAAGAAATTTCAGTGAATATGCAAAACCGACCCAAACGAAAAACCCGATCGCGCTTCGGCTGACATCTTCCGTGCGAAGCCACATCGACAAGACTTGATAAACCAACATGATCGGAAGGCCGGCACTAAAACCCAGCCCTAACATAGCCGCCATTTTGCGGCTGGTCGCAATTTGAGATATTAGAAAAAACTCGTCGAGTTTTTTGACGGAAGCGGCAAGCGTGTTTGGCATGCTATTGCATAGCCAAGATCATAGCTGAATGTCTATAGATTGGCTGCGTCAGCTTTGTTTAGCTTGCGATTTTTTCGGGTGCAAGCTCGGTATGAGTCCGGACCATAGCCGATAATTCTTCGGCGGAAACCGGCTTGGTCATGAAGTCATTCATACCGCTGTCAAAACAAGCATTGCGATCGTCGTCAAATGCGTTGGCGGTGAGGGCGACAATCGGAAGCTTCTTGGCATTAAAGCCCATGGCGCGAATTTTACGGGTAGCTTCCAATCCGTCCATATTTGGCATGCGCATATCCATAAATATCAGGTGATAGGTCGAATTTTTGACGGCCTCGACGGCAAGAGCGCCGTCTTCAACCACGTCACAATGGCATCCTTCTGCTTCAAGTAGGGTGCGTGTCAACAGGGCGTTAATAGCATTATCTTCGGCAAGAAGAACGCGGATTTGATCTCCGGGTTTAATAGTCGGCGCAGATGGTACGTCTTCGACCTGATCGGTTTCGCCGGTTTGCGTTTCGCCTTCAGCTTCAACGCCGACAGCTTTGGCTATCACAGCATCGCGCCAATTATTTCCGAGAATAGCATCACCATTTTCAATTGGCAGTGGACGCCGCTCAAATGCACGTTCTTCCGGAGCGGTTTCTTGTGCCGGAGTTAGCGCCGGGGGCGGTGTACTTTCGACTTGCGGCGCTGCGGCAGCATCCGAAGCGACTTCTGTTTCCACCGGCGTTTCCGCAGGTACTGGGGCAGGCGCCGGTGCTGGCGCTGCTGGTTCGATCGGGGCCGGCTCAGCGGCTACAGGAGCAGCTAGTGCGGGCTCGGGTTGCGGTGCGGCCTCAGCGGGTGCTGGCGCGGCCTCTTGTACAGGCGCGGCTTGAGCGGCTGGCTGTGTTTCTGTTTGTGCTGGAGCCGGGCTGACGGGATTTGCGCCAAATTGATGGGTCACCGGCGCTGCGGCGTAAGAAGTGACGTCGCGGGCCATGGCGAGCGCTGTTCCGTCACCCATTGTACATTCCATCCAGTCATAAACGGTTTCGCCGCCTTCGGCGCGCGGTATGCGTGATTCAAATCGGGACATCTCGCCGGGCGTTTTTGGATTTGGCCAGCCTTGGATAGGATTTCCGGTCCAGCTTTCAATCGATCCACCATAGAGCTGCAAAAAAGCTGAGTTCACGACCATTATCCGGCCATGGCTGTCGCGTTTGATCATGGGGTCCGCCCAAGACCACATTTGCGCTGCAAAGATATGATCGTTTGACATAAGTGCCTCTCATCCCGGATTTGGGTCCATTTAGAGGGCATAGTTAGTAATTAGTCTAAAAATTCTATTACCAAAACGGGGCTTTTTCGCCTTATCTGCGAATTAATTGACGCAAAAATCAAATTATAGAGTCCCATTTGGCCCAAATCTTACAGAAATCTCTAAAATGTGCGCGCCCGGGAGCTGCTTTGTGATGACTTAAGGCCTTTTCGGGCTCTTCGCAGTGATAAAGCCTCGGCAATATGCAGCCGGTGGATTGATTCTGATTCGGCAAGGTCTGCGAGCGTGCGGGCAAGCCGTAATATACGGTGATATCCCCGGGCCGTCAGATCCAGCGTTTCAGCCGCCTGAATAAGTAATTTGCGGCCATCATAGGACGGCTCCGCGACATGCTCTAGCCGAGCTTGCGGAAGCTCCGTATTGGTCATACCGCCATTACGGTCCAATTGAATTTCGCGCGCGCGTTCGACCCGTTGGGCTATGTCGGCAGTACCTTCTTTGGCGGGCGGCAAAGCCAGATCCGCCGGCGTAACGGCCGGGACATCGATCTGAATATCCATCCGGTCCATAAAGGGGCCTGAAATCCGGGCCTGATAATTAATCGCACAGCGTTCGCCGCGCTGGCAGGCAACGCCGTTTGCCCCCGCCGTACCGCAGCGGCACGGATTCATCGCCGCGATTAATTGAAAGCGCGCCGGATAGGTGATGTGCGCATTAGCTCTGGCAACTGAAATTTCTCCGGTTTCCAGCGGCTGCCGCAAACTATCAAGGACCTGGGCGGTAAATTCTGGAAGCTCATCAAGAAAAAGAACGCCGCGATGGGCCAGAGAAGCTTCGCCCGGCTTGGCTTTCGCGCCGCCGCCAACCATGGCGGCCATGGATGCAGAATGATGCGGGTCGCGAAAAGGTCGTTCCCGCGAGATTTGGCCTCGGTTAAGCAACCCCGCGACACTATGGATCATCGAGACATCTAATAATTCCTGAGATGTCAAAGGCGGTAACAGGCCCGCCAGCCGAGCTGCCAGCATGGATTTGCCGGAGCCGGGCGGCCCGACCATCAGCATATTGTGGCCGCCAGCCGCCGCGACTTCCAAAGCGCGCTTGGCGGTTTCCTGCCCGCGTACATCGCGAATATCGATTGTCTGGCTTTTCTCTAAAAGTTCGCCCGGCTGGGGCCGCGACAAAATTTGCTGTCCGCGAAAATGATTGATGATTTGCACAAGATTATTCGGTGCCAAAATTGGCAGGTCACCGGCCCAAGCCGCTTCGGGCCCGTTTTCTTCCGGGCAAATCAGTCCAATGCCTTGAGCGCTTGCCCGAATGGCGGCGGAAAGGGCGCCCGGAACGCGCGTGATTGATCCGTCCAATGATAATTCGCCTATGGCCGACCATTCCGCAATCGCATCTTCCGGTAATATCCCCATCGCTGCCATCAAGGTTAGCGCAATCGGGAGATCAAAATGAGCCCCCTCTTTGGGAAGGTCAGCCGGTGCCAGATTAACGATCGTCCGCTTGAATGGGAGCATAAAGCCCATTGCGGAAAAAGCAGCTTGGACCCGGTCCCGGCTTTCCGAGACAGCCTTGTCCGGAAGTCCGACAATCGCCAGATTATTGCCCTGCTGCGTCCCGGTGATTTGGACCTGTACGTCAACTTGCCGGGCTTCGGCGCCTTCAAAAGCAACAGTGGACATACGCGCAGTCATATAGCTATCTATCACGCAAAAAAGAACAAAACAAGAACTTTATGTTGTATTACTCCGATCCATATTTTTTTTGTAGCTCTGTAATCAGAGCTTTGCGCAGATCATCATGTGTGGCTTTTTGATTAATGTCCGGATTGCCTTCGGCCTTGAGAAACTCCAGATTTTGCTCATATCCAGTTAACAGGAAGTCGTTGATGGCAACGGTGTAAGTACCGCCGCTATCAAGCGCCGTCCCATTGACCGACCAATTTCCAAGTGTACCTGAAACGCCTGCCGTATGAAGGTAGCTGCCAATTCCAGAGTTTTTCACGCCCTGATCAAGCGTGCGTTGCAGCATAGACCCGGTCATATCGACCGTGATGATGGCACCGCCAAAAGGCAATATCCGAATGACATCATATTCAGTTATCGGGCCGGGCGCGATCGTATCGTCAATCCGGATCGAGCCGCCATTATAAAGCGCGATGTCCGCTCCGCTGGCATTGGATAACATGGAATCGGCGATGATTTGTGTCAGTACCGTCGTCTTATTACGAACACTGGCTTCAGTGCCATCCAGCGCGTCTGTAACATTTGTAACCCGTTTGGTCGGTTCAAAACCTTGCGCGCGGAAACCTTCAAAGGCCTGTTCAAGCCAGAAATTGACGACGCTCGCGACGACCGGATCATCGGGAATGTCCGCCGTTACTTGTTTGAGAGTTGGTTTGATGGTCACAGAATCCGAACCGTGATCATAGGTAAGGTCGATAATATAGGCCGTCCGGGCGTTAGCATCGGCCTTGGTGATCGGAGTGCCGCCAACATATTCAATGGCGTTTTCATGCTCATGCCCGCCCATGATCAAATCAATGTCGGGATACATGCCGGCCAGCTTCATGTCTTGTGCCATGGACAGGTGGGTGACACCGATCAGTATATCGACATTGTCCTTGAGCACATTAATATGAGCGCCCGCCGCTTCAAACGGATCTGTATAGGAAACATAGTCAGCCGGGTTGCTATCGAGCATAACGCCAAACATGCCAACGGTCACATCCTGACCCGCATTATCGGTCACGCTGAAAATCAGATTTTGGGAAATATTGTCAAACGGTGTGCCGTCCTTCTTAAAGGCATTGGAGACAAACCACTGGGTTTCGGATTCCTTGATCCGTTCGAGAAACTGCTCTTCTTTAATATCAAATTCGTGATTGCCGAGAGTGGCAAAATCCAGATCAAAAGCATTCATCGCCGCGACCATCTGTTTGCCAGCGAGACGCTCACCATCAACTTTGGCCGTCCCGAGTGCGGACGGGCTGAAAAGGTCGCCCGAGAGAACAGAAAATGTATTAGGATTTCTCGCCGTTAATTCTTTATCCAGCGTTGCGAGGCGGGCAACGCCGCCCTGACCGCCAACGGGCGTCATTTCGTATACATCATTAATTTGCAGGAAAGTAATATTGGTCGTGTTACCAGAGTTCAAGGGGGGGGCGGGCGCCTTTGTTCTCTCGACAACACGCGGCGGGCTCATACCAATGGCAACGCATAGTTTCTGGCCCGGTTCGATGACATTCGGATTTGAAATAGTTGCAAAGCTGCTATCGGTCGCGGCATTTCTATTCGTCGCTGCGACAATATTTGTATAGGCGGCCGAGGATCCTAATTCTCTTTTGGCTATAGTCCCGAGAGTATCTCCAGGCTGTACCGTAACGCTCGCCTGGCATCCATCCATATTCTGCGCGAGCGCGCTGCCGCCCCAAACCAAAGTCAAAAGGACCGGACTCGATAACCGAATTAAATTTTTCATATTCCACCTGAAAGAGTTGCTGCTTGTAATTTGCCCCGGGCTAACCCGTGCTGATTGTACTGTTTTTGGCGTTTCAAGTCAAACAGACGCCGGGCCGAGGCTGGACGCTCGCTGCATATTATTGTCTATTGAAAGAAAATGACCGGAGGGACTATGTCACAGTTAAAGTCACGCGATGCGCGTATTGATGCGATGCTCGACAAGCACGAAATCACAGAATTGCTCTATGCTTATTGCAACGCGGCAGACCGGCATGACCATCTCAAAATGCGAAGCCTTTACCACCCGGATGCCTACGATGATCACGGCTCGTTTTTTAAGGGCCCGGCGATGGAATTTATCGACATGCTGCCTGAGATTCAAAAGCCGATGGAAATCCTCCATCATAATATTACGACGATCAATATTGAGCTCGATGGCGACAAGGCAGAAGGGGAGGTCTATATGATCGCCTTTCACCGCTATAAAGAAGAAGACGGGACTTCGGTCGATCTCTTGGTCGGCGGGCGCTATTTCGATAATTATGAACGCCGCGACGGGGTCTGGAAATTTAGCCTTCGCGCTGCCGGTGCCGATTGGGCTTATTATAATTCACCAACCGAAACCGCCATGGATCATCCGATGATTGCAGCTACCCACATTGCGAGGCCAGGCCCTAAGGACCCGTCCTATCAGTTTTATGAAATGATGAAGTTTGGACAGCGCTATCGCTAATCGACGCATAGCCCAACTTCGGCGCGGCCATTTTTAACTTCTGAATGACATCCAAACGGATTGTCATCCTTTTGGCAAACACCCCGAACGAGACCTGCCGCACTATTATTGCTTTGGCTCGTATCAGTCCGGCACATGCCCTGGCATTGTGTGCTGTCAGTACAGCTATTCCCGCCATCGCTATAGGCACGGGTGCAACGCTCGGCGCCCATCATACCGGCCCGCTCGACCCTGCCGCCGCTCCAAATACACATTTCGCGATCTTCAAAACTCATTGTGCCCGCGCGCGGCCCAATCGTCGGCGGGTTGGCGGACACGGCGGCCATACTGGTGATTTTGGCATGAAAAGTCAGCGGGCCCCCATCTATCGCATGATGTATCTTCTGATCGGCGACATCAATTTTGATAAGCCGCCTTTTACTATCATCATAGAGATAAATACCCCGATCATCGCGGCCCAGGGTTTGATAAATATGGATGGCGTCCGATCCGTTCTGCCAATCGGTGAAATTCTTCCCTTCATCTTTGAGGGTGCCGCCATCATAGTCAATCGACGAAAAACGCATATTGTGAGTAGACGTTTGCGGAGGCGTGACGAGCATGGGCGTCGGATGAACAATTTCGAGTTTAGGTTCAAATTCCGCGCTGGATATATCATGCATCAGGTGACGCTGATGACCTGGCCATTTCCCATAAATTTTATTGTCCCGTAGGTTTAGCTCAATATCGACGTCATGTTGATCATTGCGTAAATAGAGGCTTGATGCGCCGCGCCGAACTTCTTGAAATGAGAAACGATAACTTCCGAAGCGGTCAAATTCGTCCCAGGAGTTGTCGCTAGTTCTGGCAAATGAACCGGAATAAAAATTGACCCTTTTCACATTTGAGAGATCTTGCGGCGAGGTATCGACGCTTTGAGCAAAAGCAGGTAGCGAAGTGCTAAGAGAGATGCCGATTCCAATAACCGCCGCAATGGCAAAAAAAACAGCAAAAGCAAAAAGTCGGATATTCATGTTGGCCCCTATGAAAATTATTCCAGCAGTGTAACAGAATAAGGACGGCGCTAAAAGATCAATAAACAGAGGATGTCAGGCAATGCCAACACATCTGATAGCCTTAAAGGCATCAACGCCGCGCGGAAAGATTAGCGGTTGATTGGACTTATGCAGCGGATCGCGCATGTGAAAGCCCTGCTCAGAGCGGCGCAATATCATGGCCCAGTGCGAGCGACCATTTGGAAGGATAAACCGAGCCAGCGGATAATAGCCATCGGCGATACAGCCATCAATAATCTCAAGGCTGACACTATCATAATAGCGTGCGGTCGCGGTCCCGTTTGTGACTTTGTCAATCGCGCTCCAGACCAGCCAGCCATTTTTGGTAAACCCGTTGACCGCTGTCATTCGTTTGTTGAGATCTCCGGGATCAGTTTCAAAGCCTAAATTTCCAAGTACCATAGCTGTGGCGGTTAACAGACACCCATCGGTCTCAATGGTCTCTGATGTGCTGCCAAGATTATGCGCTGCCCATTTGGGATCTTTTTGGTAAAAAGTGACATTGTCGACCAGCGCCGTGCCGCGCACTGGCGTATAGTCAAGACCGCCAGGATTTTTTTGCTCTGATCCTGAGCTTGCGCATGCTGTCAAAAGCCCTGCACCAACCAGCCATATGAGTTTCCAGCTCTTCATATTTTTGATTATCGCTGCCAATCCCTAAAAAGAGGTTTAGACTTGTGAAACGTAAGCTTTCATGTCAGGGGCGGGGCGAATTTTTTAAAGGCCCAATCATGTCTATTCCTACCGTTGCCGTTTTTCATTATTCGCTCAAAGACAAAGACGGAAATCTGATTGACGATTCCAAGGGGCGCGATCCGCTTCACGTCATGCTTGGTAAGGGACATATCGTCAAAGGACTGGACGAAGCGCTCCCAAATATGAAAGCGGGCGTGAAAAAAACTATAACCGTATCGCCTGAGGATGGTTATGGAGTTGTAGATGAAAGCCTGCGCCTCAAAGTGCCGCGCGATCAGTTTCCGCCGGACGCCGACATTCAGCTTAAGATGCAGTTTCAGACCTCGCAGGAACCCGGCGCGCCCTTATTCACTGTCATGCATATCGACGAAGACGGCCTTATTTATATTGACGGCAATCATCCGCTTGCCGGCCATGAGCTTCACTTTGATGTTGAAATCGTCGAAATGCGACCAGCAGACCCGGAAGAAATAGCTCACGGTCATGCCCACGCCCCGGGCGGACATGACCACTAAGAGTCAGTGCTCCGGCGGAGCTCTGAAGCGTTCCTCGTCGAGCTGGCCTTCCCATTTGGCGACGGTGGACGCGACAGCGACGTCACCGGTTACGTTGGTGACGGTTCTCATCATGTCGAGCAATCGATCAAACGGGAAAATAAAGGCGACAATCAAGACCGCTTGAGCTTCCTCAATCCCAAAGACGCCTTGCAGCAAACCAACCGCTAGGAACAGGCTGGCGGATGGTATGCCGGCTGCGCCGATTGAGGCCATGGTCGCGGAAAGGGCTATCATGAAATATGTGCCCATATTGACGTCGAGGCCAAAGGCTTGCGCCGCAAACATACAGACGATCCCGAGATAAATCGCTGTGCCGTCCATATTGATGGTCGCGCCCATCGGCAGAACCGATCCGGCGACAGATTTATCGACGCCTAGATTATGCTCTGCGCATGAGATTGTAACCGGCAGGGTCGCGCTTGAGGAAGATGTAGAATAAGCCACGCCGACCGCGTCAGCGATGCCGAAAAAGAACCGGCCTGCTGGTAATTTGAGGATCAACTTGACGATCAACCCGCCATAGACAAACAGGATTTGCAAAATACAGGCGAGATATAAGGCAATGGCCAGCTTCCCCATCGTCCCGAGGATTCCAAGACCGTTCATTCCCATGACCCACACCATCAAAGCCAGAACACCGTAAGGTGCGAGCTCCATAATCAGCATCGTAATTTTCATGACAACTTCAGCAGCAGACTCGAAAAAATCGCCTAGTGATTTGCCTTTATCGCCGGTTAGTAGAATTCCGACGCCTAGCAAAATTGAAAAGAATATAAGCGCCAATACATCGCCCTTTGCCGCTGCATCGACGGGGTTTTGCGGGATAATCGCCAGCAAATATTCAGACAAAGATTTTTTGGCATCACCGGCGGATTTAAGCTTGTCGACAACCGTGTCTGAACTGCCTGAGCCCGCGCTGATTATTTCGCTCATTCCTGAACCGGGCTGGATAAGGGTGGCTACAATAATTCCCAGCCAGACGGCGAAAAAAGTTGTAAATAAATAGAGACCTATGGTGCGTACACCGAGCGAACCAAGACGCTTCGGGTCGCCCATGGCAATCACGCCCGAGACAAGTGTTGTCACGATCAATGGCACGATCAACATTTTGATCAAATAGACAAAGGCATCGCCGAACGGTTTGAACCAGGTTTCGGCGATAACTTGTCCGCGGGAAAATTCTTCGCCGTCGACGACTTTAACAATTTCGGTCAGGCCGTAATGCAGACCTAACCCAATGAGAACGCCAATACCCAGACCTACAAAGACCCGTTTCCAAAGCTTCATGGCTCGCCAAGATGACAGCATATTCTTCCCCTATGTTTGCGCGCAGACTAGGCAGGGGCGCCGTTAAGCGCAAGGGTTAGAAAGGCAAAGACTGGATGTCGGGGTCAACCCACGCGCGCCGCGCTGCCGGCGAGAATAAAACATCTTCAGTCCAATATTCGAGGAGCCATTTAGTTTGCCCGAATTTGGAGCGCATCAGGTCGTCTAAAACGCCCGGCAGTTTTGCATCAATAGGCGCACCAGTGAGACAATTCTGCGCGGCGCATAACGAAGCTTGGGTGATGGTCTCGTGATAGCCTTCGCGATCTGTATTAACGCCGCCAACGGACTCATTATAACGCCGAATCATATCGGGCATTTCTTTAAACGGATTATGGTCTGGATTTCGCAAAAGCCACAAAGCGCTGGCGAAGTGGGCGGCATGCGTCCATCGCGCCTTTGGCAAAGTGCAATTGATCATACCAAGAGCCAATGACTCAATTTCTGACTCCGAAGCGAACATATTTTACTGTTCGATACGAACTCTACATATTTTCCATCATCGCCTTTTGCCCGGCTATGATTTCTTCCGGCGTCGGATCGGAGACTTTGGTTGAAAAAGTCCAGACATAGTGAAACGGATCCGCGACAACAGCTGTCCGATCACCCCAGAACATTGTATCAGGCTCAAATACAGATGTCATGCCATTGGCAATTGCGGTTTCATAGGCGGCGTCGACATCATCGACATAGATATACATCGAAAAATGCGTCTGCCCGGTCGGCGCTTTTCGCGGCATAAAATCGGCTTCGTCATTGAAGAAAATTTTGCAGTCGCCGACTGTAATTTCGCCGTGCATAATCCAGCCATTATCGGCCTTCATAATCTGAGTATCTTTTCCGCCAAGCGCCTTTTCGTAAAGCGCCGCTGCGGCCTCGCTGTCCTTGAAGGTCAGATTGACTATTACGTCCTGATATCCATCGGGTTTGTAACTCATAATATATTCCTCTCAAAAAAAACCCGGCTTTAGAGCCGGGCATTGTTTCTATTTCAGCGCTTCATAGAAATAGCTGTAAATCAGCGCCTGACTATGGGCTGTTTCCTCTAGGTTCGCAGCCCCGGCATGCCCGCCGTCAATATTTTCATAATACAGGAAAGGCAGGCCATAGTCTGCCAGTCTTTGTGCAAATTTTCGCGCATGGGCGGGATGGACACGGTCATCCTTTGTAGATGTGTAGATATAGGGAACCGGATATTCCGCCTTTGGATCAATGTTGTGATAAGGTGAGAGATTGCGAATATATGCACCTTCGGCCCCGTTATCATCCGGATCACCATACTCACCAACCCAGCTCGCACCGGCCAAAAGCTTATCATAGCGGTTCATGTCGAGAAGCGGTACGCCTATCGCGACAGCGTTAAATAGGTCAGGGCGCTGGGTAAACATAACGCCCATCAAAAGCCCGCCATTAGAACGGCCATGCGTTCCCAGATGCGCTGGCGTTGTGATCTTCTTGGCAATCAAGTCTTCGGCGACCGCGATAAAATCATCGTAAATGATTTGGCGTTTGGTTTTCAGACCTGCTTGGTGCCATTTCGGCCCAAACTCGCCGCCGCCGCGCGTATTGGCAACAACATAGACGCCGCCGCGCTCGAGCCACGCCCGGCCGATCGTGGCGCTATAAGATGGGTTGAGCGAAATCTCGAACCCGCCATAGCCGTAAAGCAAGGTTGGGTTTTTGCCGTCCATTTCGATGTCCTTTTTATGGACGGTGAAATATGGAATTTTCGTTCCGTCAGTTGAGGCGACTTCATGTTGCTCCGCCACCATGGACTCAGCGTCAAACCAGCTCGGAAGCGAACGCGCCTTAGTGATGGACATGTCGGATGTATCAATGCTCCAGAGCGTGTCTGGTTCTAAAAAGCTCTCAGAATTAATAAAGGCAATGGATTCTTTGTCATTGGTTGAGCCAATAGAAATCGTGCCATTTTCCGGGAAGTCGAGTTTACGCTTTTTCCACGCGCCGTCTCTAAATCTAAACGCATAAGCAGCACTTGCAACATTGTCTGAGATACTCATGAGCACCGCGTTCCTGGTAATCCCAAAACCGTTCATTGATTGCCGCGGGCCGGGCTTGAATACGACATTTAAATTTTCGATTTTGCCGTTTTCCATGAAATCAGCTACGTCAAATGATAAAAGTGTTCCGGATTCGTGACCGCGCCAATCTTCTTGCAGGTTAACAAACATCTGTCCTTTGAATTGGCCGCTAATCGAAGACTTATCGGGGATCGGCATTTGTACCGGTTTAAACGCATTCTCACCGCTTTGCGGGATCCAGAAATAGTCAGACGTGTAGAAGGTCTTGGAGCGAATGATCATTATTTCGCTATCGCCCTCAGCATTGTCAAAAGTGCCTGGCCAAACGCCAACATCGGTCTGTTCGCCGCGCATCAATTCCCGCGCCTCGGAGAGATCCGTCCCGCGATCCCATAACTTGGCGATCATCGGATAGCCGGAATCGGTCATCGTGCCATCGCCGAAATCTACGCCAACCACCAATTGGTCTTTGTTCAGCCATGCGGAGCTTCCTTTGGATTCTGCGAGGAAAAATCCGTTTTTGAGAATTTTGCCGGTTTTGGCATTAAACTCGCGGCGTTCGACCGCGTCTTTGCCGCCGTCAGAAAGGCTGATCATGCAGCGCGCATAGGTCGGGGCAAGACAATTATTGCCCTTATAGACCCAGTTTTTACCGTCCTTCTCAGCCAGCGCATCCACATCAAGAATAGTTTCCCATTCAGGATCGCCAGACATATAGCTATCCAGCGTGGTTTTACGCCACAAGCCGCGCACATTTTTATCGTCCTGCCAGAAATTATGCGCTTCGCCTTTACGGTATGAAATATAAGGGATTTTCTCAGGGGAGTTATAGACTTCTAATAGCTCGGATTTCATGGCCTTATAGGTATCACCCTGCAATTTTGGCGCTGAAGCGGCGTTCCAGGCTTTGACTTTCTCAAGAGCCTTTTCGCCTTCAACCTCTTCGAGCCACAAATGGTCGGCGTCGGTTTTGCCGGCCTCAGTATAACTGATAGCCTGACTGGCCCGTGGTTTCTTATTTTTCATAGATTGTTCTGTTTTCTTATCCGGATTGGAATCTTTAGACCCGCATCCTGTCAGAACAAGGGCCGTGCCCAGCATCATGCTGGTCGCAAGTTTTGAAATGGTCATGTTATTCCCTGGAGAAATTATAGTTTGGTTCGGCGCCTATCAAAGCAAGGATTGCGGGCAGGCGCAAGGGGTCCTATATGCGCGGTATGAAGTTTTTGATCATGAACGGCGCGGGAAACCGCTTTGCGGTGTTTGATGCGCGCAATCGCGCGGGCTTTGAGCTCACGCCTGAGCGGGTTGAGGCGATCGCCATGCCGGGTAGCGCCACTATGGGCGCAAAAGGCGCCGATCAGGTAATTATAATGCGCAAAGCCAAATCGCTCGGCGCTGATGTGTTTATGGAGATTTGGAACCAAAAGGGCTTTGAAGTTAATGCTTGCGGCAACGCGACCCGCTGCATTGCGTGGCTGGTGCTGCGCGAGACCGGTAAAGACGAGGTCATTGTCGAGACCAATGACGGGCTTTTAAAGTGCCGTTTGGCTGGCGAAAATCTGGTGGCCGTTAATATGGGCCCGCCCAAGCTGGAGTGGGATGAAGTCCCGCTCAAAGAAGCCATGCACACTCATCATATCGACGTTAAAGTCGGGCCGATTGATAATCCGGTTCTATCGAACCCCGGCGCCGTTTCCATGGGCAATCCGCACTGCGTGTTTTTCGTCGAGGATTTTGACCGGGCCAAGCCCGATAAGGTCGGCCCGATGATCGAGTTTCATCCGCTTTTTCCGCAGCAGGTTAATGTCGGTTTTGCCCGGATTGACGCGCCGGATAAAATCCGGCTCAAAGTCTGGGAGCGCGGCGTTGGCATGACGCTGGCCTGCGGAACCGGGGCCTGCGCCGCCGTCGTGGCGGCCGTTCGCCAGAAACGCACGGATCGCAAGGTTGAGGTCGAAGTTGACGGGGGAACGCTTTTGATTGAGTGGCGCGAAACCGATGATCACGTCATTATGACAGGGCCGATAGAGCGAGAAGCCGAAGCGGCGGTTTAACTACCAATTGGCCTGGAGCCAATCATAGGCAAGATTGATTTCAGTCATTTTCTCGCGGGCGTCTTGCTGCGTAGACGCGTCTTTTGTCATATTGCGGTCGGGATGATATTTAATCGCCATTTTTCGAAATGCGCTTTTAAGCTCTTCAAATGTGGCGCTGGCCTGAAGCCCGAAAATAGCGAGCTTCTCGCTTTTCTGATTCTGGACCGGACGGTGCGGCTCATATTGACGCTGACCTTGCTGATTGGCGTGCTGGTGCCGGCTTTGACGCGCATTTTCGCCGCGTTGCCAAGGCGGATCAATGTCAAACCTTCCGGCGATCTTATCAAACTGAATTTCCGTGAGCCCAGCGCTTGTTGCGACCATTCTTAGCCGTTTTCGCATCTCGGGCGAGCCCGCGGCATTATCGGAACCAATTTGCAGTAAATCGGAAAATATTCGTTTAAGCTTGGACGAGCCTTTCAAGCCAAATCTTTCGATCAATCGGTTTGGCGTGATCGGATTGGCGTTGCTTTGCGCGATAACGATTTGGATGTCGAGACTATCCCATGCCCGAAAGCGCCTCAATTGTTTGAGGCTATAGCTTATGTCCATTTCAGACAGAAAAGGGCGATAGAAATAGGCGGCCAATCGTATGAGTGTTTGATCCGTGTTTTTACCAGCATGGCGCGGATCTTCCGCCAATCCGAAGCGGCCCAAAAATTTGTCAACGATGCCGAAATTAATCTCGGTTTCATTTAATTCGTGGTGACAAAAAACACCGGCCGCATAGCCTAAAATAACCCCCAATGATTGGTCGATATTATCGGTAATCAGTCCGGTTTGAAACAGGCCGCCCATCATCGCTAATATGAATATCAAAACCACACAGCTAACCCGGAACATCCACTGGGGAAATCCCGGAGCGGAGTCGAAAATCTCGTGATGATCAAAACCGGTCAAGCCAAAGGCGTAGCCCAAGGAAAATCCCAATATAAATGCCAGAATTAACATCCCACCTCTCCTGCGCAAAACAATAAGACAAGTTGATTAAAAATTCGTGGCCAGCTGAAATGATTATTTTTTTGCGATGATCATATCCTGAAGCTGAAATTCGCTATTTGGGTTTGCCCAGCTGCCTAATTCAATATCCTGCATGACCAACCCGGTTTTTTCATAGAGACCCCGCACAAATTCCTCATCAAAAGCCATAGCGGCTTCCGGGCTTTTGGGCGTGGTGGTTTTGCTGACATTGTCAAAATCATAGGCGAAATTATAAAATGGCTCCCTTGCCGCGCGGCTTTGCTCATTGAGCAAAAACCAGGTGATCAGACATTTGCCGCCGGGCCTGAGAATACGGGCGATTTCCAAAAGGTAATTTTCTACGTCCTTCGCAAACATATGCGTGAAAACCGAGGTTAAAAACACCATATCAAACTGATTGTCTTTATAGGGAAACGTAAATTCCGAGGCTTTGACAACTCCGCTCTTATTATAGCGCTTATTATAGACCGGCACATGATCAAATTTGAAATTCGGGACGTCCAAGTAATGAGTTTTGCACCAATCAATACCGGATTTGACAATATCAAATCCCGAATAAGTCCCGGCGCCGAGAAACTCCACTAAAGGCCGGGCCATGCGGCCCTGTCCGCACCCTACATCCAGCACGTCCATATCGGGCGTAAGGCCGTGACGTCTGAGCGTTTTAAAAAACATATTACCGACATGCTCAAAATCGCCGCCGCCGATAAAACTTTCAGCCCGGCTTGGCACACGCGCGGCCGTGATCGGGTCACGGCGATCCTGGCGCTTAAACATTTGGCGCTTAATTTCCTGACGTACTGCAAGCGGCACTAATTGTTTGAGTCGGGACTTCATAGACCGGCCATAAACGACAGAACGCGCCTTGACCAGACGGGTCTACAGGGCCACATAGCGCTTCATGAAAGATGCGCCGAAAATCATCACGCTGGGATGTCGCCTCAACGCTTATGAGAGCGATGTGATGGCCGGCCATGCGCGCGATGCCGGGCTCGAAAATACGGTTTTTATCAATACGTGCGCGGTCACCAATGAGGCCGTCCGTCAAAGCCGTTATGAAGTCCGCAAAGCGAGGCGCAACCATCCCGATGCCAATATCATTGTGACCGGCTGTGCGGCACAGATTAACCCGCAAGAATTTTCGGATATGCCAGAGGTCGATGCGGTTATCGGCAATGAAGAAAAAATGCGTGCGACCAGCTTTGACCAGGCCGCGCTGTTTGGCGGAGCCAAGATTAAGGTCAATGATATTATGTCCGTGCGCGAAACCGCGCCGCAGCTGATCTCAGGCGGGAACCGCGCGGCGGTAAAATCGCAAAATAGAACCCGCGCTTTTTTGCAGGTCCAAAATGGCTGCGATCACCGCTGCACCTTTTGCATCATTCCTTATGGCCGCGGCGTGGCTCGTTCCGTCCCCGCCGGCGAAGTCGTCGCCCATGTTAAATCATTAGTCAGCCAAGGTTACGGCGAAGTCGTCCTGACCGGCGTCGATTTATCCTCCTGGGGACAGGACCTTCCCGGCACGCCGCCGCTCGGCGATCTGGTCCGGCGGGTCCTGAAACTTGTCCCCGATCTGCCGCGCCTTCGATTGTCCTCTATCGATCCGGCGGAAATTGATGAGGCTTTATTTGAAGCCCTTACGACCAATGCGCGCATGACACCCTATCTGCATCTGTCTCTACAGGCGGGCGATGACATGATCCTCAAACGGATGAAGCGCCGCCATAGCCGCCAAGATGCGATTGATCTTTGCCAGCGCATAAAGCAGGCCCGCCCGGAATTTGCGTTTGGTGCTGATATGATTGCCGGATTCCCGACCGAAGACGAGACCATGTTTGAAAACTCCCGCACAATTATCTCAGAAATAGGAATTCCGTGGCTTCATGTTTTTCCTTATTCAGCTCGCGAGGGCACGCCTGCCGCCAAAATGCCTTCCGTCAAAGGCGACATTATTAAGGCCCGGGCTAAAGTCTTGCGCGGCGAGGGCGAAGCCGTGAAAGCGGCCCATATCAAGGCGCGAATCGGGCAGGTTGACGAGGCTCTGTTCGAAGATACCGGGCTTGGACGATTGACTGATTTCACTCTCGTCAAGATAGATGGGCCGCCGCAAGGCGGGGCCTTTGCCAAAGTCAAGCTCACAGGCTATGACGGCGAAAATGCATTAGGGATACTTCATGGCTGAAGAGAACAAGAAAAAAGGCTTGCTGGGCAAACTGTTTGGACGAAAATCCAAAGAGGAAAAAATAGCCGAGGAAGCCGCAGAGCTTGCGGCCAAGCAGCAGCTTGTCGATGAGCAGATGGCGGCCCGCATGGCGGCGATTAATGCCGCCGCCTTAAAATCTGCGCGAGAACAGGATGAAGCTGCTGGCCTTGTCGAGAAACAGGCTGAGGAAGATGCTGAAGCGGCCGCAGCAGAGCGTGCCCGTATCGAAGAAGAGGAGCGCATACAGGCAGAAGAGCAGGCCAAACATGATGTCGAGGCGGCCAAACGCCTGACGGAAGAGAAAAAGCAAAAAGAAAAAGAACATCAAGAAAAGCTCGCCCGAGAAGCCGAAGAAAAACGCATCGCCGAAGAAAAGGCAAAGCTAGAGCGCGAAGCCGAAGCCAAAGCCGAAAAAGAGCGGCTTGCCAAATTGGAAGCGGAGAAAAAAGCCAAGGCCGAAGCCGAGCAAAAGGCGCGCGAAGCCGCCGAAAAGGCCGAAGCCGAAGCGCTCGCCAAAGAACAGGCGCGCCAAAAAGCCGCCGAAGAAGAGGCCGCGCGCAAGGCCGCTGAAGAAGAAGCCCGCCGCAAGGCCGAAGAAGAAGCGCTGGCCAAGGCCGAAGCGGAAAAAAGCGCCTCTGAAGCGCGAATGCTGAAGGAACAGCAAGAAGCGGAACGCAAAGCGCGAGAAGCCGAAGAGCAGCGACTAGCGGAAGAAGCCAAAGCTGCGCAGGAAGCCGAAGAAGAGGCCGAAGCTGCTCGCCTCGCCGAACTAAAGGCCGAGCAAGAACGGCTTGAGGCCGAAAAAATCGCCGCCGCCCGCGCCGCGCAGGTCTCTGAAGATAAGATCAAAGCACTTGAACCGGAGCTAAAGAAAGGCTTCCTCGAGCGCATTTCCGACGGCCTTAAAAAGTCGACGTCGCGCATGTCCGAGAGCATCACCGCGACATTCACCAAGCGAAAGTTGGATGATGAGGCGCTGGAAGACCTCGAAGATTTGCTGATACAGGCCGACTTCGGCATTGGCCCGGCAACCAAAGTGACGACGCTGCTGGCCAAAGACAAGTTCGACAAAGAAGTTACGGATATGGAGATCAAGGTCGCGTTGGCGGACGTGGTTTCGGATATTCTCACACCGCTTGAAAAGCCGCTAAAACTCGTCGGTGCCAAGCCGGAAATACTATTATTTGTCGGAGTCAATGGATCGGGCAAGACGACAACGCTCGGCAAAATCGCTAAACGGTTTGCCGATGATGGCAAAAAAGTTCTGATCGTCGCCGGAGATACGTTTCGCGCGGCAGCGGATGCGCAATTGAAAGTCTGGGGTGATCGAGCAGGGGCGCCGGTTATGTCCGGCAAGCAAGGCGCCGACGCTGCCGGTCTCGTCTACGACGCTATCGAACGCGCCAAGACCGAAAATTACGATATTTTGATGATCGATACGGCGGGCCGCCTGCAAAACCGTACCGAATTAATGGATGAGCTGTCCAAAATTGTCCGGGTGATAAAGAAACAGGACGAAACCGCGCCGCATCATTCTTTACTGGTTTTGGACGCAACGGTTGGGCAAAATGCGCTTCTTCAAACCGAAGCCTTTAAAAATATCGCCGGCATCACGGGGCTGATCATGACCAAGCTCGACGGTACAGCCAAGGGCGGCGTGCTTGTGGCTCTTTCGGATAAGTTTGAAATCCCGATCCATGCGATAGGCATTGGAGAGCGAATAGAGGATCTCGAAAACTTCTCCGCGCCTGTCTTCGCCGCGGCCCTATCGGGCGTCGCCGACGCCATGAAAGCTGTCGAATAATTACTAGTTCCGAGTTCCTTCCCGCCGGTATGATGCTCATATCGGCTGTGCTGGTGGCTCTCGTTGGCGTTTTAATGAAGCGCTCAGACGACAAGCTCGTATTGCGCGCGGCTCTTTCCGTGAGCTCTGCTTTATTCGTTATACCTTTTGCCTTCATCGTGCCTCTGCCGACGGCAAATGTCTGGCCGTTTTTGATCGGCGGGGCTGTTGTCCATCTGATCTATCAAATATTCTATGTCGCCGCCTTTCAGCGCGGAGACATGTCGTTGGTCTATCCCATCATGCGCGGTATTGCCCCCGCGATCGCTGCGGTTTTCGCCTTTGTCTTTCTCAGTGAAACGCTAAACTTCATTGAAGTTTTAGGCCTGCTGATCACGGTCTCTGCCTTGATCGCCTTTGGTTGGCCGAGCGATGAAACAGACCGGCTGCAAAATATGGCGATCCTCATGGCCGTTTTGTGCGGGACGATGATAGCGCTTTACTCCGTCGTTGATGCCGCCGGAATGCGCCTATCCAAATCTGTGCTTAATCAGGGATGGACTTATATTGTCTGGTTTTTCCTGCTCGATTGTCTCGGTATGCCGGTACTGGTCGCCATGAGACGGCGCGGCGCATTGATCGCCGCCGTAAAGCCGCAAATTCCGGCAGGTCTTCTGGCCGGATTATTATCGCTTATATCTTTTGGCTTGGCGCTCTACGCTTTTTCCCTGGCGCCAGTGGCGAAAATGTCGGCCATGCGCGAGGTCAGCGTTGTATTTGGCGCTCTATTCGCGGCGACGTTTCTCAAAGAACCCTTTGGACGACGACGGGTTATACTAGCAATAATACTTGCGTCCGGACTCTTCCTAATGCAAAGCGCCTGACATGAGTGACGAGAACAATAAAGCGCCGCAAAAACAGTGGATCGAATTTGGTCCCCTGATTATTTTCTTCATCGTTTATATTTGGCTTCGCAACACGCTGGCTGATCCAAAGGAGGCGATATATCCCGCTGCAGGCGTTCTTGCCGTCTTAAGTATCGCCACGGTTTTATATACGAAAATCAGGCACAAAACTGTACCGATGGTCCTGGTTTTCTCGGCGGTATTGGTGTGCCTATTTGCGGCCATTGCCTATTTTCTGGATGATCCGAGATTTTTCTATATCAAGCCGACGATTATTAATATTATTTTTGGCGTCGGCGTTATTGGCGGCGTCCTTTTCAAGAAAAACGTTATCAAAATTATGTTTGGAGACGCTTTCGATCTCCCTCAAAAAGCCTGGAATAATCTGGCGATAAGATGGGGCATATTTTTCTTTGTCCTGGCGGGCCTGAACGAATATGTCTGGCGAAATTTTGAAGAACCGACCTGGGTGAAGTTTAAACTCTTCGGTCTTATTCCCTTAACGTTTTTATTCACCATGACCCAAGTTCCGTATATTCTGAAACACGGAACCATAAAAGGTCAGGAATAGGCGACGCCGGGGGCTCTTATTTGTCAATATTACGGGCTTGGCAGAGGTCGCAAAAATTGTGCAAAATTACCAATGTATAAATCGCCGCAGGATTTGTAATTGCGCCCCATAAAACCAATGCTATAAGGGCGCGAAAATACGTTATACTTGTAATTAAGGATGGTGATTATGGCTTCTCTCGACAGTTTTAAATGCGAAAGCGAACTCACAGTACGCGGCGGAACCTATACATATTATGATTTGGGCAAGGCGGAGAAAAACGGCCTTTCCGGCATTTCCAAATTGCCGCGCTCGCTCAAGGTTCTTCTCGAGAACCTTCTGCGTCATGAGGACGGCAAAACTGTCAAAAAAGAAGATATTCAAGCGATCGCCAAATGGCTTAAAACACGCACATCAACCCATGAAATTGCTTATCGTCCGGCGCGCGTGCTGATGCAGGACTTTACCGGCGTTCCGGCGGTTGTTGATCTCGCGGCAATGCGGGACGCTATGGTCAATCTCGGCGGCGACGCTGAAGATATTAATCCGCTGAACCCGGTTCACCTGGTCATCGACCACTCGGTGATGGTCGATTATTTCGGCACCAAAGACGCGTTTAAGAAAAACGTCAAACGCGAATATGAACGTAATGGCGAGCGTTATGATTTTCTGAAATGGGGTCAGGAAGCCTTTGATAATTTCGCCGTTGTTCCGCCGGGTACCGGCATTTGCCACCAGGTCAATCTGGAAAATCTGGCGCAGACCGTCTGGACGAAAACCGATAATGGCAAGACCTATGCCTTCCCGGATACGCTGGTTGGGACCGATTCCCATACGACCATGATCAACGGCCTTTCGGTTCTGGGTTGGGGCGTTGGCGGTATCGAAGCCGAAGCGGCGATGCTCGGCCAGCCGATTTCGATGCTGATCCCGGAAGTCGTCGGATTTGAGCTGACCGGTAAATTACCGGAAGGCTCGACCGCGACCGATCTGGTTTTGCGGGTTGTCGAAATGCTGCGCGAAAAAGGCGTGGTCGGAAAATTTGTTGAATTTTACGGCGCGGGGCTGGACCATCTCTCGCTCGAAGATCAGGCGACGATCGCCAATATGGCGCCCGAATATGGCGCGACCTGCGGCTTCTTCCCGGTTGACGCGGATACGCTGCGCTATCTTGATACAACGGGCCGCGACAAGCAGCGGATTGAACTGGTCGAGGCCTATTCCAAAGCCAATGGCTTCTGGCGCGACGACAGTGTTGCGACATTTACCGATACACTTCATCTCGATATGGCCACTATCAAACCTGCTATTTCAGGGCCAAAACGACCGCAAGACCGGTTCAACCTGTCGGGCGCGAGCCGCCATTTCGCCAAAATTCTGCGCGATGAATTCAGCAAAACGCCGCAAGATGGTTCTGCCGTTGCGGTCGACGGGACCGACTACGCAATTGATCATGGCGATGTTATGATCGCCGCAATCACATCCTGTACCAATACCTCCAACCCGTCTGTCATGATGGCAGCTGGGCTGGTCGCCCAGAAAGCCAACGCGCTTGGGCTTAAAGTTAAGCCATGGGTCAAGACATCCTTAGCGCCCGGATCGCAAGTCGTCGGGGAATATCTCGAAAAATCCAAACTCCAGAACGAGCTGAACAAATTAGGGTTCGACGTGGTCGGTTATGGCTGCACAACCTGTATCGGTAACTCCGGACCGCTGGCGCCCGCCCTGTCCAAGGCCATTGCCGAAGGCGATCTGGTATCTTGCTCTGTGCTGTCCGGCAACCGGAATTTCGAGGGCCGGATCGGCCCGGATATCCGCGCTAATTTCCTGGCCTCTCCGCCGTTGGTGGTCGCCTATGCGCTGGCAGGGTCTCTGCATCATGATTTTGACAATGACCCGCTCGGCGTTGATCCGGACGGCAACCCGGTCATGCTCGGTGATCTCTGGCCAACCTCCAAAGAAATTGCCGAAGTTGTCCGCAAAATTATCAACCGCAAAATGTTTACGACCAAATATGCCGACCTGTATAAAGGCGACAAGCAGTGGCAACAGATCGAGGTTGAAGGCGGCGAGACCTATAACTGGAACCCGGCCTCGACCTATGTCCGGAACCCGCCCTATTTTGACGGGATGACGACGACGCCTGACCCGGTCGAAGATATTAAGGACGCCAATATTCTGGCGCTTCTGGGCGATTCTATCACGACCGACCACATCTCTCCGGCCGGCGCGATTAAGCATGACGGACCGGCTGGCCGCTATCTGTCCGAACGTCAGGTGCCCAAGACAGAGTTTAACTCTTTTGGTTCGCGCCGCGGTAATCATGAAGTTATGATGCGCGGTACATTTGCCAATATCCGGATTAAAAATCAGATGGTTCCCGGCACTGAAGGCGGCGTGACCAAACATGTCGGTACGGGCGATGTGATGTCAATTTTTGATGCCGCCGAGAAATATAAGGCGGCTGATAAAGACCTCGTTGTCTTTGCCGGCCATCTCTACGGCAATGGCTCATCGCGCGACTGGGCCGCCAAAGGCACGATATTGCTGGGCGTCAAAGCTGTGATCGCCGGTAGTTTTGAGCGTATTCACCGCTCTAACCTGATCGGAATGGGCGTTCTGCCGCTGGAATTTCAGGACGGCGAAGGCTGGGAAAAGCTCGGCATGACCGGCGACGAAACCGTTAATATTCGCGGCATTGAAGGCCTCGAGCCGCGCGGACTGCTTAATGTCGAGATCAATTTCCCGAACGGCGACAAGAAAATCGTCTCTGTCCGGGTCCGGATCGATACGGATAATGAGCACGAATACTATAAAAACGGCGGAATTTTGCACTATGTGCTGCGTAATCTCGCCACTGCCGCATAGTTTCTGAATATTTCCTGAAACCTGCGCTGATCGGATGCATAGCTGATATGCGTCCGAACGCTTTACGAGGGCTTTAATTATCTGCTTTAAGGGCCATATCAGGCCTACAGAGGCAATAAAGGAGGGCATATGCTGCTCACCATGATGAAGGGTAAAATCCACCGCGCAACTGTCACACAGGCGGATTTGCACTATGAGGGTTCGATTTCCATCGACCAGGATCTGCTCGAGCGGGCGGGAATTCTGCCTAATGAGCAGGTCGATATCCTGAACATTAATAATGGCGAGCGCTTTACGACCTATGCCATCACCGCGCCGCGCGGCTCTAAAACCTTTGGCCTGAACGGCGCTGCGGCCCGGCGCGTCCAGGTCGGCGACAAAATAATCATTATCACCTATTGCCAGATGGAAGCCGAAAAAGCGCGTAATTATGCGCCGAACGTTGTGCTGCTGGACGAGAATAATGAGGTCTATCACCCGCACGGGTAACCCCGATCCGGGCAATGATAGGCGGCTTGTCACCAAGTACACCGGATTAAACCAAAATCGTAGGGCGGTTTAGGACATCGTCCGTAATCCGCCATTAAAATTTCGAAGACAAAACCTCAACCGCCGAGTTGAAACGGGCCGGCGGATTTCGCTTCGCTCTATCCGCCCTACGGGGTAAGGTTGGATTTTTATCCGGGGTACTTGGAACTATCCCGTTGAAACGGGACGGCGGATTTCGCTTCGCTCGGGCGGGCGCTCGGGATAGCTTGTGTTTATATCGGGGGTGGTTGGAATAGCGAAATGAATGGAACGTTAAAAATTTTCTGGATTATTTTTGCCTTGTTTATGTGCGGATGCTCTTTGAGATATTCAGTAAAATTGAACATTCAAAACATGAGTTCGGAAGAATATTGTTTTCTTGTTCAAAAATATGAGTTCCCGAAAGATCGAGAAAGTAATGTTCTATCAGTTGATGGAAATTCGCGGGCAGAAGTAAGATTAAGAGCATATAATGCCTCCTATATTGATTACTGGAAATGCGATGATCCGGAGCAAAAAACTTCTTCCCATTCATTCGGTGTTGGAGACGCGATATTCGCAGATGCATCTCCGCCAGAATTTACGATCACGATAGATGAACTTGAAAAGGTCGAAATTTTGCAAACCCATCCAAAATATTGTTTTGAAGACTTAGGACAAGAATGCGATCCGCAAGCTACATCGGAATAAACCTACTCCGCCGCAACGAGCCGTTCTTTCGGCGGCAATAACGCCGACT
>JABDKG010000071.1 GCA_013002305.1 Hellea sp.
GGAACGCAGGACGCTGTAGGGTCTGTAATGGGGACATCGGGTGCATCCTATGATTCCGATCTGATAACGACCACCAATGGCGCCGTTACGGTGGCTGCGACCGGTACGGCGACGATCAATGGTATCAATTCCGGCGGCGCAGCGAGCATATCTTCTTCCGCCGGCGATATTGACTTAACCGCAGATGCGACCTCAGCCGGAAATATGACGCTTAATTCGGTCGCCGGGTTTGTCAGATCTGACAATCTGACAACGACGGGTGCGGGATCTGTAATCGACATCGATGCCGGAACCAACGTCTTTACTGAGGATCTCACGACGACCGGCGCAGGATCTAACGCCATGATTGATGCGGGCGGCCAAATCAGCGCCAGCGACTCTAATGTGACGGGCACGCTGGCTATGACGGCGGGCAGCGGATTGACATTTGGTAACGCCGTTTCCGACGGCGACATGACCATGAGCTCAGTCAATAATATGAACGGCGGACAACTCACCTCTGGCGGCAATATACTAACGGCTTCAATCAATGGCAAAACGACATTGGCGACCCAGACGGCCAACGGGTCGGTTACGGCAACATCTGGAAAAACCTATACATCCGGGCAGATCATCACAGCCAATGGCGCCGTTGATGTGAACTCAGTGGGAACGGCGACCATCAATGGCATTGCATCTGGCAGCACGGCTTCAGTTACCTCCGCCAATGGCGATGTTAATTTCACGGCGAAAGCGGCGTCCGCTGGCGATATGACTTTGACGGCGAATTCGGGCTCGATCGATACGCGAAATCTCGAGACTACAAATGGCGGCAATATGACTTTGATGGCCGCCGTCGATATTACGGGCTTTAACCTGACGTCGGATGGCAATATCGCAACCACATCAACCGGCGGTGACACGGACCTAAGGACGCAAACTGCAATAGGGTCGGTCACAGGAACGTCCGGGGGATTGTACGATTCCGGTAAAATTAAAACGACCAATGGCGCGATAATTGTCAATGCGGGCGATACAGCCACGATCAATGGGTTCAACTCCGGAAGTACCGCAAATGTTACGTCGGCAGCGGATGTCAACTTGACGGCGGATTCAAGATCCACGGGCGATATGGCGTTGTCCGGTGTCAATATAAATGGCCTCAATTTAAACTCCAATAGCAACATCACAACAACATCAACCGATGCCACAACATTGGGCATACAAACCGCAATTGGCTCGATTACCGGGACGTCCGGCTCGACCTATGCGGCGGATTTGATGACGACCTCAAATGGCGCCGTCACAGTGAATGCTGCGGGGACGGCAACAATTAACGGCATTGATTCAGGCAGTTCTGCAAATGTTACCTCGAGCGGCGGCGATGTCGACCTAACCGCAGACGCGATGAGCGCCGGCGACCTGACGCTGTCCGGGGTTAATATAACCGGCTTGAATTTGAATTCGGGCGGCAACATTATGACGACATCGAGCGGCGCAACCTCTCTGGGACTGCAAACCGCAAATGGTTCTGTAACCGGCGATGCCGGAACGACCTATAGTGCCGATTTAATCGTAACAACCAGCGGCGCAGTTTCAGTGAATTCGGTTGGTACGGCGACGGTTAACGGCGTCAATTCCGGCAGCACGACCTCTATTACGTCTGATACAGGAAATGTGGATTTGACTGCTAATGTGACTTCGACCGGGGATGTCACTCTGACGGCGGGCGCAGACATTAATGGCCTGGACCTAATGACGGGCGGCAATATCGTAACCATGTCCGGGGGGTCAACAACGCTCGGCGCGCAGACTGCGACAGGCTCTGTTACTGGAAATTCTGGCGACGCCTATACAGCAAATGGCCTCATCACGACGGCAAACGGAAATGTTGATGTGACTGCCGCAGGTACTGTGATGCTAAATGGCATCAACTCCGGCAACGCGACAAGCATCACAACCAGTACAGATTTGACCGTTGGCGATATGAGCTCGGTTGGCGACCTCAGCTTGATGGCGGCCAATATCAATAGCGGTAACCTGTCATCCGGCGGCAATATTTTGACGAATTCCTCAAGTGCGACAAGCGTTGGAACGCAAATCGCTACGGGATCAGTCACGGGAACGGCTGGCAGCACCTATGCTTCCGGTATGATCACAACGACTAATGGCGGCGTTGACGTAGACGCGGTCGGAAGCGCGGCTATCAACGGCATAAATTCCGGCAGCACTGCGGAAGTGACATCAGACACAGGCGATGTCGATCTAACGGCAGACGCGAACTCTGCGGGCGATATGACGTTAATGGCGAGCCTTGGAAATGTGAGCGCGCAAAATCTAACCACAACGAATCTTGGCAATGTTAATCTGACGGGCGTAAATGTTAGTGCTGGTGACCTTATGTCGGCGGGCAATATTTTGACCAACTCAACCACCGGGACAACTGTACTTGGAACGCAAACTGCGGCGGGATCGGTAAACGGTACATCGGGCGATACTTATGATGCCGGTTTGATCACGTCAGGCGGATTGGCTGATGTCGACGCCGGCGGTACGGCTACGATAAACGGTATCAATTCTGGCGGCGCAGCATCAGTTACCTCGGCAGCCGGCAGCGTTGTCCTGACAGCTGATGCGACATCGGCCGGAAATTTGACCTTGATGGCGGGTCAAGATATTAACGGCCTGAACCTAAATTCCGGCGGTAATATTTTGACCAATTCGACCGGCGCGACATCTGTCGGGATCCAAATGGCCAGCGGATCAGTTACGGGCGTTTCCGGAACGACCTATGGGTCAGATCTGATCACGTCAGGCGGATTGGTTGATGTCGACGCAACCGGAACAGCCACAATAAATGGCATTAATTCCGGCGGAACAGTTTCAGTCGATTCCTCCACCGGCAATGTCGACCTTACTGCTGATGCGACGTCATCCGGCAACATGGTTTTAAATTCAGCAATGGGCGCTGTTAGCACTCAAAATCTGACAGCCAATGGTGCCGGCTCAATGGTAGATATTGATGGCGCAAACGCGATCACAACTGGCGATGTGAACGCCGGCGGCGATATTGATATCGATAGTAATAGCGGAGGTGACCTTGATCTGGCGTCATTAACCGGCCAAAATATTGCTTTGGATACGACCGGCGCAGTGGCGACCGGTGCAGTAAATGCCAACAACGCATTTACCGTCGGCAATAGCGCGCAAGCAGCATCGAACGTAACTTTCGAAAGCACTGTTAATGCCGCGAATATGACCGTCTTTACCGACGGAATGTTTACGGCTCAAGGCGCAATAGATGCCGGGACAATGGCCGACATACATTCCGGCGATATTACCCTTGATGCCGCCCTGACAGCCAACAGCGTGATTTTGCATGTGCGCTCAAATGGGGATGTTATTCTGGGCGCGGGAAATGGTGTCTACCAGCTAGACGACGCTGAACATGATTTGATCACAGCAAATGATTTTGCAATCGAGGCCGGCGCAAATATCGTTGTGATCAACGATGTCAGCTATTCGGCGGGAACAGGTTCAAATTCCGTAAGCGTATATTCAACTGATACCATTGCCTTTATAGGCGACGTGTCGGGTGACGGGGCCGGCCGGGTATTCAAATTTGCCGGCGCCAGTAGCGGCCCGGATTTAGCCATGCGCATCACGGGCGATATCGATACGGCATCTCTTGATTTCGGTGACGCGACGCTTGATTTGCGCGCCGACGATATTGCGTTTGGCCGTAGTGTTTTTCTAAATGAGATCAGCGGCCGTGTCAGTACTGATTTGGCGGCAACAATTGTCGGTAATTCCGGCTCTTCACTTTACAATGCTCTTTTATCTGGCGGTGCTCTTAGCGCCGAACGGACGACAGATCCCGTCTTCTTACGTGCGGGTAATTTGGACTTGTCTTATTCCAATTCCGCCTTGTTCCAAAACACGGGCGCAGTTTCCAGCGCGTCATCACTTAACCAAGGCGTGGTTATTGGAGGTACTGGCAACAATGGTGTTGTAACGTTGAACACGAGTGACCCCCAAAATACTTTCGCCTTGTTTGGCGAGATTAATGGATTAACCGGGAAAGCTGCGGCTGTGGCCGGACCAGCCGTTGTCGTATTTGACGGGAATTTAGAGCTTGGCTCCTCCCGGATTAATGGCTGCCTGATTGCGACAGGCGCTGGCTGTTTGACAACACAAGTCCGCGCGACGACAATTGAAATTCCAAGAGATAGTTCGAGCCTGCTTGAATCTGATAGCGGCTTCTTAGTGCCTTTTGATCCTTTGGTTGGGACAAATAATGAAGGCTTATTCTCTGATGCAGCGTCCGGTTCCGACGGCGAAGACTGCGAAAGAGACGAATCTGGTGTGTGTGTTTCTGCGGAAAGTGCAAGATGATGAAAATACGATCTATTCTAAAATATATGTCTGCTTGCCTTGCCTCTGCGGGGATGTTGGTCGGGCCTGGAAATTTTGCACAGGCCCAATCTTCGGGGAGCCAATTTGATCTCGGGAAAAACGCGGCGGGCGATCGCTGTACGGCAAGTTCAAACTGGACAGATCCAAGCTTTACGGATGACAAACTCAAATTCGCGGACGCTTATTCTGTCAATTGCCGCGGGGCAGCCACGCAATCAATTGCCCGGGTACGGGTGTTTCCGTCGTCTGATCTTCGATCGGAGTTTTCCACTTCTTTGAGCTGCGGTGCAGAGACCTCTATTGAACTTGATGAATTTGGGTCGACGACGGCAAAACGGTGCGTCGATAAAGGCTTGGGATTCACATCGGTCGTTGTTGATGTCAGAAAAGGTGGCTCATTCTATCAAATGTCTGCCGCGCCAAATGCTGTTGGACCTGCCTATCAGGCAGTACGAATTTTAGCGGGTTTGGATAAGCCGCAGAATGCGAGTTCTGACCGCCAGCCAATTAACATTGCGGAACTGACTAGTATTGGCAATGGAGCCAATTTAGCAGCGACCAACAAAGAACTTGAAGCCTCAGACTCTGTATTAAGTCGGGGCACGGCACTTAACACGCTTGGTCTTCATGCCGATGCCTCGCGCTATCTTGCCTCGGCCATTGAAGGGCTCGGCGAAGGGGCATCAATTCAGTCGCAAATCGAATTAACCCTTGAAGCTGCGCTCGCCGATTCAAATATTAGATTTTTCGGAAGTGCTGAGCAAAAGTTTGACCAAGCTGAGCAATTATTGATGCAGTTGGACGGTGCGGAGCGATCGCTTATGTTGCCGAAGCTGCAAAGTTATCGTGGCCTGCATTTGTTAAATGAGGGAAATTTCGGGGAGGCTCAGTTCCTGCTCTCCCAATCTTTGGCGGGAACGAAATCGTTCCAGCCTGTACTGCGGGACCCGAGTACATTTGTTCGGCTCAACGTTGCCTCCATCGACAGTAATGATATTCGCGCTGCCATCAATTTGCCGGATGAGCGCGTTCTTCGAGAAACTTTTCTGTTGTCGCAATCCGGCTGGGCGCTCAGCGTCGCAGAATTATCGCTTGGGAATGTGAAAGGCGCTAGCCGCGCGCTCGACAATGCGCAAAAAAATTATGAAGATCTGACGACCCAGCTGCGCGGATCAAGTTTAAGAGATGATGCTATTATTTGGTTGTCAGCAAGGCTGGATCGTCAAAGAGGACGGATCAAAGCCGCGCAGGGTGAATATGATGCGGCTATTGACTTATTTGATCGAGGTATTGCGGCACTGACGCGAAGTAATATTGCCTTATCCGGCACGGGAAGAGAGCCTGCAATTGCGGAATTTCAGCTGGAAAGAGCAAAGCTTCTTGAACGCGCGGGCGGTTCGGAGCAAGAAATTGATGAAGCTTATGAAAGCGCTGTTTCTGCTCTACTTTCTGCAAGAAATGATAGCTTCGCCTTTTCAACAGCCGCCCTGGCGCCCTATATGAATCGGCTGGTCACCCGAATGGCTGCTAATAATTCTGACGCCAGCGAAAAATATTTCCAAGCCATGCAGATTAATACGGAGACCGGCGCCGCTAAACAGATCAACATGCTACAGAATATCGTGTCCGCAGATCCCGCGCTGGGCGCCAAACTTCGCGATTCCGAAGAATTTCAACGGGATTTGTCACGGTTAAGCCTCGAAATAAATGAGGCAAGAGCAGCGGGAGCAGATACCAAAAACCTTGAATCGCAAAGGCAAGTGCTGCAGCAGCGTTTTTTCGAACTTGACGCCGAGCTGCAAGCCAATCCTCAGGTGAATAGTTTCTCGACCCGGCCTGCGACAATTGAAGAGCTGCAAACCATGCTCGATCCCGGCCAGGCCTATCTTAAGCTCAATTCATTCGGCGATGAGGTGTTTGGCTTTATCGTGGAGAAGAACACGGTCCATCCGTTCAAACCGATCGCAGGTCAGAAGCAGAGCAATATTCAGCCATACATCAAACAAGTCCGCAAATCGATTGACGGGCAGTTAGAATTTGGAACAGTTCCAAAATTCGCGGTTGATAGTTCACAAGTGGTTTATCGGACCTTATTTAACGACGTTGATAAAATGTTCCGTAGCTATGACGAGCTAATTGTCGATGTTGAACCAGTTCTAAATGGCGTATCATTTTCAATTCTGGTCAGCGACCCTAAAGGCGCGCAGAAATTTTTAAAGCAAAACGATATTTTCGATTATAGCAATATTGAATTTGTCGCTAATTGGTTGCCGGTTAGTGTGGCTATTTCTCCGAGAAGTTTTATCGCGTCGAGGCAATTAACTCCGTCTTCAGCGCCGCAGCCCATGATAGGGTTTGCCTCACCTAATCCGATGAGCCGTCTCATCTCGCAAAACGGGCCCGTCAAAGTCGGCCCCTGTGTGTTGACGCCTAGTCAGATTAGCAAGTTAAGTGATCGTTTCTCGCCTATTCCGGATCAAGAGATCAGGGATGCTTCGGTTGCATTAGGATTGTCTTCTCAACTCGCCATGATTAGCGGCGATGATTTCAGCGACACGGAATTGCTATCGCGAGGATCTTCCGAAGGAGATCTTGACGATTATAAGGTCCTACATTTTGCGACCCACGGGCTAACCGAAGGTCAGTTTGGGTGTGCGGAGTCACCGGCAGCTCTTTTGACATCATTTGGTGACACGGACTCTGATATGCTGTTAAGTTTCGACGAGATTGCCAAGCTACGCCTTGACGCTAACCTGGTCGTATTGTCTGCATGTAAGACAGCTTCAGCGATCGGGGAGCGATCCTTAAAGCTGACGGGTGAGGCGGTACCGGGGGCCACATTGGAGGGCTTGGTTCGGGCATTTTTTACGGCCAATGCACGGACCGTTCTCGCGACATATTGGGAGTCTTCCAACAAAGGCGAAAGCGAAATGTTCATGAATGCTTTTTACCAAGCAGGGCGGACAGAATCGATTTCTCGATCTTTAAACAGTGCTCAGCGCGCCTTGATTGATACCAGAGAAACATCTCACCCATTTTACTGGGGAGGGTTTTTCGTGGTAGGAAACTCCAATATTAACATGTTGTCTGGTGGATAGGTAATGGCCGGAAACGATAACGAATGGGATTGATATAACATGCCTCCTGCCGCTCGAATTACTGACATGCATACGTGCCCGATGGTGAACCCCGGACCGGTTCCTCATGTCGGTGGTCCTATCGTAAAGGGTCAGCCAAATGTTCTAACAGTGAGTATGCCGCAAGCGAGAGTGTCAGATCAGTGTATTTGCGCAGGCCCGCCAGATATTATCGCAAAAGGATCGATGACAGTTTTGTGCGGGGGCATGCCTGCTGCTCGGCTGGGTGACAGCACGGCGCACGGCGGCGTTATCGTTCTCGGTGCGCCAAATGTATTAATTGGCGATAGCAGCGGAGGCGGCGGTGGTGGCGGCGGCGCCGGAGCGAATATGCTTGCGAACGTTCCGTTTTCAAAACCAAATCTTCAAATGAAAACGATGATAGCGGCCCATAAAGAAGCCAAACCATTTTGCGAAATTTGTAACTCGTGAGTGATTGGTTCGCGGCGGTGGATGGAGCGGCTGACGCCCGGTTATATGAGGTCATCGAAAAAACAAAAGACCATTCCTGCCTTTATACCGGGGAGTATGATGATGATACGAAAATGGCGCTGCCTTATCTGGTCCGAATGACACGTGGAGAGCATTTTGCGAAATTATGGAGCGCAAGTGAAGGGGGACGATTTTGGGGTATACTGTGCCAAACTTCGCTCAATATGCAACAATTACGGCGACATCTTCGAAAGTTTACGACAGCGCGACTTCCGCTCGGAGATGTGGTATTATTCCGTTTCTGGGATCCACGGGTATTTGTTCCGTTTGTTGAAAACGGGACCGAAGAGGAGATTGCACCTTTTTTCAAGGGCATCGATTCGATCATTGTCGATCTGGGGAAACAAGGGCGAAAAAAATATATTTGGAATAAAGGTTTGAAAATAGGAAACCTAGCTGCCGGATGATAACAAAGAGATCGGTATGGTGATCAATTGGACACGATATGATCGAAAAAAAATAACCGGACTCATTTGAGTCCGTTGTAAGTGGTAAATGGAGGTCCGAGATGGGCGGTCGGAACAGAGTAGCTTGGCGCGAAGGCATGTTTTTGCGCCCACAACATTTTCAAGCCCAAGACCGGTATTTTGAATCTTTTGTGTCAAACCGGCTTGGCTGGGCGCTTCCATATTCTTGGGGTTTCTCCGAACTTGAACTGGATTCCGGTCTCGCCGAACTTGGTAAAATCGCGATCAAAGCCGCCAAAGGAATAATGCCGGACGGCACGCCATTTTCAATTCCAGGTGAACAAGCTCCGCCGCCGCCTCTAGAAATCAGCCCCGATATTCGAGACCAAACTGTTTATCTAACATTTCCGCCGCAACAAATGGGCGCGGCGGAATTTGACGAGGCGGACAACACTTCGGCAGACTCACGCTTCGCGGTGAAAGAAACCCAAATCAATGATAGTTTTTCAAGCGAATTGGCGTCTGAAGAAATTTCACTTGGGATTCCCAATTTACAGCTTGGGATTTCGTCTGATCAGACCGACGGCCGACTACTATTAGGCCTCGCCCATATCCGGGAAGTGTCGAGTAAAAAATTATTGTTGGATACTGGTTATATCCCGCCCGCGATCGACATCAGAGCTGTCAGTCTAAAAAGCATTGTCTCGGATCTTATCGGTCGATGTGATCATATGATCGAAGAGCTGGCTTTGCGCGCTGCGGAAACAACCGAGGGCGGGCAGGACACTTATAAAGCTTTTCTGCTGCTTCAAACGCTGAACCGATGGGCGGCGATATTAAACCATTATGCCTCAATGCCAGCCATTCATCCGGAGCGTTTGTTTGAGGCACTCGTAGGAATGACAGGTGAAGTATCTACCTTGACGCGGAAAGAGCGCCGCCCGCCGCCGCTGCCAGCCTATGACCATGAAAACCTGCAAGGAACTTTTGATCCGGTTATCAACCTATTGCAGATGCTGCTTTCTGGTGAGCTGGACCGGTCTGTTGAGCCGCTAAAACTCGAAAAACGCGGCCCCGGACAATATATGCATGTGATTGCCGATCGAAACCTATTGATGGGCAGCTATATTTATCTGGCCGTTTCTGACCAAACCAAGTCAATGGAAGAGATTCGATCGAGCTTTCCATCTGTTTGTAAAATCGGGCCCAACACAAAAATGCGGGAATTGGTCGGTTCATCTTTGAAAACCGGAATTCCGCTTCGGCACACGACAACACCTCCGACCCAGCTACATGTTCTACCGGGCTATGTGTATTTTGAACTGGACCGGGGAGCCAAAGATTGGAGCGCCTTTAAAACGGCTCCGGCACTCGGGTTATTTATCGCGGATAAATGGCCGAAACTTAAACTCGAATTGTGGGCGGTTAAACAGAAACAATGAGCTCAGATGACAAAAATAAAACGGTTTTCAGGCCCTCGCCTTTAGCGGCCCCCAAAAAAACGAGTCCGGCGTCGACCGGGCCGTCGGAATCCGGAGATATTTTTTCATCAGATCGTTCATGGGACGCGGCTTCTGACTCAGACCCGACGCCGAGCGGAACAGTTTCCCAGACACAATTTGTAGACAATGTACCGATTCCGGATCATCGGCGCGAAGATCGCAATCCGCTAATGGCATTTGCGGCTCCGGTGCTTGCGCTATCAGCGGCCGTGCAATCCGGACGGCTTTCCATTCCGTTGATGGAGTTTCACAAACGCGCCGCTGCTGCGATCAAGAAATTTGAAACGGCCGTTCAGAGCTTTTATCCCGATACGATCTATCAACGGGCGAAATATGCAGTTTGCGCGACAGTCGACGATGTGGCGCAAAACCTTCCCGGGACCGACGGCGAAGGCGCTCAATGGGCGCAAAGAAATATGGTCGTCACGTTCTTCAGAGAGAATATTGGCGGCGATCGGTTCCTGAATTTTGTTCAGGATATGCTTAAAGATCCGGCCAGCAATCGCGATCTTATCGAGCTATATCATTCATGTCTTGCGGCCGGGTTTGAAGGGCGCTTTCGGATTATGCCTGACGGGCATAGCCGAAAACAAGAATATATGAGTAAATTATATAGTAGTATGGCCCATGTTCGCAGCCTGTCGGATCGGGAAATTGTCAATCACTGGAAAGGGGTAGATGCGCCGCGTAAACAGCCAAGTTTTTGGGGCGTCATCGCACTGGTTGCTTCAATCGTCGCGGGCGTGTGTTTTCTAATTTATTTTTTGTTTAATCTCGTGCTGATGTCGACGGCCTCAGAATCTAACACCCGAGTGTCCAACATATTTCCTGAAGGCCCTGTCATGCTGAACCGGGTAGCGCCCGTCTATCGCGCGCCCCCCACAACAACAGAGCTGCGCCTGAAAAAATTCCTTGAAAGCGAAATTCAGCTTGGTCTGGTAGAAATTCACGGAAACCGGGTACGGACCTCCATCGGGACCATGTTTGCGCCTGCGTCCGATCGCTTAACCGAAGGGCGCCAAACTATCATCGAGAGAATTGGTCAGGCAGCGGAGAGCGAAGAAGGGCAGATCATCGTTCAGGGCCATACGGATTCTGACCCAATTTCCAGCATCCGGTATCAGAATAATTTTGCCTTGTCCGAAGCGCGTGCGAGAACTGTGGCGAATATTATCCGATCGCAGCTCAGCGATCCGTCACGGGTCTCTATTCAGGGTCTGGGGGACACGCAGCCATTAGTTTCGAATGCGACGCCGCAAGGCAAAGCTAAGAACCGGCGCGTCGAAATTATATTTGAACAAGCACTTTAGGTCTATTTGGGGCTATTAGAATGAAGCGGATTTTAAAACGTATCTTTAAGAGTTGGTGGACGATTTCGATCGGATCCGTGCTGTTCTCTATCTTGTTGCTCACAGTTGGATTGCCAATATTTGTCAGCGGCTTACGACCCATGATGATCCGAATTATGATCGGCGTCCTATTTGTATCGCTCTGGCTTTTATGGTTCTTTCTACGCCGCCGTAGAGCCAAAAAGGCCGAAGCCAAACTCGCCGCAGCACTCGCGCCGCCAGACAGAACAGGCGAAGAGGCAGACGCCATTCGTCAGCGTATGAAAGAGGCGCTTTCAAATTTACGCGAGGCCAGCGGAGGATCCCGAACCTATCTTTACTCACGGCCTTGGTATGTGATTATCGGGCCGCCGGGCGCTGGCAAGACGACAGCTTTGATCAATTCTGGCCTGAGATTTCCCTTTTCAGATCAATCGCTTGAGGGTAGCGGCGGGACGCGAAACCTTGATTTTCTGTTCTCGGATGAAGCTGTTCTGGTCGATACGGCCGGTCGCTATACCACCCAGGATTCGGATACGGAAGTTGACCGCCAAGGCTGGAAAAGCCTTTTGGAGATGCTTCGCAAAAACCGTCCATTTGAACCGATCAACGGTATATTTGTCGCTATTCCGGTCGATGAATTGCAAAGCGGTGATGTCAAAAAGATTGATGAGCACGCGGCTACCGTTAGGCGTCGACTGCACGAAATCCGCTCGGAACTTAAGACCGAATTACCGGTGTATTTATTGCTGACCAAAGCCGATTTGCTGGCAGGTTTCGTGGAATATTTTGCCGATCTCGACGTTGATGGCCGGCGCGCTGTGTTTGGTCATACGTTTGATATAAAGGACGCCCCCGTTGACACGAACAAGGCCGTTGCAGCATTTGATCAATTGACAAATGATATTGCGGCGAGAAACCCGAAAAGGCTGCAAGAAGAATCCAACTTACGCCGCCGCGGGCTGATCCTTGGGTTCCCAAGTCAGCTACACGCCTTACGAGCACCGCTTTATCGATTTATCGAGGGCGCCTTTCTAACCGAAAATCGTCCAAGCGGAAGACTGCGCGGTTTTTACCTGTCCTCCGGGATGCAGGATGGCAGCTCGCTTGACCGGATTATCGACAGTGTGTCGCAAGCTTATGATCTAGATCAGCAGCAGGGGCAGGGATCAAGCCGTGCCTATTTCTTGAACAAATTATTGACCGAGGTCGTTTTCAATGAGGCTGGACTTCCGGTGACCGACGCCAAATTACAAAAGAAACGCAAAAAACAGCTTGTCGGCGCGATCGCAGGAATAGGCGTTCTTGCGGCCTTGCTTGTCGTTGCTTGGGGCGTAAGCTTTACAGGTAACCGCGCTTTCCAAAAAGAAGCGGGCGAAGCGGCTATTGAAGCGCGCAATAGTCTTCAGACCAGCCGTCTGGACTTGGTCAGAGTTGGCTCAAGCGACGCGACGTTGGAACAGGTATTGCCGCTTTTAAATCAACTGCGGGATTTGCCCGAGGGTTATGCGGCACGCGCCGCCGGCGGGCCGTCAATTTCCCGCCGTTTTGGCTTGTTTAGGTCTGGTCTCAGTCGCCGCAACAAAGAGGCCTATCACAATGGCCTACGGCGGATTTTGTTGCCCCGGATTATGTTCCGACTTGAAGAGCAAATTAATCGCAATATGGACGATCCCGTTGCGCTTTACGAGCCGCTCAAGGTTTATCTAATGCTTGGCGGGGCATCGCCAGACGGGAAAATCGACGCGGAAATTGTGAAAAACTATATTGAAGCTGACTGGGCCTCCGAGCAATTTGCAGGGAGTGAGATGAGACTGATGCGCACCGATATGGGTAAACATTTAGATGCCATGACCCGGGACAAGAACTTACTATCTGCATGGGAAAACAGAGCGGCGCCGCTTGACGCAAATCTTGTAGAAGACGCCAGAGTAGGATTGCAGCAGCTCAGTCTCGCACAGCTAGCCTACGCCATCATGAAACTTAAGGCGACCAATTTGGATGAAGATTGGCACATTGAAACGGTTTTACAGGCCAGTGATGCCAAGGCATTTGCCAACCCTGAAGAAGTTATGAACTTGTCGGTTCCATATTTCTTTACGCGCGATGGTTTTTCAAAAGGTTACACAATTAGAATGGCGCAGGCGACTGACGGTCTCAAAGAAGAGCTTTGGGTCCTTGGCGAGAACGAAGAGAATGCACGCGTGGAGCGGGAAATTTCCAATATCAGAACCGGGATTTCAGGTTTCTATATGACCGATTACATTAATTATTGGGAAAATGTCGTTAACGCCATGCAACCGGGAGATTATTTTAATGATCCGAGCGCCTACCGCGCGTTTAACAAAGCACCGTCGCCGCTAAAGAAAGTACTCGCAGAAGTTCGTTTTCATACAATGTTTGAAGACGGCGCCGCCGACGCGCTTGGCGATCTTGCGATGACACGCGCCAAGAGAAACCGAACAATTAGCAATGCTTCCAGGGTTCGCGACGCAACCACCACCAGGGGGCTTTCGGCTGACGCCCAAATTGCCAACCATTTCCGAGAGATCAATGCGTGGGTTGGAGACGGAGTTGAGCCTGCAGAGATAGATGATTTTGTCGCGCTGGTGGGCGATTCCATGCAGCAGGTTTTGGCCGCGCGAGGACCGGGCGGAAATAATTCACTCGGGCCGGCAATGGCGCCTTTGCAAAAGGCAGCGCTGGAAGTTCCCGAGCTTGCAGGCGGTTTTGTCGGCGGCGTCGCAGCCGGCGGTAACAAAACCCAAGTGGCGGTCTTGCAAGGCGAAGTTTCGAACTATTACAGAGAGCAGATACTTCCCATTTGTATGAAAGCCACGGATGGAAGATATCCGTTCACCGCGTCTTCGACCAATGATGCCAGCTTGCGCGATGTGCGCACCGCCTTTGGTGATGGCGGACGGATGACCATGTTTATAGATGACAAGCTTGCGCCCTACATGAAAAATACCGGGAGATTTTGGTATTGGAAAAAAGATGATCCTGTAACCCGCGGATTTAGCGCCTCTTCCGCCAATGAGTTCGGCAAAGCCGCTCTGCTTCAAGACGCGCTCCTAGACGGGTTACAGCTCGAATTTGCCCTGACTGAAGCTGGACCGGGCGTAAGCAAAGTCGAATTTTCAACGGGCGGCGCCAATCTCCAATTTGATCCAAGCTCACAACAACCGCAGCCGATTGTCTGGACGATGGGCGGCGGTGTGGTTCGCGCGACAGATGTCAAAATTTTTGGCGAAGCCGGCGGGAATGAAGAAATCATTCAGCAATTTAGCGACCGCGGTCCTTGGTCCTTATTTCGTGCTCTAGACAAGGCCACGATTAGAAATCTCGGTGAGGGCGCTGTGACCGCAAAATTTGGAAATGGCGCTAATGCCGTAACCTTCTCGATTAGATTCCCGAAAGATCAAAATCCGTTCAGCGCTAATGGTTTGTGGTCGATTAAGTGTCCATCTAAATTATGAGCCACATAGCCATTAAAATGCCCGCCTTTCATGGTAAGCTGCCGGCACATGGTGATTTCATATCTCGCGGCTTGGATACGCCGTCATTAAATTCGATTGATATTTGGCTGTCTGACATTATGGCTCGGGCGCGAAAAATTTGGGGCGAACTATTCTCGTCCAATTACCGAATGGCTCAGCCCTGGTTGTTTAGCGGAAAAAAAGCGGTAGCGGTCCTGATGCCAAGTCTCGACAAAGTCGGCCGGCTTTTTCCGCTCCTCACAATGGCGAGCCCCGGCACACTTTTACAGCAGCTTTACGACTTGGTTCACAAAGCCATAGCCGAGAGTTGGGTCTGCGATAAGTTGGACAGCGAACTTGGAAAATTAGAAACTGCACATGCAAATGATCAAGTCCAAGGGTGGTTTTTACCCCAATCGGATCACCTCGCATTGCCCCATCCAATGGAGGGTATCACCCCGAAAATAGGGGGCCTATTAGGATGATCAAATATAATCTGGAATCCTCTGGAATGACTGATGTGGGCCTGAAACGAGAGGTCAATGAGGACGCAATCTTTGTCGATGACGCTCTCGGCCTTTGGGTCGTGGCAGACGGAATGGGCGGACACGAAAATGGCGCCTTTGCCTCCAAGACCGCGGTCGATGGTTTTCGGAATTGGCAATTGCCCCAAAGTTTCGATGAGGCTGTAGAAGCTGTGGCGCAGCGTATACATGAGATCAATACGCGGTTGGTACGCATTTCCAAAGAGAATGATGTTGGCCAAATGGGAACGACAATTGTTGCGCTGCTCATTCGGAATGAACGCTTTGCAATTATCTGGGTTGGAGATAGCCGGGCGTATATTTTTCGTCGGGGCGGGTTATTTCAACTCAGCGTCGATCACACCCATGTTCAGGATCTGGTCGATAATGGACTTTTGTCGCTCTCAGAGGCCGAGCATCACCCCATGGGCCATGTTTTAACCCGGGCGCTCGGTGTTCAGGATGATGTTCAAGTTGATGTCGTTCAGGACCTTGTTGAAACCGGGGATAGGTTCTTACTTTGCAGCGATGGATTGACAGGCCCAGTCAATAATGAACACATAAGAGAGTTGGTTTCGCAAGGTGCAGGGAGCATTGTGACCAAGTCTTTGATCAATGCCGCTTATGCGGGCGGAGCGCCTGACAACGTATCCGTGATACTCGTAATGGCAGAAAGGGCGTATTGATGTCAGACGAAGACAAAACCCTGTTTCAGCCAGCGCCGAAGAAAAAGAAAAATCAGCTCGCCAAAGGTGATGTCCTTAACGGGATTTACCGGATTATTAGATTTATTGCCAAGGGCGGTATGGGCGAGGTCTATGAAGGCGAAAATATTCACCCGCCTCATGAACGCGTTGCGATTAAACTTATTCTCCCTCAGGTCGCGGCCGATGAAACGGTCACGGCCATGTTTGCCAAAGAGGCCGAGACTTTAATTCGCCTCAGCCACGAGGCTATTGCCTCCTATCGGTTGACGGCGCGTGATGAAACCGGGCGCCCCTTTATTGTCACCGCCTTTATTGATGGTCCTAGCCTTGAAGACAGGCTCGCCGAAATTAGCTTTAGCGATGAAGAGTTTGGGAGTTTGGCCGAACGGCTCGCCCGCGGCCTTGGCGAGGCCCACTCACTAGGGGCCATTCACCGGGACATAGCGCCGGATAATATTTTGCTGGTTAATGGAAATCCCAACCAGCCGAAAATTATCGATTTCGGCATCGCGAAAGATGCTCGCGAAGATAATGAGGGCAAGACCTTGATCGGGGACGGGTTTGCCGGAAAGCTGAAATATGTCGCGCCAGAGCAGCTCGGAGAATTTGGGCGCAATATTGGGCCTTGGTCAGACGTTTATAGCCTTGCACTAACCCTGCTGTCCGTCGCCATGAGAAAACATGTCGATATGGGAGGGTCGATCGCAGATTCGGTTAGAAAACGCCAGGCGGTACCTGATCTTGAAGCAATTCCAAAACAATATCGCCCCGCTTTTGAGGCAGCCCTACAGCCCGACCCAAAGAAGCGATTACAATCAATGGAAGAATTCATTGACCGTCTGAAACCCGAGATAAAAATTGAAGCGAAAAAAGGCCGGACCGTTGGCTTAATTTTAGGAAGTTCCATTATTGGCGCCAGCATTCTGTTTGCAATTCTGACTTTCAATGGCAGGGTTGATATGGAAACGGGCGGACTAAATAATAGTTCAGGCGGGGAAACATCGCCTGATAATCCCGGCTCTGACGTCTCGGGACCTGCGCCGATTGATCTGGGCTCGCCTGAATTTACGGCTTTAGCTGAAAATGTGGCCCAAACGCCTGAATGTAGCTGGTTAACCTATAATGGTTTTGAAAATGGGACGGCGTTTTTTAAGGGAGGTGCCGGTAATTTGAATGTCACCAAAGACGATTTAGCTGCAGAGTTTGGCTATGAAAACGTCGAAGTGGCGATCGATATGTCGGATGTTGTGACCTTTGATCCTTTGTTTTGCAATATTATTGATACAATGCACCAATATCGCCCAAGTCAGGATATGATTTCCCTCCCATATACTGAATATACGGTGGGTGATTATGAGCTAGGTGTCGATGCGACAGGCGCGCCGCGAACCATCAATGTCGCGTCGCCCGAATTCCGGATTTCCAATTTGAATAGCGCAGAAGATTTATTCATATTGGAGGTTAAATCAAACGGAGAAATCTCGCCATTACTTCCGTCTAGAAGCGGCGTTGAAAACAGCATTGGAATTCTCGGCGGCAGCGAGAATCCAGATGGGTATGATTTTAAAATTTTATACCAGCCAGAAGGTATAAAGAGACAAGGTTTCGGGATAATCATGATTTCGGGACAAGTTCCATTTCCGCCCGATCTGCTGGGTGACCCTAATGACGAGGACTCGCAATTAACGATTACGCCCGGATGGCGAAACAATTTTGTTGAACAGGCCAATGAGAAAAACTGGAAAGTGGATATGGTTTGGTTCCATATGATCGATAATTCAATCCAATAAATCACTACTTTATTGAGGATGCCTCTTCATAGGCCTTTTTAAACTCTTTGGAGAATGTGTCAAAGAAGGCTTCGGAAGATCCTTCGACGCAACCGCTAAATTCTTTTTCATAGACCTTCCACAGGGCCGCATCGCGTTTCCCGCGGACGATCTTCGACAGCATGCCTTGTTTCTGCGCCTGTGCTTTTATGGTTCCTGGAGAAAAGCGATTCAGTGTCGCTTGAAGCGCGCCTTGAATGGCTTTTAGGGTTGCGATTTGGTGAGCCTGTAAATCCCGGTAAGAATCTTCAATGGCATCATCTGCTTCCAAATATCCTTTCATCGCCGGGTTCATCATCATGTGGATGGCTTTTTCAAGATCAGGCGCGAATTTCAACGGGTTATTCCCGGAGATATTCAATTGAGTCGATTCGGTTCCCATCGCGTCTTTGGCGCGGGCGCGGGCCTCCAGCAATTTCATGAGTCCGGCTAAAAGCCGGCGCAGCATGCGGCCGGCGCGCGCCGTATTTTCTTGTGGTGTTCCCGTCAATTTATCCGTCGATATGCCGATGGTCGACATGAGAAGCTCATAGCTATTGTCGGATGCAACCGCCTGCGTTGCTGGGCTGGCCGGCGTAACCGGCGGAGCGGGCGCGGAGTGCGGAGCAACAGGCACGGGCGCCACTTTATCCGGCATTTCGGCCGCAGGTGCATCAATATCATCTAGGCCCGACATTAGCGTTTTATTGTCAGCCGAAGTCTTCATCCAATCACTGGACGGTTCAACTTCTAGCGCGCTCAGCGCGCTCTGTTCCGGAGTTTTTTCGACAGGATCTTCAAAACGTCCAACGGCGCCTTCGACGTCCCAGGACGTGTCCGACCAATCAACTTCGTGACTGTCGCATAATGTATCGAAAATCTTGTCGGCACTGGGCTCAAGCGGGCCGGAGGTCGGTTTGTCCGCCCAGGATGAAATATCCGATTTTTCCTCGCTAGGCATGTCCCAGCCATTTCCCCCGGATTCTGGAAAATCTGTTGGCGGTGAAGTGCCCAGGCCTTCGTCCGGATCAGGATCGCCGCTGAAATCCGGCCCGTCCCAATTACTAAAATTTGCGCTCTCTTCGAGCGGGGCCTTATTTTGTTGTTCGGTTTCGTGATGATAAAGTGCGTCGCCGGTAAACTTGGCCTCAATATTAAATGACCCGACGCGAATAATATCGCCGGGCTCAAGACGGTGGGGCGAATTTAAGGGCTCTCGCCCGTTGCCAATATATGTTCCGTTCGCGCTTGTGTCTTCTAAAATGTATGCGCCGCCAGAAAATACTATTTTACAATGTTCCCTTGAGAGCACCCGTTCTTCATCGGGTAGCGGCCAGTCGCACATTTGAGACCGTCCGATAATGGCCCCGCGGTTGTGCAGGACAAGCTCAGTCGGAGACCCATTATTCAATCGATCTACATTTTGTATCTTGAGGGTTAGTGTCATATATTTGCGACCGCTTTTCGTCCTTTCATCGCAACTTCATGAGCTAAATCAAGAGCATTCTGCATGATTTCCATATTCGGACGTCCGCCATATATAACGGCAGACTGCAGCGCCGTTACGGCTAAGTGCACGGACACTGATGGGTCGGCGGGAACGGCCTCTAAATCGGGCGGTGCAATCGAGCCGCCTGAAAAGAAAATCGCCATCGCAAATAAAGTTTCCGGCCAGTCTGAATCGGCATTGTCCGCCAGCTCATAGAGCGCGCGTCGATTTTCATCGTCGGGGTCATCTATCCATCTTTGAGCAGTGTCTCGGAGCAGGGAACGCTGCCTGAAATCTGGATCGGATTTTTCAGGCGCTGGCAGGACCTTGGAGAGCCAGACCAACATATCAAACCTAGGCAGCGCAAATGCCACAGTGAGCGCCGCCTCAACATTATGTCCATCACGCCGCAGGTTTTCAAACATCGTTTGAGGCGGCGTCTCACCCTCGGGGAAGAATTTTTTGTCCAAACCAGCCTGTTCTGCAATCTGGCGAGCATCATTCCACAATATAATGGTCCAATCGGTCATGGCTTTTTCCAATAAGTATGTTTGTCTAATTAATTTTTATCAACGCGCCTTGTTGAGTCATAATTCCGCCAGCTTTTATAGTCGCCATGCCTTTTGCCTCTATCTTGATCATTGTAGAAGAAAGAGTAGCCGAAGACGGTGTAAGCTTCAGTTTTGTTTGACCAACAATAAGTTCAATCGATTGCGCGGCTTCGATTGTCATTTTACCGCTATTGGCTTTAACATCTAAATTGCCTTGTTTTATTGTTAGTTTATCACTGCCTTTGTCGATGGATGTCGTCCGGTCTCCTTCTTCAATTACATTGTCTTCATTTTTGGTGAGTGTGTATGTCTTATTGCCCTTGATCTCTATCTTTTCGTCATTTCCGACATATCTTTGGCGGTCAAAACCTGTCCTGACGAGCTCATTATGGCCAACCTTACGGCTATAATCAAAGCAGACCCGCACATTCATGTCCCGTTCGGCATGTAGAAAAACTTCTTCTTTTCCGCCTTTATCCTCAAACCTTAACTCGTTGGCTTGGGGTTTTCCGGTATCCAATTCTTCAGTGTCGGGGTAATTTGTTTGCTCACCGTATGTCAGCGTCCGCCATACAGCTCGCGTCTTGTTGGCCGGTAACTCATATGTCGGCATATGGTCTTTATTGAAGACGCGGCCCGTAATAACCGGTCTGTCCGGGTCGCCGTTTAAAAAGTCGACCAAGACCTCATGGCCAACGCGCGGCAAGACGATATTTCCAAGACCGCCTGTTTGCGAGACTCTTATCCAACAGGTTGATTTTTCGCCTTTTGTTTTAGCCCGGTCCCAATGAAAGCGAACCTTAATACGGCCATATTTATCCGTGTAAATCGTTTCGCCTTCCGGGCCTGTTACAATTGCCGATTCCAGGCCAATGACCCGGGGTTTTTCAGTTATTTGCTGAGCGCGATATTGCACACCAACAGGGATTGCGATGAAGTGGACATTGTCTTTGTCCCGCGCCCCGGTCCCGGAACGATAGCTTTGGGATTGCATAACGTGGACTGTCGAAATGATGAAATATTCGACGTTAAAACGGATATTCGGGTGATTGTTGACTTTAATTTTTGTCCCGACACATAGGCCTTTTGCGGTTGCTTCTGCGGCATAAGAAATGCGATGGGTCCTGAGCACTTCCAAATTTACATCGCTAAGCCTTTTGGCGCGTGCATCGTCTATGAATAGGCCGGGGTAGGCATAATATTCATGTTCGTCCTTGGGGTGTGTCTTCTTCTCATTTGCCACACCATCGACCGGTTTTTTTGGCTTTTCAAAATTGAAATCCCGGAGTGAGACTTTTTTATGGCCTGTTGAAGAGACTTTCTCAGTCCATTTCTTGATATAGTGTTTTTCACCCCAATCAGAGGAAACTCGATAGGACCTACTCGCCTCGGCAGTCGGGTTAAAGGCGAGTGTATCTTCTTTGGATTTCTTGTGATGACTGTTCTTGTCGCAAATCACCAAGACATGTTTGTCTTCTGTATGTTCAAAGAAATAATAGAGACCCTCTTGCTCCATCAATCTTGAGATAAAATTGAAATCGCTTTCACCATATTGAACGCAATATTCAAAATTTTCATAGGATTCAGAAGTTCGGTAATCGACGTCAGAAATACCAGCTTCGGCCATAACTTCTTTGATAACGTCGAGGACATTTTTCTCTTGAAAAATTGCGAACCCAATTCGGCTATCGAGAAAATAAAGGAAAGACCGCAAGGTGAGATTATAGACAAATCCATCGGCGCTCTCTCGCAGATATACACCCTCTGTCAATATGCCGTTGAAATACCTGACTTCTTTATCATCCTCAAACAGCGACAAGCCGACGGGTTTCCCCAAATGCGGGGCAATATCCAACTCTCCCAGAGGAGAAGTAATTTGCAGTTCGACTTCGAAAGGATGGGATATAGACTCACGTGCACTCATTGATACGAAATCAACTTCGTCGTCCCCTAAATCGATATTTAGCCGTGTTTCTCGATGATTTGCGCCCATTAGCTTCGCTCCTACCCATCATTATATAGCATTTTACACGCCCTGGGTGCACTATATTTTTTGATTTAATTTATAAGACAACGTTTCCGTTTAAACCTAAGAATAATCCACTTGTGGAAACGTAAACAAAATGTTAACATGAAAAACGCTTTTTTGCAGTGGGGTTTGTTATGAAAATTTCGAAATTACTGTCGGTTGTGTTAATCATGGCGCCGTCTTTGGCGTTCGCTCAAAACGCAGATGTAGATCAGGATCGTGTCGATCAGATGAAATGTGAACTAGTCGGCAATTGTGGTGCTGAAGACGTTACAATTTCCAGTCCAGGAACGTCTGGTAGCGCAAACGATTTGGCGCGGAATGTTCAGGGGGCGGCCACTCAAAATTCTGCAGCCGGCACCTCTCCATCTACCGCGGAGGAACAGGACCTTCGCTGCATCACAACCGGTATATGCGGCGCTGACGCTCAAGCTTATGATAACAGAGAGCAGGGCGCGATTGATGTTGAAACGCGCGGTGGTATGAATCTCGGCGCTATGCAAAATGCTGGAATTATTAATTCAGGTACAGCGTCAACAGCTGCGTCTACTGCTTCGGCAAGTCCGGTAACCACTTACACAATCGTGGAGACCCCGCCTCCAGTTCAGCCGGCGGGCAAAGTACAATTGATGGTCAATTTCGAATTAGGTTCTGACCAGTTAACCTTCGACTCTGTCAACGAGATCAATAATTTTGCGGCCACCATTGCGCAACTTGATAGCGAAGGATCTGTGAAAGATTATTTAATCGGCGGTCATACGGATAGTTCTGGTGGTTGGGCAATTAACATGCCTTTGTCTGAACGGCGGGCGAATGCAGTTCGCGAAGCGCTAATTGGTCAGGGTGTTGATGGATCTCGGTTGGTCGCGGTTGGTTATGCGAGCGACAGCCCGGTAGACGGGTTTGATAAGTCAAACCCGCTTAATCGTCGGGTTGAAGCGGTGGTGCTGAACTAATCAATTCGAAATTGGAGGGCGCAGATTGAAGACATTGCAGGAATTGCTTGGCCCCTTAGAGGGGGAGGATGGGCCAACAGGTCCGGATCTGGATGAAACAAAAGAGTTTGATGCTCTACGTTCGGCATTCACTGGCAATTTCCCCTATGACGCAAAAGTTCGAGAGCCCGAGGAGGGCGCTCCGCCGCCCAAGCCTGCCGACTGGGATGAAATATTACAAAGTATTGAAGACTTGTCTGAGAAGACAAAGGATATGTATTTGGCAGCCTGCTATGCTAGGTGCGGAATCGTGATCGGCGATCTTGAAGTTGTCGAGCGCGGCACCCAGTTTCTCGCCGGATTGGTAAGCGATAATTGGGATGAGGTTCATCCGACCATTGACGCGCTTGGATATCAGGGGCGCGCGGGGATTTGCGAAGGTATTGTCGCATATAATGCTTTTGCATTACCGTTTTTGGAAATGCCGATTTTGCGCACAAAAAACCTTTCCGTCACAGCGGATCAATTGCGTGACGCGCTCGAACATGAATCGGCTTCGCAGCACTATCCTATGGTCATGGATGTCGTCGACCAGCTCGGTGCTGACAAAGTTGAATCCGTTGTTAGCACGCTTTCGTCTATCCAGGCGGCGCTATCACAAATTCAGGACGCTATGAAAGAGCATGGAGGTTCAGACTGCCCGGATTTTAGTACGCCGAAGGATACTATCGGCATTGTGAAAAAGTCACTTATCTCTCTGGCCGGCATTGGCGTCGCCGAGGAAGAGGACGAAGAAGCTGCCGCCGAAGGCGGCGCAGGGGCGGCAGCCGGCGGCCCATCTTTCTCAGGGAAAATTCGCTCGCGTGACGACGTCGTCCGGGCGTTATCGGAGGTCGAGAATTATTATAATCAGGCCGAGCCCGGTCATCCTGTCAGAGTCGCGCTAGCGAGAATGCGGGCCTGGGTTCACAAAGATTTTATGCAAATTATTGCGGATATTGCACCGCGAAGCCTTGATGAAGCACGGCTCGTATTGTTGGAAACCGAAGAGGATCGCGATTAGCCTATGGTATTCATCTCACGGCATCACAATCAGTTTCGAGAGCATTCGAAAAAACAAGCTAATTTATTAGGAGGAAAATAATGGCTGACTCAGGACAGAAATTTATTGGGCGTAATCGGACGCCCAGAGTGCACATAACTTATGACGTGGAGACTTATGGCGCTCAAAAAAAGGTCGAACTCCCATTTGTCATGGGCGTCATGTCGGACCTATCCGGTAAAAGCGAAGTTCAGAAAAAAGAACTTAAAGACCGGGATTTTCTGGAGTTTGATATTGATAATTTCGACAAGCGTATGGGCGCGATTGCACCGCGGGCATCTTTTCTGGTCGATAATGAAATTGAAGGCGAAGGCAAGATCGGGGTCGATTTAACATTCAAGAAAATGGACGACTTTGAGCCTGGTAAAGTCGCTAAAGCCGTCCCAGCTCTCGCAAAATTGCTGGAAGCTCGCGAGCAGCTCAATGACCTTCTAGTGATGATGGATGGCAAGCAAAACGCAACGGAATTGCTGGACAAAGTCTTGAAGGATCCGGATTTGATGAAGGCTTTAAGCGCCGCGAAATCTGACAATGAGGCGAAATCCGAAGACGGCGATTCAGACGCCAAATCGGAATAAACCTTTAGGGAACCAAAGACACCCGGAGGGGTGAATAGATAGGAGAATGCAATGGCTAAAGCTGCTCAGAAAGAGAAGGCACAAGTAGAAGGAATTGAGTTTGACGAGTTTACCTCGTTAATCCAGCGAGATTTCAAGCCCAAGGACGATCAAAAACGAGACAAGATTCAGGCCGCTGTCCAGACGCTCGCACAGCAAGCGTTGGGAGATGCCACAAAAATTAGTGACGATGTGTTTTCGACAGTCGATGCGATGGTTCACGAAATTGACCAGAAGCTGTCTCAACAACTTAACGCAATCATGCACAATCCAGAATTTCAGGAACTTGAATCCGCTTGGCGGGGACTGGATTATCTTGTTTCCGGGAGCGAAACAGGAACTGACCTGCAAATTCGCGTGCTCAATATAAGCCAGTCCGAATTATCCAAGATGTTTAAGCAATATCGCGGTGCAGCTTGGGACCAAAGCCCGCTTTTCAAGAAAGTCTATGAGAGTGAATTTGGACAACTCGGTGGCACGCCATATGGTGCATTTGTCTGTGACTATGCATTTGACCACTCGTCTGCCGACCTGAATGTCATGTCAGGCCTCGCCAAAATTGGAGCCGCCTCACACGCGCCGGTCATCGCGGCGGCGAATTCCAACCTTTTGGACATGGAAGATTGGCGTGAAGTCAATGATCCACGCGATTTGAGCGGAAGATTTTCAACCTCTGACCATGTTGCATGGAACGCATTTAGAGAGTCTGACGATAGTAAATATTTGGCTCTAACAATGCCGCGCGTTTTAGGACGCGATATTTTTGACGCTAAAAACAACCCGATCGAGGAATTTGAGTATAACGAAGTTACAGACGGAGAACATGACAAGCATCTGTGGATCAATTCCTCCTATGCTCTGGGTGTTCGCATCAATTCCGCATTCCGTGAATATGGATGGTGCACAATGATCCGCGGCGTTGAAAGCGGCGGAACTGTTGAAGGTTTGCCGGTCGCGACCTTCCCAACTGATGACGGCGGCGTTGACTTGAAATGCCCAACCGAAATTGCAATTCCCGACCGACGTGAAGCAGAATTGTCGTCACTTGGAATTATGCCGCTCATCCATCGTAAAAATACCAGCAGCGCGACCTTTATCGGCGCGCAAACGGTCCACAAGCCGGCTGTTTACGATAGTCCAGACGCAACAGCTAACGCCAAACTTGCAAGCCGGTTGCCTTACATTTTTGCCAGTGCCCGCTTTGCGCACTATCTCAAATGTATGGTGCGGGATTGGGTTGGCAGTAGCCGCGAAGCTCCTCAGCTTGAATCCGATTTGTCTGATTGGGTTCATCAATATGTCACTGCAGATCCGGATTCAGCCTCCGAGGAAACCAAAGCACGACTACCGCTCAAGCGGGCTGAGGTCAAAGTCACGCCAGACCCCGAAAATCCCGGATATTATAAAAGCCGGTTTTTATTCGTGCCGCATCATCAACTCGAGGGCATTGATGTTAGCGTAAGTATGGTTTCCCGATTGCCCAAAAACTAATGCCAATCCCGGCAGATTTAATCTCTAAAAGGAGTAAAACATGACAGTCTCAACATTTTTGAAAATCGAAGGAATCGAAGGTGAATCCACCGACGAAAAACACGAAAATGAAATCAAATTATCTTCGTGCAGCTTTGCGGCCCACAATTCGTCGGCATATAATAACGCCTCGAAGACGGTGTCAAAAGGCCAGGCCATGATGGCAGATATCGCATTTACGAAGGAAGTCGATAAAACTTCTGTTGCGTTATTCAAAGCTTGCGCGTCCGGCAGGGTGATTCCCAAATGTACGATTTCGTTTCAGTCCAACGTTGGCGACGACAAGAAGATCGACTTTCTGGTTTATGAGCTCGAGAACGTAGTGATTAACAATTATAACTTTTCAGCTCATTCGACCGCAGATGAAAGCGGTAGCTTGACTTACGCTAAGATCCGCCAGGTTTACGACCAGCGTGATGAAAGGGGTACTTCCAAAGGTAAAGTTGAAGGCTATTTCGACGTTCTTCTGAACAAAGCCGGTTAATTCTTGCCAATAAATGCAGGTTAATCCCTGCTGATAATAGGGGGGCGCTGCAATGTCCAATGCAGACGAACTGCTGAAAAGCGGTGACATAGCGGGTGCACGCAGCGCTCTAATGGACCAGGTACGATCGGATCCGAGTAATCAAACGGTTCGAATGTTCCTGTTCCAAATATTCGCCCTTCTGGGCGAATGGACCCGCGCGAAAGCGCAGCTTGAAACCATGGCAAAGCTGGATCCGGCCACCCGGATGCTGGCCGTTGCCTACTCCCAATGCATTGACGCAGAGATCACTCGCGGCGAAGTTTTTGCCGGAACAAACGAAGTGTCATTGTTGACCAATGTCAGTTGGGGAGCCGACCTGGCCACAGGAATAAGGCTTCGGCAATCCGGGGCGAAGGGTTCAGATGAACTTTTATCCAAAGCATTTGACGCCGCACCGACCTCGGCTGGCACAACAGATGATGGAATGGCATTTGACTGGGTGGCCGACGCCGACCCGAGGTTCGGCCCGACTATAGAAGTGATCATTTCTGGGAAATATGGATTAATGCCCTATGATTCATTGGAGAGCCTTACCATAATCGAGCCCCGGGATCTTCGGGATACAATTTGGGTGCAAGCAGAATTCGTCTTGAAGCAAGGCGGAAAAATCGCCGGCTTCATTCCAGTACGCTATCCTGACAGTGAAAAACATGAAGACAGCGCGATCATTCGCGGCGTGGCGACTCATTGGGCGGAGAAAGACGGCCAAGAATATGGCCTCGGTCAAAGACTGATTATCTTTTCCAACGGAAATGAAGCGCCTCTATTACATGTGAAAAAGCTGAATTTCGAGGATGCTGAGTAATGGCGCCCAAGGTTCGCCTTACGCCGTCCTTTTTTGACAAAATAGTTTCGGGAAGCGAGCTCGCTAAGAAAAATAGCGGGGAGAGCACCAGTAAATTGCCGCAAGAAAGCTTCCGGAAATTCTTTGTTTCCGACGTCGACCGTTTTACAAAAGAAGCGCTACATAATACTATTCGCCGTGATTTGACATGGCTGCTAAATACGCTGTCATTCGCTTCAGCGCGCGATCTATCCAAACACCCGGAAGTCCGGACATCCGTTCTGAATTTCGGCGTCAAAGCCTTTGCCGGCCGTTCTCATAGTTCCCGGTCAGAACTTGACAATGCCAGGGCTATACGGGACGCCATTAAACGTTTTGAACCCCGACTCGATAAAATCAGCGTGACGCCTAATCGCGATGCCGTGATAGATCAGCGTGGGAAAATTGCCTATATTATTGATGCCAATATTGTCATTGGCCGAGATTTCATTCCGATCCGATTGCAAACCGAGATCGACGTGGAATCATCAACCGTTGAGGTGCGCGAGTAATGGACCCGCGCTTGCTGGATTTCTATGAGGCAGAGTTAAAATACCTCCGAGATCAATCTAAAAACTTTGCCAAGACTCATCAGACAGCCGGGCGCCGTCTCGGGCTTAACAGTACAGAGCCTGATCCTTATGTTGAGCGCTTGCTAGAAGGCGTTGCTTTTCTATCGAGCCGGGTTCGCCTAAAAATCAATGATCAATTTCCTGAGTTTACCCAGCACCTTCTTCAAGCCATTCAGCCGCATTATTTAGCGCCAAGCCCGTCCATGTGTATCACGGCATTCGAACCCAAAGCAGGGGACCCGGGCCTGGCCGCTGGATTTCCGGTTCCGCGCCGGACCCGATTGACGGCCAATCCGCCTGAAAGCAGTCAAACGCCGATTATTTTCGAAACAGGCCATGAGGTAATTTTATGGCCGCTCGAAATAACCAAGGCCGAATATATTCACAGCCGCGCGGCAACGGCCAAATTTGCAACAATTGCCGGCGTCAGGGCCAATGCCGCCATTACCCTGCGGATTGAATCGACCTCCGGAATAGATTTGAATATTGTCGAGGCCGACTTTCTGGATATATTTCTCGAGGGCTCGGAAGCTATTCCGAATGAGCTTTATCGACAGATGATCGGCGAAGCGGTTGCTGTTGTAGGCCGGGCCGTCGATGCCAAAGACGAATATGTAAAACTCGAACTGCCCGCTCAATGCGGCTTTGACGATGAAGATTCGCTTCTGCCCAATGATGGCCGTACCCTCGGCGCTTACCGGATGTTGACAGAATATTTCGCCTGTCCCGAACGGTTTAGATTTGTCAAATTAAGCGATTTGCAAAAGATCATTCCGCAAAGTTCTAAAGCGATCGAGATCACGATTTTATTCTCGCGCTCATCCGACATATTGCGACAGTCCGTCGACAAAAGAAATTTTCGACTATTTGCGACGCCAGCGATCAATCTATTTGAAAAACAGATGAACCGTGTCGGTTATAAGCCTGAGGAACATCACCTCAAAGTCACGCCAGATCGTAGCGCGCGGCTCGATTTTGAAGTGTTCCGACTTTTGGATGTGAAGGCCTATGACCAGGATAATAGCAACCCTCAGACGGTTGAGCCGCTCTATGCTTTTGGCTCTCATCTCTATGAGCATCAAAGCGCTTTATTCTACGCGACGACCATCAAAATGCGGACGATGTCGAGGCCTGAACGCCGTTCGCTAGGCCGCGAATATTACATCGGGACAGATACATTTATCAATCTAACCAGCCCGGGGAACCCGCAACGGCTGGACGACATCCATGAGCTTTCTATTCGCGCCTTGGTGACCAATCGCGAATTGCCCGAAGAGCTCAAACGTTCCGGCGATACGCAATTGGTTTTCTCCGGACTTCCGGTTCAGGAGGTCAATATAATCTCCGGACCGACAAGGCCGCTCCCGCCGATGGGAATTGGCGATGCAGCTTGGCGGGTCATTGGCCATTTGACGCCCAATTTCGCGTCCGGTCTGTCAGATAAAAATGGCGACGCTGAAATGCTGCGCGATCATTTGGCCCTTTATGGCCGGCAGGATGACTCCGTCATGCGCACTCAGATTGACGGGATTATGTCGGTTAAAAGCCGCAAGATCACAAGGCGCATTCCGGGGTTGGGGCGCCTGGCTTTAGCGCGCGGGTTAATGGTCGATGTCGAACTGGACGATTCTGTCTATGATCAGGCCAGCGCCTTTGTTTTTTCCGCGGTCGTCGAGCGTTTCTTGGCGGAATTTGCCGTCGTCAACTCATTTACTGAAACCCGCTTTTATTCAAACACTAATGGAGAGTTAGCCAAATGGCCGCCAAGGATCGGCAGACGCTAGATAGAATGACCTTCTTAGACAGGGCGAAAAAATTTCCTCGGAAATTTGGCTTATTCGGTCTTGTCAGGGGCATTGCGGCGCGTGATTTGGATAAGCCCCGGGTCGGGACCAGCAAGATGCCGTCCCAAGATGTTGTGACCCTCCGGCAGGTGCCCCATCTGCATTTTCCCGGTCCGACAATTGAGAAAATTGATCAAAGCGGTGATGCTGTGACGGTTGATGGATATTGGCTAGGCCTGACAGGCCCAATGTCGCCGCTTCCTCTGCATTTGACCGAATTTGCAATCCTGGAACATAAGAGCGCGAAGAAGCGTCCCTTTGGCGATTTCCTACACCTTTTGACCGGAAGGTTTCTGCAGTTCTTTTATCGGGCCTGGGCGGACTCTCAGCCTGTTGTGCACGCGGACCGGCCCGAAGATGATCAGTTTGCCTATTATCTCGGGCAGCTCTCAGGTGCCCATGAAGGGGCCAAGCCAGATTCGGCCTTCCCCGCGCAGGCACGGCTTCATTATGCGGCGTTGTTTACATCTCCGCGCAGCGCCGGCGCTATTGAAGGCGCGCTGCGGCATTTGCTCGGCATGTCGGTCGAGGTCAATGAGTTTTTGCCCCGGTGGCGTCCGATCGAACGTGAAGATCGGACGCGGCTCGGCACACATTATAACCAATTGGGCGATGTGATTCTCGGCGAAAAAGTCTTTCAGGCTTCGGACAGTTTTGAGGCCAAGATCACGGCTAAAAATGCTGCGGATTTTAACCGATTATTGCCCACGGGATCATTGTTCGCCGTAGCCGCGGAAGCCCTGACGGCGCTTGCGCCGACGCATCTTGATTGGATGATGACGGTTTGCTTACCTCAGTCGGAAATCCCTCAGGCCAAGCTTGATGGTGGTGCCCGGTTGGGATGGTCATCCTGGGTTGGAAAGACACAAGAAACAGAAATTAGAAGTGATGTACATTTGCGCGGCTCAGCTGTGACCGCGCTTGCATAGGAGAGAGAAAATGACAGAAATAAGTCGATCAGCTCTGTTTGGACGCCTAAATCCAACAGCATTGAAAGCCATCGAAACTGCAACCGGTTTTTGTAAAATGCGCGGAAATCCTTATGTGGAATTGATCCATTGGATTCATATTCTGCTGCAGGATCCCCAGAACGATATTTCGGTGATACGCGGTGCGTTTAATATTGACGATGCACAATTGGCGCGCGACGTTGTCGAGGCTCTTGATGGTCTTCCGCGCGGCGCGACAGCTATTTCGGACTTCTCGCCACAGGTCGAAGATGCAATAGAAAAGGGCTGGATTTATACCTCATTGCAATTCGGTGCCTCGCGTATCCGAACCGGTTATTTGCTTTATGGCATGCTCAAGACCCGGACTCTCGCCAACGTTTTGCACTCCGTTAGTCTGGAATTTAAGAAAATTGACGTCAACCGTTTGGCGCGTGAATTTGATGTGCTGACCAAAGGCTCGACCGAAGATACGGTCATATCATCCGGTTCTGATACGCTCGCCGGTGATGGCGCTGCCGGCGCAGCGCCGGGAATGGGCGAAGGCGACGCTCTGGCGAAATTCGCAACCGATCTGACCCAACAGGCCAAAGACGGCAAGATTGATAATATTGTCGGTCGCGACGCCGAGATACGGCAAATCATCGATATTCTTTTACGCCGCCGGCAAAATAATCCCATCCTCGTCGGCGAGGCCGGAACCGGTAAAACAGCCGTGGTCGAAGGCTTTGCCAAACGCATGGCCGAGGGAGATGTCCCGCCATCGCTTAAAGGGGCTAAACTGCTTTCGCTGGATATTGGCCTGATGCAGGCCGGTGCCAGCATGAAAGGCGAATTTGAAAAGCGCCTTCGCGCGGTGATCGACGAAGTTGAAAGTTCGCCCGATCCGATTGTTCTGTTCATTGACGAAGTGCATACATTGGTCGGGGCTGGCGGTTCGGCCGGGACAGGGGATGCGGCTAACCTGTTAAAGCCGGCTTTGGCGCGTGGACATTTGCGCACAATTGGCGCAACCACCTATGCCGAATATCGCCAATATTTTGAAAAAGACCCGGCTCTGACGCGCCGGTTCCAAACGGTCGATATTGCCGAGCCGGATACAGACAATGCCATTTTGATGATCCGCTCAATCATGAACATGATGGAAGAGCACCATAATATCGTCGTACTCGATGAAGCTGTGGATGCTGCGGTGCGCTTATCGCAGCGCTATGTTCCGTCCCGGCAATTGCCGGACAAGGCCGTCAGCCTGCTCGATACCGCTTCGGCCCGCGTGGCCGTGTCGCAACATTCGACCCCGGCCAGAGTTGAGGATCGCGCCCGCCGTCTTGAGCTACTGGAATTTGAACGCGAAATTGTCGAGCGCGAAGTTGGCGCGCAATACCGAACCGATGACCGGCATGTAAAAATCGTCGCCGAGATCAAACAAGCCAAAGCCGATCTCAAAGAATCCAACACCAAATGGGATGCTGAAAAAGCCGCCCTTGAGAAATTGGTCGAAACCCGCAAAGCGCTCTCGGATGCGGCCAAGGACAAGGACGGGAAACATGACGCCAAGGCGCTTAAGAAAAACCTTAAAAGCGCGATCACGGCCATGGACAAAGTCCAGGGCGATGAACCGATGATATTCGACGTGGTCAACGCTGATGCGGTCTCGGCGGTTGTCGCGGATTGGACCGGTATTCCAATCGGCCGAATGGTCAAGGACGAGATAAAATCGACCCTCGATCTGGCCGATCGTATGAAATCCCGCGTCATCGGGCAGGACCATGCGATGGACGCGATCGCCAAGCGGATCCAGACCAGCCGGGCCAAGCTCGACAATCCGAACAAGCCTGTGGGTGTGTTTATGCTGTGCGGCCCGTCAGGGGTCGGTAAAACCGAAACCGCAGTCGTGCTCTCCGAGCTATTATTCTCGGGCGAAGAATCGATGATCACTATCAATATGAGCGAATTTCAGGAGGCCCATACGGTCTCGACCCTGAAAGGCGCGCCGGCCGGTTATGTCGGCTACGGGCAGGGCGGGGTTCTCACAGAAGCCGTTCGCCGCCGGCCCTATTCGGTCGTGCTGCTCGATGAGGTCGAAAAGGCTCACCCGGATGTCCATGAAATGTTTTTCCAAGTCTTTGACAAGGGCTTCATGAACGACGCTGAGGGCCGCTATATTGATTTCAAAAACACGCTGATTTTGATGACCAGTAATTGCGGCACCGATTTGATCATGGATATGTATTCCGATGAGGAACTAAAACCGGAACCCGAAGCCATGGCCATGGCGCTAAGGCCGGACCTGCTCAAGGTCTTCCCGCCGGCTCTGATCGGACGGACAGTACAGCTCGCCTTTGGCCCGCTTTCCGGAAGCATGCTCGGGCAGATCGTTAAAATTCAGCTTAACCGTATCAAGAAACGGATCGAGGGCAATCACAAGATCGATTTCAACTATGGCGATGACGTGGTTGATTTTATAGTCGAGCGCTGCACCGACTCAGACTCCGGCGGCCGCATGATCGACAATATTCTAACCAACTCCATGTTGCCGGATATGTCGATCCAGCTCCTCAGCCGCCAAATGGACGGCGCTCCAGTCAAATCCATCACCGTCAAAGCGGGTAAATCTGACTTCGAATATAAGTTCGGGTAGGGGGAAAGATGAAACTGACACTTTATTCGAGGCGGTATGCACCGTTTAAAACTTTCGGCGGCGGCTTTTCCGGTGACAACCGACTCTATTCGGAAAATATTTCTGCGACCAGTAAAACCAGCGGCGTCGTTACAATCGAATATAAGGGCGGAAAATTCATCGTAGGCCAACCGATCGGTAAAAGCAGCGGATCTAGCCACACGATGAGCGGAGAGAAGCGCGGGACGGCAATTGGCAAGGTCAAAGCGACCATATCCAATAAACGATCTATCGGCAATAAGCTGAGCTTTACGCTCTATACAGAAGGAAACCTTCCTATTCGCAGCATGCTCGCTTCCGGGGCCAGCCGAAGCGGAAAGCCGCGTGAAGCGACAAGTCGAACGCTGCAGGGCTCTCCAGATATTGATACATTTGTTGATATTGAAATCACGGCCAATCCTGATCAGAGCTTGAAAGTCGAAGGGAAACTTCGCGGCGATGGATTCCCGAATGCGGAGCTATTCATCAAAGATGGCCGCCAAGGCAGTTGGGGACTGGTTGATTTTAGGACCAAAAGCGGCAAAGCCGGACCGCTTCATCGCCTGTTCGGATCGGGCAAGAATAATACGCTGTGCACGTTTTCACGCGATATTGCGATGGCCAATGGCTTCTTCACATCGAAACCACCACCGCCAAAAACATTTCAGGAAAAATAGTGAGAAACAGGCCGCAACTGTGATAAAGAATGCATTTCAAACGGCGATCAAATTTTAGGAAAAGTCGATGCAAAAAATTTCACCTGACCAAATAAGTGCATTCGAAAATAAAGAGCAATCAAGAGCTAACGCCTTATCGGTGCAATGGTATAAAAATTGGGGAAATAGACTACCGCAAAAAAATGATGAATTTGTATATTCGTTACTAGCCAATGCAAAGGAAACTGCAAAAATATTAGGAATTCTTGATAATGAAGTGCACCGCGTTAGACGTCTGATGGTCTTCCACGCGGTTTTACCAGATCCGACTGATACGCAATGGCTATCAGGTGTAGACATCATTTTTGATGAGCCCATAAATGAAACAGCTTTGAAGCATTTAGTGCAATTATCGAGACAGACAGAATGAGTACTGCAGTACAATCCTGTCCCCTTGATCCGTGCCCACAATTGAGCGCCGATAAATTACGCGTAGCGGAATTGCAGGATGAGGCAAAGCTAGCGGGAGCGGTCTATGACGATCCGGAGGCAAGAAAATTGCCGGAAGGCTATAGCGAAATTCGCAAGGAAAAAGAACTGAACGAAATGGGTCTTTCAATGAAAGATCTCGAACCCGAGGATAGCGGATTTCGAGCCGCCGTTTTCAAAAAAAAGGACGGCAAGGTAGTCGTAGCTTTTAAAGGCACAACAATGACCAGTTTAGAGGACTGGAAGAATAATGCAGCGCAGGAGTTGAAAGGAAAGTCAGACTATTACACACGTGCCCAAGCGATCAGCTACGAACTAATGGAAAGCAAAGTAGATAATGTGAGCTTTACGGGGCACTCACTGGGAGGTGGCCTAGCTTCAGCGGCGGCACGTAGAAGTGGAAAGAGCGCGTCAACTTTCAACGCGGCAGGTTTAAACCCAAAAACGTTGGAAGACCGTCCTGGCGGCGGTCATATTGATCGTGTATATGTCAAAGGAGATATTGTAACCAGTATTCAAATCGGACCTGCGTCAAAAGCGGCTTCAGACAAAGATTGGGCGATTGATCCTCCGAAAGGAATCGGAGCTCGAGTAAAACGGGCCCTCGCGACCGGTGTTGGAAAATTGGTTGGTGGTTGGCTTGGTGGTTTCGCGGGGCCAATAGGTGCAAAGGTCGGTTCTGCAGGTGGCGGAGCAGCTGCTCGTGGCGTAATGTTGCATCTTATGGACAGTGTAGATGATAGTTTACAGCAAAAAATGGAAAGTCTACAAAAGGAACATTCCGAAAAGTGTGGTTGAAAAAAATCCCTTTACTAATAATGGCCTTATTTTCGATTTTAGGGTGTGTGCAAGAGGAAACAATGCCGGAAAAAGTCTTAATAAATGCAGTTCTAGATAGGGATGTAGAGGCAGTCAAAAAACTGATAGAAGATGGTTATCCGTTAGAAGAACGAGATTTCAAAGGTAGGACTGCCTTGAGATTTGCAACAGCATCAGAACAATATATTATTGCAGAACTTTTGGTAGAAGCAGGAGCAGATGTTTTTACTATGGACTCTTTGTACATAACTGCCGCGGGCGGCGTGTATAAAAGCTTTCTGGTAGAAGGAAATCCCGATGGTGATGCTCGGCAAAGGTTGTTGAAATTGTTTGCTGATAAAGGCGTTCCATTTCCTCCTCCGAATAGAGACGAAATGCCAGAGGCCTTAAGAGATGGCAGATGGCCCGCTCATGCAGCTCCGCCACCGATAAAATATGATTGACTAGCCCCAGCCCCTTCAAACCCGTTTCAATTTATGCTATAGAAACCATCAAATTTTAAAAACGATATTGGGGCAATCATGGCAAGTTTAATGGACGCGGCGGCAGCATCACATGTGGCCTCTTGGAGTCTGTCGGGGCGTAATCGTCCGGTCAAAGTTCTGGGCATTTCGGCGCGCAATTATTCACATAAAGCGAATGGCGGACTGCCGTCACTGGGCGGGTTTTTCACGCTCGAAAAATATCTCTGGGGACGGAACCCTGCGCAGCTCGAGTCGCTCTTGGGCCTGCGTCCGTTTGAGCTGAAACCGATCTGCCATATTTACGGCTTCACCCGCTTGCCCAAAGCGACCGAGGTCGAGTTCAAATTTTCAGCGGCCTGGCCGGATGGTAAAATCATGGATGATGAGGGGTTTAATCAAATCCTTGAGTCGCGCCAGAATTACGCGGCCGGCAAAAATCTCTATAACCGGGCCATTCGCCCGGTTGCGCAGCATTATCCGCCGGGCTCCAGCATGATCCCGCAATGGAGACTTAAGACAGAAATCCCGGCGCGGCGTATTGCGGTCGTATCTGAGACCATTCCGTTTGCCAGAGAGAATGGTTCCGCCAAAATCTACCGCCCTCACAATAGAAAACCGATCCGGTAGCATTTGTGGTATAATAGACCATGACCGACTTTTATCTTCTCGCCGCTGAACGGACCTGCAGCGCCAAATCATTGGCGGCTGAAGCCTACCGCAATCCGGCTGAGGATACGGTCAAAAACTTCCTAAAGGCCAACAGTTTTAAAAGCCATGGTGATCGGATGGTTCGCGGCGAGCTTTACGCTGTGCCAAGCTTGTCCGAAGGACCAAGGCTTGAGCCGGGACAGGTTGGGAAAGCGGTTTCAAAAACTAATTTTATGGTTCGTAATCAGCGCGCCAAACCGGCGCCCGAAGAATTTAACGCTAACTTCCACTGGTTACATGATCTTGTGTCATCGGATCGAACTAAAATTGGTTTAACCACCGCCGAGGGCACGATGAATTATTTCGGCGCGCGCGCCGACCGGATCGCCAATCTGTTTGAAGATTATGAAGCCGCCTATAGAGTTACAGCGCTGAGCGGATCGGATTTTCTCAAAGGTACGGCCGCCAATAGTGCGCGACATTTTATCGAAAAAGATTTGACCCATCAGCTGACCGGCATTTCGCGCAGAATGTTCCTTGAGAACCCGCACCGCACCTCTCTTAAAGACCAAATGGGGATCAGCCATAAGTCGCTTCGCAATCAAGTTAAGACCGGGAAAGATTTAAGCGACCTGAATGCTATTTCCAATTCGGCAGCCAAGGCCAGAGGCGTCACGGCCCATTTGCGGCGCGGCGGCTATGTTGTCAAAGCCATGTCGGTCGGCTCGACATATTTGGATGTTAAATCTGCTTTCGACACTGGCGGAACCGAGGCCGGGATGATGAAGGCCGGCGAAGAGAGTTTTAAATTGGCCGGCAGCGTTGCCGGCGGCTCGGCTGGGGCTATGGCGGGGACCTGGATTGCCGGGGGCCTGATTACATTTTTCGGGGTCTCGACCGGCGGTCTCGGATTTGTCGCGATTGCAGTGGGCGGCGCGGTGGTTGGGTCAGTCGCGGGCGGCGCGATAGGCGAGTCTCTCGGTGACACAGCCTGGGGCGAATGGGGCGATGATATCTATACGATCGGTGATGAAGGCGTTGAATATTTGCAGAAAAAATTCATCGACTAATTCCGGGACAAAAAAAGCGGCCCTGAGCCGCTTGATTTCAATGCCTATTCCGCGGCGTCTGGCCAAGGATCTCTTGCTGTTCCTTTAACTGGATAATTGCCATTGACAGCCTCTTGATATTTTTTGGCGTCTTTGCGCGGATTATAAAATTGCTTGTACCAGGTCCGGGTTTTGCCGAACGGGCCGTCGCCGGGCACTTGCATAACCTGCAAACAAGGCTGTTTATTGGCCCAGACGTCAAAATCCTGATAAAGTGCAGCGCGGGACATTTCCTGATAGGCGGCAATCGCGCCTTTATCTTCTTCTGACGGGGGATAATTGGGCGGCTCAACCATGAGCGCGTGCCAAGCGTGAACCGTACCGTCCTCAACAGGCGTATGCGCGACCAGCATGATCGAATTATAATAGCCGTCCATCTTGCTCATCAAGAGGCCCGGTCCTGTATACCAAGTGTCATTGACGAGGACGTCATCCGACAGGGTTTTGTGACCGGCGGCAAGTTTCTGCCACACCTTGTGATCCTGATAGATATTTTCGAAATACTCGATATTTTGTGACCCATGGATAGGCTCGAGGTGGGCCTTGTCCGTGATATTATCGACCACTTCTTGGGAGTGACAGCCAAGGCCGCCAAGATCATCAATCTTCCAATTGACCCACTTCTCATCATCCCATTCAGGCAGCGGATGTGGTTCGTAATCCGGCTCGCCCTCTTCCTCATCATGCCAGATCAAAACCAGACCGCCCCATTCCCGAACCGGGAAGGCGCGAATTTTCGCCGCCTTTGGAATCGGCGCTGGCGAGTAGGGGATTTCATTGCACTTACCATCCGGGCCAAATTTCCAGCCATGATATGGACAGCGAATATCGTCGCCGTCAACCTGCTTGCCATCAAGCACGACATAGCTGGTCGTGTTCTTGGCGAGGTGGGTTTTCATGTGCGGGCAGTAAGCGTCCATCACGACGACTTTGCCGCTTTCGCCGCGATACATAATCATGTCGCGGCCAAAATAACGTAGCGCAACAGGCGTGTTCGTGGCGTTCTTGGCTTCGCCGACGACAAACCATCCGCGTGGGAATGTGAATTCGCCTATGCCATATTCTGCTGTTGTTGCCATTGTGAGCTCCCGGTATTTTCTTATCGCGCAGTTTTGCGCCAAAAAACTACGCATTTCAAGCGTTTTGGACGTTAAAAATGTCCCAATGCGTAGTGTTTCGCCTAGTTTACTACGCGTTATGCCTAGAGTCCATATCCGCCCGACACATTGATCTGCTGTCCGGTGATATATTGCGCGTTGTTGGAGGCAAGAAATATAGCGGCCTGCGCGATCTCTTCCGGTTGTCCCCAACGCTTGAGCGCGAGGTTCTTCTGCACTTCTGTGACCCATTCCTCGGTAAACACGCCTTGTTTGGTCAGCTCTAAAAACATGCCGGCTTCGATCACGCCAACCAATACAGAGTTGGCGCGAATATTGTTGACGCCTTCTTCGCGGGCAATGCCTTTGACCAGGCTTTCATTGGCGGCCTTGGGCGCGACGGAGAGAAAATCCTTGGGCGGAAAACTGACATCACCCGCAGAGCCCAAATGCACAAACGATCCACCACCTTGTTCACGCATATGATTGATCAAATGTTTGGCGGCGTTAAAGAAGCCGTGAACTTCGACATCGATCGCAGTCTTCCATTGCTCTGACGTGGATTCTTGAATGAGGACTTGCTCGACCAGAGGCCCGGCGCCCCAGACCATGGTGTGGATCCGGCCATGTTCTTTGATCGCCTCATCGATCGCGGCGCTCAGAGCATTGATATCAGTGACGTCACATTGATGGCGCGTTGCTTTTTGTCCCGCCGCCTCAATTTCGGACGCAACCACTTTGGACAGATCTTCTTTGGTACGATACATCACCGCAAGGTCGCTGCCGGCTTTACTAAATTCCCGCGCTACGATCTTGCCAATACCGCCTGTCGCGCCAAACACCATGGTCGCGCCCTTTGGAAATAATGCGTCTGTCATAAAGCCTCCGAATTTCACGACTATCCAAACAGGAAATATCGGGACAATTCAAGCGCAGGATCATAATTATCTATGCAGGGTCGACGAAATTGTTGGGTGGATTTTTCGGCGATTAGACGATAGGCCTACGCAGACCCTTAAGTGCTTGAAGGCAAGTTATGACCAAGCTGATCGTGAATGGTATCGAGCGGACCCTCGATGTCGAGGAAGACATGCCGCTATTATGGGCGCTGCGCGATGAACTGAAAATTCACGGTCCCAAATATGGCTGCGGCATCGCCTTTTGCGGGGCATGTACGGTGCATATTGACGGCGAAGCGGTGAGATCGTGCCAGATGCCGGTCGGAGATGTTGACGGCGAAATTACGACCATTGAAGGCCTGGGTTCTCCTGAGGCTCCGCACGCGGTTCAGGCCGCCTGGATTGAACATCAGGTTGCCCAGTGCGGCTATTGCCAAGCCGGCCAGATCATGCAGGCCGCCAGTTTTCTTAGGCAAAATTCTGACCCGGATGACGCGGCAATAGATGATGCGATGTCAGCAAATTTGTGCCGCTGCGGTACCTATCCAAGGATTAGAGCGGCGGTCAAAACGGCGGCGAAAAAGCTGGGAGGCTCATAATGGGCAAGGCTCGGACGATTGCGCGCCGGACATTTCTGGTTGGATCTGTCGCGGTCACGGGCGGCGTCGCTTTTAGCGTCTGGAGGGTCAATACGCCATTCGCAAACCCGCTGCTGGGTGACTTAAAAGACGGCGAAGCAGCGATCACACCCTTTATCAAAATTGACGGGTCTGGCGTCACGCTGATCACGCCCCGTGCCGATAAGGGTCAGGGCGCTTACTCTATCCAGACCTATCTCTTGGCGGAAGAGCTGGATGTTGATCCGCTTAAGGTCAAGACGTCTGTCGGCAAACCTGCCAAGGCCTATACAAATTTCGCGCTTGGCGAAGAGATTATGCCAGGCAGGGGGCATATTTTAGGCAAATTAATGCCGATGCAGATGACAGGCGGCTCTTCAACCGTGCCAGACATGTATGTTCGCTTGCGACGCGCCGGCGCTGCGGCGCGCGAAACGCTTAAAGAGGCTGCTGCCAAATTGCACAATCTATCGGCAGACAAGCTTAAAACCGAAAATGGCCATGTCATCCTGCCGAGCGGCGAGAAAATTGCTTATGGCGCTCTGGCCGAAACAGCGGCCAAGATAAACCCTGTCAAAAATGTCAAACTCCGAGACCCTTCCGAGTGGAAATTTCTCGGCCGGGACATTCAACGCACGGATATTGTCGCCAAATCAACCGGTACGCAGGATTACGGGATTGATATGGAGATGGAGGGGCTGGTTTACGCGACTGTGCGGGCCAATCCCGGCATTGGCGGCGGCGTTAAATCTTTTGATGCCTCAGACGCGACGAAAATGCGCGGCGTCCATAAAATTATGCCTGTGGCCCACGGAGTAGCGGTCATAGCGGACAATAGCTGGCGGGCTTTTAAGGCTGCTGAAGCGATAAATATTGAGTGGGAGCCCGGTCCTTACCCGCCCACATCGGCGCAAATGTGGAAAATACTCGAAAAAAACCTCGTTCCCGGTTCCAAAGCCATCAAAAATCGCAAAGACGGCAATGTTGATGCGGCGTTAAAGAGCGGTGACGTCATCGAGGCGCAATATCGTGTTCCCTATTTGGCGCACGCGCCGCTCGAGCCGATGAATGCGACGGTTTTGATCACCGATGAACGGGTTGATATATGGACCGGTACTCAGATACCGGATTTTGTCCAAAAACATGCCGTCAAAATGACCGGACACAAGGCCAAAGACGTTTTTGTGCATGTTTTACCGATGGGCGGCAGTTTTGGGCGGCGTCTTGAGGATACTTATGTGCTGCAAACGCTCGAAATCGCGAATTCCATGCGCGGAACGCCCGTCAAAATGACATGGACACGAGAAGAAGACTTTTCCCATGATTATGTCCGGCCAATGGCGCTTTCCAGAGGTCGAGGCACCGTAAAAGACGGGAAGGTCGAGGCTTTTGACCTCGATATTGTCTGTCAATCTATTGCCAAGTCGCAATTTGTCCGTCTGATGGGCTCTGCGCCGCCAATTCCGGATACATCCATCACGCAAGGCGGTGATGATCAGCCTTATTCCATCCCGAATTACCGCGTAACCGGCTATAAAGCGCCGGAAATGGCGCCGGTCAGCTCATGGCGCTCGGTTGGGGCGTCCCATAATGGCTTCCACCATGAGTGTTTTTTGGACGAATTAATCGATGCAGCGGGCGCTGATCCGCTCAAAGAACGTATTCGGTTGCTGCAAAATGACCCTTTATCGGTCAAAGTCCTTGAAGAAGTCGGGCGCATGAGCGGCTGGACAGGCCATAAACTTGGAAATGGCCGGGGCCGCGGTGTCGCCTTTACCCTGTCATTTGGGGTCCGAACGGCCGAAATCATCGAGGTCGTCAATACAGAGGCCGGTATAATCATCGAAAAAGTCTGGGGCGCGGCCGAGGTCGGCAAAGTCTTGGATCCTATCAATTTCGAAGCCCAATTCTCAGGCGGGATCGTTTTTGCCCTTGGGCATGCGATGAATTGCGAGCTGACCTATGAAGATTATTACCCTAAGCAGACCAATTATTATGCCTATGAGGGGCTAAAACTCTACCAAACCCCGGACATTCAGGTCAAAGGGCTGGAAAATGGGGATCAGATCAAAGGCATGGGAGAGCCAGGCGTTCCGCCCGCGGCGCCCGCCTTGGCCAATGCGATCTTTGCGGCGACCGGACACCGTATCCGGCAACTCCCGCTATATAAAGCCATCGACTTCGTTTAGGCGAAATAGCTAGCTGGCCTTGGCGATCTTGGCAGCGGCGCGATCATCATAGGCTGCCTGCGCGGCCTCTATTTCAGCCCGGCTCTTGAGGCTCCACTGCAATATAGATTCGAGCCCCTCTAGATAGGACTGACCCAGTTCAGATAGTCTATAATCCACCCGCGGCGGGATAGAGGCTGTGGCCGTCCTTATGGCCATGCCGTCGCGCTCCAAACTGCGCAGGGTTTGGGTCAGCATTCGCTGGGAAATATCCGGTATAGCGCCGAGCAGTTCGGAAAAGCGGTGAGAGCCAAAACTCAAATGGGTAATGATAAGAACAGGCCATTTCCCACTCAGCTTGGAGAACACTGCCCGGGTCGGACAAAGGTCCATATTATAGAAGATTGCCGGGGCAATATCGGGATTTTTACGCTGGGTCATTTTCGGGCCATTCATTATACAAATCAGTTTAAAGGGGACGTTAGTTACTTTTTGTAACCAATAAGTAAACACAAAAAAGAACGTTAGTTATCCCTCAAAAAGTGCCCAATAATAGGCTAAAAAAGTAACTAACTTACAAGTAGTAATAATTTATTCGGCCAGAAAATTATTCAAAAAAAAACCATTTTTTTTCACCATAAAATTAACGATTCCATTCGAAAAATAGTTAACGAATCGGGCAAAAAACACGGCGAAAACATGCAGTAATACTGGATTTAAGCCCAAAGATATTAATAATTGGCAACACGAATTTTGAACTGAAACATCCTTAGATAGATCATGGTTAACGAGCGCTCGAACTCGTCTTAAGGTTATGTTTATATTCAAAAATCATACCCAACCCATGAAATTTACTTGGGCTAGCATAATGATTCAACTTTTTTGGAAAATGACCGCGGGTGCGTTGTTTGGACGGGGGGAGCGTCGTAAGACGCGGAAGCTTGCTACGGGCGCACGCGCAGCGGTCGCGGCGTTGACCTGCGTGTTTATGTCAAATACGGCGCTCGCGACCACTTTCACTGAAACCGTCCCGAACGGCAATGGGGCCATCCCGAATACATATCCGCCCGTCGGTGGCACCATGTTTGTCCTGATCGGGCAAAACGGAAATATCTATTACCAGTTCGTCAATCCGTCGACCCAGTTCGAGGGCTTCCAAAATACCGGTACCCCGACGGCCTTTCAAGGCAGCCCGACATTCCAGCTTGGACCGACGCAAACCCTAAACTGCGGTACGATATCTTGTACTGATTATTTTGGCGGTTCTATTGTAGAAGGCTATGTCCGTCTCACAGCGCGTGACGGGGATTCCTGCCCTGGCAATTTTGATTATCAGGATTTAACGTTCAATGTTAACGGCATCGCCGTTTCTAGCTTCTCTGATCTTCCAGCAAGCTCGGTTGAGCGGACGAACTTTGCAGGTGACACTTCGCTTGGATTTGAAAATTGTTTCAGAAACCAAGGAACTACGGAAACCAACACAGGCTGGTTTGATCTGACCAGTAATGCGACGCTTCTTGCCAATATATTGTCAACCGGCGGCACAACCCCGACAATCACGGATACGGACCCTGATGATAATCGCTGGTTTTTTACGGATGGCAATGATGCAACCGGGTCACCGGAAGTTGCACCAGGGATCACAATTGAAAAATCTGCGGATAAATCCAGCTATAGTACGGTAGGAGAGGTCGTAACATATAGTTTCCTCGTCACAAATGTCGGGTCGGTGACGGTTAATAATATCGTCGTCACTGACAGTTTTATTACCGGGACAATATCCTGCCCGCAGACATCACTGGTAACGGGCGAGTTTATGACCTGTACAGCGACCCATACTATATCACAGCAAAACATTGATGATGCAGCTACATTCGTCAACACAGCCGAAGTCAACGGTAATCCGACTGAAGGCCAACTGACCGAACAATCAGGAGAATTGACCATCACAGGCCCGCCTGCCAACAATACAGGTACGCTGACGAAAACCGCTGATGTCGATACGAATTTGGTGCTTAATGACGTGGTTACTTATAGTTACCTCGTTGAAAATACAGGCAATATTACCTGGGATAATGTCACAATCGCCGATACTCATAATGGGACGGGTTCTTTATCCGCGATTTCACCGGCGCCTCTGACATTGAGTCCGGGGCAATCGCAGACTTTTACGGCAACTTATACAATCACTCAGGCAGATGTGGACGCTGGCGTTCCGATTACAAATGCGGCGCAGATCACAAATACGCCTAAACGCGGGACATTTACATCGCCGACGGCGAACGAATCTGTGTCTACAACCGGCACGGACTCGCTAGATATCGTAAAAGGCGCGCCTACTTTGAACAATGATGCGGATAGTTCGGGCGACATAACCGCCGGTGACACGCTGGAATATACGGTGACAGTCACCAATGACGGGACCAAAACCCTCAATAATGTGATCGTTTCCGATACAAACCTGACGCCAGGCTCCAATACATGCGCGAGCGTTGCTCCAGCCGGAACATGTGTCCTGACAGGCACACATATTGTATCCCAAGCGGAAGCCAATGCCGGAACCGTTTCCAATACGGCGTCTGTTACGTCAACAGAAGTGCCTGGACCAACGCCCTCTAATACGGTCAATACACCTGTCGAGCAGGATCCGGCGCTAACAAATGTTAAAGCGGTTCCGACGCTAAACACTGATGCGGATAGTTCTGGCGATATTACCGCCGGCGATACGCTCGAATATGTTGTGACGGTCACCAATACTGGCAATATTACGCTTAACAATATCGTTGTTTCTGACACTCAGCTCACACCTTCGTCCAATAGCTGCGCAACCGTTGCGCCTGGCGGAACCTGTGTCCTGACGGGCACACATCTGGTTTCCCAAGCCGAAGCGGATGCTGGAACGATAGCCAATACTGCATCTGTCACATCGACAGAAGTGCCAGGCCCGACCCCGTCCAACACCGTCAATACGACCGTTGAGCAAAATTCATCTTTGACCAATGTAAAAGCAAACCCGTCACTAAATACGGACGCGGATAGTTCCGGCGATATTACGGCTGGTGACACGCTCGAATATGTCGTGACAGTTACCAATACGGGTAATGTTTCCCTGACAAATGTTGTCGTTTCCGATAGCCAGCTTACACCATCATCCAATACATGTGCGTCAGTAGCGCCGGGCGCGACTTGTGTCCTGACCGGGACCCATATTGTGTCTCAAAGCGAAGCCAATGCCGGCACTATTGCAAATACGGCCTCAGTCACATCGACCGAAGTTCCGGGTCCTACCCCTTCCAATACCGTCAATACGGCCGTTGAGCAGGACGCCGCGCTGACCAATGTCAAGTCGAGCCCGACCCTCTCTACGGATGCAGATAGTTCCGGCGATATTACCGCGGGCGATACCATCCAATATGTCGTTACCGTCACAAACACCGGAAATATTACGCTCAACAATATTGTCGTATCCGACTCACAGCTAACGCCTGGATCCAACACATGTGCGAGCGTCGCGCCGGGCAACACATGCGTGTTGACGGGCACGCATCTTGTCACTCAAACCGAAGCCAATGCCGGGACTATTGTCAATACGGCAAGCGCTACTTCGACAGAAGTGCCCGGTCCGACACCGTCAAACACAGTCAATACAACGGTCGAGCAAGACCCGGCGCTAACCAATGTTAAGGCAAACCCAACTCTGACAAATGATGCGGATAGCTCTGGCGACATTACAGAAGGCGATACGCTCGAATATGTCGTGACCGTTACAAATACGGGTAATGTCACCCTGAATAATGTTATTGTTTCCGACAGTCAGCTCACACCTTCATCCAATAGCTGCGCAACAGTAGCAGTTGGCGGGACTTGTATCTTGACGGGTACACATCTGGTAACGCAAGCCGAAGCCGATGCTGGTACGATAGCCAATACGGCGAGCGCGACTTCTACAGAGGTTGCCGGTCCGACACCGTCCAACACAGTCAATACGGCAGTCGAGCAAGATGCTTCTCTGACCAACGTCAAGGCCACGCCAACGCTCACGACAGATGCGGACAGTTCCGGTGATGTTACCGCGGGAGATACACTTACCTATGTCGTAACTGTGACAAATACGGGCAATATTACGCTTAATAATGTGGTCGTTTCTGATGCACAATTGACACCATCTTCAAACACATGTGCATCTGTCGCGCCGGGAGCGACCTGCGCGCTAACAGGGACCCATATTGTGTCTCAAACCGAAGCCGATGCTGGCACCATCGCCAACACTGCTTCTGCCACCTCGACTGAAGTTTCAGGCCCGACACCGTCCAACACCGTCAATACGACCGTCGAGCAAGATTCATCTTTGACCAATGTCAAAGGAACCCCGACCCTCACAACGGATGCAGACAGCTCAGGCGATATTACTGCTGGCGATACAATTGAATATGTCGTGACCGTGACCAATACGGGCAATATTACGCTTAATAATGTGGTCGTTTCTGATAGCCAGTTGACGCCATCTTCAAACACATGTGCGAGTGTCGTACCGGGATCGACCTGCATCTTGACAGGTTCCCACTTAGTTACGCAAGCCGAAGCCGATGCTGGCACCATTGCTAACACTGCTTCTGCCACCTCGACTGAAGTTGCCGGTCCGACACCGTCCAATACGGTCAACACACCTGTTGGTCAGGACGCTGCTTTGACTAATGTTAAGGGAACTCCAACCCTCACAACCGACGCTGACAGCTCAGGCGATATTACCGCGGGAGATACACTTACTTATGTCGTTACCGTGACCAATACGGGCAATGTAACGCTTAATAATGTGGTCGTTTCTGATGCACAATTGACACCATCTTCAAACACATGTGCATCTGTCGCGCCGGGAGCGACCTGCGCGCTAACAGGGACCCATGTTGTGTCTCAAACCGAAGCCGACGCCGGTACAATTTCAAACACGGCGAGCGCGACCTCGACCGAAGTTCCAGGCCCAACCCCGTCAAACACCGTTAACACACCTGTTGGTCAGGACGCCGCCCTAACCAACGTCAAAGGGACTCCAACCCTCACAACTGATGCTGATAGTTCCGGAGATATCACGGCTGGTGATACAATTGAATATGTCGTGACGGTCACAAATACGGGCAATGTTTCGCTGAATAATGTCGTCGTTTCCGATAGCCAGCTTACACCTTCATCCAATACATGTGCGTCCGTTGCACCGGCCGCGACTTGCCTCTTAACCGGGACACATGTCGTCTCCCAAGCAGAAGCCAATGCCGGCACTATTGCTAATACGGCCTCTGTCACATCGACCGAAGTGCCGGGTCCAACACCTTCTAACACTGTCAATACGACCGTCGAGCAAGACCCAGCGATGACCAATGTCAAAGGAGCTCCGACTCTCACAACGGATGCCGATAGTTCTGGCGACATCACCGCCGGCGATACAATTGAGTACGTCGTGACCGTGACCAACACAGGCAATATCACGCTGAATAATGTCGTGGTTTCCGATACGCAATTAACGCCGTCATCTAACAGCTGCGCGAGCGTCGTACCGGGATCGACCTGCGTCTTGACAGGTTCCCACTTAGTTTCGCAAGCCGAAGCCGATGCTGGCACCATATCAAATACGGCGAGCGCGACCTCGACCGAAGTTCCAGGACCGACGCCGTCCAACACCGTTAACACACCCATTGGTCAGGACGCTGCTTTGACCAATGTTAAAGGAACCCCGACCCTCACAACGGATGCTGACAGCTCCGGAGATATCACAGCTGGTGATACGATTGAGTATGTTGTGACGGTCACCAATACGGGTAATGTGACACTCAATAATATCGTGGTGTCCGATACGCAATTGACTCCATCATCCAATAGCTGCGCAACAGTAGCCGTTGGCGGGACATGCGTTCTCACAGGTACGCATGTTGTTTCTCAGGCAGAGGCCAATGCCGGCACTATTGCAAACACGGCTTCTACAACTTCGACCGAAGTACCGGGTCCAACCCCGTCCAACACTGTCAATACGACCGTCGAGCAAGACCCGGCCATGACCAATGTCAAAGGAACTCCAACCCTCACAACCGACGCTGACAGCTCAGGCGATATTACCGCTGGCGATACAATTGAGTATGTCGTGACCGTGACCAACACAGGTAATATCACGCTGAATAATGTCGTGGTGTCCGATACGCAATTAACGCCGTCATCTAACAGCTGTGCGGCCGTTGCGCCGGGGGCGACCTGCATTTTGACAGGAACCCATCTAGTATCTCAATCAGAGGCGGATGCGGGTACGATTTCAAACACGGCGAGCGCGACCTCGACCGAAGTTCCAGGCCCAACCCCGTCAAACACCGTTAACACACCTGTTGCTCAGGACGCCGCCATCACCAATGTTAAAGGAACTCCAACCCTCACAACCGACGCTGACAGCTCAGGCGATATTACCGCTGGCGATACAATTGAATATGTCGTGACCGTGACCAATACGGGCAATATTACGCTTAATAATATCGTTGTTTCCGACACACAATTAACACCTTCATCCAATAGCTGCGCAACAGTAGCCGTTGGCGGGACTTGTATCTTGACGGGTACACATCTGGTAACGCAAGCCGAAGCCGATGCTGGCAACATTGCTAACACTGCTTCTGCCACCTCGACTGAAGTTGCCGGTCCGACACCGTCCAATACGGTCAACACACCTGTTGGTCAGGACGCCGAGCTTACGATCGTTAAAACAGCGCTTGATACGTCCTTCGTGGCAGTTGGCGACACAATCAATTACGAATATCTGGTCACCAATTCGGGTAATGTTTCTATCTCCGACCTGTCTGTTAGCGACGATAAAATCCTCACACCGAATATGGTCTCGTGCCCGGTTGCAGCCCTAATGCCAACCGAAAATACAACCTGTACCGCAACTTATACGGTAACCCAGGCCGATCTGGATATGGGATTTATCACAAATATTGCGGAAGCGACCGGCACGCCATCGGGCGGAACTTTGGCGCCAGCAAGCGCAACTGAAACTGTCAATGGGGATCAGACTTCAGCGATGGACTTCGTTAAGACGATTGTGGATCAACAGTTCTCAATGCCAGGAGATGTAACGACCTACGAGTATGTAGTTACAAATAGTGGCAACGTAACTCTCGTAGATCAGATAACCGTTTCCGATAACCGAATTGCAAGCGTAAATTGCCCGGGAATCCCAACTGGCGGATTGCTACCGGGCGATACGCTAACCTGCACGGCTAGCTACACTGTTACCCAGGCCGATTTGGATTCGGGATCCGTTACAAATATAGCAACGGCTACTTCCGGAACGACCACTTCGCCGGTTGCCTCTGCGACGACACCAGCCAATCAAAATCCGGCCTTAACACTAGTGAAAGCCGCGCAATTCAATAACTATGCAAACGCTGGAGAAGTTGTGACCTATGAATTCACGGTCACAAACTCAGGCAATCTGTCCATTTCGGAAGATATTAGCGTAACAGATGACAAAATCGGAACCTTCACCTGTCATACTGGAACTTTGGCACCTAGCGATAGCCATATGTGTACAGCTGATTATACGATTACCCAGGCCGATATAGATACCGGTTCGGTGACCAATCAAGCGTATGCGGAAAGCGGTGCGTTAGTATCCCCGCCCGTCACTGTAACGGTTTCGGGAACACAAACATCTGTCATGACATTTGACAAGCGCGCCGTAACCACAAGCTTTACGCAGGACGGTGAAGTTCTAAATTACGAATTTGACGTGACTAATAGTGGCAACGTCACGCTCAGCAATATCATGCTGACCGACAGTCTGACGACGGTCTCTTGCCCAACCAATAGTTTGTTACCAACCGCCACCATGACTTGTACCGCAAGCTATACGGTTACTCAGGCAGATGTTGATGCCGGTGAGGTTATCAATAATGCCTCTGCGACTGCGACCATTCCGGGCGGTTCAACCATTGAAGAAATTGACTCAGTAACCGTTTCCGGCAACGGAACACCGTCACTGACATTTGCCAAGACAGCAATTGATACATCTTACGCAGCTGTCGGCGACGTCCTGAATTATGAATTCCCGATTGAGAATACCGGGCCGATCACCCTGTTCAATATCAGCATTTCCGATAGTTTAACCACGGCAAACTGTCCGATGACAAGTTTGGCGCCGATGGAATCTATGGTTTGTACCGCCAGCTATTCCGTCATCCAGGCCGATATTGATGCCGGATCTGTTACCAATAATGCGAGCGTAAGTTCTGAGCTTCCGGGCGGCACAGCCGGACCGGGCGGAACCGATAGCGCAATTGTCGGCGGCAACGCTAATCCGCAAATGACAATTGTCAAAGCCGCAATCGAGACCGATTACGCTTCTGTCGGTAACATCCTGAATTACACATATGACGTGACAAATAGTGGCAACGTCACGATCAACTCGGTTTCCGTTACAGATGATCTAATTCCAACGGTCAATTGTCCGTCGACAATATTGGCACCAATGGCCACCATGCAGTGTTCCGGTCAATATACGATCACACAGGCTGATATTGACGCGGGATCTGTTACCAATATCGCGTCTGCCGTCGGGGCGCCGGAACAAGGGGTGCTGACACCGCCAACCGATAGCGTAACCGTTAATGCCGCGCAGATGGAGTCGCTCGGCATAGACAAAGTCGCTACCAGCGCGGACTATAATAGTGTCGGCGATATCCTGACTTACGATTATATCGTAACCAACACCGGCAATGTAACTGTAACCAACGCTATTTCCGTAACCGATGACCGGATTGCCACGGTTAACTGTCCCGCCCTACCGGTGGGCGGCCTGGCGCCGAACGCCGCAATCACCTGTACGGCCAGCTATATTGTAAATCAGGCCGATATTGACGCCGGTTCTGTTACCAATATTGCATCGGCCACGAGCGGCATTGTGACTTCGCCTGTCGATAGTGAAACCGTCAATGCGGTTCAGGGCCCTGCGCTTTCCGTTGTGAAAACGGCGACCGACCCGACTTACGCAGCGATTGGCGACACAATTGCCTATAATTATCAGGTTTTTAACGCCGGCAACACGACAATCACGAGCGCGATCACGGTCACGGATGACAAAATTGCGACGGTCAATTGCCCTGCCTTGCCGGTTGGCGGACTTGTACCGGGTGCATCTCTGACTTGTACTGCGACCTACACCGTCAACCAGGCTGATATTGATGCCGGAAGCGTCACCAATATAGCCAGCGCGACCGACGGAAACGTCACATCACCCAACGCGACAGAATCTGTCCCGGCAACCCAGTCTCCGGCTATGGAAACTGTCAAAACGGCGACCAATATCAACTTCACACTTCCGGGCGACATCACATCTTACGAATATGTCGTGACCAATACAGGGAATACTTCAATTACAACCCCGATTTCGGTCAGCGATAATTTGATCCCGACCGTTAATTGTCCAGCGCTTCCAATAGGTGGTCTTGCGCCGGGATCATCCATCACCTGTACGGCTGATTACACCGTCACCCAGGCTGATCTGGACCGCGGATCTGTCACCAATCTGGCCAGCGCGACAAGCGGCGGAGTTTCTTCGCCGCCAACTTCGGAAACCATTCCAGCTAATGCTACCTCCGCGCTTTCCGTTATAAAATCTTCAACCGACACAACTTACGCAGCTGTTGGCGATATTCTGACCTATAGTTACGAAATTGAGAATAATGGAAATCTAACCCTGACAGGCAACACCGAAATTGTTGATAACAAGATCGGGACATTTGTCTGCTTTACCGGAAATTTGACGCCGGGTTCGTCCCGAACCTGTACAGCGACCTATGCAGTTACGCAGGAAGATATCGACAATGGCAGCGTAACAAATGACGCGTTTGCACAAAACCAGACCCTTGTTTCACCACCTGCCAGCGTAACGATTAACGGAATGCAAACGCCCGATCTGGCGGTCGTCAAAACTGCGCTCAACACGGATTACACCAATGTCGGTGATATACTGGATTACCAATATGAAGTCACCAATAGAGGCAATACAACCATAACACTGCCTGTCTCCGTCAGTGATGACCGGATTGCAGTCGTAAACTGCCCTAATCTACCGGTTGGCGGTCTTGCGCCAAACGCATCGATTACTTGTACGGCTAGCTATAACGTCACGCAGGCTGATATAGATGCGGGTTCTGTTACCAATTTAGCATCGGCAACCGACGGAGTTGCGACCTCGCCCGTTGATAGCGCTACCGTAAATGCCAACCAATCCTCTACATTGCTCCTCAGCAAAGTCGGCACGACTGGCGATTACAGCGCGGTCGGCGATGTCCTGAATTATGAATTCATCATCACCAATAGCGGAACGACGACTGTCACCGCGGCCATGAGCGTCACGGATGATAAAATTCCAAGCGTCTCTTGTCCGGCCCTACCGGTTGGCGGTTTAACACCGGGCGGTATGCTGACCTGTACCGGAAGCTATACGGTAACCCAGGCTGATATTGATACCGGTAGCGTGACAAATATCGCGATGGCAACGTCCGGATCAACAAATTCCAATGTGGACACGGAAACCATCAGCGCTGTGCAGCAGCCAGCTATGACGATCGACAAATCGTCGAGCTCAACAAGCTTCGCTGCCGCCGGTGACATTGTCTCCTATAGCTATCTTGTCACCAATAGCGGCAATACGACGATCGTCGATCCGATCACGGTTTCCGATGATAAGATTCCATCCGTCAATTGTCCGGCTCTGCCTGTCGGCGGCTTACCTATAAACGGGACATTGACCTGTACAGCTGACTACACTGTCACACAGGCCGACGTCGACGCTGGGTTTGTCACCAATATTGCAAGCTCATCATCCGGCACAACCACATCGCCGGTCGATAGTGAGACTGTTTCCGCATCGCAAGCGCCGTCGCTCGCGATCGTCAAGACGGCCCTAACAGCAACTTACCGGGTACCGGGCGACGTCGTTTCCTACAGTTATGTCGTAACCAATGACGGAAATGTAACTATTACAGATCCGATCACAGTTTCAGATGACCGGATTGCGACCGTTAATTGCCCAGCGCTGCCAGTTGGCGGCTTGGCACCTGATGCCTCTATCACCTGTTTGGCGGATTACGTAACGACTCAAGCCGACGTTAACAATGGCAGCGTTACGAACCTGGCGACCGCAGGGTCCGGCCTGATACAATCGCCAACCACCAGTGAAACTGTCGATGCAAATAGTGAACCGAGCATGACAATCAATAAATCTGTTGCGGGTATGGTCCAGGCATTTGGCCCGCTGTTTGATCTAACTTATGAGATCGAAGTCGAGAATACCGGCAATGTCACATTGACTGATTTCCAGGTTTCCGATGATCTGGCAACGTTGCTGGCACCATCTACCATGGTCAATACGCCAATCGTTAGTGTCTCGGGAATTCAGGGCGCGAGTTCGAATGCGGGCTATAATGGATTAACTGATGTCGATCTGCTCTCTGGTACACCAACACTGGATGTCGGCGATAGCGGCATAATTACAATCGCTGTCCGGATTGACACAACAGAAGGCGGCCCGGCGCAAGCCAATACGGCCTATTCCAATGCCTCACAATTTGTTGAGCCGACACCGTCCAACCCGGCTTCGATTGATCCTGAAGACAAAGACAAAGACGGTGCAATTGATGGCATTGAAAGCTGTAGCGAAGATCGCGACGGTGACGGAATTGTGGACTGTGAAGACTATGATCCAACCGGATATTTCTACTGCGAAGAAAATGGCCAAATCCTGGCTGGCGGCGGCATCTCGATCATGGGACCGAACGGCGCTAACGCTTCCATCGGATCACAAAATGGCATCGTGATTGTCGAAGATGGTTCGAACGGTTTCTATCAGTTCTATGTCACGTCCCCAGGCACTTACACAATGACGCCAACCTATCCGGCTACGGGCGCCCCGAGTACAGATCGCCCGGTAATGGCTGGCGCTCTCGATGTTAGTTCATTGATGACCAATCCGGGAATCCTTGGTTCCGGCGAAGTTGGTTCGACCGGCATACTTGCCGACTACTCGGCACCAACCAATACACCATTTTACTTCGAGTTTGATATCGAAGCCGGTGATCCGAATGTGTTCATGAACAATATTCCGCTTCAACATTGCGGCGTTCCAGAGCTCACGCTAGCCAAATCGGTTATTGGTAACCCAATGTCTCAGCCTGACGGTAGCCAGATTGTGACCTATCAGTTTGATGTGTCCAATACGGGCGAAACCCAGGTCGATAATATACAGATCACAGATGATCTCGGCGCTGTATTTGGCGACACCAATGTTGTTGTAAACAGTAACCAAATTACCGCCGAACCTGCTGCTTATACGGGCGCGGAAAATCCTGGATTTGACGGCGTCATCGACATTAATGTTCTCGATGGTTTAGGATCACTGGAATCCGGTGAAAATCTATCCGTTCAAATTCAGACCAGCTTAACTCCGGATAATTCCGGCGACTTTATCAATAGTGCCAGCGTATCCGGCGCCAATCCGCTGACAGGCGTTGCTATTGCCGGAACAGGGACGGCGACTGTCAACCTCACGCCAGCATCTGAAGTTCGGGATCTCATGGTCACCAAAGCGGCGCGTCCACGGACGGTCCAAATTGGTGATCCGGTCCTTTATACGATTGAAGTCACAAATAATGGCATCGGCAATATATCCGATGTCAGTATTGTCGATAATATCCCGGCCGGCTTTGCCTATATCCCAAATAGCGCGACCGTTTCGGATGCAACAACATCGGTCCAAATTGAACCGACACTTCCTAGCGCCAATAGCCTGACTTGGAATATGAATAGCATGACGGCAGCCCCGCTCGACTTCATCGCGCCAGGTGAAACCATCGCGGTTAATCTGCGTCTACTGGCGGGTCCAAATGTCGAGTTTGGCGCCCATGAAAATCAGGCATTTGCCGTGAGCAGCACGGGTGAACGTTCGGCAATCGCAACAGCGACCGTGGATTATATTCCTGAGCCGACATTTGATTGTACGCCAGTCCTTGGCCGCGTCTATGATGATGTGAATCACAATGGCTATCCGGATGACGGCGAACCCGGTCTTCCGGGCGTCCGCCTCGTAACGGTCAATGGCGATATCATCACAACCGACCAGTTTGGCCGCTATCACATACCTTGCGCGGCAATTGCCGATAGCGAGCATGGAACTAACTTCCTGCTCAAAGCTGACGTCAGAACCTTGCCGCTCGGCTTCACGCCAACCACAGAGAACCCTCGGGTTGTCCGGGCTACGCGCGGTAAGTTTGTTAAAATGAATTTTGGCGCCGCCTTCCGTCCTAAACTGCGCGTCGATCTTTACGCCAGCGATTATAGTCAAGGCGTCTTGACCACTGATGCAGCTCGCCGGATCGAAACGGTCATTGAAGCCGCGCAATCCGTAAACCGCGCGATCATCGTTTATCACGCATCCGAAAGCGAAGACGTCACGCAGGCTCAGGCCCATCTGACCATGGCTTTGGATGCGATCAAAGATCTTGCGCCTAAGTCGCTCAGAGATATTGCTCTGGAAGCAAGCTGGGACGGCGTTAAAACCTTGTCCGATAATGCTGGCCTGGAGTTCACAACAACCAATCCAGCCGCAATTCCGTCCGAACGTATACTGTTCGTCAGTGATGAGCGCGGCGGCCTGACGCCGGATATGGAAGTGAAACCTGCCCTTAGGGGTGATCACGGATCAGATGCCTTGGGCGGCGACACCCGCGACAGCAGCATCAGCTTTGCTGGCCGCAGCGAGACGATCGGCGAGGGCACAGCCCGTCCGGGCCGCTTGCAGCGCTGGGTTGGCTGGGCCAACACTCAATCGTCCTACGCAGAAGGTCCCGAAATCGAAACCAAAGTTGACTCTCTTGATCCGGTCAAACGCCTCAATGCTCAGGCCAATGTTGTCGCTACGGCCCAAGGCCGCATGGTGATGGCGGAGACTTATCACAATTATGGGGCCTTCACGAATACGCTGGAAATCCGCCTGTTTGACGCTGACCGTTCCGTTCGCGGCGAGCCGATTGCGGTTTCCAAAGTAAATGATGGATATGCGACAATCCCTGTCGCGACAGCTTGGCCGGAAGACATCGTCTATGTCCTGCGCGCCTATGGCAAAGATGGCGACTTTGACGAGACTGCACCAAAAGTGTTGATCGTCGGCGATCCAGGAGCTGATCTGACACAGGAAGAGTGGGACGCGCAAAGCTATACCGCCTTTGGACAAAATAGTCTGGTTAAGAGCAATGTTACCGTTCGCGGCGGCGCTGTGCGGGTTTATGGCCGCAATATCAATGCCGACGAAATCGGTGTCATGGGCCAGCGTGTCCGGGTTGACGAAACCGGTAAATTTGTTGCCGAGCAGCTCCTGCCATCAGGAAGTCAGGCCGTTGAGCTTTGGCTCCCAGGCGCGGATAATAGCGTTAATCGCGTCGTCCGTATGGTCGATGTCAAATCCCGCGATACTTTCTATGTCGCGCAGGCCGAAGCCACCATCGGCACACGTCCAAGCAATAGCGACACGTTCGCCGAAGGCCGTTTGGCATTCTATGTGCGCTCTCGCCTGAGCGATCGCTGGGCCTTTACAGCAACGGCTGATACGGGTGAAGCGCGGATTGAAGACCTGCTTAAGGGCCTTGATGACAAAGATGTGTCACAGATGCTGCGCCGGCTAGATCCCGATAAATATTATCCGGTCTACGGTGATGACAGCACGATTGAGCAAGACGCTCCAACCTCTGGCCGTGTCTATGCCCGTCTTGAGCGTGATGATGATTATCTGCTCTGGGGTAATTATCAGACCAATTTCTCGGACACGGAATTTGCCCGGGTTCAGCGCACACTTTACGGAGCCAAACTGTACTGGGATGAAGATGAAGCGACCGATCTTGGTGATGCCCAGACCACATTCACAGCCTATATGGCTGACGGCGGAACCCTGCAAGGCCGCGACGAGCTTCAAGGCACAGGCGGTAGTGTTTACTATCTACGCCGCGGCGATATCTCTATCGGCTCCGAAATATTACGAATCGAAACCCGTGATTCTATTTCCGGTCTGGTTATTGAAAGCCGCCGTCTGGTCTACGGAACCGACTATGATATGGACTTTATCCAGGGCCGGATCATCTTGAACCAACCCTTGTCCAGCTCCTCAAATGATGGACGCCTGTTCCGCGATGGATCTCTATCCGGCAACCGGGAGGTATTGGTCGCAGATTACGAATATACGCCGGTTCTGGGCGGTGATGATGACGCCATGATTTACGGTGCTCGCGCCACACGCTGGATTGGCGATCTCGTCAAACTTGGCGGGACCTACAATCACAGTGATGATGGCGGTAGCGAAAGTGATCTGTTTGAACTTGATGCTACTCTGCAAATTGCTGCCGGCACATATATCAAAGCTGAAATCGCTCAAACCAAAGGGCAGGGGGTTCAGACCTTCCAGTCAATCGATGGCGGATTTACTTATAATCCAATGTCGCGCGGCGGCCTGAACAATGACGACAAAGCGATGGCTTACTCCGTCGAGGCTGCCTCTGATCTTGGCGACATACTGAACAAGAATGGCCGCATTCACGCTTACTGGCGCAAACGCGAGGCCGGATTTGCCGGTTATGCTGAAAGTACAGGTCAAGAGGTTGAGCAATATGGCGGCGGGCTACAGCTGGATGTCTCTGATGATCTCAAGGTCACTGCCCGCGCGGACATTATCAAAGATCAGAATATTGGCACGAATAGCTTCGCGGAAGCCTCAGCCGAATATGCGGTCAATGACAATATCAAAGTTGCCGCTGGTCTATCTTACAATGATGATGGCCGCGCCAATGCCGGGACATCCGTCGGTGCCCGCGCTGAATATGCCCTTAATGAGGACGATAAAGTCTATGTCTTCGGCCAGGCCGCTATTGATGGTGATAATGTTCGGACAACAGACCGGGCCGGTGTTGGCGCGGAGGTTCGTCTCGGCAATGACCTACTGGTCGGCGCCGAAGTCTCGGGCGGTGAAGACGGACTGGGCGCGCGCGTCTCGGCCCGCCACCAGCAGGAAGATGGCGATGAATATTATGTCGCCTATGATCTGCCGCTCAATTCCAGCGCGGCCAGCAATTACGGAACGCTCAATGTCGGCGCCCGTGAACGCTTCAACGACGCGCTGTCAGTATATGGCGAAGAGCGGATGCAGTTTAATGAACGCGGTTTAAATGGCGTCACCCACGCTTACGGGGTTGATTATAAGCCGGGCAATTGGAAATTCGGACTTTCCGGTGAAATGGGCCGGGTTGATGATTTGGACCGTGAAGCTGTCTCTGCGACGATCGGATTTAACGATGAACGTATGCGGGCAGGCGTCACCAGCGAATATCGTCAGGACGAGAATGTTCTGACCGGTGACAAGCGCCGGACATGGCTGCTACGCACATCTGCTCAATACCAGATGAGTGATGAGCTGCGCTTGCAAGCCAAGCTCAACACGGCGCAGTCCGATCAAGCGACCAGCACGCTGCCGCTCGATTTCCATGATGCCGAGTTCACCGAAGCATCTCTCGCCATGGCCTATCGCCCGATCTGGGATGATCGCCTGAATGTTCTGGCCAAAGCTGTTCATCTCTATGATCTGTCACCGAGCACACAACGCTTTAACGGCGAAGCTGTGAACTACCGCCAGAAAAGCCAGATTTACTCGCTGGATGCATCCTACGATGTCATGCCGCGCCTGACGCTCGGTGCTAAATATGGCCACCGTAGCGGATATGTCACCGATAGCCGGGAGAGCGATGACTTCTTTAAATCATCGGCCGATCTGGGTGTGATCCGTATGGACTACCATCTGACTCACCGCTGGGACGCGACCATTGAAGGACGCTTCCTCAGTGTCGGCGACGGCGCAATTGAACGCACCGGGGGTCTGGGCATGCTCTACCGTCATATCAACGACAATGCCAAAGTCGGTGTCGGCGTGTCTTACGGGGGAATTGATCCGGATTACATCCTCGCCCAAGAAGAGGAAGATTTCGGACTATTGATTAATGTGGTCGGGAAGTTCTAAGATCCGCTCGATAAAACAAATGCAAGCCCCGGATATTTCCGGGGCTTTTTTGGTTCTAATCACCCTTTAATATTTATGCGATTCAGGTCATAAAATGACGGTGCAAAAGAAGCACTCATTCGGCTGGCTTAATTAGCGAGCCCTGATGTGAGCGATAAAAAATGATCAAAAGCAGTCTTAACCGGTTTATTCGTGCTCTGTTCCAGACCAACTCAGGTTGGACTCGCTGGATCGTTGCGCTGATATTGTTGGCCTATTTTACGGTGCAGAACCTGTCATTTGTTAAGCCGGTGAGAGACTATCTGGATAGCGCGACATTATCCGTCAAGATTGGCAGTACGTCTTTGACAGCGTTTGAATTGATAAATGGAATAATGACGTTGATTGCTGTGTTCTGGATTGCCAGTCTTGTGGCGGTTTGGACGGAACGCTCAATTCGCAATTTTGACAAGCTCGAACTCAGCACGCGCAGCCTGATTATTTTTGCCTTGAAAATTTTGATTTTCTTCATCGCCCTGATGATCAGTTTAAACTCAATCGGCATTGATATGGGGGCGCTGACTATATTTAGCGGTGCAATTGGTATCGGCCTTGGTTTTGGACTACAAAAAATCACTTCAAATTTTATCAGCGGCCTGATCTTGCTTTATGAAAAATCCATGGAGGTCGGTGATCTGGTTGAATTGACGGCCGGCGATGCCGGGTTCGTTCGCAAAATCGGCGCACGCTTTACGTTGATTGAAACTTTTGACAGCAAAGAGATTATGGTCCCGAACGAAGATTTTATCACCGACAGAGTTACAAACTGGACCTATACAAATACACAAGGCCGCGTAGAAATCCGGTTAGGGATCAGTTACGAGTCCGATATTGAGGTCGCTCTGGATCTGATTGTAAAGGCCGCCACAGAACATCCCCGGTGTAGCCAAACGCCGCCGCCGCAATGTCACGTGACCGAATTTGGTGATAGTTCGATCAATTTCCTGTTATATTTCTGGATTGATGACGTCACTGAAGGACGGCTTGAACCCAAAAGCGATGTGCTGCGGGCCATCTGGAAAAAATTCAAAGACAGCAATGTTGTAATTCCATTTCCGCAACGAGACCTATATATTAAAAACTGGCACGAAAAATCATGACCGATTTTATTCTTCACGCCTACGCCATCAGTGACAAAGATTGTCATGCGCTTAAAAAAGACCGAATTGTCGATGGGCTAAAAAATGACATGCTGGCATGGGTGCATCTGGACGCGACCCATCCGGATACGAAAGACTGGCTTGAATCCGAGATTGCCTTTTTAGATCCGTTTATCGTCTCGGCTTTGACCGCCGATGAAACCCGTCCGCGTATGACGGAAATCGGAGAGGGTATCATGATGATACTCCGAGGCATTAATTTTAACGAAGACCAGGATGATGAGGATATGGTTGGTTTGCGGCTTTATGCCGACAAATCCAGGATTATCAGCCTCGAGCGACGGCCTGTGATTGCCATTCGTGAATTGGGCGATGCCGTTTCAAAGTCAGAGGGACCGTTTGATAGCGGTGAATTTGTCAGCAGTCTGGTTTACCAATTAACGCGCAAAGTCGACCGCGCTGTCGCCGAGATTGACGACACAATGGACGAGACCGAGCGAGAATTTGTCGCCTCGGGCGGAGACCGGGATTTACGCCGCGAACTTTCGGACATTCGTATGAAGTCGATCAAGCTGCGCCGCCATCTAGCGCCGCAGCGTGACGCTTTGTTTGAGCTGAAATCCGCCAAGACCGACATGCTCGATGATAAGGATCGTCGCGCCGTCCATGAAAGCTACAACCGGACTATTCGTTCTGTTGAGGAACTCGATGCCGTCCGTGAGCGCTCTCAGATCATCAAGGACGAAATTAGCGCGCAAATGAGCGAAAAGCTCAATCGCAATACTTATGTCTTGTCTTTGATCGCGGCGATCTTTCTGCCGCTTGGGTTTTTAACCGGACTGTTCGGGATCAATATTGACGGCCTGCCGGGAATCGGCGTTCCAAACGCGTTTTGGCTGTTCTGCGCCTTTATGACGATCGTCGTTATTATTCAGGTGATCGTGTTTAAAAAACTCAAATGGTTTTAAGGCTATCGATCATCGCTTTGATCGCCAATTCATAACCTTCAGTTCCCAGCCCTAATATGACCGCGTCGGCTAGCGGCGCGATGAAAGATTTATGGCGAAAGCTCTCTCTTTGGTGAGGATTTGAAATGTGCAGCTCTATGACCTTGCCGGGGAAAGCCCGCAGCGCGTCATGGATCGCGACCGATGTATGGGTATAAGCACCTGCATTGATGATGATGCCGTCACACTCACCGATTGCCTTTTGGATAAGATCAACTAATTCGCCCTCATGGTTAGACTGGGCGCTGCTCATATCAGCGCCAAGCTCTTTACCGATTTTCAGGCAGTATACGTCAATATCTGCCAGAGTTTCGCTGCCATAAATCTCCGGTTCCCTTGTGCCGAGAAGATTAAGGTTTGGGCCGTTTAATATAAGTATGCGCATCATTTCGCCTTGACCTTCATGGCGATGGCCTTGAGCGCGGTTTCAAAAACCTTATCCCCAAGTCCGGCAATTAGGCCGATTTGCGCGCCGTCTATTCGAAGTGGCTCGCCGCCATTTCTAAACGGATTATCGCGCCAGACTTCGATAATATATTTATCGGCCGTGGCGAATTTTTGTGCCAACGGCATTGCGCTCTCTTGGTTGGACGGCTCAATGATCAGAAAATCAAAATCATCTGCGCTCACGTCGGTTCCGGAATCGTATATTTTTACGCTCATATGCCGAGCCTCGTCATAGCAGGAAAGCTGGTCTTTCAAACCAGATGCAGACGGGGCAGATATCAAAACGGATTTTTTCATAAACCAAACTCTTAGCCGCGTTATTAGGCGCGGCGCGGGCGATTGACAAATTATTTGTCAAATCTCGGATTGGCGCTAGAGATGAGGTTAAGGGTCTGGAGGAAACTATATGTCAGATACGACTATCGTCCTGATTACTTTATTTGCCTATAAAGCTGTTTTGCTGAGCGTTGGCGTTTGGGCATCCAGACGGGTCAAGACCGAAGGTGATTTCTTCCTCGCCGGCCAAGGGCTCGGGGCCTGGACGGCCGGGCTGTCCTACGCCGCCTCAACCAGTTCAGCATGGGTTTTGCTCGGCTTTACCGGAACCGTTTTTGCCAAAGGCGCTGTCGCGCTTTGGCTGATACCGGGTATTTTTGGCGGATATTTGATGACATGGCTGGTGATGGGCCCGCGGCTTAACGCTGAGACTACGGACAAGGGCCATATCACCGTAATAGATTTTTTGACCCAGGATATTGGTCCGAACTGGAAGCGCCTTATTGGGATCACCTGCGCGGCCATGATTGTTTTTTGCTTTGTGTTTTATATTGCGGCGCAGTTTCAAGCCGCTGGGAATGCGATTACCGAAGTGTTTGGCCTGAGCTCTGCTGAGGCGGTTATTCTGGGCGCGATCATTATTGTGATTTATTGCCTGCTGGGCGGATTTTGGGCTGCCAGTATCACCGATGCCTTGCAGGCTGTCGTCATGATGACCGCCTGTATTCTCGTCCCCACTGCCGCGGTTATAGCGGCCGGTGGCTTTGGTGAAATAACCGCCAATCTTCACGCCAATGAACCGGCGTCATATTTTAGTTTCACCGGCGGCGTTGCCGGAATGCTGGGAATTGGCGCGGCGATGGGCCTATTCGGGACCGGGCTCGGGGCCCTCGGTCAGCCGCAGCTGCTCAACCGGATCATGGCGGTTAAATCTCAGTCCGAGCGCCGCAAAGGCGCCATGATCACGATCGGCTGGGGCGTAATCATCTATAGCGGTCTAGTCTTGCTTGCCTTTGCCGCCCGTTCGGTGCAGCTGGAAACCGGCGAGGAAAGTCTGTTTTTCGCCGCCGCTAAAGCCTATTTGTGGCCTGTCTTGGCCGGGATCGTTATTGCTGCCGTCTTATCGGCGGTCATGTCCACCGTTGATAGTCTTCTGCTCGCCGCCGCGTCTGCCGTCTCCCATGATCTGGGCGTTCACTATAAAAACCCCGGTAGGGCCTTACTGGTCGGGCGCCTGGCGATGGTGGTTGTAGCCATATTGTCTGTCTTTTTGACGATTTTCGCGACCGATAAGATTTTTGACCGGGTTCTGTTTAGCTGGGTCGCGCTCGGCGCCGCTTTTGGCCCGGCAATCCTGACCAGATGTCTGGGATGGACCGTCAAAGATCCGTTCATTCTGGCCGCTATTGTCATTGCGTTTTTCATCGCGGTCCCATCTGCCAATGCCGAATTTATCGGGCAGAGCTTGATAGGCTGGACTGACCTCCCAAAAGGCTTCACAGAAAAAGCCGATGCGATCGAAAAATGGGGCTCTTGGGCAGCTGGGCTGACCATCCTCTGGCTGGGCCGCAAATAAAAAGCCCTCCGCAAGGGAGGGCTCAGCAAACTCATTTATAACTTTGCCTACCAGAAGAACCAGTAGAGCCCGATCAACACGGCGCCGATGAGCAGTGCTGCAATATTGAAATTGCTCTTCGTCTTAAAATCCACATCCTTAACTTCTAGATGGGTCAGTTTAGTGTCATCATGTTTAACCACATTCGCCAGTACAGCGCCGACCATAATCGCAACGAAGATCGCTGATATTGGTTTTGTAAAGCTTGGAAACTCGATAAAGGTAAAGACTAAAGCGCCCAGTCCCAATGCCGTATAAATCAATGTGTCCATTTTGACCTGACGATCGAGCGAGGACATGTGCGAGACGGCCATGCCTGCTGCTGTGCTGAGCAGGAAGACCAGCCAGATACGGTTCACAAAAGACAGTTCCGGCGCAAAGACCTTCAGGACAATAGACAAGAGGACTGACAGGATGAGAACCGTAAATGCGCCTTCGCTATTGGCCGGTTTGTAGAACATACCGAGCAAGAACACAGCGACCACGCCTGGCGCAATGAAGCCAGTATATTCCTGAATAGTCTGAAACGCGCTATCGAAGCCTGCGAGAAAGGGTTTTGCGGCGATCACGGCAATAACCATTGCCAGCACCGCAACGAACCGACCGACACTGACGTAATGATGTTCGGTCTGCCCCGGTTTGATCATTGGCTTATAGATATCCATAGTGAAAATCGTCGAAATTGAATTAACCATCGATGCCAGAGACGAGACGATAGCGGCGACCAGAGCCGCAAATATCAGCCCGCGTAACCCAGCCGGCATGATACCCATGACCTCGGGATAGGCTGCATCAGTTTTGGCATCCAGAACCGATTGGTCCAGAGCTCCAAATTCCGTAGCCGCGAGCATAACAGCGGCAATGCCCGGAAGCACAATAATCAGCGGCATGATCAATTTTAAAGCCGCTGCAAAAACGAGTCCCTTTTGCGCCTCGGGAAGATCTTTAGCGCCGAGAGCCCGCTGGATAATATATTGGTTAAAGCCCCAATAATTCAGGTGCAGTATCCAAAGACCTCCAAGAAGAGTCCAAATGCCCGGCATGGTATCGTAGCCGAATTGCCCAGGTTCGAAAATCATGTCGAACTTCTCGGGAAGCTCAGTATAGAGCCGCTCGACGCCGCCAAAGAAATTGCCGCCGCCAATCATTTGCATGGTCAATACGGCAATGATGATACCGCCAACAATTAAGATAACCACTTGAATAATATCCGTCAGAGCTACGGCTTTGAGCCCGCCAAAAATGGAATATGCAATGGCAAACGTCCCCATTCCTGCCATAGCCACAACTTCGTCAACGCCTGTTAAGGAATTAACGGCAATTGCTCCGAGCCACAAAACAGCGGTCAGATTAACCAATGTATAAAGCGCGATCCAGTAGATCGACATGGTGGTTTTAACGCCTGTGCCAAACCTTTGATCAAGGAATTGGGGCATGGTGTAGACTTCCCGCTTAAGGAATATGGGCAAGAAATATTTCGCCACTAAAATTAAAACGATTGCCGCCTGCCATTCATAGGCTGCAATTGCGAGTCCTATTCGGTATCCTTCTCCGGACATGCCGATGATTTGTTCAGCCGAGATGTTGGCCGCAATCAGTGAGGCGCCGATCGCCCACCAGGGTAGGGACTTACCAGCGAGGAAGTAATCCTCTGTAGTTTTGACGTGTCCTTTGGGCTCGCGGGAGACATAAATTGCAATTCCAAACAACAGCACCGCATAAAATGCAACAACCACCAGATCCATAGTTTCCAAAACCATGAGTTTCCCCTTTTTCCGCTAATTCGCTTGTACAGGACAGCTCGCTGGCGTGCCCGTGTTAATTATTTCTGCAGAATGTAGCGCAACAATTGCGGCGCTTTCATTGGTAAGTTGCAGGACAGTATTGACGTTTTCCGTATCAAGGCCTGCATTCGCAAAACATCTGACCGGGATGGCCGTGTTGGCCCATTCGCCTTCTGGCAAGCTGGATATTATATCCGAAATGTCAAGGCTGGCACCGCAGCCATCGCCGCAGCCCATGGTCGCAATCATGGGGCTCGTTGGCGGCGAGTCCATCCGCCACAGCAGGTTCAGTGACATTTGATCGAGATCACCGAGTTGCGACAGGTCGACAGGACGCAATGTTTTAATGCTGGCGCTGGCTTCGCCATTACCAGACCAGTGGATTATCCGCGAATCTTCCTGAGCTTTATAATCGGTGCCGGAAATCGCGATCCCGCCGCCGAGGCTGGCTGCTGAAAGCGCGGTCGCCGGTACGTTTAAATTAGACGAATCGCCGAGATAAAATCCAAACGGATTAGCCGCATCTCCCCGTACAATGATTTTACCGCCAAAGTCCTCGCCGAGACTTGCGACACCGGCATCTTCGGACAGTGTTTCGAACATTGCCGTTTCCCCGGCGTAATCAAGGCCATATCCAAAAGGATATAGCACGCCCGGTGCGTCGGCGCTGTTGATGCGAACGCCGGTGCCATCGGACGGCCAAGTAAATGAAAGACGTCCTTTAAAATCGCTACGGACTGCGCCGTCTTTATCGCCGACTATGACATCGGCAACGCCGCCGCCTTCTGTTCCCGGAAGCCAGGCAACAACAAATGCGTCAGAAGCGTTGAGATGCGGGTTCACCCAGAGGGGCCGACCCGTCAGAAAAACGGATACAACCGGAATGCCTTGATCTTTAAAAGACTTGATAAGGTTTAAATTTTCACCATTGGCAAACTCGAAAACGAGGTCAGAACGATCGCCGCGATATTCAGCATAGGGCTGCTCGCCATAGACAACAATGGCGACGTCGGGCTTTTGATCGAATGATCCGTCGACAGAGTGAACGGCTGAGCCGCCTTGTTCGGTCATTGCCGACTGTATGCCGGCGAAAATTGTTTCGCCGGTGCCAAATTCGTCATTGCTGTTGCCGGTGCCTTGCCAGTTAAGTGTCCAGCCGCCGGTTTGCTGCTGCATGGAATCTGCACCGGATCCGGTGACAAGGACATGGCTGCTTGCGTTTATCGGCAGCATTCCGTCTTGATTCTTGAGCAGGACAAGAGACTCTTGTACGGCTTGCTGTGCTATGGCGGTGTGCGCGTCAGCACCAAGATTATCAAGATTTGTACTGGCGCGCTTGGACGGCAACCCGGCGTCCATGAGGCCGCTTCTGATCTTAACTTCAAGAATTCTCGTGACGGCTTCGTCCAGGCGATCTTTGTCAAGATCGCCGTTTTTGGCCTGCGCTAGAAGCGAGTGATACAAGCCCTTCCAGCTATCAGGCGCCATATACATATCGACGCCGGCATGCAGGCTTTCAGGGCAGTCCGTTTTCGTACAGCCCGGGACTTCGGCGTGACCGTTCCAGTCACCAACCACAAAACCTTCAAAACCGAGTTGATCCCTCAACACGTCATTGAGCAGATATTCATGGCCGTGCATTTTGTCGCCGTTTATCGACGAAAAGGATGCCATAACAACTTGAACGCCTTTATCAATGGCGGGCTGATATCCCGCGCCGTGAGTGGCCAAAATTTCGTCGATGGCGCCGACTGTATCGCCTTTATCGATCCCAAGCTCGGTCCCGCCGTCAGCGACGAAATGTTTGGCCGTGGCGACGACATTTTCGTTTTTTAGAAAATCTTCCGCACCAACTGTACCTTGCAGACCCTCGACCACGACAGCCGCGTAAGCGGCGACGATGGCCGGGTTTTCAGAATAGCTCTCATAAGCGCGTCCCCAACGATCATCCTGCGCTACCGCTAGTGTCGGTGCAAACGTCCAATCAAGACCCGTTGCCCGGATCTCTCGGGCTGTAATTTCGCCGATTTTTTCCATGAGCTCTGGATTATCCATCGCTCCCAGTCCGATATTATGCGGGAACATGGTCGCATTTTGAAGATTATTATGTCCGTGAACTGCATCTGTGCCCCAGATTGCCGGAATGCCGATCCCGCCATCGCTTGTGTCCGTCGAGGCGGTCCAAAAGGCATCCGCAAGCGCGACCCATTCTTCGGGCGCAGCTGTTTTGCCGCCGCCCGGCGCAGAGTTGCCACCATTTAGTACAGAGCCAAGATTATAAGTTTTGAGGTCTTCTGGTGTGACAGCCGAGATGTCGGCCTGAATAATTTGACCGATTTTCTCTTCGAGAGTCATTCTAGACAATAAGTCGATGGCTTGACTATTTATATTGAGCTCTGAAACAGCTTTATCGGATTGAGAGCAAGCGGAAATGGCTAAAAGCCCGGCAAATATACACGCCGAAATGGCTATTTTCATAATGGCATCGCACCCAAATTAGACTGGGGCCCCTAAAAATAAGACAATTTTTGTCCAATTATTGTCTTGTAAAACACAATGTCAATGTTTAATTGTCTTTAAAGGACATTATTTGTTTTATTAGCGGGCAATAATCGTGTAATCGAAGAAATAAAACGGGATCTACTATGGCAAGAATTACTGAAGTCGCGGAATTGGCCGGTGTTTCAGTGAAAACTGTTTCTCGTGTAATGAATAATTATCAGCACATCAGCGCAAAAACCCGTCAAAAAGTCGAGCGCGCTATGGAAGAATTGTCCTACGCGCCCAGTTCTGTTGCGCGCCAAATGCGTTTGAATAATAGCCTGAGCATCGGTATGATTTATGGCGATCCAAGTAGTGGATATCAAGCACGCTTAAATCATGCGGTCTTAAAAGCCTGTTCCGATGCCCGCCGGTATCTAGTTGTTGAGCTGTTCGATGAGAAAAGCAGAGAATGGCGCAAGCAGGTTGAAGACTTTCTGGACCGGACAAAAGTTTCCAATATGATCTTAGTGCCACCGATGTGCGACTCAACTGATTTACATGAATTGCTCGCGCGGAGGCAGGTAAAATTTGTCCTAATTTCGCCTTCCAGACCCATTTCCGGCGCTAGCTCGATCGCCATGGATGATCGCCGAGCCGCCTACGAAATGGTCAATCACTTCATAGGCTTAGGTCATAAGCGGATTGGGTATATTGGGGGCCACCCGGATCACGTGGCGACATTGCTGAGGCGCCAAGGTTTTGAAGAAGCGCTCCGCCGCGCCAAAATTGATATTCAGAATAAATATCTAACGTCGGGACGATTTCGGTTTCGTAACGCCCTTGAATGCGCCGATGCGCTTTTATCTTTGGAAGTGCGTCCTACGGCAATTTTTGCCGCTAATGATGAGATGGCGGTAGCTGCCGTCATGACCGCTAACCGACTGGGCCTGCGGGTCCCTGAAGATCTGTCGGTTGCAGGATTTGACGATACGCCGATCGCCAAAACCATATGGCCTGAGCTTACAACCGTCGCGCAGCCTATTGAAGAGATCGCTAAGGCCGCTGTTGATTCCATCGGTAATTTAAACCGCACCGGTCAGTCCGTGTCAGAGACTCTTATATTTGAACACAAGGTATTAATTCGTGCGTCAACAGGCCCGGTCCCCGAAAGTTAGCCATTTTTCGCTTTATTTTAACTAATTTTTTCCCGCACGAATCCCTGAGTTGTGACAATATTGTCACATTGTCCATTTATATTGTCCTTTTTTTGACTGGAACTTGACAGCGGTGGACAATTTTGCGAATTGAAGGTGACAAAATGCGCCAGAAGGCGCGTCAGGGGATATGAATTATGGAGATATTTATGAAATCCGCTCAGAATCGGGCTCTAAGACAACTATTAATTGGATCGTCTTTGGTAGCCATCTCATCCGCAGCTACTCTCGCACAAGCGCAAGAAGTTGCGGACGACGAAATCGTCGTTACCGGTATCCGGTCTTCCTTAAAGGAATCGATGGAGGTAAAACGAGATTCTTCTGGTATCGTAGATGCAATCACCGCTGAAGACATCGGTAAGTTCCCGGACACCAACCTGGCAGAATCACTGCAGCGTATTCCGGGCGTAGCGATAGATCGTAGTAATGGCGAAGGATCAACGGTTACTGTTCGTGGTTGGGGTGCTGACTTTAATCTTGTAACGTTTAATGGACGTTATGTCCCCACATCATCAAGTGGTGATTTGGGCTCACGTTCTTTCGACTTTGGCAATCTCGCTTCCGAGGGTATCTCTTCTGTCGAACTGTACAAAACTTCCAAAGTTAACATCGCCAGCGGCGGCGCAGGTGCGACTATCAATATACGTACGACTAAGCCGCTCGAAGCCGGCAATATGATCGCTACGGTCGGCGTAAAAGGTGTGTATGACACCAGCCAAATTGGCAGTGACAAGGTCACGCCGGAAATTTCAGGCCTTTATAGTAACACATTTGCAAACGGCACAGTCGGCGTTGCGGTTTCAGGTAGTTATCAGCTTCGCGAAGGCGGCGTAACCCAGTCCAATATTGGCTGGCGTGATGGCTATCTTGGAAGTGATGCTTTCGAAAATGAATGGGGCCGTCTGCCGCGTCCGGGTTCATGGAACTATATTGACGGCGTCACTAACCCGCCGGGCCCGAACGATGTCTATGAAGTCCCGCAAAATGGTGACTATGCTCTGACAGATTTCCGCCGCGAACGGATCAATGGTCAGCTAACATTGCAGGCCGATTTGACGCCAAACTTGCGCGCAACAGCCGATGCAACATATTCATCTAACGAAGTTGAAACCAATACAAGTTCTGCCGGTGTCTGGTTTGACCATGCTTGGACCAACAGTGCTTGGACAGACGGCCCTGTTGCCGGCCCGCTCTTCTATACAGAGTTTTTCGGTGCGACTGACCTGAGTTATAGTGGATCTTTGGCAGCGTCCAAAAATGAAAATATCTCGCTTGGTATGAATTTGAACTGGCAGGCGACTGATCGCTTGAACATGGAACTTGATTATCACAACTCAACAGCCGAATCTGCGCCGACCAATGATTATGGTACATCCATGTCGCTCGGTACGACTGTGTTCGGAATTGGTGAGCAAACAATCAATTTCGAAAATGCGTTACCGGTTATTTCTTTCGTAAATAACGGAACTGATCCAGAGCTTGCGTCCAATCGCCTTGCTTCCGGGAGTACTTTTGCCAATAATTACATGAAATCTGAAGTACAGCAGCTACAACTAAACGGGAGCTATGATCTCGACAAAAAAGTCATCAAAAGCGTTGATTTTGGCGCCGGATGGCTAGAAAACGGTTTCCGTTCTGAAACCGGCTTTATCCAGACCGACTCTTGGGGCGGCCTTGGTACTCCAGATGATATTCCGGATGATTTCTTTGAGTGGGTAAATCTGCCAGAGCAGTTTGCCGGCGTTGCGGGTGCTGATGATCCAAACATGCTCCAAGGTCTCTACCGTTTTGATTTTGTTCAGATGGCAGATCTTCTCGAAGGCCTTCACGGCATTTGTTCTTCACCATGGGTGGGATCAACATCTGACAATCCTGGGACATGTCTGGCCAACCGGACCAATTCGCAGGAGCTAACCGAAGAAACATTCAGCCTATATGCTCAGTTTAACAATGAGTTTGACTTGTTCGGTGCACCGACAAATCTAACGGCGGGCGCTCGTTGGGAGCATACAGACGTAACTGCACCTGCTGAAATTCAAATTTATAATGGCACAAGCTGGCCGGGCGGAAACGAGTTCTTCTTGACCACTGATGGATCAACAGAAACGTCCGAATTTGACGGAAGCTATAGTTTCTTCCTCCCATCGGTCGATATGGATGTTGATGTCACAGAAGACATCAAATTCCGGGCTTCCTACAGCAAAACCATGGCCCGCCAGCGTTATAATGAGTTGGCACCAGGATTGGTTCTGGATTCACTTTTCCGCGCCGATGCAGGTACTGGCAGGACCGGTAATCCTGGTCTTAAGCCATTTACGTCAAACAATTATGACGCCTCAGCTGAATGGTATTTTGACGATAATAGTTATATTTCTGTCGGCTACTTTAAGAAGGACATTAAGGGTTTTGTCGGGTCCGAGGTTATTAACGATACATTTAACGGCCTTACCCACCCGGGTCAGGGGCCGATCGCCGCCGAAATGCGTGCGGCGCTTGGTTCAAATGTGACCGGAACTGACGTCGTCAATTGGTACATTGCTAACTATCCGAACCTCGTTGTAAATGGCGCGATCATTGGAACGAACGCCGACCCTGATCTATTCTTCGATATCACGCGCCCTGTCGTAAGTGATCGTACAGACGGATTTAAAGGTCTGGAATTTGCCGTTCAGCATACATTTGGTGATAGCGGATTTGGATTCATTGCCAACTACACGCTTGCAAGTACCGAACTTGAGTATGACAATACTCAGCCATACACGGTTTCTCAGATTGCGCTTCCAGGCGTCAGTGATAGTGCAAACGTCGTTGGCTTTTATGACAAAAACGGATTCCAGGCTCGTATTGCTTGGAACTGGCGTGAGAATTTCCTTGCAGGAAGCGGAATTAATCCATTCTATATCGAGGATTATGATCAAATTGACGCCAATGTCAGTTATGAGGTGCGTGATGGCTTTACTATCTTTGCCGAGGGCATCGATATAACCGGTACCGACCGTCGTGGTCATCGCCGTTCTATGAATAATACTACCTTTATGAACCCGCAAAAAGGCCGCTACGCAGTTGGCGCCCGCTATAAGTTCTAAACTTATTACTCTTTAAACTTAAAACCGCCTCTATCCCCTTGAGGCGGTTTTTTTTTACATTTAATTTCTAAGAGAACCTCGATGAAAAAATTACCGATCTTGCTGATGACTGCCGGTCTTTTAGGAGTGTCATCATGCGGCGGAGACGGCGGCTCATCTGCTGCGCCGCCGCCAAGCGGCGGGGGATCAGGTGGAGGCACTGGAGGCGGAACAATAGTGTTGCCCATCCCGCCGCCAGCTCCAGATGGTGACGACTATCATCCTGAAGGCGCTGGCTGGGTGCCGGCCTGGTCCGATGAATTTGATGGCAGCGAAATTGACCGCACAAAATGGGAAGTCGAGGTTTCCTGCTGGGGCGGCGGCAATGATGAACGCCAATGCTACACGGACCGGTCTGAAAATATTGAGATCATCAACGGGCTCCTTCGCCTAAAGGCCTATCCGGAAACCTTTACCGGCCCCGAATTTCCGCAAGGCTGGCCGGATGGACGCGGCGGCCAAATCACACGGCAATATACATCGGGTAAAGTCCGCACCCGCGAAATTGCCGACTGGACCTATGGCCGCTTTTCAGCGCGCATGAAACTGCCTAAAGGACAGGGCACTTGGCCCGCCTTTTGGATGCTCCCGGCCGATAATATATATGGCGGCTGGGCGGCGTCGGGAGAGATCGATATTATGGAAGCCGTCAACCTAGGCGCGCTGTGTAATGATTGCGATGGCAATGCCGGCGAAAACCGATCATCCGGCGCGCTGCATTTTGGCGGTGAATGGCCGAACAATAGATTTGAAGCCGATAAGTGGACCCTGCAAGGCGGCGACGAAGCAGCTGACCAATATCATGTATTCGCCATCGAATGGGGTGAGGGCCGAATGAATTGGTTTGTAGACGGGGTCAAACTCTACACCATTGATTCCGAAAGCTGGTATTCCGATACCGTTGATAAAGCGGATAATCCTTATGCGCCGTTTGATCAGGACTTCTATCTGATGTTCAATCTGGCCGTGGGCGGAAATCTGTCTGAAGGCAATAATCAGGGCGGATTTGACGTCGATAGCTATCCCAACGAAGTCCTCGTCGATTGGGTGCGGGTCTATCAATGCGAATTTGATGGAACCACAGGACGCAATTGCATGGACGGCGAAAACGAATAGGCTTTGCTTGATTGCGTGAAATGTTTAAAAGACCTGCAATGAATGACCGGGTTAGAAATATTGTCATCGTCGGGGGCGGAACAGCTGGTTGGTTAACTGCTGGATTACTGGGCGCGCGTCACAAAGATCGCGGCCCCAATGGCCTGTCGATTACGCTCATTGAGAGCCCGGATGTGCCGACGGTAGGCGTTGGAGAAGGCACTTGGCCAACCATCCGAAAAACCCTTGCGCGAATTGGTCTGAGCGAAACCAATTTTCTGGTTAAATGCGGCGCCTCTTTTAAACAGGGCTCGCGTTTTGATCGCTGGGTCACCGGCTCGGACGAGGATAGTTATCTCCATCCGTTCGAATTGCCGGTCTCGCAAAACGGCACCGACATGCTGCGCGCCTGGCAAAAGTTCGCGCCGGAGAAAAGTTTCGCCCAGGCGCTTTGCGTTCAATCGGCTCCGGGCCTGCAAAATCTCGCGCCGCGGCAACGCTCCATGCCCGACTTTGTTGGCGCCCTAAATTACGCCTATCATCTTGACGCGGTTAAGCTGGCAGAAATGCTACGAACCCATGTGGTTGAGACGCTCGGTATCATTCATATATCCGATCACGTGACCGATATTAATGGTCCTAAGGATGGTGATATTAAATCTGTGACGACCCGCGAGAATGGCGACATAGAAGGCGATTTATTTATCGACTGTACAGGGCACCGCTCTTTAATGCTCGGCCAGCATTACGGCGTTGATTTTATCGATCAAAGTCATGTTCTGTTTAATGACCGGGCTTTGGTGACACAGGTGCCCGTTGACGAAACAGACGCCATCCGATCCGAAACCATTTCAACAGCCCATGAAGCCGGCTGGATTTGGGATATTGGCCTGACCTGTCGCCGCGGCGTCGGATGCGTCTATGCCTCGAAATATATGAGCGATGAGCGCGCTGAAGAAGTACTGCGCGACTATATAAATGATAAGGAATTGCCGGTACGCTTGCTGAAATTCCAATCCGGACACCGGACTCATTTCTGGCACCAAAACTGCCTCGCTATCGGTCTATCGGCGGGTTTCTTGGAACCGCTCGAAGCATCGGCGATTGTGCTGGTAGAATTGTCAGCAGAGATGCTCGCTGAAAATATGCCCGTTTCGCGCCAGACAATGAGCGTTGAGGCCCGCAAGTTCAATGAGATATTTAAATATCGCTGGGCCCGGATTATCGAATTTTTGAAACTCCATTATGTGCTTAGCCAGCGCACCGAGCCTTATTGGGTGGATAATCGGAAATCCGAAACCATCCCGCAACGTCTGCAAGACAATCTCGATGTCTGGACTTATCGCCCGCCCTCGCAATATGACTTTGAGCAAAATAGTGAGGTCTTCCCGGCCTCCTCCTATCAGTTTATTGTTTACGGTATGGGAATGAAGCCGGCTATTCATCCGACGCTGGAGCCGCGTATCCAAGCAGCAATACAGCAACAAATGCAAAATGTTGTCAAAAAGCAGCGCGCCTTTGCTGCCGGACTGCCCACCAACCGGGCCTTATTGGCAGGTCTTCAAAAACAGTCTACACAGCGCAAAAGCGCTTAATCTCAAGGAATTTAGATGCCCAATCACGTTGCGATCAGCCCGAAAGATCATAAGGATTTGCGGATATTAAAAGAACGCTCGGACGAGATGGGCGACGGCATGATGTGTGCTGTGACCTTCCCGGAAGAATTTCGCAGTCTGCAAAATCAATATCCAATCCTGTTCCAGCTAAACCAAGACCGCGATGAGGTTTTGTGCCTAGCATTATTTGGGTTTGAAAATGGCGAAAACCTATTTCTCAAAGACGGCAAATGGGACGCCCGCTACGTCCCGCTCGCTATGGATATCCAGCCCTTTATGATCGGCGTGCCATCCGGTGATGAGAAAGATCGCAAGGTGGTAATTGATCTCGATAGTCCGCGTATCGGCGAGGGTGAGGGTGAGCGCCTATTTGATGAAAACGGCGTTGCCACGACATTTTTGGACAATGTTTCCAAAAAACTTGGCTATCTTGATGAGGGATTTAAAAAGGCGCCGAGTTATATTGAGGCGCTACAAAAATACGACCTTTTGGAGCCACTTTCGATTGACGTGACAACTCATGACGGCACCAAGAACCGGCTGGTTGGATTTCATACGATCCATGAAGAGAAATTCCACAGTCTCGATCAAGCCGCGCTCGGTGATCTACAATCTCAGGGCTATTTGTTTCCGACCTATATGGTGCTCGCATCGCTGTCGAATTTGGGCTCGCTGATTGACCGAAAAGACGCGCAGCAAAAACTTATGTCCGAGGCCCATGTCTAAAGCTGCAGACAGTATTTTTAATGACATGAATCCTGTCCCGGAAGTGACGGGCCGGACCTTTGCCGATCTCGAACCGCATCTGGCCACTAACCAACCCTTTGTTGTTCGCGGACTGGTCAAAGATTGGCCGCTGGTTCAGGCCGGATTAAAATCCGCCAAAGCCTCGCGCGATTATCTCTTAAGTAAAGCTGTCGACCGGCCGTTTAAAGTTTCCATGGGGTCGGACGAGTTTGACGGGCGGCTATTTTACCGCGACGACATGTCAATGAATATACAAATGGGATCCGCCCGTTTGCCGCTTATTTTTGAACGTATCGACAAAGTTGAGAATGATGAAAAGCTTCCGATAATTTATCTGAGTTCGATCAACACGAAACAATTTTTCAATGGATTTGCCGATGATAATCCGATGGATATGGCCGGGCGGCAGGCGATGGAATCCATCTGGATCGGGACGAAAAGCCGGATCGCCGCCCATAATGATTTTCCGGACAATCTTGCCTGCGTTGCTGTTGGGCGTCGGCGCTTTACAATCTTCCCTCCGGCCCAGTTTAGAAATCTCTATATTGGTCCTCTGGACAATACGCCGGCTGGCCGGGCTATCTCAATGGTTGATTTTCATAATCCCGACTATGACAAATTTCCGAAATTCTCTGATGCTTTAAAGCACGGATTTACCGCCGAGCTTGAACCTGGTGACGCGATACATATTCCGTCCATGTGGTGGCACCATGTCGAAGGGCTTGAGCGTTTTAATGTGCTGGTCAATTATTGGTGGCGCGAGACGCCGAAATATATGGGCGGTCCGCAAAATGCGCTGAACCACGCCATGATGTCGATCCGGGATTTACCAGATAATGAAAAACAGCATTGGCGTGATCTGTTTGACTATTATGTGTTCCAGAATGGTACCGACGTAACCGATCATATTCCTGAGAACGGTCATGGCATATTAGGCCCGATGGACGCGCCGACTGCCGGTAAAATACGCTCCTTTTTGATAAAGATGCTCAGCAATGAATAATAGACCAATCAAACGCTATGTGATCGCTGGCGGCGGCACCGCAGGATGGATGGCGGCGGCCATGCTTGCTAAAATTATGGGCGAAGAAATTGATCTGACTTTAATCGAGTCTGACGCCATTGGCACGATCGGTGTCGGCGAAGCGACCATTCCGCCGCTCTTAAGGTTTAACAGATTTCTAGGCGTCAATGAGGCTGAATTTATGCGCGAAACCCGCGCCACATTTAAGCTCGGAATCAATTTCGAAAACTGGAAAAATATCGGTGAAGATTATTTCCACTCTTTCGGCAGCGCCGGGAAAGATCATTGGACCAGCGGATTCCAGCATTTCTGGCTCTCCGGTCAGAAGCGCGGCATAGCTAGCGGCTATGAAGATTATTGCCTCGAAGTGGTTTCGGCGTTTCAAAACAAGTTTGCCCAGCTACCGGATAATGGGCTGAACTATGCTTATCACCTGGACAGTTCCGCCTATGCTAAATTTTTGCGCAAGATTGCCGAAGAGAACGGCGCGGTCCGGAAAGAAGGCCTGATCGAGGATGTAAAACTGCGTAATGATAGCGGGCATATCACATCGCTAAAGTTAAATTCCGGCGAAACTATTGAGGGCGATTTCTTTTTTGACTGCACCGGATTTAGATCGATTTTGATGGGGAAAGCGCTCGACATCGGATATGATGATTGGAGCGATCTACTGCCGTGTGACAGCGCAATTGCGGTGCAGACGAAATCGGTCATTCCGGCCCCTCCCTATACGCGGGCGATCGCCCATGATGCCGGATGGCAATGGCGCATTCCATTGCAGCACCGGACCGGCAACGGGTTGATATATTGTAGCCAATATCTCGACAAAGACGCGGCGCTGCAGCGCTTTTTGGGCAATATTGAAGGCGAGATGATCACAGAGCCCAATTTTATCCGGTTTAAAACCGGCGCACGGCAAAAACAGTGGGAAAAGAACTGCGTTACGCTAGGTCTATCCAGCGGGTTTATGGAGCCGCTGGAATCGACCTCCATTCATTTGATCCAGCGCTCGGTCATGCGCTTTATCCGGATGATGCCAACGGCGGAAATATGTCTCAATGATGTGGCCGAATTTAACGAGCAGACCTTCGAGGACATGGATAAAATCCGCGATTTCTTGATCATGCATTACTATGTCACGGACCGCCGTGATTCAGAGTTTTGGAAATATTGCGCCAGCATGGATGTGCCCGAGGCCGTCCGCCAGAAGATCGATCTATTCACAGAAACGGCGCGTGTATTTCGAAAGAACGACGAATTATTTGCCGAAAATAGCTGGATACAATGTATGATGGGCCAGGGCATTACCCCGAAATCATATCACCCGATCGCCGATAAAATGACCGATAAGGAATTGGAATATTTCCTTGGCCAGATCAAAAAATCGATCGCGCAGACCGCGTCTAAATTACCGCCGCACGAAGACTATGTAAATCGTTATTGCGGCATGCAAGAAACTGGATAGTTAATTCCTTGAGCGGTCTTGACATTGGCGTTATCGCTGCTCTGATCGCCATCTTAATTTTGATCGGATTGACAGGCCGTAAAGGCGCGCAAACAACTGAGGGTTTCTTTCTCGGGAGCGAAATCTTCACAGGTACAAAATCGGCTTTTCGCGATTTGCGACTAATTTTTCCGCTTCGGCCATAATCGGGATAACCTGCGCCGCCTATATTTCCGGCATAGATATTTATAATTACGAATGGGTCGGCGTTGTCGCTATGGTGTTCTTCGTGATTTTTCTAGCCGGAGTCGTCCGGCGCTCTCAAGTTTATACAATCGCCGACTATCTGGATCAAAGATATGATGTGCGGATAAAAACCATCAAATCGATCTTCGTGATTTTCGCTTAAGCTAGCTCATGATTATGGTCGCAATACATCACCGTGCGAGCAAGAAGTTCTAGGTCAGGATCATTAATCGCCCAGCGTGCGGTCAGTCCATGACTCTGTCGGTAATGGTCTTCAATTAATGCGGCCTGTTGCTCTAGTCCGAATTTTTTAAAACGATCATCATGGCCAAGTTCGTAGTGATATTGACGGTTCAGCCAGCGTAGTGAATAAAGTCCGACCTTCTTATAAATATATTGCCAGACATGGACGACTTCATGAACAATATGGGCGAGGTGATAGACATTTTCGCTCGGCCCATTATCGGTCGGGTAGAAGATTTTATATCCGCGCGTTACCGTTATGTTTTTCGGAGTGAAGATTGTCCATTTGCGCGGAATGATTTGTATTTTGTCGAGATCTATTCCGCGAGCTATCTGCTCAGGAATAGCGGCTTTTTCAGCGTCGGACAAACCGCGTCCTTTGATTTTAAACCAGGGAAACATAGCCCTTTATATCACGGCCCTGAGGATTTCCCATAACTATTGCATATGTGTTTTTAGCCTCTAAAAGCACGCCTATGGATATTCGCGAACAGCTTAAATTAGCCCATCAGGATTTTGCTAACCAAGACCTTAAAGCCGCCCACAGCAAAACCATGTCCATATTGAAGGCCGAACCCGGAAACGCACAGGCGCTGTCGCTTTTGTCACTTGTCCTGCGCGCCAGCGGAAATTTCAAAGGCGCACACCAAGCGATTAGCGAAGCCGTTAAAATTGACCCGGAAAGCGCGGAAGCCCAGGTCTCACTTGGCAGTCTTTTGGTCATGATCGGACAACGCGCCGCCGCAGGAACAGCTTTTAAGCGGGCCGTCGAAATCGCGCCGACCTATATTACCGCCATCGTCAATCTTGGCGAAGTCTATATGGCTCAAAATGATCCGCTCGAGGCTTTGGCCGTATTTGAAGATGGACTGAGATTGCTGGAAGGTCATCCAGCGCTGCTACGAGGGCGCGCCTTTGCACTTCAGGCCAGCCTGCAATATGAAGCTGCGCTTGAGCAGCTCGACCAATTGCCGCCGGAACCGGATTTGATGCTAAATCGCGGTCAGATATTGTGGGAGTCGGAACGCTATGAAGGCGCGCGGGAATGTTTCAAACTTGCCATGAACCACGCGCCGACAGCGATCGTTGCCTTGGGAAACCTGGTCAATCTGACTTTTAGTGTCGACGGTATGAAGGAAGCCCAGAAAATTGTTGATGCGCTTCTGGAGGAAAACCCGGACAATATCATTCTTGCGGGGAGTAGCGCGCAAATCCTGTTTGAGCTTGGCGATGATAAGAAGGCAGCGAAAATTTTATCGGCGGTAAAAGCGAAAGAGCCGCACCCGATGATTGAGGGGGTCAAAGCAAATATGAAGCTCGCCAAGGGGGATGCTGACGGCGCGCTATCGATCATTAAAGTCATTCAGGAAAAAGGCGGCATGAATGCTGGCCTGCTCAAAGCTTTAGTCCAGGCTCTGCTGATGAATGGGCAAGGTAAGGAAGCTCTGAAATTAATCCAGCAAGCCCGGCAGTTCGACCCGCAAAACCAAGCTTGGCTGGCCGATCATATTACGGCAGCGCGCCAGATCGGTGAACCCTATGCGCCGCTCTATGATTATGAACGCCTTGTCAAAGTCTATGAGATTGACGCGCCGCCGCAATATGATTCTATGAAAGATTTTCTCGGTGATCTTAAAAATGCGCTCGAAGCGCTGCATCATAAATCCGACGCAATTCTGTCGCCGTCAAGGCATGCGGGCCGACAGATCACACACAATTTGGTTTTTGAACCCGACAAGACCGTTCAGGATTTCCTCAAGTTGATGTCAAAATCTGTCCAGGATTATCTCACCCATATTGGCGACGCTAAAAACCATCCCCTATCGGGCCGAAATGCTAAAAAATTCCGGATTGCCCGCGCTTGGTCGGTTCGCCAGGAAGGAGAAGGTTTCCATGCCAACCATATTCACGCTCAAAGCTGGATCAGCGCGACGTTCTTTGTCACAGGCCCGGCGAAAAAGCAGACCAAGGCAAGTAAAGCCGGCGCGCTTAAATTTGGCGAGCCGCCTTTTGAGGCTCCGGACAAGGACGGCAAGATTATGAAGCCCGAACATTGGGTACAGTCCAAGGCCGGACGTCTGGTTCTGTTCCCGTCCTATATGTGGCACGGGACCGAAAAATACAAAAGTACAACGCCGCGCCTGACATTGTCCTTTGACGTTTTGCCGGACTGAAGACCGATCAGAGTGGGACGTTTGCCGATGTCATTCTTGCGCGAGAAATCCGGCGACAGTTTTAGGCTGGGTTGGAGTTTGATATTTAATAAAAATTTAGAGGATGTAACCTGGGTCACAGACCGATCCATCGGCATTAGGTAATTCAATTTTTAAGGTGCCGTTAAGGCGGTGTTGGATTTTATTAACCTAGCAAGGGATTACGTCATGAAATCGATCTTTCTAAAATTTTTCACGGGTGCAGCCTTTGCCCTATCAGGAAGTGCCATCGCCATGGCGGCCAGCAATCCGGAAATCGTCAATGTCGAAGAATGGCGGCGATCGGATTTTCAGCCTTGCTCGTCAAAAATCTATTTTCAGGCCGACCAAAATCGAAATGTCTCCGGTGGGTTCGATTTCATTCAATATCAGGTTGTCGGGATTTTTTCAGACGGTCGTGAAGTCAACTATTCCGCCGATCCTTGGTACGGAAACTTTGGCTGGGATTGGGTGCGCGGCGTCGACGACCTTAACACCATATGGTTTTATGGCCCGTGGGGCGGCAGCTCCTCCTTGCCCGAAAGATGGGAAATTCGTTTTTATAATGGGACAAATCAATGGGGGTCTGTCGGTCCGCACCTGGCAACTTTGGATTTAGATCTAAATTGCGAAAATAATACGCCGCCGGTCGCCGATGCTGGCCAGGACATTTATTATGCCGTACCCAACATGCAGGTTTATCTGGACGGATCATTTTCGTCGGACGCAGACGGCGATAATCTAACTTACACTTGGACTCAGATAGCGGGCTCTGCGGTTGCGCTGATTGATGATTCGACTTCTGCTCCGTCATTTATTTACCCGCCAGGCCGGGCCGATCAGCAAATTGAATTTGAACTTGTTGTCAATGATGGCAAAGTGGATTCAGAGGCTGATAGTGTAATTGTTATTCATAATGGACGATCCAACGGCAAGGCTAACGGACGCAATTAGAAAAGTTTTAGTTTCTAAGGAATCTGTCGGGAGATATCTGACGGGTTAAACCTTTGGGCCTGCACTCCATTTCTGAATCCGCTGGACATGCTATTGGAGCGTAAAGTTCACAGTTAGATTATAATAGACCTCAACCGGCTTTCCGTTCAGGGTCGCCGGTTCAAATTTCCATTGTTTGACTGTATTGACGGCATTTTCATCCAACCCCATAGGCAGACCTTTAAGCACTTTGACAGAAGTGACATTGCCGTTTTTGTCAATAATGGCTTGAACGATGACAACGCCTTGAACGCGCGCTTTCCTTGCGATTTCCGTGTAGGATGGCTTGGGTTTTGATATGGCTTTGGGGGCGGCCACATCCCCGCCCACATATATCGGGCCTTGGTCCACAGTATTTACATCTCCAAACGCTGACTGCACGGCCTGATAAATCATGGAGCGCGCCGCATTTTCGCTGTAGTTGCTGTATATATCTCTTGTCCTGTTGGAGG
>JABDKG010000077.1 GCA_013002305.1 Hellea sp.
CAGTTGCCTGTGCGCCGAGCGTATCGGCATCTGTGCCGTCACCGCCAATGGCAATCGAGTCGATACCGGTCGCGTCGGATTGCGCTCCGATTGAGACAGAGCTTTCACCGGCCGCATTGGCGTCCGCCCCGATCGCAACGGCGCCTATGCCGCCAACATCCGCGCTTTGGCCGATAGCGATGCTATCTGTGAAATCCGCGATGGCAAATTCGCCCAGTGCGACCGATTGGTTGCCACTGGCTATACTATCCGCGCCAATCGCGGTTGAATCTGTGCCTGTTGCCGCCGCATCATTGCCAACCGCCGTCGCCTCGTCGGCTGTGGCTTGGGTGTCGGCGCCCAAAGCTGTCGAGAACGCACCTGTGGCCTGAGCATTTGCTCCACAGGCCAGGCGGGCGTTAACGCCATTCGAATTCGCCCCCAAATCCGTATCGACATTAGAATCAGCATTGCCATCATTATTGGTGTCCAGCAAACAGTCATCAGCCAAAGCCAGTGTTGATATTGAGGCCGTCATTGCCAGGCTGATAACTGCCCTAGAGGCCAGGCTCATTGCGACTGTCGCCGCCGAGCTTAGAAAAAGATTTTTTTTATGGGTTGAGTTTTTCATTTTGCGCCTCCGATATGACAGATTTAATCCGGCCGATTGCCGGGTAAAAAAGTCGGTTGAAAAAATGGGAAATGACCAGTGTGAATCACCGTCAAAATATTGAAATGTCGGTCGACGAAATAATTCGTTTCGATCATTAGCTTGCCCCTGTACCAAAGTCGGGACGCAGGTCTTTTATGAATGTAAAGAAGCGCCCCTTCTTTGCGATGACTATATCATAGTTGAGGCTTTAGTTGAATAAGTGTGACCAAAGTCACGCATGTTTTTTTTAACCAATTCGGCCGAAAAACGTATCAAAAGATGCAAATTAGATTGAAAATTCATACAAAATAGCCATTTGGACCGCTTTTATCTGTGATAATTCACACAGATGTTAACTTCTTCAGACGAGCCCAAAATGACCGGAACGCGCTGATGAATATGCTCGGGATCAATATCCAGAATAGGTAATTCGTCGGTAAAGGCGGCGCCGCCGGCCTGCTCGGTCAAAAGCGCCATCGGATTGGCCTCATACATGAGCCTGAGTTTGCCGGCTTTATCGGGGTCTTTTTTATCCCACGGATAGGTAAATAATCCGCCCCGGCACAAGATGCGGTGAACGTCGCCGACCATGGCCGCGACCCAGCGCATATTGAAGTTCTTTTGGCGCGGCCCGGTTTCTCCTTTGAGAAGGTCGGAAATATAAAGCTGCATCGGTTCGGCCCAGTGACGCTGGTTCGCGGCGTTGATCGCAAATTCCTTCGTCTCGCGCGGAATTTGAACGCCGTCGACAAACAGTAAAAATGCGTTGCTATTCTGATCGAGCATATACATGTGCGTGCCGTGACCTGTGGTCAGGGTCAGGATCACAGACGGACCGTAAAGCACATAGCCGGCGGCGAGCTGCTTGCGTCCTGCTATCAAAAAATCCGTATCCTCGATCGTTTCTTTCTCGGGCGCGGCGTAGATCGAGAATATCGTCCCGACCAAGCTGTTAATATCAATATTGGAAGACCCGTCGAGCGGATCAAACAAGACGAGAAACTTTCCGTCTGGATCGCTTGGGACGCAATGTTCTTCTTCTTCGCTGGCAATGGCTTTGACCAGCCCGGTGTTAGCCAGCGCCTCTTTGAGCATATCATTAGAGATGACATCGAGCTTTTTCTGATCCTCGCCTTGAACGTTTTCAGCTCCGGCCATGCCGAGAATATCATTCATCGGACCATGCTTGAGCAGATCTGCAATATCGGCGCAGCAAACGGTGATGGACTGTATCAATGCCGTCAGAGACGGATCGGTGTTTTGGTTTTCAAGATGGGTGGATAATATTGTCATAGGGCGGCTTTAACGGCGTTTTTGCTCAATTGGAACTAACTCTTTTTCGGGAACCAGGGGAAAAAGCCCGAGGTGCGGGCGACATAATCCTTATAGGCGGGGCGTTTTTTAAGTTTGCGCTCTAATAGATCCCGGCCCGAAACTCTGGTCAGCAGAATTGTCATAATAAGAGGCGCGAAGATGCTGACCCATCCGAGCGGTGCCTGACAGGCGACCAGAAAAATTCCCCACCACATGGCGGCATTGCCAAAATAATTGGGGTGGCGGGTATATTTCCAAAGTCCAGTGTTAAGCACAGGCTTGGTCTCATAGGGCCCGTCATAATCTTTGTTTTTCTTGAGAAACCGCGCGAGCTGCCAATCGCCAATGGCTTCGAATAAAAACCCTATCAGCCAGATCAGCGTGCCTATTAGGGCGATAGGTCCAATGGTTGTCGTAATCGAGACCGAGCTTTGGTCGACAAAAAAGCCGCGCGCGAAACCGATCCAGACCGGGGCCGAGACCAGCAGGATCAAAAATCCTTGGCCGAGGAAAATTGTATAGAGCGCGCGCCGGCGCCAGGCGGCTTCGCTGATGCCTTTTTTCTCGGCGCGTTTTTGCATCGCGGCGTAGCGCGGATCCTCACCGTGGCCGAGATTGCGCTTGGCCAGATAGAGTGTCAGCCGGAGGCCCCAAATGATCGGCAGCGCTGCGAGTAATATCAGATAGTCGGTTTTGACCGGCGCGAGATAAAGACAGACGCAGGCCACGACGACAAAGCCAAACCCCCAAAAAATATCAATGATGCTGGCGTCCCGGGCTTTGAGCGATATCAGCCAAAGCGGCACCAGACACAAGATGAGAACAAGCGCCGATGTTCCGAGATAAGCTCCTAAATCTGTCATTCCATCAAATCCTTACCATAGCCAAACAACTTTACCATAATCGGAAAATATACGGTGGGAAACAGGCGCTGGATCTTATCGATGATTTTGGCGTCGGTTCCGACCAGAACCCGTTTTTTGTTTTTGGCTGTGCCTTTCAAAATAATAGCCGCCGCTTTTTCGGGCGATGTGCGGGCCAGTTTATCAAAGTTTTTGACCATTTCATCATGGGTTTTACCGCCCATAAATGTGTTACCACGCGCCGAGCGAGCATTGCGAACGACATTGGTTTTGACTCCGCCCGGATGAACAGAGGTGCAGCTAACCGTGCTTTTTGCCTGCCCCAGCTCGATACGCAGACATTCGGTCAGGCCGCGTACTGCAAATTTACTGGCATTATAGGCGCTGTTTCCCGGCGCCGCGATAATGCCGAAAATGCTGGATATATTGGTGATATGGCCCCATTCGGCCTGTTCCAATATCGGCAAAAATGCTTTTGTACCGTTCAGAACGCCGCCAAAATTAACGTCCATTTGCCAGTCAAAATCGCCCAGACCCGTTCGCGTAAACTCGCCGTTTAGCGCCGAGCCGGCATTATTAAATACCAGATTGACTTTGCCAAAATGGGCCTGAACCATCTCGGCATATTCAAACATGGCTTTGCGGTTAGTTACGTCGAGAAGGTCGGTCCGAATTTTGACTTTATCGCCGATGAGCGCGGCGGTTTCATCAAGGCCGCTTTGATTGATATCGCTGAGCGCCAAATGCGCGCCTTGCCCGGCCAGCCCGATCGCCAGCGCCCGGCCAATTCCGGAGCCCGCGCCCGTAATCACAGCGACAGCATCATTAAAATTATAGGCCAAATCTACCCTTCTTTTTGTTATTTTTGACGCCGGGATTCATATAGGGCGATCGCGGCTGCGGTCGCTACATTGAGGCTTTCTGCCTGTCCTGGCAAGGGGGCGGATTGCATGGGAATGCGTGCCAGCTGGTCGCAGCATGTGCGGACCCGCGCGCGAAGGCCAGGGCCCTCTGCGCCCATGACAATAACGCGCCGTCCGCCCGCGCCGACCGCGGCTGATATATCCAGATCGGTTTCGCCGGCCAGTCCGGTGATAAACCAACCGGTCTTGGCCAAATCCTGAAGACTATTACCAATATTCGTGACCTGACAGACCGGGACGGTTTCAAGGCAGCCGACAGCGACCTTGGCCAGCGCGCCCGAGAGCGGCGGGGCGTGGCGGCTTTGCAAAACAAGGGCGCTGACCCCGAAGGCTGAACATAGCCGCAGCATAGCTCCGACATTATGCGGATCGGTTATCTGATCCAGTACGAGAATGACGCCGTCATCCGGCGCATCATGGGCGATGTCGGAAATATCGGGCCATTCGAGCGGCGCGGCCTTCAGCGCGATCCCTTGATGAGAGGCGCCGCCCGGCAAAAGCCGGTCAATTTCCGAGGGCAGGGCGAGACGCGGGGCTGGATGGCCTGATCCGAGGCTTAATTTATCGCGAACTTTATCGGTGACAAATATATCATGGATAGTGCGCCGACTATTGCCGAGCGCCGCATTGGCAGCATGGAATCCCCAAATCCAGCCGGCGCCGCCTTCGCGGCCGGAACCGCTCCGCTTTTTTTGAGATTCGCCCGCCTTGCGCGGGGCGGAAACGCGGCCATGATTGCGCATTCCGCTGGATCGACGGCTTTGAGACGCATTTTTACCTGATTTTTCAGTGTTTTCGCGCGTTTTTTTGCTAAATCGCCTATTGCGCCTTTCGTCTGACATCTCTATATAGCCTCAAATTTTACTGAATAGTCTCTGTTGATGTTGCCGCTATACAGCAAAGCGGTGTGCTTGACAGAGCGTTTTTTGTTGGAGGCAACATAAAAGGCAAAACCCAGATTTGCCAATAAAAATGGAGAGGTGGCCGAGTGGTTAAAGGCGTCAGACTGTAAATCTGATCACTATGTGTACGTTGGTTCGAATCCAACCCTCTCCACCACCCTTCAATAGAAGGTAAAATATACACAGCGGGCGTTGTGTAGTGGTAAGACCTCAGCCTTCCAAGCTGATGACGCGAGTTCGATTCTCGCCGCCCGCTCCAGAATTCCAGTCTCTATATATTGAGGCCGGACAACCGACCGAAAGGTCATGAATTTGAAACCGACCTAATGAGGTCAAAACTTGAAAGAGTTGTAAAATGGCTAAAGAGAAGTTTGAGCGTACTAAGCCCCACGCGAATATTGGTACGATTGGTCACGTTGATCATGGTAAGACCACTTTGACGGCAGCGATCACAAAATATTTTGGTGATTTCAAAGCTT
>JABDKG010000080.1 GCA_013002305.1 Hellea sp.
CGGGACGGCTTCATATTGCCGCCGCTGACGCCTTCGCTGTCACCCTGTCCGCACCAACACGCTTCATCGCCTCCAAGATTGAAAACTCCTACCAGGAAGAATTAAGACGGCTTTGGAAAAAGCATGACCAGGTCGCGCCGCCGCGCGATGTCAAGATCGCCAAGCCGGTCGAAGCCAAGACCACCAAGTCGCCCAGCCCGTCGCGCGCCTCTTCATTTCCGCGCAAGGAATTTCGCAAAGCCGATATAGACGCGCTCGGCTCGGCTGAGTCCCGCGATCAAAAAGGCGTTAATCGCCGCGGCCGTTTCACCTTTGATAATTTTGTTGTTGGCCCGTCCAATGAACTGGCCGTCGCTGTTGCGCGCCAAGTCGCCAATTTTGATATTGCCCAATATAATCCGATTGTAATTTACGGCGATAATGGCATGGGCAAGACCCATCTTATGTATGCCATTATTTCAGCTTGCGACGCGGCCGAGCCGCCCAAAAATGTTTTGAAAATTTCCGGCGAAGAATTTGTCAGCGCCTTTGTTTCATCTGTTCGCGGCAAAGACCGCGAGGCGATCGAAGCGTTTAAATCGAAGATTCGCAATGTCGATCTTTTGATGATTGATGATGCGCATTTCATCACCAATAAACCGTCCAGCCAGGAAGAGCTGTTGCACACGATGATCTCAATGGTCGGCAAGGGCCGTCAGGTTTTGCTTACGACGGACCGTCACCCGGACGAGCTTGATAAGGCCAGCGGCCGGATGAAGTCTCATCTCAATAGCGGTCTGGTTTGTAAGATCGGCGCCGCCGATTATGAGCTTCGGGTTCGCATCCTTGATCGTCTGATTTCGCTGCGCCGCCAAAACGGCCATCCGGAATTGACCGTCCCGCCCAAGGCCCGCGATCTTCTTGCCGCCCGGATCAATGCGACGCCGCGTGATCTTGAAGGCGCTTTCAATCAAGTCGTCGCCCAGTCGGAATTTCTCGGAACACCGATCACGCTCGAGACTATACAAGAGACATTATCCGGCAGCAAATTCATGTCCGGCATGCGGGTCACCGTCGATAAAATTCAGCGCGCCGTCGCTGAAGAATTTAAAATCACGCTGGATGATATGGCGTCTAAGCGCCGGGCCCGGGCCGTTGCCCGCCCGCGTCAAGTCGCAATGTATCTGTGTAAGAAGCTAACCAAACGCTCTTTGCCGGATATTGGCCGGCGTTTCGGTGGGCGCGATCATACGACGGTCATGCATGCGGTCAAACGGATCACACAGTTGCGCGCCGATGATAGTGTGCTGGATGGCCAGATTAAAAATCTCGAAGAAACGCTGCGCAGCTAATTATCGCGCATTCCCGACAATCACGCTTTTAGAGGGTTGGCTTTTTCGCCTGACAGGTTAAAGTGATTCTCAACTTTACACCCCGTTGGCGCAGGCCTGCGGGGTTGTTTTACCAGACAAGTTAATCGTCTTGAAAATAGCTGGGGGACGACCATGAAAATAGCAATTGAGCGGGCAGATTTATTAAAGGCTTTGGGCCATGTGCAGAGCGTGGTTGAGCGCCGCAATACAATCCCGATATTGTCCAATGTTTTAATGAGCGCGGAAGACGGCAAACTTAGCTTTGTCGCGACCGATCTGGACATAGAAATTGCCGAAAGCGCGCCTGCGAACGTCGATGCACCCGGTGATATTACCGCTCCGGCGCACACTTTATATGATATTGCCCGCAAATTGCCGGACGGCGCGCAAGTTTCGCTCAAAATTAACAATGAAGAGCGTCTCGACATTGATGCGGGCCGGGCTCACTTCACTTTGCCGCTTTTGCCGGCCGGTGATTTCCCGAAAATGACCGCAGATGGCTTTACCCATGAATTTGATATGTCAGCCGGTGATTTACGCCGCTTGATCGATAAAACCAAGTTCGCCATTAGCACAGAAGAGACCCGATATTACCTCAATGGCATCTATCTGCACGCCCATGACGGGGTTTTGCGCACTGTTGCGACCGACGGACACCGTCTGGCCCTGTGTGAATGTCCGCTGCCAAACGGCGCGGCAGGTCTTCCGGGCGTGATTGTGCCGCGCAAAACGGTTGCCGAAATCCGCAGGCTGATCGACAATATGGACGGCGACGTCACCATGGCGGTATCGGATGCGAAAATCCGTTTCACATTTGCCGGCGCGGTTCTGACTTCCAAACTGATCGACGGCACATTTCCCGATTATGAGCGCGTTATCCCGCGCACGAATGAACGCGAATTGATTATTGACAATAAGGTCTTTTCTGACGCGGTCGACCGGGTCGCAACAATCTCTGCCGAGAAATCGCGCAGCGTCAAGCTGTCCCTATCCAAAGACAGTCTGTCCCTTCTGGTCAATAATCCGGAAAGCGGTAATGCCCATGAAGATTTGATGGTCGATTATGACGGCGAAGAGCTCGAGATTGGCTTTAACGCCAAATATTTGCTCGATGTGGCCGGCCAGATCGAAGGCCGCGACGCCACTTTTATGCTCGACGGCCCGGCCTCTCCGGCACTGGTCAAGGACAGCGAAGATAAAGATGCGCTGTTCGTCCTGATGCCGCTTCGGGTGTAGTGACAGCGCGCCACTATATTTCTCACCTCCGCCTGACGGATTTTCGCAATTATTCGGCTCTGGACCTGGAGCTCTCCGGCGCGCCTGTTGTGCTTTTTGGCCCCAACGGCGCCGGTAAAACCAATCTCTTGGAAGCCATATCGCTGCTCTCGCCCGGACGCGGATTGCGGCGCTCCAAACTTGAGGTGCTGGCCCGCAAAGACGGCGAGACCCAGGCGCTGGCCTGGGGCGTCAACGCGCAGCTCCTGTCCGGCGATGATGATTATAAGCTCGCCATAGGCCAGCTCCCGGAAACCCCCGGCCGGCGGGTGGTCCGTCTTGACGGTAAATCTGTGAGCGCGGCCGATCTGGCGGCCCATGTCACCATGTTCTGGCTGACCCCGGATCAGGATCCTTTATTTCGCGGCCCGGCGTCCGACCGCCGCAAATTTCTCGATCGTTTTACCCTGATGCAGTCTCCCGATCACGGCGGGCACATTGTCGCCTATGAAAAACTGCGAAGCGAGCGCAACCGGCTGCTCGGCGAGGGCATTGAGGACTATATCTGGTATGAGGCGCTCGAGACCGACATGGCCGATTTTTCAACCCGCATTGCCTATGCGAGGGCCGAGACGGTCAACCGCCTGATGGATGAGATTGACAGGCGAGATGAGGGCGCTTTTCCCAAGGCCCGGATCGCGCTTGAAGGCGAAATGGAAGAGCAGATCCAAAGCGGCATCGACCCGGATGCCGTGCGGGTTGGACAGCGCGCTATGTGGGCCGATACGCGCCGCGCCGACCTTCGCGCCGGACGGACTTTGCGCGGGGTTCACCGCTCTGATCTTAAGGTCACGCACCGGGAGAAAGATATGCCGGCGGAGCACTGCTCGACCGGAGAGCAAAAGGCCCTGCTGATCGGGCTGATGCTGGCGCAGGCCCGGGCGCAGGCGGATAAAAACCCCTTTCTGCTACTCGATGAAGTTGCCGCTCATCTGGACGAGCACCGCCGCGCTGCCCTGATCGAAGAGCTGATCGAGCTTGGCACGCAGGTTATCATGACCGGCACGGACGCGTCTCTATTTGAAGCCTTTGACGGCCGCGCCGAACTGTTTGAAGTGCGCGACGGTGCGATCACAGCGTAGAAGGCGCCATGCATTAAAATATTTGTCAATAATTCTCACCCTATCTCAGCAGGCTGGGCAGGTCGCCGTGGAGGCCTGCGGCCTCGCGAATGAAAAAGCTTTGCGCCGGTTTTATCTTGTCCATCAAGCCCAGTCCCAATCGCCGCGCATGTTTAATCGGCGCGATATTGTTGGAGAACAGCCGGTTAAAAATATCGGTTGAGGAGGCGAGGACCCGATTGTCAAAATTGCGCCAGATTTGCAGATCATCAAGGTTCATGCCGACATCAAGACCGTTAGCGCGGGCGCCATGCACCACATCGGCCAAAGCTGCCGCGTCGCGTAGGCCCATATTCAGACCTTGTCCGGCAATTGGGTGAATAGCGTGGGCCGCGTCTCCGATCAGGGCCACACGGCCTTTGACATAATCCTCCGCCATCTGCAGGGACAGCGGATAAGCCCAGCGCGGCGCGCACGGACCCACCTGACCGTACATGTCGCCAAAACGGCGGGCCAGCTCGTCGGCAAACATATGTTCGGGCAGCGCCATGGCGGCATCGACGGCGCCGGGCGTGTCGGTCCAGACGATGGAAGAGCGGCTATCTGTGATCGGCAGGATCGCAAACGGTCCGCCGGGCAGGAACAGCTCATGAGCCACGCCGTTATGGGGCTTCTCATGCGCGACGGTCGTGACAATGGCTTTTTGTTTATAAGAGATCAATGAGGCGCCAATGCCCGCCTGCTTACGGCAAAAGGAATTGCGCCCATCGGCGGCAATCAGCGCGCTGGCAGAGAAATCCTTGCGGCCCTCAATCCGAACCGTGATTTGTGCCGCCTCCTCGTTAAACCCGAGAAGATTTGCCGGGGCGATAAATTCAATATTGTCATTATGTTTTATTACCTCAAACAGCGCGGCGCGTAGCTTTCGGTTCTCGACCATATAGCCCATCGGCCCGCCGCCAGCATCATCGCTGTCAAAATGCAGGGTCAGGGGCGAGGTATAGCGCCCGGCCTCGCCGTCACTGATCAGAATATCCGTGATCGGCTGAACATCGCCTTCCAGCCGCTCTGATATGCCGAGCTTTTCATACATCCGGTAAGAGCTTGCCGCGATCGCCGAGGCGCGGCCGTCAAACGCTGCTTTCAAATAATTTCCAGGGTCCTGACGATCCATCAGCACGGCCGAAGCGCCTTTGTGGGCACAGGCCAGGGCCGCCGTCATACCGACTAGGCCGCCGCCAATGATGATGATATCCGGGTTCTTGGTCACAAGCTGCAACCTATATCGGCTGACGGCTATTGGCTATGGGACAATTAAACGCCTTTTAATCCGCGTTGACTCTTTTTGCGCTACGCCCTAGTCAAAATTCCCGATAAACAAGGCGCCGATTTGCTCCAGCTTGCGGGCGCGTAATAAACCCAGCTAAGAGAGGCTCTATGCCCGTTCCAACGATTGTTTTAAATTTCGGCCACTCGGTTTTGTGCTCGCTTGAGGACTATACCGATGCCGCGTCCGAAATTTACCGCCACTACCGCCAAGGCAATAATGTCGTTGCTGTGACCTCGGCGCAGGGCGATCAGACCGATGTTCTTTTGGCCGAAGCTCGCCGCATTGGCCCGGAAGGCATCGCGAAAAACCTGCCTGAGCTCATTCAACTGGGCGAACGCAAATCAGCCGCCCTTTTGGCGCTGGCGCTCGAGCGAATTGGCGCGCCCGCTTTTGTCCGTCAGGCCCGCGATCTCGGGCTTAAAGCCAAAGGCCCGCATACGCAGGCCGAGCTTGTTGACCTCGATGTGAAGCAGCTCGAACAGGACCTTAAAAACCACGATATAGTTGTGATGCCGGGCTATGTCGCGATCGGCGAGAATGACCGGCCGTCACTGCTTGGTGATGGCGGCGCGGATTACACAGCGCTCTATGTCGCCCAGCGGCTCGGCGCGCCGGCGCTTCTTTTAAAGGATGTTGACGGTGTCTATGAAGCCGATCCCAATACGGCGCCGATGCTGTGGCGTTATGATGAAATTTCGTGGGCCGATGCGCGCGAGCGGGCCGCCGTTCTCGTATCGCCCAAAGCACTCGCCTTTGCGGAAGAGAACCGTCTTGAATTTGATATCGGCACGCCGGGCATTCCTGACTATACGCGGATCGGCGCTAAAACCGGCAAAACCGGTCCCGCCAAAGAGCCTAAAATACTTCGCATCGCCATGATGGGCTGCGGGATTGTCGGCGGCGGCGTCTATCGCCGGGTCAAAGCCCAGCCCGCGCGCTTTGAAATGGCCAAAATCATGGTTCGGGATAAACAAAAATATCTTGACCAAGGCTATAAGGATGCCGAGCTAACGACCGATTATCAGGACCTGGTTGATGCCAAGCCGGACATTTTTATCGATGTTTCCGGCCCGATTGAACCGGCGCTTGGCTTTACCAAAGATATGCTTTCGCGCGGCGTTCATGTGGTTTCGGCCAATAAACAGGCCATCGCCGCTGGCGGTCAGGCGCTGCTTGATCACGCCAAACAGTCCGGCGCGATTCTGCAATTTTCGAGCGCGGCAGGCGGCGGTATGCCCGTGCTTGAAATGTGCATCCGAGAAGCGGGACGAATCGTCAGAGTCGAAGCACTGCTTAACGGCACCACCAATTACATGCTCGACGAGATCTGTTCAGGCCGGTCGTATGATGACGTCCTCAAAGAAGCGCAGGATAAGGGTTACGCGGAAGCCGACCCCAGTTCGGATGTGGGCGGAGCCGACGCCGGGGCGAAAATTCAGCTGGTCTCGCTGCTGGGATTTGGCCGGGAAATTGATCTCGATGATATTCCGCGCGATACAATAGAAAATTTTGTCCCGCCAAACCAAATTAAAGGGGCGATAAAACGGGTGTCGAACGTCTGGAAACACGAAGCCGGGTTTGACGCGGCGCTGGTTTTGAAGGATTTGTCGAAGAATAATTTCATCGCTCAAGCTGACGGGACGGAAGCGCACGCGATTTTCTATTTTGATGATGGAGATTGCTATAAAATCCGGGGTAAGGGCGCCGGGCGTTGGCCGACGACGGAATCCGTCATGGCGGATCTGTATGATATTTCGGCGAGTTATTTTACGGCGTAACAGCCATTAAGTGTCGCCGGTCACAAATATTTGGCCCAGCCTTGAAAAAGCGCCGAATAAATTTTGAAAATACCGATCCCTATGAGGGCTTATATCTCACGAGCTGTTGGCGAGGTCACCTGTCTGAAATGACGGGGGGCTAAGTAAGAAATCCATAAATCCTGCCTCGTAATTGCCGGACTTGTGCCCTGCCGGATCGGCAAGACAATTTGCAACGGCGCTGGCTACCATCGGGTTTGCACCCATGCCGGAATGACTGGCATAGACCCGGATATTATTTGTATGAGATGTCTCGGCCTGGACCGAATCCTGCCAATGGATGATACCATCACTTTTAGAGTAAATCGATGTTGTCGGGACGGGCGGTGGTGTGCTGATCTGGCTTAGACGCTGTTTCATTTCCGCAGACGGTTTGCCGTTAAAATACTCAAATAAAGGCTTCAGAAAAGAAGCCCGGCAATATCCGGAAATCGGGCTTCCGAGTGTAACCACTGACCGGACCTTATCCGGCGCGGCTTTTGCAATTTCGCGAGCATATACGCCGCCGAGGCTCCAGCCCACTAATGACACTTTCTCGCCGTGTTTTTCAAAAACGCCGTGCAAATGCTCGATCATTTTCTGTTCAATATCGGCACTATATCGGAGATTCCGTCCCTGCTCCCAATCATAAGGTTTGTAGCCAAGTTCCGTGAGTAGCCCGCGCAAGGCACGCGTGGACTTTTCATTCCCCAGAAACCCGGGATACACAATCACCGGCCGCCCATGACCTGCTGGCAGCCGTTTCATTAACGGACGCATCAAGCGGAATAGCACCGACTCAAACACCCATCTGAATTCCAGCAGAGTCCAAATGATTGAGGGTGATGGCTGATTCGTTTGGTTGCGCACGCAGAGTGTCCCTTTGATAGTCTTTACCTATTTTCTGAAACGGTTATCGCCGGATTTGGTTCCGCAATAATGGGCCTTCCTCTTCCCGAGGATTAACCCAGACAGGGGGCAAAAATGGCAGGCGAGATGGAACAGCTGCGTGCAGCCAATCTTTAAAACTCTAATTATTTTAAATGAGGATGCTCGATCGCGCGTGCGAGATGAGCTAATAGGTGCTAGTAAAAGTCGCCGAGATCACGTCTGAAATATTTCGGCGATTTGTAGAAGAATCTTTTCAACCCGCTTTTGTCGAACCGTTTCCACTGACCCTCGGCCTGGGCCAAACGATCGGCCAGAACATACATAATCATGGGATTAGCACCCATACCGGCATGGCTGGCATAGACTTCAATATTTTCCGCGTGCGGGACATCATCCTGCACGGAGCCGTGCCAATGCACGATCCCGTCCGTTTTGGAATAGACCGAAGTTGTCGGAACCGGCGGCGGCGTGTGCAGCTGTTCCAGCCGTACGGCGGTTTTCGGTGAAGGTCCGCCGCCGTTTAAAAGTTCAAATAATGGCCGCACCAAAGCCGCATGCCGGGGTCCGGTGATCGGGCTGCCAAGCGAAATGACAGAGCGCACATAGTCCGGATAGGTTTTGGCGATCTCGCGGGCAAATACGCCGCCGAGACTCCAGCCCAGAAGCGAGACTTTCTGTCCGTGTTTCTGGTATGTTTTTTCCAGATTATCGAGCATTTTAGCCTCGACTTCCGGATTGAATTTCAGGTTCCGCCCTTGTCCCCAATCATAGACCGTATAGCCAAGATCTGTGAGAAATTTCCGAAGCGGGCGGGTTGAACCGGCGCTCGCCATAAATCCGGGAAAGACAATGATAGGGTGGTTATCGCCTTTTGGCAGCCGCTTAAGCAGTGGACGTACCCCGTAAAATGACGCCATTTCAAAAACCCAACGCCCTTCGAGCAACGTCCAAAGCGGGAAGGGCGAGCGGTGTTTATATTTTTGAGCCATGATGCGAGGTAACCGTGATTTGGTTAATGCTTGGTTTCGCTGGCGCCATTGGTTGCTACAGCTTTAACGGGCTTGGCTTTAGCCGGCTTAGGTTTCACCGCTTTAGCTTTGACGGCCTTGGCTTTAACCGCTTTAGGCTTGGTAGGCTTGGCTTTTGCCGCTGGCTTCTTGGGTTGGGTGATTTCAGTCTTCTTGGCTTCTTCGGCTTTTTGCAGAGCTTTGAGCGCGCGCTGGTGATCGGCGAAGCTTTTCTCGACGCATTTGCCGTAAAAATCCGGATCCGGCATGGCATCGCGGCAGGCCGTATAGGATAGAGTGATCTTATCGGTATAAGACTGGACGATGTGGCCAAGACGAACACCGTCAAACAGGCACATCATACCAAATACGCCGACAGCCTGCGCGCCTGCTGAATATAGCGGAATGCGCGGTCCCGGGACATTGGTGACAATCGTGTTGGCAATCGGGTTCATTCTATCGGCCAGTTTGAACCGGGAATAAAGATTGGCGCCGATATTCATCGCCATGGAAGGTGCCAATTTAGCCATTTCAGTGATTTGGCGCGCGCCCATAGCATTTGTCATGGCTTTAGCCTTGGCGGTTTCCTCGCCGATATATTTCATCCGGTCATGGGCCCCTTTAATGTGGGTGCCGAGGGGAACAAACATAGCCGAGACCTGATTGCCCATCGTGTTGCGCTCATTTTCGGCGCGAACAGATATCGGCGCCATTGTTGTCAGAGAATCTTCCGGCAATTCGCCTTTGGCTTCGAGATAGTGACGCAGCGCGCCGCCGGTAATTGACAGCATGACATCATTGATCTTTGATCCGCTGCATAGAGCGCGCATCGCAATCACTTCATTAATGTCAAACGAATTAGCGCCGTACATTCTGTGCGGCGAAACTGTGCCGCCGAACCGGGTTTTCGGCGCGCCGGTCATGGCTTTGAGGTCAAAGTCTTTTTTGATCAGGCCTTTGCCAAGACGATACATGCCCGGCATAGATTTGCGGGCGGCGTTCATCTGGCGCCAAGGCATGGTCATGCTGCGCAACGAGCCTTTAACAAATGACTCGAACTGGCTTGGATTGCTTTCCGGCTTCCACGGATCTTTTGTTTCAAGCGGGTCCTGGGTTGGATAAAGCGTATGGGTCGCCTGCATCATGTCAACACCGGAAACGCCGTCAATGGCAGAGTGGTGGACTTTGGAGAGCATGGCGTAAGAGCCTTTTGGAAAGCCTTCAATATTGTCGAGGCCTTCAATGACAGTAATTTCCCACGGCGGCCGCGACAGATCGAGCGGCCGGGCGAAAATACGGGCAGCCAAAATGCAAAGCTGTCGCCAGTCACCGGGCTTGGGCAAAGCGACGTGACGGACATGATATTCAAGGTCGAAATCAATATCCTGAACCCAGTATGGATAGTCGATCCCGAACGGGACTTTGACCAGTTTCTGGCGCAGGGTCTTGGAAAGCTGAAGCCTGTTTTCAATAAATGACAATATATCTTTGAACCGGACGAAACCATCAGGCGCCGTCGACGGATCATAGATCATAACCGATCCGATATGCAGCGGTGTAGTTGGCTGTTCCAGTGCGACAAAACTCGCGTCGAGACCTTGTAATTGTTCCATGAGGCTTTCCTTTATTCTGGGCGGTCCAATATCACACGCCCATTAGAATTAATAGTCTAATGGAAATTCCGGTCTAAATATTTCGGCGGAAGCCCTATTCGATCCCGTAAAATTGCGAGTCAAAGGACGCTATTGCCAGTTAAACTCGATGCACTATGATTGGAAATAACCCAAAGAAGGTGGTCTTCGTTTAAACATGAGTAATATTCCCATTATTGTCTGGTTTCGCCGGGACCTTCGCACCGCCGATAATCCGGCCTTGTTTGAGGCTGCCAAAACCGGCGCGCCTATCCTTCCGCTTTTTATTGATGAAGAGGATTTGGGCCGCCCGCTCGGCGCGGCCTCCAAGGTTTGGCTGCATCATAGTCTGAAGGCGCTCAAAGACGACTTGGGTGATCTGGTGATCCGCAGGGGCAAGGCAAGCGCTGTGATTGACGCGCTGATAGAAGAGACCGGCGCTATCGATATTTACTGGAACCGCCGCTATCAAAAAGCTGACCGGGATCGTGACGGCGCGATTATGGATGCCTATAAATTCAAACCCGTCGAGGTCAATAGTTTTAACGGCAACCTTTTATCCGAGCCGTGGGAGATCAAGACAAAATCCGGAACTAAAAACGGTCAAGGTTATTATAAGGTTTTTACCCCTTATTGGCGCGCGGCGCGTGAGCAAATGTTTGTGGCCGAGCCTATGGCGAGACCGAACTTCAAACTTTTTAAAAAAATGCCGAGCAGCCTTTCTGTCGATGATCTCGGGCTTTTGCCGGATAGTCCCGACTGGGCCTCAAAAATGATGGACGACTGGACCATGGGCGAGGCGGGTGCTGTGGAAGCGCTGGAAGATTTCTTAGACGGTCCGATTGCGAGCTATGCCAGCGACCGTGACCGGCCCGACAAACCACAGGGCACGTCACGGCTCTCGCCCCATTTGGCCTTTGGCGAGATCAGCCCGCGCCAGATTTGGCATGCGGTTAAGAACCGCGACGTCGACGGCGGCAAATTTTTGTCAGAGATAGGATGGCGGGAATTTTCCTATGCGCTGCTCTATTACAACCCCGATCTCGCGACCAAAAGTTTCCGGCCCGAATATGACGCTTTTCCCTGGGTGAAAAATGACGACGCCTTGCACGCTTGGCAAATGGGACAGACGGGATATCCCTTTGTCGATGCCGGTATGCGGCAATTGTGGGAGACCGGATATCAGCACAATCGGGTGCGCATGATAACAGCGAGTTTTCTGATCAAACATCTAATGATCAATTGGCGCGAAGGCGAGCGGTGGTTCTGGGACTGCTTGTTTGATGCTGATCCGGCCAATAATGCGGCGAGCTGGCAATGGGTCGCCGGCAGCGGCGCGGATGCTTCGCCTTATTTCCGGATTTTCAATCCGTATAGCCAAGGCGAGAAATTCGATAAAAACGGTGACTATGTCAGAAAATGGGTACCGGAACTATCAGAGCTGCCCAACAAATTCATCCACCGCCCGTGGGAAGCGCCGAAATCGGTGCTCGAAGATGCCGGTGTGACGCTCGGCAAATCCTACCCAAAACCAATTGTTGATCATAAAGCCGCTCGCGAGCGCGCGCTTTCCGCCTATAAAGAGTTGAAGAACGCCTCGACATGACGTCGGTCAATTAACCGGCCCGAAGCAACCGGCCCATCGGCGCCTTGGCAAAATCTTTTGTGAACCCATCAATTTCCCAAGCCGGAATACCGTTGATCATGACAAGGTCAACTACGCCGTCGGAGCGATTGACAAGCTGATCATGCTGAAACTCTTCGCGGTAGATCCGCTTGACCTTGGCTTCGCCGTCATAATTTGCCAGCATATCCGGGTTGATCATCGTTATATCGGCGGGCGCGCCGACGGTAATGGTGCCGGCCTTAATGCCAAATATGTCGGATACATCTTTGGTCAGGCGGCGGACCATATAGCTGACCCCGTCCAGCCCGTCTTCAGAGGCAATTTTGAGAGCGCGCAGATTACAATCGTAAAACGCCATATTGGTCAGATGGGCGCCGGAATCGTTAAAGCCCGGCAGCAAAAGCGGGTTCATTAAGAGCTTCTTCGTGAGGGCCGGATCACGATTGGCGCTGACCGCGCTCCAGATCAGATCAAGATCAAAGGCGCGCAGCATGGCGAGCACGAAATTGGCCTCATCGCTGACATCTTCGAAATGGCTTTCATATTTGGCAAAGCCCTTATCTATGATCGCGCCGGATTTTAACGCGCGGTAGACATCTCCAAAGCTGAGCCCTTCCCAGGATGCGACCGGGCAGGCTTCGATCATCATCTCGTCAATGTCGCGGCGAAATGCATAATCTTCGAGCCGGAGTTTGCGCCGAAGACGCGCCGAGCCAAACCCGGTTTTGCCCGTCATCCACATTTTTTTAAACCGCGCAATATAGTCCGGATCGCTCAAGAGCCTTTCGCGTGCCTCTTTGTCCTCAAGGTCGATCTCAACGATTTCGCGCAGCTCATCAATTTCTTCCGAAAGCGGCGAATACATATGATCGGCCCAGATTTTAAACGGCGCGGCCAGAGCCTGCATATAGAATTTGCCATTGAGAAGCCGCGAGTTGAGCAGCCGGGCCAATGTCTTACCAAGCCGGACAATATTGCGATTGGCATATATATCCATGGCTGCGACGACGGTAGTTTTTAGCGGTTTGCCGTGCAGGCGACCGCTGGTCAGAAGGAAGGTTTTCAGGGTCCCGACCGGACTGTCCTTGGGCGGGGTTGCCTGCCAGACCCGGTCATGATCCCGGACGATTTTGGTCAATGTCTTGAGCTCGCCATATTTGGCGAACTGGGTCGGAATTTGCTTTTGCCGGTTCGGGTCATTGGCGAGAAAATGAAAGGGTAGGGCATCGGTTGAAAAACCGGCATAGCCTTGCTCCATCCCTGTTTTCAAAAGCCCTTTCATAACTTCCATCTCATCATCGGTCGGGTCGCGGCTTACACTTTCGCTGAGCCCCATAGCCTCTATCCGAAGCATGGAATGCGGGATCATCGGCACAACATTGGGGCCCTTAACGAGCTTATCGAGATGGTCAAGATATTCACCGGAATTGTTCCAGTAAATCTTATCGGCGGCGGTTTTCAGCAGCGGCTTGGGAATGTTTTCAACCCGGGCAAAACAGGACACGACCGGATCATCGCCATTATTGCGCTGCGCGCCAAAGGCCAGCCCGAGACTGCAATTGGACATGACCACAGTGGTCGTGCCGTGACGGACAGATTCCGGCAAGCCGGGGGCGATCTCAAGCTCAAGATCATAATGGGTGTGAACATCGACCAGACCGGGCATGACCCATTTGCCCTTGGCGTCGATAACCTTGGCGGATTTTGGCGGGGTTAGGTTTGGGCCAATTTCTGTGACCAGACCGCCCGACACAGCAATATCGACCGTGCGCGGCGTCTCGCCTGATCCATCATAGACGAGGCCGTTCTTTATCAAATAGTTCTGTGTTTTAGCCATAGCTGTCCCTTGTCATTTGTCTTATGGGTTGAAGGTGATGAGTCAAGACGGGCAAGGTAACAGGATGATGGAATTGAGCACGTGGAGCCAGCTCGGCGGGGTCGAAATGATCAAAGGCCGGGAAATTTGGGTCACCGACGTGAACCGAAAAAAGCGGCAGACCATATTGCTGGTCCACGGCTTTCCGACCTTTAGCTATGATTGGGCCCCGATTTGGGAGGCGCTGTCGAACTATAGGCTGCTTGCGGTCGACATGCTTGGTTTTGGCCTGTCGGAAAAACCCTACCCCCATAAATATTCAATCCATGAACAGGCTGATATTGTTTGCGCTGCCGTTGTAAAAGCAGGTATAAAAAACTGCCATATTCTCGCCCATGATTATGGCGATACGGTCGTGCAGGAGATCATGGCACGCGGCGATCTTGGTTTTGAGATAAGTTCGGTCTGTTTTTTAAATGGCGGTCTGTTTCCCGAAACCCATCAGGCGCTAAGAATACAGAAACTATTGCTCAGCCCACTCGGGCCGCTGATCAATAAACTGACCACCAAAGGCCGGTTTGACACATCATTCTGGTCCGTATTTGGTCCGGACACAAAACCGAGCGGCGCCGAACTCGCTCTGTACTGGGAGATTATCAATTCCGGCGGCGGACGGCATATGTTTCACTCGCTCATTACCTATATGCGCGACCGGCGCAAAAACCGCGAGCGCTGGATTGACGCGATTGGGAACTTTGAAGGCCGGGTCGCTCTGATCAATGGCTCCTATGATCCGGTCTCCGGAGCTCATATGGTGGCGCGCTATAAAGAGCTACTCGGAGCGCCGGATTTCCTTCGTGAATATGACAATATTGGCCATTATCCCCAGCTTGAAGCACCGGACAGAGTGGCGAATGATTATCTGAGCTTCTTAGGCGGGCAGAGTTAAAGCTGATCCAAATCACGAAATACGGCCTATATACTCTCGAATATGTGACTTGGGTGTGAGCGAAAAAAAGGATTAAAGAGACGGTATGAAAAAAATTATATGGATGACAGGATTTTTGCTTTTGGCCGGATGCGCGGAAGCTCAAATCAACGACGCAGCAATCTCTGACGACACAGCGGCGAAAACCACTGATACGGCGATCCTTGCCGGCGGCTGTTTCTGGTGCGTTGAAGCCGATTTTGAAAAACTTCCCGGCGTGCTTAAAGCCGTCTCAGGCTATACGGGCGGGACTACGGTCAATCCGACCTACAAAGACGTGACCTATAAGGAAACGGGCCATTATGAGGCGGTCGAGATTACCTTTAATCCGTCCAAAGTTTCCTATGAGGAGATCCTTGACCATTATTGGGTCAATATTGATCCAACCGATCCATACGGCCAGTTTTGCGACAAGGGCAGCAGCTACCGGACCGCAATTTTCGCCCGGCCCGACCAAATGGAAATCGCCGAGAAATCAAAAGCCCATGTCATTAATGTTAAACCCTTTGACGCCGATATTCTTACACCAGTGCTTGAGGCTTCGACCTTTTATACGGCGGAGAAATATCATCAGGATTATTACAAAAAGAATGAAAGCAAATATAATTATTATCGCCGCTCTTGCGGCCGCGATAAACGGCTTGAAAAGCTTTGGGGAAAATAGGCGCGCCTATTCGGCGGCCTGAACCTCCGGCTTTTTAAGAACTGCCGCGCCGTATAGTTTCGGGCTAAACCGGTCGGTCCAGAAAATCTTACCAAGGCCTCTGGCGGTGCGCGCGAGATATTTCACATAGGCTGGATGGCCGAGACGCTTCATCACAAGATAGGCGATGCCAAACAACACCCACTGGATTGACCCGGTTGCCATAAAATAAATCACGCCCGGAATGCCCTTGAGACCGCGGCTGGCATGAATATGGCTCGGCCCCTGACCAAAAGCGAAATTACGGGTCCAGATATATTCCGGCGTTGCCCGTTTGGCTGGCACAATTTCAATCGACTCGGCTTTGGGCGACCAGGCGACCTTGGTGCCGGTCTGCCGCAAATGATCAAACAGAATATCATCTTCTCCCCCGGTCTCGTTCAGGCTCGTGTCAAAAGCCGGGCTCGGCATATTGCAAAGATCAAGGTCAAGCAGACAGCCGCCCGTCCCAAGCGTCTCGTTCATAAGACCTTCGTTTTTCATATCGGCGATCCGCGAGAAGAAAGGCTCCATATAGGGATTACGGGCGTCTTCCGGATTTGGCATGCGCGCAATCGCCGGACCAAAGACGATACCGGCTTTAAACTTAAGCGATGTATCGATCAGAGACTGTACCCAACCCTCCAAAGCTTCCATATCATCGTCGAGAAAGGCGATAAAACGACCGCGGGCTTTTTCCATCGCGCCGTTTCGGGCATTGGAGACGCCGGGCTGCGGGACATGGACATAGACCACGTCAAACGCGGCTCTTTTTTTAAAGCTTTCAACAAATGCCCGGGCGCTTCCGGCCGGGTCATTATCGGCGACAATGATTTCGACGCAGCGGCCCTCAATCTGCTGATCCAGAAGGCTGCCAAGGGCGATCTCTATTCCGTCCGGCCTTTGATAAGTCGGAACGATAATCGAGACGCCTTCATTCCAGTTTTGTGTTTCGTTTTGCGTCATGCCGCTTCTCCAAAAGCTTGGATTGCGCCCTCAATTGTCAATATGTCGGCCCCGACATCTTTGATGGCCTCGATAATCGATTGCATCGTCTTTGGCGTGCAGCCCCACTCGGACGGGTTGTCGCGAATGTCATGGGTGAACAGGGTTATCCAGCCACCGGACTTGGCGATGGCCCGGATCGCGCCGATTGTGTCCGCACTTGAATTTTCGTAGATCGGAAAAGATCCGATCTGGTTCAGATCGACGCTCTTGCAGTGTAACGTCATGTCTATGCCGCGCGCGCCTTTGAAGCGGCGCTGCATGGCCGCTTTTGTGTCGGGTGTCGCGACGCCGTAAGGATAGGCAAATGTCCGGGACGGCGAAACGCCGAGCGCGCTCAGCGCCTCCTGATTGCGTTCTACATCTTGTTCAAAATCCGGCAATGTCGATTTCGAAGCATCGAGATGGGAGAATGTATGATCGCCAATCTCGTGGCCATTATCCTGCAAAGCCCGGACATCCTCTCCGGCCAGAATTTCGCCGTGATGATTTTCCGTCCCGAGTAATCCGCATGCGACATAAATTGTGCTGCGCCAGCCCTCAGCTTCAAGCGCTCTGACGCCGCCTCTGATCGCGGACTTCGGGCAATCATCGAAAGAAAAGCTCACAACCGTTTTACCGGGCGCAAGACGCATTTTATTGACCGACTGAAAGCGGGTGAGCTTGCGGGCAATGCGCGATGAAAGTCTATGGCTGGGCTGATAAATCATGCGAAAGTCTCCGCATACCAGCTGGCGCGCCAGAGCTTGAGCGCTATCAGCCTGATTTTTACCGGCGCAAAACGCAGTTTCACAATCGCCCGCAGCAAGGGTCGCCCAAATTTTTGACCCGGGACTTTGCGCAGCTTCTGAACGATCCGGTAGAGCGGCAATGCCTGCGCCAGATCCGGATGTTTATGCGTAAATAACAAATAGTTTGGTCCGCTTGATTGAAAACGGCTGAGCAGCGTCTCGGTGGTTTCAAGACCTACATGCAATGCCGGAATATCGGCATGGAGCAGGCAAAACTTTTTCGACACACGCGCCGCCCATTCACTATCTTCCCATCCCCACCCGGAAAAATCCGGATCAAACGGCTCGGCAATCATGACGGATTTGCGCACCGCCAGATTGGACGAGCAAACATATTGCGGTCCGGCGATGCGGCGCTGCTCGAGTGTCAGGCAATCGGAAACTTCTGACAGAGCCCGATGAAGCTCCCGGTCAGGATCGTCTGATTTCGCAATGACCTTAAATCCGCCAAAAATTATATCGGCATTATCTCTGGCAATCAAATCGACATAATCGGTTACAAAATGATCGGTCTCGGGGCGCATATCTGCGTCCAGAAACAGAACCCAGTCCGATTTGGCCCGGCTGAATAATTGGTTACGCGCAAAAGAACGGCCGCAATTTTGTTCCGCAATATAGAGACGAACCCGGGCGGCGCTATTTTTTACGGCGGCAATGACATCGCAGCTAAGGCCCGGGTCGCCGCTGCCGTCATCATAAATCAGAATCTCGACATCCGTCCGCTCCGAGCACTCTTGGGCCAATGCCTGAATAAGCGGGACCGGATTGTCGTGATAATAAGGCACGAGAATAGAGAGTGACGGTTTCGCACTAAGCTTTGCCAGACTGGCAAACTGTTTTATGTCGACTATAGGGTTCATTTGGCGACCTCTAGCGGCGCATTGGCGCGCGGAGTTGTGTCAGCACGGCGGAATTTGCGGTAAATGTTTTTAATGATCTCGCGGCAACCGGCCGTATCGGTCGAGAAACAAATGGTCCCGTAGACGGCGACACCGACGACCGCTTTGATCAGAATCTCGACATAGTTTGGCGCGCTGTCCGGGATCGGCGTTCCGTAAACAATAGCGGCCATAACCAGACAGGCAAATGAGATTTGAACAAAGGCTTTGACAGGGATCGGGATGGGAAAATAGCGACGCCCGACAACCAGCGCAATCGTCAGCGCGACGGCATAGGAAATAACCGTCGCCCACACCGCGCCCATAAGTTCATATTGCGGGATAAGCCAGAGATTTAAGCCGATATTCAGCAGCACTGGCGGGACCATAGCCCAGACAAACACATCTGTTTTGCCCGACAGCATAAATGCGCGCTGAGCGTAATAGGAAATCATCCCGTTCATGACGCCGGCAAAGGCAATGAGCGGCATTATTTTAACAGCGCCCTGGCGGACTTCTTCGCCCAGAATAAAACCGGCGGGCTCAGCGATCAGAGCAATCCCTGTCGCGGCGGGCATCGCGATCCACAATAGCGCGGCGCCGTAATCCTTGAGGACTTTGGTTGACCGTTCAAGTCCTTCTTTTTCAAGGGCCGTCACGGCAATCGGCGTGACCGCCATTCCGATCCAGATAAACAATACATCCAGACTGCGATTGGCCAGATTATAGCTGGCTGAATATTCACCGGCTTCCGAATTGCCGAGAATGCCGGCGATTAAATACATATCCGCCGACGACAAAGCATAGGTCAGGATCAGAGAAATACTGATCGGCATGCCATATTTGAAATAGTTTTTGGCTCGTGCCGGTTCAACAGATCCGCCTTTCATTTTTTTCAGCATAAAAGGAAGATCAATGATCAGAACCGCAATAGTCGCAATAAAAATACCAAAGAACATTCCGACTTCCGGAGACAGCCAGCCTTTTTCCCGCAACAGTAAAAGCAGCAAAAGGCCGATGCTGAAACTCATCAATTGATGGGTCGCAAAGCTGGCGCTATAGCGCCGGATCCGGTGAGCCGCTTTGTGGGCTTCCATGCCCAGATTGAAGAATAGCTGCAAAGAGGTTGAGGCAAGGGCGGCGTAAAGCAGCCATTTCATCTCTTTCGGGATAGACGGAACGGCATAGACAACCAGCCAGAAAAGCGCCAGCGCCGGAACCGCCGTGCGCAGCGCAAACGCATATAGCGTCTTCACATGTGTATTGACATCGCCTTTGCGTTCGGCCCGGGCCTGATAGCGCGCCATGGCGGCTTCGATCCAGGTAAAGAACCCCATATGCAGGGTCATCATCGTGATCATGGCAATGGCATAGCGGCCATATTCGGCGCTGCCGAGGAGCCGGGTTAATATGACGATACCGCCAAAGCTGACGATCAATGTCGCCAGATTGACAGGTATATAGGCAAGCATGGAACGACCAATCATGATCGCCCCCGCTTTGCTATCGCCGCATATGCAAAGTTAAAATCTATCGAATATTCTCCGAGTCGCCCAAAAGACAGGGGATGGTCTTGAGCATGATGATCACGTCAAACCAGATTGATGAACGTTCAATATATTCGACGTCAAGCTTGACCCGGCGCGCCACGCTGGCCGCGTCGTGCAAGGGCCCGCGCGAGCCGTTGATCTGGGCCCAGCCGGTCATGCCAGGCTTAACCTTGTGGCGGTGGGCATATTCCTCGACCAGCTTGTAACTTTCAATATTTCCCGTCCGCATTCCGATGGCGTGCGGGCGCGGGCCGACCAAAGACATTTCGCCTTTGAGAACATTGATGAGTTGCGGCAGTTCATCGAGTGATGTCTTGCGGATAAAACGGCCGACTTTGGTGATGCGGTTATCGCCAGCGGTCACTTGCTGGGCGGCGTTTTTGTCTTCGGCTTCGACCCGTAGGGAGCGAAATTTATAGACGTAGAATTCCCGGTTGTTAAAGCCGTGACGTTTTTGCTTAAACAAAACAGGGCCGGGGCTATCGAGTTTCACGGCGAGCGCGATCAAGGCCAATATGGGCGCGCCGAAAACCATCGCCGTCGTGCCGACGACAACATCCATGATACGCTTGAGCGCCGTGTGATGTCCGCTTTTTGGTTTGCCTGTAATATCCTGAACACTGACGGCGGCAATCTCGGAGAGGCGCTGCTTGACGTGATCAAGGTCTTCAAACTGATCGACGACAAAAGCGATCCGGTTGGGCAGGAGGCGAACCTGATGCGCCAGCTGATCTTTGCGAGTTTGCGCCATGCTCGGCAGGGTCACAACAATCCGGTCAATATAAGGAAGGTCCGACCAGGCCAGAAGGTCATCGACTTTGCCGACAACTGGGACGCCGTGTATGCTGGCAGGTGCGCGGCTCAGGCGATCATCAAAGATCGCAACGATGTTCAGTTCGCGGTTTTTGGCATTTTCTTCAATCATGCGGCGGGCGGAATCGGTTGCGCCCAGCATAACAATGTTGGGGGCCAAAGCCCGGCGTTCATGAAGCCGCTGGATTTGCAGGAAATAGAGCGAGTGTAACAAAAAGAGCGCTGTGATGGCCGCCATACCGGCAACCGCCAAAGCGTCCGGCAAAAACGTATCCGGTTTCAACATCAGAGCCGTACAGAGCCAAAGACCTGTTGCGGAAAATCCGGCGAAGAAAACTTTCTTTTGGTGGGCCAGGTAACTTTCGGACGGATGAAACCGGTGCGCGCCGCTGAGCATCAAAGTCGCGGCGAACATAATTGCACCCAACAGCCCAGCTGCGAGCGGCGCCGCGATCGCTTTATTGTTAATGCCGATATAGCCGTTCCAAATGCTCAAAAGGATCAAAATCGAGACCCAGAATATGTCGCTGACCCGCAAGACAAAGCGAAGCGCAGAAGCGTTGACTTGTCTTTTCGGGGCCTTGATATCCGCGATCGATTTGCGCGTGACAGGCTGCCCCGGTACAATCGGTTTAAGGCGGGCCTCTTCCTCAAGGTGCGTTATCGGTTTCGTAGTAGCCATTTCGTTTCCCACTATTCAGCGTTCCTTCTAGTTCATTTGAGCAAATATTGCGTAAACGCGACTCGGGAAAAACGATGCCAATAGTGTGCCGATTGTCCCATTTCTGGACCGGAACGAAACAGAGGCGGATATTTATGGTTAAAATAGGCTTAAATTCGCCAAACAGGCGTAATAATCCCGCCTAAATGTCAAAAAGATGATTAATTATCGCGGCTCAGGCGAGCGCGAGTTTCAAAATGAAACAGCGCTAGGAAATATCGATGCTAAAATGGCACGCTAGCGGTTGCGTTTCAGACCGGCAATATCGGCAAGCACTGCATAGGCGGCCTCAAGCACATTCGTGCCGGGACCAAAGATTTCAGACACGCCGGCCGCTCGGAGAAAGGCGTAGTCCTGCTCGGGGATTACCCCTCCGACCACGACTTTGATGTCGGACCGGCCCGCGGCATTTAAAGCATTGATCAGCTCGGGGACGAGGGTCTTATGACCCGCCGCGAGCGATGACACGCCGACAATATCAACGCCAAGCTCAGCTGCTCTCTCGGCCGTTTCGGACGGGGTTGCAAACATGTCGGTCATATCGACTTTGAAACCCAGATCGGCAAAAGCGGTGGCGATGACTTTGGCGCCGCGGTCATGCCCGTCCTGACCCATCTTGGCGATCAGCACATAAGGGTCCTTGCCGGACTCCGATTTGTGATCCTTGATCTTGGACCGGATGCTCTCATAGGCGGGGTCGTTCTGGTAAGCCGCCGAGTAGACGCCTTTGATGACGCGGGTCACCGGCTTGTGCCGGCCAAACGCCACTTCCATAGCATCGGATATTTCGCCGAGGGTAGCCCGGGCGCGGGCGGCATCAACGGCGGCGCGCAGCAAATTTCCATTGCCGGATTTTGCAATTGCCGTCAGATTTGCAAGCGCTGCATCACAGGCATTCGGGTTGCGAGACCTGCGGGTTTTTTGAATGCGCGCAATTTGCCCGGCGCGGACTTTGGCATTGTCGATCTCGAGAATATCAATCGGCTCTTCATCATCGAGGCGGAACCTGTTGACGCCGATGATGACGTCTTCGCCCTTATCGACGCGGGCTTGCCGATTCGCGGCTGCCTCTTCGATTGCCATTTTCGGGAGGCCTTTTTCAATCGCCTTGGTCATGCCGCCTTCGGCCTCGATCTCTGCGATCATCTCCCAGGCTTTATCGACCAGATCTTTGGTGAGAGCTTCAACATAATAAGAGCCGCCGAGCGGATCGACGACATCGCAAATGCCGGTTTCGTGCTGCAGGATCAGTTGGGTGTTCCGGGCGATACGCGCGGAGGCTTCGGTTGGCAGCGCGATGGCTTCGTCAAATGAATTGGTGTGAAGTGATTGCGTGCCGCCGAGCGCGGCCGCCATGGCTTCGAACGCGGTGCGCACGACATTATTGTACGGGTCCTGTTCGGTCAGAGACACGCCGGAGGTCTGGCAATGGGTCCGCAGCATTTTCGAGCGGGTTTCCTTAGCGCCGAAATCGGTCATGATCTTCGACCAAAGCTGGCGCGCGGCGCGCAGCTTGGCGGCCTCCATAAATACATTCATGCCGATACAGAAAAAGAACGATAGCCGACCGGCAAAAGCGTCAACGTCGAGGCCCTTGGCAAGCGCGGCCCGGACATATTCCATCCCGTCAGCGAGCGTGAAGGCGAGCTCTTGCGCGAGAGTCGCCCCGGCTTCCTGCATGTGATAACCGGAGATCGAAATCGAGTTGAACTTGGGCATATCACTTGAAGTATATTCAATAATATCGCCAATGATTCTCATGCTCGGCGTCGGCGGATAAATATAGGTGTTGCGCACCATAAATTCTTTCAGGACATCGTTCTGGATCGTGCCGGAAAGCGCCGCCCGGTCGACGCCCTGCTCCTCGCCGGCGACAATGAACATGGCGAGCACGGGAATAACCGCGCCGTTCATCGTCATGGAAACCGACATTTTATCGAGCGGAATGCCGTCGAACAGAATTTTCATATCTTCGACGCTATCGATCGCCACGCCGGCTTTACCAACATCGCCGACGACGCGCGGATGATCGGAATCATAACCCCGATGGGTCGCCAGATCAAAAGCGACGGACAGGCCTTTTTGCCCGGCCTCCAGGTTTTTGCGGTAAAAGGCGTTGCTCTCTTCAGCGGTTGAGAAGCCGGCATATTGCCGGATGGTCCACGGCCGATTGGCATACATCGTCCCGCGCACGCCGCGCGTAAAGGGCGCAAAGCCGGGCAGTTCTTCTGCGGCGCTGTCCGGAAGGTCGGCTGCCGTATAGACGGGCTTGATATCAATGCCTTCCGGTGTGTGAACCGTCAGCGCCTCCACATCCCGCCCGCGCAGTTCCTTTTGCGCCAGTTCGTACCAGTCTTTCATTGTCGGGTCGGACATATATTAATCTACTCGTCTTTTGCGCGTGTCATAAACTGCTTGAACGCCAATGTCCAAGTCTGTCCGTTGTCGGTAGACGTTTCCATCTGGACGTCAATTTCGTCCGCGACCTGCCGAAGGGTTGTGAACTTTATGATCATCTCGGAGCCGTCCGGGTTTTTGTGCGGATCGGAAATCATCGTTCCGGTTTCAGGATCCATGCGCATAATCCAGTAATCGCCTTTGGGGCCGGCATTGAGGAAAATGATCTTTTGCTCGACTTCATTATAGGTCAGCATGGCATAGCTAGTCTGGTTTTGCGCCGGCACCTCAGTGTAAAGCATTTGCGAATGCGCATCGACAAGCGGACTAAATTCTTCGCGGCCTTGGGTCGTTCCGGCAATAGTGCCGTCGGGCCCGTACCAGTCCCATCGCGCATTCCATTTGCCGTCCTGATAGGCAAACAAATCCATCGCGGCTTGTTTGATTTCGGCGGCGCGGGTTTGATCCACGACGGCGGTTTCGACTTTGGGCGGATCGGCATCGGTGGATTGAGGTGCTTCAGCTTTGCAAGCGGTCAATATTAGTAAGGCGATTGCAGAGATTTGAATAAAATTCTTCATATTAAATCCCGCTCATCCCCGGCTTGAGCGGAGTTTGAATATTATTCAAACTCCATAATCACGGCATCGACGGCGAGTTTATCGCCGGGTGCTGCGTTGATTTTTTTGACCACGGATTTTTTCTCCGCCCGCAATGTGTTTTCCATTTTCATCGCTTCGACGACGGCCAGCGCCTGACCGTCCTGAACCTCGTCGCCTTCCCCGACCAGCACCGAAACGATAACGCCGGGCATCGGGCAGAGCAGCAAATTAGACGTATCCGGCGGGACCTTGAGCGGCATCAGTTTGGCCAGTTCGGCGGCGCGCGGGCTGCGGGTTTTAACCCGGTAGGCGACGCCGCGGTGCCAGACATTGAAGCCTTCGGCGCAGGGCGCGGTCCGGAAGGTAAAGGGCTCATTATCAACGGTGGCGCGGACCAGTTTTTGCCCGGGTTTCCAGCTCGTCAGAACTTCAAGCTCAATGGCCGCCTTGTCGCTGTCATCATCCATAGAGATGGTGCGCAGGCCGCGCTCGCCGTGAATATCGGCGGTATAGTGATAAAATTCGTCATTGCTGACTTTGATCTCAATGGCGAAAATATCCGGGATGTGGCGGGCATGATTGGGCAGGCTGCCGGAAATCTCTGCGGCGCGGTGCTCCTTAATATCGTGCATCAGCGCGCAGACAGCGGCGATTTTGCGGGCGTGGCCGGAGTTCACCTCGGCCCCTTCAAACCCGTCCGGATATTCCTCGGCAATGAAAGCGGTGGTGATGTCGCCGCGAATGAAACGGTCATGATCATAGACGGCCTGCAGGAACGGGATATTATGGCCAATGCCGTCAAGCTCGAAATTATCCAGGGCCTGGCGCATGGCCTTGAGCGCAACGCCGCGATCCGTACCCCAGGTCACCAGCTTGGCGATCATCGGGTCGTAATACATCGATATTTCGCCGCCTTCATAAACGCCGGTATCATTACGGACGCAGTGCTCTTCCCAATGGCCTTCGGCCGGCGGGCGGTAGCGCACAAGACGGCCAATTGATGGCAGGAAGTTCCGGAACGGATCTTCGGCGTAAATACGGCTCTCGATCGACCAGCCATTGAGCGTGACATCTTTTTGTTTGATCTTAAGCTTCTCGCCTTGCGCGGAGCGGATCATCTGCTCCACGAGATCAACGCCGGTGATAAATTCCGTGACCGGGTGTTCGACCTGCAGGCGGGTATTCATTTCAAGGAAGTAGAAATTCTTATCGCCATCAACGATGAACTCGACCGTGCCGGCGCTGTCATAATCGACGGCTTTGGCGAGCGCGACAGATTCTTCGCCCATGGCTTTGCGGGTCTCTTCGTCGAGGAACGGAGAAGGCGCTTCTTCGATGACTTTCTGGTTGCGGCGCTGGATTGAGCATTCGCGCTCCCCAAGGTAAATCACATTGCCGTGCTTATCGCCCATGACCTGAATTTCGATATGGCGTGGCTGGGTGACGAATTTTTCGATAAATATACGATCATCGCCAAAACTGCTGGCCGCTTCGTTTTTGGAGCTTTGGAACCCTTCGCGGACTTCTTCATCGTTCCAGGCAATGCGCATACCCTTACCGCCGCCGCCGGCCGAGGCCTTGATCATGACAGGGTAGCCGATTTTATTGGAAATTTTGATCGCCTCGTCCGCGTCCTCGATCAGGCCCATATGGCCGGGCACGGTCGACACGCCAGCTTCCATCGCCAGTTTTTTCGAGGTGATCTTATCGCCCATCGCCGTGATGGCCTTGGCGTTCGGGCCAATAAAAGTCACGCCCATTTTCTTGAGCGCCTTCGGGAACTCGGCATTTTCCGACAGAAAGCCATAGCCCGGATGAACCGCATCCGCGCCGCTCTCTTTGACCGCGTCGAGTATCTTGTCCATGACAATATAAGACTGGTTCGCCGGCGGCGGCCCAATATGGATCGCCTCATCCGCCATCTCGACATGCAACGCATTTTTATCCGCGTCCGAATAGACGGCAACGGTTTTGATGCCCATCTTCCGGGCCGTCTTAATCACCCGGCAAGCGATCTCGCCGCGATTGGCGATTAGTATTTTTTTGATTTTATTGGTCACTAAAAACTCCGCTCATCCCCGGCTTGATCGGGGATCCAATTTTTCTGTTGCTCGTCGGGGTGTTGTGTGGGTTATTCATGATTCAGTTCGCTCTTTACTTTCCTCTCCTTGGGAAGAGGTCCGCGCTGCCTTGGCAGCTGCGGGGTGAGGGGAAACCTGTCCGATGCAGGCATCTAAAACCCGCAGGACATGATCTAAATCTTCGAGCACTTGCGAGTTCCAGAACCGGACAACACGATAACCATATTGCTCTAAAATTTTCGTTCTCTTCTCGTCGTAAACTCGGGCGTCGTCATCCGCATGTTGACCACCGTCCAGTTCAACGATCAGCTTTTCTTCTTCGCAGACGAAGTCAGCGATATACCGATCAATCGGTACCTGTCGCCGCCATTTCAATTTCCTGAATTGACGATTACGAACCGTATTCCAGAAAATAGCTTCTGGTTTGGTCTGATCCCGCCGCAGTTTCGGCGCTGTCTTAATCCCGCTCATACCGTACGTCTCCTTAGGGAAGAGCCCGCGCGCCTCTGGCACTCAATGCAGTCCAAGCCTTGCCTCTCCTTGGGGAGAGGTCCGCGCTGCAATAGCAGCTGCGGGGTGAGGGGATATAACTCTCTTGCAGCAAAAGCCATGGGTCGAGATCGCACAATATTCCCCTCACCCGGCTATTCCGACGCTGCGCGCCGGGCCGACCTCTCCCATGGGGAGAGGATGAGTGTGGGCCGTCTTTATCACCCGGCAAGCAATTTCACCACGATTGGCAATGAGGATTTTTTTGATTTTAGTCGGCATTGTAACTTTTTTCCGTACGAACAAATTTTATAAATTAGACCAGTCGTTATTTCACGTAGTTATTGACGCGAAAACTTTCCCTGTGGCGAAAACAGTCGAGACAACAAAAATTAGCAAAGAACTGAATAACGGGATGTGATATGAGAGCCATATCTTTTCAACTTTGTTGGGGGTTGATAGTTTTTGGATTAAATATTTTCTGAAAATCTTAATTTCATTTATTTGAGATTGTAGCACTTTAAGGCCTTCTTCGGATAATAAATTTTTTACACTTTCTAACGACAGAGTGTTCTCTGTTAATAGACTTTGTGCCTCTTCGAATGAAGTTTCGATCGTTTCTCTATTATCCATTAACTTCTGACAAAGCGTTGTAAATTCCGTAATTTTAATCATTTCTGCCGCGTCTAATTTGTTTCTATTAAACATTTTCATAATTTTGTTGAACTCTAATTCTGAATCCGACGGTGAATAGTTATTTGAACCTTGGTTTAGTTGACGCTTGTAAGCTTCGTAAAATTTTTGAAGCGTTGGAATGAGCACTTTCCATTCTTCGTTTAGTTTTTCGATGCTGTGACTAAATTCGTTAGATACTTTTTTCAACAACCGAATTTCTTCAGTTATTTTTTCACTTGTATTTTCATAAAATTGAATGGAAATGGGTGAAAGAATTTTTTCCTGAGTAATTAGGTTTTTGTTTAAAGATTCAATACTAACCAAGGTTTTTTGATCAATTCCGGCGCTTTCACTGATCTCGTTCTCGGATCGATAATAGAAAGAAACAATGAAGTACAAAGCGAGTAAAAAAGTTCCAAAAACAACAAGAGATTCTGGGATATCATTATGCAATTCCAATGGAATTAGTTTTACGCTCTTTACCGAGCTAAACGAAGCAACAGAAAAAACTAAAACGGAAAGAAACATTTGAAATTTTAATCGAACATGTTTTGGAGACCAATCCCAACGCTCCGAGTGGTGTGCATGTTTGCTTGTGTTCATAACGGTAAGTTCGAGTGCTTTTTCCACGGGTTTTCGAGCTGCTTGTCTTTCAGCATGGCGAAGGCCCGTGTGACGCGTTTGCGTGTTGAGTGCGGCTGGATGACCTCGTCAATATAGCCGCGTTCGGCAGCGCGAAACGGCGAGAGGAACATCTCTTCATATTCGGCGGTTTTCTCGGCGATGACATCGGGATTTCCGAGGTCTTTACGGTGGAGAATTTCGACCGCGCCTTTGGAGCCCATGACGGCAATTTGCGCGGTCGGCCACGCATAATTGATATCGCCGCGCAAATGTTTGGGCGCCATGACGCAATAGGCGCCGCCATAAGCTTTGCGGGTGATGACCGTGACTTTGGGGACCGTGGCTTCACCGTAGGCGTAGAGCAGTTTTGCGCCGTGTTTGATGACGCCGCCAAATTCTTGAGATGTGCCCGGCAGGAAGCCCGGAACATCAACGAGGGTCAGGATCGGAATATTAAAACAATCACAGAAGCGGACAAAGCGCGCGGCTTTGCGCGAGGCGTCACTATCGATACAGCCGGCCAGCACCATGGGCTGATTGGCGACGACGCCGACGGTCTGGCCTTCCATGCGGATAAAGCCGGTCAGGATGTTTTTGGCAAATTCGGCCTGGATTTCAAAAAAGTCGCCTTCATCCGCGATCTTGTGGATCAGCTCATGCATATCATAGGGCAGGTTGGGATTTTCCGGCACGATCGTATCAAGTGAATTATCGATCCGGTCATGCTTGTCGAAAAAGGTCCGGACCGGCACGCCGTCACGGTTATTCAGCGGCAGAAAATCAAACAGGCGGCGGATCTCAGACAGCGCTTCCATGTCATTATTAAAGGCGCCGTCGGCGACAGATGATTTGGTCGTATGGGTCGTCGCGCCGCCCAGCTCTTCGGCGGTGACAACTTCATTGGTCACGGTCTTTAGGACATCCGGCCCGGTCAGGAACATGTAAGAGCTATCGCGCACCATAAAGATAAAATCGGTCAGGGCTGGGGAGTAAACCGCGCCGCCCGCCGATGGGCCCATAATAACGGAGATTTGCGGGACTACGCCGGAGGCGAGAATATTGTTCTGGAACACATCCGTATAACCGGCCAGCGCCGCGACGCCTTCCTGGATGCGCGCGCCGCCTGAATCGTTCAGGCCAATGATGGGCGCGCCCTGTTTCATCGCCATTTCCTGAACCTTGCAGATTTTGCGGGCATGGGTTTCAGAGAGCGAGCCGCCAAAGACGGTGAAGTCTTGTGCATAAACAAATGTTTTGCGGCCATTAATTGTGCCCCAACCGGTCACAACCCCGTCGCCGGGGAAATGATTTTGATCCATGCCGAAATCAGTGGAACGGTGCTTCACGAACATATCAAATTCTTCGAAACTACCGGGATCGAGCAGCAGCTCTAATCGTTCGCGGGCGGTGAGCTTGCCTTTGGCGTGTTGGCTGTCAATCCGCTTTTGGCCGCCCCCCATTCTAGCTTCTTCTCGCCGGGCTTCCAGCTGTTCCAGAATATCCTGCAATGGTCTCTCCCTTGTGGCCAACAGAATTAACCGCCGAAACTAGCGCCCTAAGCGACAAAAACAACCCTTTTATCAATCATATT
>JABDKG010000087.1 GCA_013002305.1 Hellea sp.
CATTTGGCCCAAATCGGTACCATATTAAAGATTATTACCCGTGACTCGCTTGTTATCGTTATGGTTTCCACTTTGAAAATAGGCGGGGCCGACGAAGAGGGCTTGGGTGACGGCTGTAAAGCGCAGGTAGATATTCTCGGCGAAATATCGACAAATCAAACCACTAAAGCGACAAAATTCTTCCGCGGCGTCCGGTCATTCCCAGTTCTAAACGAAGCAGTTGTGACCATGTCACAAATTGAACTGGAGCTCATATTTAACCGCGAAAGCGAACAATGTATTTCAGTCGGAAAGCTACACCAAGACAAGTCTATTGTCGCCAAAGTCCGAACAGATGATTTATTATCTAAACACTTCGCGATTATTGGTTCTACCGGTTCAGGTAAATCCTGTACGGTTGCCTTGGTACTACAGGCAATTTTGACGGAAAATCGAAACGCCCATGTTGTCTTGTTTGATCCTCACAATGAATATTCCAAAAGCTTTGGACAGCTAGCCGAAGTAATTGGCGGCGATACGCTCGATTTGCCGATTTGGCTTTTTAATTTCGAGGAAACTGTCGAGCTTCTCGCCAGCGAAATTAAAGACCAACGCCGAGAAGAGCAGGAAATACTGCACGATCTGATTCTCAAGGCCAAGCAACTCTACGATAAAATGACCAGCAAAGGCGAACTGTCGTCTCAAGTCAAAGTTGGCGATATTGAAAAAGAACTTGGGCGAGCTGGTTCACACATTTCGCTCGACTCTCCAGTGCCATACCGGATCAGAGACCTGATAAAATTGCTAGACCATGAAATGGGTAAGCTTGAGAACTCAGGCAATCTTGGGCCCTATATGCGCCTGAAAAGACGAATAAATACAATACTTGGCGACCCTCGCTATCAGTTTGTGTTCCGAAACCAGGCTTCTGCTAATTCTATCGAGAGTATAATCGGGCGGATTTTCCGAATACCCGTTGCCGACCGGCCAATATCGATTCTCGATTTCTCTTCCATTCCGTCTGAAACGCTTAACATTGTCGTGTCGGTCGTCAGCCGGCTAGCCTTCGATCTTGCCGTCTGGAGCGAACGAAAGATTCCAATTTTATTGGTTTGCGAAGAGGCTCACCGATATGTGCCAGCCGATCAAAATATGGGATTTAATTCTACGCGAAAAATTATTTCCCGTATTGCGAAAGAGGGCCGGAAATATGGTGTATCGCTCGGAATAATTTCTCAGCGCCCATCCGAACTTGAACCTTCGACACTTTCACAATGTTCGACGGTGTTCTCCATGCGACTTAGCAATGAGGTTGACCAAAATTTCGTGCGCTCGGCCGTTCCCGATGGCGCTGATGAGCTGCTGGCTTTCTTACCGTCGCTTGGTACTGCGGAAACAATGATTTTTGGGGAAAGTGTCAATATGCCGATGCGGGTGATTTTGAACACGCTTGCGGAACAATATCGACCACACAGCTCGAGTGCTAAATTTACGGAACTCTGGGCGCACGACAATGCGACACCAGAATTTATGAAAAAGGTATTTGAAAGCTGGCGTGGAAGCGGAGCTAGAAAGAAGGGAGCACCGGATCCAAGCCAAGCGGCCCCGACCCCTCAAGTTCAGAGAAGGCCAGCCTCCACCCATTCAACAGTCGCCGCAACGCGGGATAACTTACGAAGTTCAGCCCAGCCAAGTCCATCTCCACATCTTGGCGCCCCGCGTAAACAAAGCCTCGCCGATGTGAAGAAGATTTTGGGCGGTGCATTTAACGGCTCCCGTTAGTTTTCTCCTGAATATTAGTTTACAGCCCGTCTGAATGGGATTATGCCCCAGATCGACTATTGGGAGCCGACATGTTTGCACGAATTTTTCAACCTGCGCCGAACACGATGCAGTCTGGACGCGGAAATTCCAAACATTGGGTTTTGGAATTTGCAAAGGGCGGCGAGCGGTCGATTGATCCGCTGACAGGAACCTATAGATCCACCGATGTGAATAGCCAATTGGAATTGCGCTTTGAAACATTGGATGCTGCGGTATCCTATGCTAAGGCACATAATATTCCGCATCGGGTGATCAAACCCCGCAGGGTGAAAAGAATAAGCCGGTCCTATGCCGAGAATTTTGATTTTGATCGAAAGCTCCCCTGGACCCATTAAGCCGGGGATCCGTAGCTCAACCGGATAGAGCAGCCGCCTTCTAAGCGGCAGGTTGCAGGTTCGAGTCCTGCCGGGTCTGCCAGTTCTCTATATCAGTTTCGGGTAAGAAATAATAATTCTTTGGCGACATTCGTGTAGATTAGATGGACTTTTGTATTGGCAAAGTACGTGGCCGATAAGGACCCGAACATTTCTCCGACTGGCCGTCCGCTATAAGTGATCCAACGCCCTGTTGGGCGGCTAAAATAACTCACATATAGATCGTCAGAATTAAAATCTTTCCATGAAATAGTCGGCACCGCTCTCCCGCGTACATCTATCGACCCCGAAGTCGATCGCATCACGCCTTGATCGTCATTGATAGGCCCGCCAAGTTTAAACCAACCGCCATTTCCGCGCCATTCAGCCGAATGAACGACCGGACCGCCGCGTGCTGCGTCCTGTTCATGCCAGGCGATAAATATTTTTCCAGAAGAACCTTTCGCGAGGTTCGGTGCATAGGCATCGGCATTGATGTCAACATTAATCACACCGCCATTTGGTATCCATTGTGCACCATTCCAACGAGCCGATTTTATCTTGTAATCCTGTTGATAGGCTATGACTGGGCGGTTTAAGTGATTGATGACCAATGACACTGAGCTCGCCGATGAACCTGCGGGGTCATCCGCGGCTCCGCCTATTATCTCCCAACTCGCTCCATTCCAACGTTTGACGAATATTTCAGCGGAGGATGTGGCGCTTGAGAATTCGCTAAATGCGACGACCGGGCGATCAGTCCCGTCAATCACGATTCGCGGAGACAAAGCAGATTGGCTCATATCCTCATTCAATGCCGGACCCACATTTTCCCAGTCGGACCCGTTCCATTTTTTTACAAGTACGATAAATGGATAGCGATTTACCCGAATATTTTCATAAAAAACGGCATATAAATTATCCATTGAGTCCACGGCAATGTCTGGCCTGCTCGCGTCGCGATAGCGTCCTGTTTCTAAGTAGTTCCCCATTGAGTCCCAAGACGACCCATTCCATCTTTTGACGTAAATATCGCCGTGATATCCATATGGGCCGCCTGAACCCGTATTGTAGATAGCAACTGGCGTACCGTCGCTTAAAAAGGCAACTTTTGCCGCAAAGCCCGTTGTGTATGCGCCATCATGAACAATGCCGAATGGAGTCCAACCGAACATTGCAATGAAAATGGAAAAAATAAATGCCGACATGGATGCCATAATTTTAAGAGCCAGAGATTAGCGTTAGGATGCCGCCATATCACGTTTTAGCCGATTTTTGAATTATTGAGTTTTGAAATGGAAAACAAGAAACGATAAAAAAGCGGGCCAGTCTTCTTTGATCACGCCGTGCGTTCCCGATCGGATCCAGAATGCCAGACTGTCTTTTGGAATGAACTGATCCAGGCGCGTAGCGGTCATACCGGTTACGCCGTATAATTCATAAGCACCATTGATGGCTTTTGCGGCTCTAAAAGCGCCTTCCGGATCCGACCAGACATCACGCCGCGCATTGCCAAGTAATAGAGGTCTCGGCGCGATCAACGCGAGCAAGGCATGTTGATCAAGCGGTAAACTATCTTCATTTGAAGCGTAGTTTTTGGCATTCTTACCGAACCAATGTGGATATAGTGTATAGATGTCTTCGAATGTCTCTCCAGCATTGTTCCGAAACAAAGACGCCCCGCCAGTTCCGGATTGATGCGATATCACGCCGTCTATTTGGTCGGAATAAGCGGCGGCTAGAAGCGCCGTTTTACCATATCGAGAGTGACCCCATGTGATAGTGTCAGAAAATTGCTCCCGCTGGTCTATAAAATTGGCAAGTTCAACATTCAGCATTGCCCAGCTTATAAGCGCGCCAGGCCTATTTTCTTCTGAATAGTTAGAAAAGAAATTATCTAGAACCGTTTGTCCAAGATGTGATTGGTCGGGAATGAATTCTGGCGGATAGGAAATTGCAAGCGCAAAACCTTCATTCAAAATATCCTCAATCGGCGGGCTAACAATGTATCGACCGAAAATAAAAAGCATCAGCTTGCTTCGAATGCCGCTGCCGACGCATGAAAACCCAATATTATCGGGTACTGGAACCCCCTTAATTTGCACAATGTTATGCGTCGGGCAAAAATTTTGAGTTAAAATAATCGGGACAGGGCCGTCAACATTGGCTGGTCTGACGATAACTACATTCAAGCTATGTTTCTTGTCATTTTCATTATTCAATATATCAAATTGGATAATGTCGAGTAAGCCGTTTTGGCCAAACCGGCCGTCGCCAATGGTAAACATCTTCACCGGTTTTAAAGAAACTTCATGGGGATATTGGCCATAGACAGATTGTTCTAAATTCTTTCTGATTACGTTTTTTTGCTCAGTCCAATCAGCGATGTTGGTAAAGCTTATGGCAGGCTCAACAGCGATAGCCCGGGGTGTATTTGGCGCGGTCTGCAGAATGATACGAAACGATCGAAAGGTTGGGGCCCATCCGACCAAGCCGATTGACATAAACAAAAGCCAAAAGCGTTTCCTGCGCAATAGATGTTTTGACATCAACTCAAATGGATAGAAGCTTGTGATATGTCGGATTTTAAATCTTCAATATCTTCAAGGCCACATCCAAATCGTATGAGTGGTCCGGGCAGTTTTCGCCCGAATTTCCGATTTAGCTGTGGATCGCAATGGATAGCCACGCTCTCAAATCCACCGTAAGAAAATCCAAGACCAAAAAACTTAAGATTATTCATAAAAGCTATCACCTTCTCGGGTGATGTTGGGTTCAGGATGACGCCGAACAGGCTGGCGCCGCCTTTGAAGTCTCGCTTCCATAGCTCGTGATCCGGATGGGACGGAAGGGCAGGATGCAAAACCGAATGTACAAAACCCTGTTTCTCCAGCCAGCTTGCTAAATTAAATCCAGTTTTTTCTTGAACCTCAAACCGTGTGTGAAGGCTGCGAAAACCTCGCAATATCTGATAGGCGTCGTCTGGTGAAGTCGCAAATCCCAGTGCTTTTCTAGTATCAGCAACCTTCTTCGCCATCTTTGCGGTCCGGCTCACAACCGCACCAAACATGATGTCACTATGGCCGCCGACATATTTAGTGGCCGCGTGGACAGATATGTCTGCGCCAAGATCAAGGGGCATATAGCTGATCCCGCCAGACCAGGTATTGTCAACTATGTTAACAATGTCCCTAGCTTTAGCTGCCGTTACAAATGCCGGGAGATCTTGTATTTCAAACGTCAGAGACCCGGGGCTTTCAGAAATGATTACTGATGTATTATCTCGGAAAAGACTTTCGATACTGGCACCAATTCGCGGATCGTAACGCTCAGCTTTAATATCGAATTTGGTAAGAAATGCTTCTGAAAACATCCGGGTCGGCGCGTAGACTGAATCCGTGACCAGTATATGATCTCCGGCTTTCACATTCGCGAGTATTGCCAAGGTACAGGCCGAAAAACCTGACGGTGTTAAAGAAGTGCCTTCTCCATTCTCGAGCGTGTTAAAAGCCAATTCGACGGCGTCATGTACGTCACTACCATGTCGACCATAAGCGCGGATATCGTGACGATATAGGTCTTCGGCTTTGTTAAAGAGCAACGTTGATGCTCTGGTAATACTTAAATTGACAGCTGTTGCGAGACCGGGCTCAGGGCGGCCCAAATGGGCGAATTTCGTTTTCTCATCCATGTCCAACCTCAATTGGCGCGTCGCTAGCACCCCATTCACTCCATGAGCCATCGTATACTCGAATATCTTTTGCGCCAAGCAATGTAAATATAAAGGCTAAACCTGCAGCCGTGACGCCAGATCCACAGCTGGTTACAATCGGCTTATTAAGGTCTATTTTCGCCACGCTCACCGCTTTCGCAAGCTCCGAAAGCGGCTTTAACTTCCCGTTTCGCAATTGTTCCATATAAGGAAATGAGCAGCTACCTGGTATTCGGCCCGATCTCAAATGTTTGCGCGGCTCTGATTCTGTTCCGAGAAAACGCCCCAACGAGCGTGCATCGACAATTTGCGGGTTATTTTGCAATGTCTCCAAGATTTCGTTTTTGGAAATTACACTAATGTTAGACGCTTTGGATTTGTAGCCAGATTTTGCGGTCGGTTTGCTGGGGCTTTGCGAGACATTATATCCGCTGTAAATCCAATCAGGCAGTCCGCCGTCTAATATAGAAACTTTTTCGTGTCCGAATTCGCGGAAGGTCCACCATAACCTCGGCGATGATCTAACTCCAAAACGATCGTAGCATATGACATGATCGGTGACGTGAATACTCATTTCGCCCATCGCTGCTTCGAATTGGACCGCGTCGGGTAACATATGTTTTAACATTGGATGCTGCGACGCCACCTTATCAATATCGAAATATTGTGCTGTGGGAATAAAACCAACTGGCAATTCCGGAACCGTATTAGGCATAATCCAAGTACCATCTAAGACCTTGACGTCTTCACGGTCTAAATTGGCTGCGAGCCAGTTTGATGTTACGAGATGGTCTATAACAGCCATGAAGGTACCGGTAGTCCGCGCTCATGCAGAAATTCCGGATTATAAATTTTGGATTGGTAGCGCTGTCCATAGTCACATAATATTGTTACAATCGTGTGACCGGGGCCAAGATCTTTGGCCAGATGTATAGCACCGGCAATATTGATTCCTGAAGAGCCGCCTAAACAAATACCCTCAAGTTGATTAAGTGAAAAAATAATCTCGAGTGCTTCCTTGTCATGAATTTGGTAGGCGCGATCCACAATGATACCGTCTAAGTTTTTCGTAATGCGCCCTTGGCCTATGCCCTCGGTAATCGAATTGCCCTCGGAAGCCAATTCGCCATGTTTATAGAAATTATACATTTTTGACCCCATTGGGTCGGCAACGCCAACTTGAATATTGGGATTCAATGACTTAAGCGCCAGCGACACACCGCCAAGTGTACCGCCTGATCCAACAGAGCAAATGAATCCGTCCACCTTTCCATTAGTCTGTTCAAATATTTCCGGGCCAGTCGTCTTTATATGAGCGTCGCGGTTGGCTGTATTGTCAAACTGATTAGCCCAGATAGCACCGTTCGCCTCAGTTTCCGCCATTTCCTTCGCCAAGCGTTCGGAGACATGCACATAATTATTGGGGTTAGTATATGGAACTGCATCGACTTCTATCAGTTCTGCACCAAGCAATTTAACGGCATCTTTCTTTTCCTGACTTTGCGTACGTGGCATGACGATTTTGCAGCGGTACCCTAGCGCTGAACAAACCATTGCCAGACCAATCCCAGTATTGCCAGCAGTGCCTTCAACGACAACCCCTCCAGGTGCTAAGGTACCAGCTCGCTCGGCTGCACGGACGATTTCTAGAGCAGCCCGGTCCTTCACAGATTGACCAGGATTGAGAAATTCGGCCTTACCCAATATCTCGCACCCAGTAAGTTTCGAAGCCTCATTAAGTCTGATAAGAGGGGTATTTCCAATTAAGTCCAAAACTGACGAGGCTAACATAAGCCACTCCTAAAATTCTTCGCGTAAAACTGTTACAATCTCTGGCGCAATCCAGTGTAAAAATCCATGCTTTTTCCGAAAACTTATGTTAGTTGCGGGCGAAACAAGGCCTGAACTATGCAAGTCAACAGCACAATCTCACTTAAGACACCTAGTGGTGACAAATTCATTATCGGAAATGACCAGCCATTGACGATCCTCGCTGGCCCATGTGCAATGGAGAGCCGGGACCATGCGTTGATGACGGCGGAGCGGTTAAAGGAGATTTCCGAGCGAGTTGGGCTTAATCTTATTTATAAATCCTCTTTTGACAAAGCTAACCGAACCTCTATCCATTCGGCGCGCGGCGTCGGCCTTGGAAAAGCATTACCAGTATTCGAAGAAATTCAAACGCAATTTGATATGCCGTGTTTGACGGATATTCATACGGCAGAGCAAGCTCGGGAAGTAGGGGCGATTGTCGACGTCTTGCAGATCCCGGCATTTCTGTGCCGCCAAACCGATCTTTTGGTCGCGGCTGCCCAGACAGGGCGCGTGATTAATGTCAAAAAAGGACAATTCCTAGCACCTTGGGATATGAAAAATGTCCTAAGCAAACTCCAAGAAGCGGGTAATCCAAACATTATGGCTTGTGAACGCGGGGCAAGCTTTGGTTATAATACGCTTGTGACGGATTTTCGCGGCCTCACAATTATGAAATCGTTCGGAAGTCCCGTCGTTTTTGATGCTACTCATTCCGTACAACAGCCTGGGGGACAAGGCGGAACAAGCGGTGGACAGCGCGAATTTGTACCTACCTTGGCTCGAGCAGCAGCCTCAATTGGTGTTGCTGCGATATTTATGGAAACTCATCCCGATCCGGATAATGCGCCTTCTGATGGGCCCAACATGATTCCTATGGATCAATTTGAAGAATTGCTGAAAACGATTAAATCGTTCGACGATTTGTCAAAGGCTAATCCTCTGTAACCGGCACGACCGGACTATCGACAATTTCGATGACTTCCAACTGATCAAGTTTTTCTACCCGCTTTGGTAAAACGCCTTCATTGATAAGACTTTCCACTCTTAACGCGCTATTTTCCTTAATGTCTTCGTAGAACAAATTAAACGGCAGTGTTCGGTATTTCCGGCCAATTCGTAATGGACGGCGAAGGACGCGGCTTTTGGGCTTATCAATATACAGAAGACCATTCTGGCATTCTGCTCCGAACTGCATAGATAAAGGCGCGGCCTTAGCGTCAGGCTCAAGTCCAATCGCTGCCATTCCGCCTTTGTGGAGACGTATAGGTGCATAGTCCGAAGATCGACTCCATGACAGAGGATTAATGCATAATAGCGGACGATCATTGACCATGTAATAGTCCCCATTCTCATACACATTTAAGCGGGTTGAAAACCGTTCAGCAATTTTAGCATCTCCCGGCATGAAAGCGCCCCAAGCAATCACACATTTCGTGTCGCTCTCGCTTTCGCAGGGCGCCAAGTTTGCCAGTTCTTTTCCAAATTTGTCGAGCGGTAACGGGTGATCAATGACGTAGGCGGCAGCCAGTCTCTCTTTAAGCTCACCCTGGAAATAATCAGCGAGCAGACGCTGTACGTGCGATGCCCCTTGGCCGTGCCCGGCTAAAATTATCGGGCGCTCTTTTGGCGAGTGTTTGAGGAAAAACTCAAAAGCATCAGCGACGTCACGATAGGCAAGGTCCTGTGCAAGCCGACCATCTTCACGGTTAGTCATATATGTATACAGCGAAGCCTGCCTGTAAAATGGCGCAAATACTCGTCCCGCATTGTGATAAGGCGCGACATAATTAGGCCGGATAATCCGGTTGAGCTGATCAATTTGAGATTCTCGTGTAATTGGGAGGTTCCAGTGATCACCTCCTTTAAACAATACCGGGATGACTACAAAAACGTCGCCATAGCCCGGGTGTTCAAAGGCGTCAGTCGCCAAATCCGGTAAATCCATCCAGTTTTTTGCCAAATTATAGTTTGGCGCTTCCGGTTTTTGATAGGTTTGAAAGGGCTGCCCCGGGTCTTGCAACGATTGAAAAATATCGTCTCTGTAATGGATTAACGCGACAATCATCAGCAGTATTACAAAAAAGATAGACGTGATCACATAGGTTTGTGTTGAAAATTTTCCAAATTTCGTCATATGCAAATCATATTGTGGGTGGCACTGTGATTACCCCTATAACAGCGAATAGCCAATGGATGATAATGAATTAGAAGAAATCTTGGAGGAAGATAAGCGCAAGCCCGGTCTTCTCAGGTTTATACGCAATAGGTTTATTACAGGCGTCATAATTGCCTTGCCATTAGTTGCAACCGTATGGTTGATCACCGCATTTGTCGGATTTATCGACCGAATGGTCCTTAGGCTCTTTCCCGAAGAATGGAATCCGAACCTTTATGTCCTGGAATCTACCGGGTATAATATTCCGGGAACCGGCCTTTTAGTTGCTTTCATTGGTCTCGTTTTACTTGGTTTCCTGGCGTCGAACTTTATCGGAAATAAACTCTTGCAACTAGGGGGCAACCTGTTGGGCCGCGTTCCATTCGTTAGCAATATTTATAACGGCGTCAAACAGATCGTAAACACAGTTGCTAAATCTGAAGAGCGAAATTTCAATGAAGTATGCCTAGTGGAATACCCGCGTCCCGGTTTGTGGGCGATCGGATTTGTCACCGCCAATTTAAAAGGTGCGCCGGTCAGATATTTGAAAGACGATTATGTCAGCATATTTGTACCGACAACGCCCAACCCGACGTCAGGCTTTCTGTTGTTTTCAAAACGGGCAGATATCAAGATTCTTGATATGACACCGGAAGAGGGCGCCAAAATGATAATTTCGGGCGGCATAGTTTCCAACGAAGAGCTAGAAGAAGTAAAAGACGCAATTGATTAGCCAGCGTGCATTAGTTCGATGCCCCAATCTTGTTCAAATAAATAAAGTAACAAACGCAAGGCTTGTCCGCGCGGAGTTTTCAGTCCGGGGTCCCGTTTTACGATCAGCCTGGCATCCCGGTGAGCTGTTTCGAGCAGCGCTTTATGTTTATCAAGATCGGCTAATTGATAGGCCGGAAGGCCGCTTTGACGAGCACCTAAAAGGTCGCCCGACCCTCTAAGCTCCCAGTCTTTTTCAGCGATGACAAACCCGTCATCCGATTGGCGCATAATTTCAAGTCTGGCTTTACCATTTACGGATAGAGGGCCTTTATAAAGTAAAAGACAAGTCGACGGCTTATCGGACCGACCAACACGACCCCGGAGTTGATGAAGCTGTGCTAAACCGAAGCGCTCGGCATGTTCGATAACCATGACCGTTGCGTTCGGCGCATCAACGCCAACTTCGATGACAGTGGTCGCTACTAAAATATCCAGTCCGCCATTTTTAAAGTCTTGCGTTATGCGGTCTTTTTCCTCTGCTTTGAGCCGCCCATGTACCAATCCGACGTCTGTCCCAAAATGAGCTGTTAATTCGCGAAATCGTTCCTCCGCAGAAGATAAGTCAATTAAATCGCTGTCCTCAACCAATGGACAAACCCAGTAAATTTGATTGCCTGAAGCCACCGTTCGGCCGACAGCATCGATGACATCATCCATACGTTGAAGCGGCAAGATACGGGTTTCAATCGGTCGTCGGCCCGCCGGTTTTTCATCGAGTTTGGAGATATCCAGATCGCCGTAGGCGGTGAGGGCAAGCGTCCGCGGGATGGGGGTCGCGGTCATCACAAGCAAATCTGGTGTTTGGCCTTTTTGCATAAGCTTTAAGCGATCATGAACCCCAAACCGATGTTGTTCGTCAATGATAGCTAAGCCAAGATCCTTGAAATCAACTCCTTCCTGAAAAAGCGCGTGGGTCCCGATGATGACATCAATATAGCCCTCCTTGAGGCCTGATAAAATCGCTTGTCGTTGCCGGCCTTTATCCCGTCCCGTCAATGTTTCTACTGTTAGGCATGCTGGATCTAAAAACGCCTTTAGGCTCTCAGCGTGCTGTCGAGCCAATATTTCGGTCGGTGCCATAAAAGCAGTTTGAACCTGACTTTCTGCGGCAAAGGCACAGGCAAGGGCACCAACAAAAGTCTTTCCCGATCCAACATCGCCATGTAGAAGGCGCGACATCCGATAGCGGGATCCCATATCCGATTTTATGTCTACAAATGCGCGAATTTGCGCGTCCGTTGGGGCGAATGGTGATCCGCCGAGGACATCATCCACGTAGGTTCCCGCAGATTGTAGGGGCCGACCGCTGCGTTTACGGGTGCTTTCCCTAACGAGCGCTAATGCTAGCTGTTTTGCCAGCAATTCATCATAAGCTAATCGATGTCTTATTGGTGATGTTGGAGAGATATCAACGGGATGGGCTGGCTTATGCAAATGCTCCAGACTATCTGAAAAGCCTAGCCAGTCCTGTTGCTGTACCATAGTTTCATCCAACCATTCTGGCAAATCTGGAACTAAGTCCAGCGCTTGCATTACAGATTTTCGGGCAACTTTCTGCGACAGGCCTTGGGTCAGCGGGTATTGGGTTTCATATAGTGGCAGTTCATCGGCCTTTGCTGGTTCTAAAATGTAGTCCGGATGGGTCATTTGGATGGTGGGGCCGTAAAACTCGACCTTACCCGAGATTAGCCGCTTGCCACCTTCTGGTAATACGCGCTTGAGATAATCTGATCGGGCCTTAAAGAATACGAGTGTCATGTCTCCAGTATCATCAAAAACCCGAATTTTATAAGGATAGCGCTTATTATCGGGCGGAGAATGGCTGCCGATTGAGACCTTAAATGTACAAATCTCCTTATCGCGCGCGCCAGCAATATGAGGGCGATAGCTGCGATCAATCAGGCTGGCTGGCGGCGTTAGGATTAGATCTTTAAGTCGGGTTCCCATTGCACGTTCCAATGCTTCGCGAACGCGCGCGCCGACCCCGTTTAATGACGTAACATCTGCAAAATATGGAAAAAGTTTATCCGGTCGCATATTTGCAGGGTGAACGAGAATTTAGGGGTGTGCAAGGGCGGAAATCCAACTATAGAAGCGCAACAATTATCCAATTTAATCTGATGAACAAAGACGACAAAAAGAGACTAATTTATCGGGCAAATTACCGAGGGTTCAAAGAAGCCGATATAATGCTGGGCGGCTTCCTAAAAGCTAATATTGATACATTGTCAGACGCTGAGCTTGATGCCTTCGAAATACTGCTCAGCGCTAAGGATCACGATATTTACGATTGGATCACGGAAAAACAGCCAGTTCCAAAGCAATATGATGAGGAGCTGCTTGCAAAAATTCGACAGTTTCGTCCGAAGTTTTAAATGCTGCAATTACAAAGATATACTGGGCCTGAGCCGCGCCTGACAGCTGCCGGTCTGCCTGAGGGTCTTGATGCGTTGATCTTTACGCGGGCGGCTCGAAAACATTCAGGGATTTCATTGTTTGTGGCTAGAGATGATAGCCGCGCGGCTTCTTTCATTGCTGGATGCCGGTTTTTTGCGCCAGACATCCCTGTAATTTCGCTGCCCGCTTGGGATTGTTTGCCATATGATCGAATTTCCCCGTCACGTCTGATGTCAGCTAGGCGTAGCGCTGCACTTTATTTAATGTCGCAATATGATGAAGCTAAGCCACTAATCATTGTGTCGACCGTCAGCGGCGTTTCGCAGAAAGTCCCACCTAAAAATATCATTCGCGAGGCTGGATTTAAAGCTCATGCCGGCAATATATTAGCCCGCGAAAAGTTGGAATACTACTTGGCGGCCAATGGGTATAGCCGGGCATCGACCGTCATTGAACCGGGAGATTTCGCAATTCGCGGCGGTTTAATCGATATATTTTCGCCGGCTTTTGACGAACCTGTTCGTCTTGATTTCTTCGGTGATGAGCTAGAGACTATTCGCCATTTCGACGTAGAAACGCAAAGAACGACGCGTCAAAATTCAAATATCGATTTAGCGCCCGTTAGCGAGCTTTACTTCGATGAAACGGCGATTTCGAATTTCAGAACTGGCTATGTCGCAAAATTCGGCGGCGGTATTAGCAAAGATCCAATTTATGCTGCAGTGTCTGAAGGCATACGATCACAAGGGATTGAGCATTTCCTGCCTTTGTTTTTTGACGGACTGGAAACCGTTTTTGATTATTTAGCACCCGGAACAATGATCGCATTTGACAGCTTGTTTAATGAAGCGCTAGCGGAACGGTATGAATTGATTTTGGATTTCTATGAATCCCGTCAAGCTTATGTTGAATCTAAAGATACAGGTGCCGGTGATCCCGCTAAAACTTCAGGTGTTTATCGACCTCTACCGGTAGAGGATTTATATATTACGCCTGATCATTTCGACGCAACCATTCATAATCACAGATCTCGCTTACATTCACCTTTCATCCCGCCCGATGCGGACGAGCTCGTTAATTTTGGTGGTAAGACATCGCGTAATTTTTCCAATGAGCGAAAAAGTGAAGGCATAAACCTATTTGATGCTGTGACAGATTATGTGAAAACAGAGCTGACCGCGGAACGCACACTCGTCGTTGCGTCCTGGACTGAAGGTTCATCAGAGAGGCTTGCTAGCGTATTTGATGAGCATGGGCTGAATTTACCGGAGATTAAGCGCGGACCGGACTTGTTTGATTTACCGGCTTCTTCAGTCCGACGCGCTATATTGCCGATCGAGCATGGGTTCGAATTTGGAAAACTGACGGTCTTATCAGAGCAGGATATTCTTGGAGATCGTCTCGTTAATCGCGGACGGAAACGAAAGGCCAAGAATTTCATTTCCGAAGCGTCTGCGCTCCAGCCTGGTGATTTAATTATCCATATAGATCATGGCCTTGGGCGTTATTTGGGCCTTAAAACGCTTAGCGTTCAAAATGCGCCGCATGATTGTTTAGATCTCGAATATGCCGACAATGCCAAGCTGTATCTGCCGGTTGAAAATATTGAGCTTCTTTCTCGCTATGGTGCCGGCGGCGAAACAGCGGTTCTTGATAAACTCGGTGGCGTTGCCTGGCAATCTCGTAAAGCTAAAGCCAAAAACCGACTTCGCAACATGGCGGCCGAACTCATAAAAATCGCAGCGAAAAGAGCGTTGAGGACGGCCGAGCCTATGGATATTCCAGCCGGCGAGTATAATGAATTTTGCGCCCGCTTTCCTTATGTCGAAACAGAGGATCAATTATCGGCCATTGAAGATGTCTTTGAAGATCTGACCGCGGGGCGTCCTATGGATAGGCTGATTTGCGGGGATGTAGGATTTGGGAAAACCGAAGTGGCCTTGCGAGCGGCCTTTGCAGCGGTCATGAATGGACAGCAGGTCGCAATGGTCGCCCCAACAACGATACTTGCCCGACAGCATTTTAAAACCTTTTCAGAGCGATTCAGAGGCCTGCCGGTAACCATTCGTCAACTATCAAGACTCGTTAGCCCGAAGCAAGCGACCGAAACTAAAGAAGAACTTAGAAACGGACGGTGTGATATTGTTGTCGGCACCCACGCCTTACTCGCAAAAACCGTCGGGTTCTCAAACTTGGGTCTTCTGGTCGTTGATGAAGAACAGCGTTTTGGCGTCCAGCACAAGGAACGCTTAAAGTCCTTACGAGCCAATGTTCACGTCTTAACTTTAACCGCCACGCCAATCCCCCGGACATTGCAGATGGCGCTGTCTGGCATTCGGGACCTATCGTTAATTGCCACGCCTCCCGTTGATAGGTTGGCAGTTCGAACTTATGTGTCGCCGTTTGATAAAGTTTCTATTCGCAAAGCTATATTGCGAGAAAAATACCGCGGCGGTCAGTCTTTTTTCGTCGCGCCGAGAATTGCCGATTTACCGCGACTTGAAGATTTTCTGCAAGAAGATGTTCCAGAAGTAAAATATGTAATTGCCCATGGCCAGATGCCGGGACGGGTCCTCGAAGATATCATGACGGCCTATTATGATGGTCAATATGACGTACTTTTATCGACGTCAATTATCGAAAGCGGGATTGATATTCCTAGTGCGAATACGATGATCATCTATCGCTCCGACCGTTTTGGATTGGCGCAACTCTATCAGATGCGCGGCCGGGTAGGGCGGTCCAAAGTCAGAGCCTACGCGTATCTTACCATGCCGGACGAACATGTTGCGACCCCCGGGGCGTTGCAAAGGCTTAAAATACTTCAGTCATTAGATACGCTGGGGGCCGGATTCACACTCGCCAGCCACGATTTAGATATGAGGGGCGGGGGCAATCCGTTAGGCGAAGAACAATCGGGATATATTAAAGATGTCGGTGTCGAGCTTTACCAACACATGTTGGAAGAAGCTGTCGCAGAACTAAGGGACGATATCGAGGTGTTTGATCAATCATGGTCACCTAATGTCAATATGGGCGTCGCCGTGTTAATCCCAGAAACATACGTATCCGATCTGAATTTGCGCCTCGCAACCTATCGCAGGATAGCCGATATAGAAGATGATCAGGCCTCGGAAGCTTTTGCGGTAGAAATGATAGACCGATTTGGACCATTGCCTAGCGAGTTGGAAGCTCTTTTAAAGGTTATGAAAATCAAACGCTTGTGTCGCAAGGCTCATGTAGAAAAAGTGGATGCAGGACCGAGAGGTATTGTTATTCATATGCGACATGAAGATGTCAAAGATCCCTCAAAAATACTTTTCGCAATTACGCAGAATAAAGGCTGGAAGCTTCGACCGGATCAAACCATTTTTATCCCGGGACAACTCGAAAAGCCAGCTAAACGGATTAAAGCTGCTGAAAGAGCTCTTACGCAATTGGTTTTTGACGAAAATTAGCGCCCCAATTGTTGGGCAAGCCAGCTTTCTCCCGTAACGCCATGCCCTAATTCGGTCAGGTCGAGTTTAAATTCAACTTGGTAGGTCTTTCGCCCCGAACTATCCGGACCAAACTGTAATGTCCCAGCCATGGAATTAAGTCGATCCACAACAGGTTCTAGGCTGGAAGAGGGTTGCCCAGGAAATCCGATTACATAAATATTGTCCGAAAGGCGCGCTGTCACATCATAGACACGTACAAGATTTTTGACCATCGAACCTACTTGACTGAGGACATTGCAGCGGACTGAATTATCATGTGGCTCTTGCCCGACAAATTTAACCTGTACTGTCAATAATGATACGGGGAGATCTTGGACCGAATAGTGCTGGACCAAACGGTTTAAATGATTTGAGAAAAAAACCGCTGAATATGTACCGCTCTCGTCAAGGCACTCTGCTTGGCCTAAATTTTCAAATTCGGCTTTAACTTGGCGATGTAAACGATGGAAGCGGGCCAATTCTAAAATGCGGTCCTGAATGTCCTTCTCGTCGGCGTCAGAATAAATGATGTCCGAAATGCCATGTTCATAGGCGATCGTTGACTCAAACATCTCTCGGCGGGTCAGTAAAAGACCAGGTGTGTGGTAAAGTGCTGAATTTTTACGCATAGTCTGAGCAATTGTGAGACCCGGCTCCATGCCGTTCAGCGCGTTCATCATAACAGCATCAAATATCGTTTCATGCAGAAAATCAAACGCTGTAAAACTGGTGAAGGCAGCAACGACCTCAACATTCTTTTGTTCAAGCGCATTGATAATAACCATGAATTCAGGCGTGGCCTTGCCAATAAATAACACACGCAAACGATCGTCAAATGCATTCGGGTTAAGACGATATTCAATCCCGAAATCTTCTCGAAGCGTATCCATTCTAAAGGCAATTTCAGTTTGCATGATATTCAGTCGGATCATGGCGCTGACCCGATGCGCGATCTGTTCACCGTGAGCCGGTTCAAACAATGCGCTGTCGACCAATTGTGTATGATCGGCATGTTCATCGGCGAAGACACCGATTATAGGGACATTTTTGTTCTCATACCGCTTTCGCAATACTGAAACGATTGAAGCAAGTTTTGATTGCGACTGAGCAAAGCTAATCAAAATTACATCAGGCGCATGGCGCGGAATGCCTTGAAGTTGACTACCTGAAAACGTTGACGCAACCGTGTTATAACCTTTTCGTTGAAGCATCGGCTCAAGTTCGGCAATACGAATTTGACTGTCAGAAATAATTAGAACGGACCGGAAAGGTGAGAATCGCCGCGGCGATTCGGCTATGGGTTGTGCAAGGGCCATAGGCCCTCATACGCAAAACATGGTTTCCTAATGGTTAAGAGAGGCTATTTTACCAGCCGCAAATGCGCCCCTCGTTCTCTTCCTCGAGATATTCCATCAGTGGAGCAAAATATTCGACAACCGCTGAGCCGTCCATATCGCGTGTTCCGGTGAACGCTTCAAGCGCATCTGGCCACGGCTTAGATGCGCCCATTTCCATCATGGCACCAAAGCGGTCGCCAACCTGTTTGTTCCCATAGACGGAGCAGCGGTGCAGTGGCCCGTCGTTCCCAGCCATATCACAAGCAGCCTTATGGAACTGGAATTGTAAAATATGGGCGAGGAAATAACGCATATAAGGGGTATTGCCCGGAATATGGTATTTTGCACCGGGATCAAATGCGCTAGACGGGCGCGCGCTAGGAGGTCTAATGCCTTGATATTGCTCACGCAATTCCCACCAACCATCATTATATTCGCTCGGTTCATATTCGCCGGAAAACACTTTCCAGCGCCACTGATCGATCATAATGCCAAATGGCAAGAACGCTACTTTATCAAGGGCCTGACGCATTAATAGCGCGATATCATCATCGGGACCTGGTACGTCAGCGGAGTCTAGCAGTCCAATCTCAACCAAATAATCCGGTGTAATTGAAAGCGCAATCATATCACCTATGGCTTCATGGAAACCATCATTTGCACCATTGCGATAAAAAATTGGCTGGTCGCGGTAGGCTCGCTGATAGAAATTATGACCAAGTTCATGGTGAATAGTTGAAAAATCTTCTGCATTGATATTGATGCACATTTTTATTCGGTAATCATCATAATCCATATCCCAAGCCGACGCATGGCACTGAACGATTCGATCCGCAGGTTTAACGAATAGAGATCGCGTCCAGAATGTTTCCGGTAAAGGATCAAATCCCATTGATGTGAAAAATGTTTCTCCAACTTTCACCATCCGCAGTTCATCATATTCCTTCTCGCCGAGAAGACCAGTTAGATCGATATTTTTACCGCCGTCTTCCGGGGCAGAAATTTCGTAAATATTGCCCCATGATTGCCCCCACATATTCCCAAGGAGATCAGCGCGAATAGGTTGGTCAAGGGGAACGACTTCGTCGCCATATTCTTCGTTGAGCTCTGCCCGCACATAACAATGCAGTTCGTCGTAAAGTGGTTTGACTTGCCCCCAAAGCCGGTCGGCCTCCGCGGCAAAGGCTTCACCTTCCATGTCATATCCAGCACGCCAAAGCATTCCGGTGTCGGCATAGCCAAGTTCTTTGGAACCCTCATTGACGATTTCGACCATGTCTGCATATTTCTTTTTCATCGCGGGTGAAACTGTGCGCCAACCCTCCCAAACAGTTTGAAGTTCTACTGGATCTCGGGATTGAGCAATAATTTGAGATAACTGACCCAAATTCAATTCTCCGTCAGAATTACCCTCGTAAAAGCTAGCAAATTGCGGATCAGGAGAAATGTAATTAAAGCTCCCGCTAGCATACATTGAGTCGAGCTCAGTCATAATTTCGGCTAACTCTTTGGCTGCACCATCACGATCTGGTGCCGGGAAGTTGCTGCCGCGTTTTATTATATCCATCTTTCGCGCCATATCTTCCGGCAAGTTTAACTCGTTGAACCTTTTAGCCTCATTGGCCAGCCGGGTTGAAAGCAGGCCAAATTCTTCATTGGCTTTGGCTTCGAGATAATTTGTATCTTCGGTAACGAAATTGGCCTTAACCCAAGCGACTTTTCCAGCATAATCATATATTTCCGCGAGGTCAGTTTGAGCAGCTTCAAGAAATTCTTTGGCTTCCTGAGACGTTGCAGGAGTATCGGAAGGGGCTTTTTCAGTCTTTTGCTCGGGTGTAGTCTTGACGACGGGATCGGTTTTGGTTTCGTCAGTATCCGTATTGCATCCGACAATGGCCAAAGTTGTGAAACTTGCCGCGAGCATAAGTATATTGCGCATGTGAGGTCCCTATAATCCGTTTTCAATATATATTCGTATTGGTAACCGTGAAATAAACATGGTCAAGTCGCGGGTTTAATATATATCCGACTTTCTGCAGTATCGGGAATGGTATAATGGGTAAGAAGTCTGGATTATTACTAGTCAATCTTGGGTCGCCTGACGCCCCGACTCCCAAAGCCGTGCGAAAATACCTATTTGAATTTTTGCATGATAAGCGGGTTATTGAAACCAGTCGATGGATATGGTGCCCAATTTTGCACGGCGTAATCTTACGGGTCAGGCCGGCAAGATCGGCGAAAGCCTATGCAAAAATTTGGCACGAATTTGAGGGCCGTGAAGGGGATGAAGCGCCGCTAGTTCGAATAACTCGTCGTCAAGCCGAGGCGCTGGCCGCTCAAATGGGCGACAATATTCAGGTTGATTTCGCCATGCGGTACGGCAATCCATCGATCTCTCATGCAATGGATCGTCTGATGACGGCGGGCGTAGAAAATATTGCCGTCCTGCCTCTTTATCCGCAATATTGCGGCGCCACGACTGCATCGGTAAGTGATGGCATGTTCAAAGCGCTTAAAGATCTCCGCGATGTCCCGGCTGTCAGAATTTTGCGAGATTATCACGATGATAAATCTTACATTTCTTTATTAGCAAATTCTGTGAAAAGCCATATTAAAGATCTCGGATACACGCCTGATGCGATATTAGCATCTTTTCATGGGATACCCCAATCCTACATCGATAAAGGCGACCCCTATCAATCAGAATGCCAAACTACGGTCGCGTTACTCAAGGCCGAATTAGGAAAGCTTGGTGATAAAGTTCAGCTGACATTTCAATCGAGATTTGGTCCGAAACAATGGCTTCAGCCCTATACAGACAAAACACTGGAACATTTAGCAGCGGACGGAAAGACGTCTGTGGCGGTGATTACGCCAGGATTTGCCGCCGACTGTTTAGAAACATTGGAAGAAATCAATATGGAAGCGCGGAAGGCGTTTTTAGCCGCTGGCGGAATGAAATTTTCTTATATTCCTTGCCTCAATGATGACAAAGATCATGTCAAATTTCTGGCAAATTTATCAAAAAAACAGTTGTTAGCGGGGTGGCTTTAAAGCCATCAAGAGTTCTTCATCGGTAAGATCCGGATTAAGAACAAAGCTCGACGTTACTTCAGTATCGGCCATAGCTACATATTCTTTAGCCCGTGACATCAAAAGTTTAGGGTAACAGGCAAAAATGTTTTCCCGGTCTGTTAGCCCCGGTTTAGGGCGATATTGACGACCCCAGATAAGCGGTTTTGGATTATCAAAATAATCCCATTTTAGACGCTCCAGATCGCTGGTTTCTGCTTTAATATGAACGACGTAGCACTTTTCCTTGATCTGCCTACGCAGCGAAGGATCTATGTAGATCACGCTACCGGTCGTGTCGATAATGGTGTTTTTCTTGGCTTTATCGAGCGCTTTCTGCGTGGCTAAGGTTTCCATTTCAATAGATAGGGCCTCGCGCTCCGCATAGCCTTCTTCATAAGGGTGACCCTGCCAATCTGCGAATTCCTCCATTGAGTCATGACCCAACTTCTCCCAAATCAACTTATCAACTTCGATTAATTTGAACTTGTGAGACTTTGCAAAACGTTTAGCCGTACTGGTTTTGCCAATATTCGACATGCCGACAAATGCAATATTGAGTTCGCCATCGTCTTTGCGTTTTAAAAATTGTTTAGCAGAAAGTTTCATGACTGTTTAAGTTCAACGATATTTCGGATGGCGTCAAGGGTTGGAGAGGCTAAGTTATAGATTTTCTTACGTTTCATCGCCTTTGAAAGGGGTTTTGGCAGGTCTAAATCCATTCTCAATATGCGCTCTACACTATCTGCAAACTTTCCTGGGTGAGCTGTCGAGACAGTGACTTTGATAAAATCTGGGTCAAGTCCGTCTGAAAATGCCTGCATTGCCATATGCCCGACTGATGTGTGGGGGCACACAATGTAGCCAGTTTCAGCGTGAATTCGGCGCATGTGACGTTCAGTTTGTTCATCCGTAAACGACGCCCCCCAACACACGTTGCGAATGGCCTCATAGTCGCCATCAAACAAATCTAGAATACGGGGAAAATTATTGGGACGACCAATATCCATGGCATTTGATAATGTCGGAACTGAAGGGCGGGGCGAATATTTACCGCTTGCCAAGTATTCTACAAATGGATCATTCATGTTGTTGCCAATAACGAAACGATCAATCGGCGCGCCCATTTTCCTGGCTATCAACCCGCCAGTTAAATTTCCCAAATTTCCTGAAGGAATAGAATAAACAATTGGTTTGTCGCCGTAAGCTGCTTTGAGTTGGAGACTGGTCCAGAAATAGTAGAAACTTTGAGGAATGACCCGGCCGACATTGATCGAATTTGCGGACATCAAGTTAAATGTCTCAGACAATTCCTCGTCGGCAAACGCATCTTTGACAATCTGTTGGCAATCATCAAATGTACCATCAACTGCTATTGCATGAATATTGGCATTGCCGCCGCCGATTGTTGTAAGCTGCTGTTCCTGGACTTTACTAACGCCGCTATTGGGAAACAGGATAAAAACTTGTATGCCATCCTGATGCAAAAATGCGTCGCCAATAGCCCCGCCCGTATCGCCAGACGTCGCAACTAAGATAGTACGTTTCTCTCCCGACATTTGCATAATGTGGCTTGCTGCACGACCCATGAAGCGAGCCGCAAAGTCCTTAAAAGCGAGAGTAGGGCCATGAAATAATTCAAGGATAAATTCATCGCCGCGGAGCTCCGGAATTGATGGATCAAGTTCGTACCCCGCCAACGTTTTGAGCGGCAGGGGATAGTCGTAAGCGTCGCGGCAGATTTCCTGCAGGTCATCATCAGAGAACTTCTTGTCCACGAATGGGCGAGCTAACGCAGCCGCGCAATCAGCGAAAGATAGGGCCGCTAGCTTAGCCGCTTGTTGGAGGGAATATGTCGGAATTTTATCCGGCATCCACAGGCCACCATCCGGCGCCAAACTGGCCAGCAAAGCCTCGCTAAAACCGGCCGTATTTTTAGGATTTTCGAGGGAGTGATAAAACAAGATTGAAACCTGTATAAACTAAGACAGCTTTCTATCACAAAAGGCGCTTAAATAAACCTGTAATTCGCTTTAAAGAGCTATGAATTCTGTCCAACTTATTACTTGCATAACAACGCTGTTCATCCTATATCGCCTCGAATCCGGGTGGCGATTGCCGCCCTTTTTGCGCTATACCTTATTGGAGACTGCATGGCTCGCGTTACTGTTGAAGATTGTGTCGAAGTAATCCCTAACCGCTTTGATCTTGTATTATTGGCATCTCACAGGTCCCGCAGTATTTCTGCTGGCGCAACCCTGACTGTCGATCGTGACAATGACAAAACGCCGGTTGTGGCCTTGCGCGAAATTGCTGACGAAACATTAGATCTGGAAGACCTTCGCGCCGGATTGGTTACGGGCCTACAACGCGTCATTCTTGATGACGATATGCCAGATGAGAAAGATGACGCTCCGATCCTGGCGCTTGAGCACGGCGAAACCGATCCGCAGAAAGAAATGTCCGCTGACGATTTGATGAAAGCTTTGCAAGGCGACCGTGATAATGACTCTTCGAGCCGCTTTTAATTCAGTGATTTCAATAATTTTGGGATAAGCGCTAGAAAGCGGTTTTTGCCTTTGAAATGTTATGCTAATGTGCCTTCGGGCATTAGTTATTTTTATCAGGGCGCGAAATGAATTCACAGAACATATTTGAGATATTCAATCATTTTCTCGAGACGCGAGATCCGTCACAATTGATGGAACTTGCCAATGACGTCGAGGTGTTCGGCTCAGCGACATTTGGGGATGGGCGAGTTTATATTGGTGAAAAAGCCCCGGAAAAATTCCGAGAAACGATATCTCTGACGCGTGTGTCTAAACCTAATATAAGCGTCCAGATCAAACATGCGCTTGTTGAAGGCAACCACGGCATCTTTTTTCTAAATATTTTAAAAGGGCGGAAGACACTGGGAAGTGCACTTGATGTTGTAATTTCCGATGGCAAACTCAAATGTTTTCACGAAGTGAAATCCAAGTCTAAATTGGTGCAATAAAAAAGGCCGGGGTCAAACCCGGCCTTCTTGCTTTTTACATTTTGCACTAGCACTTATAGTATAAATCGAATTCTACTGGGTGAGGGTGCATATTTACGCGGTGAACCTCTTCCATTTTAAGATCAATATAGGCGTCGATCTGATCATCATCGAAAACGCCGCCGGCTTTAAGGAAATCACGATCTCCGTCCAGCGCATCAAGCGCCTCGCGGAGTGAACCGCAAACTTGAGGAATTGAAGCTGCTTCCGCCGGAGGAAGATCGTAAAGATCCTTATCCATTGGATCGCCTGGATCAATTTTATTCTTAATCCCGTCAAGACCAGCCATCAGCAAGGCTGTATAGGTTAGATAAGGATTGCCGGCAGGATCCGGGAAGCGAACTTCGAGACGTTTACCATTTGGCGACGCCGTCCAAGGAATCCGGATTGATGCAGAGCGGTTCCGGGCAGAGTAGGCCAGCATAACTGGAGCTTCGAACCCGGGAACCAAGCGCTTATACGAGTTCGTTGAAGCATTGGCGAATGCGTTGATCGCTTTGGCGTGCTTAATCACACCGCCGATATAATAAAGGCATTGTTTGGATAAGCCTGCATATTCATTTCCGGCAAATAATGGTTTTTTGTCCTTCCAAATCGACATGTGTACATGCATCCCTGTGCCGTTATCATTCCACATAGGCTTAGGCATAAATGTCGCGGTTTTACCGTAGGCGTGAGCCACATTGTGCACAATATATTTATAAAGCTGCATATTATCGCCCATTTCCAACAAAGTTGCGAACTTCATTCCTAGCTCATGCTGAGCTGGCGCGACTTCGTGGTGGTGTTTCTCGGGACGTAGTCCAAGCTCATCCATAATCGTCAACATTTCCGTTCGCATATCTTGCGCACTATCAATGGGCGGAACCGGAAAATAGCCACCCTTAGGTCCCGGACGATGGCCCATATTGCCCCCCGCATAATGGGTTCCGGTGTTTTGCGGAAGCTCTGTAGAGTCAATCTCGTAGCCTGTGATATTTTGGTCAGTATTCCATCGTACGTCGTCAAAAATGAAAAATTCAGCCTCTGGACCGAAATAAACCTGATCACCAACCTTGGCTGATTGCATATAGGTTTGAGCCGCTTTAGCGGTTCCGCGCGGGTCGCGATTATAAGCTTCACCGGTATCCGGTTCTAAAATATCACAAAACAATGCAAGCGTATCTTGCTGGTAAAACGGATCCATTTTCGCTGTAGACGGGTCCGGCAGGAGTACCATGTCGGATTCATTGATGTCTTTCCAACCACCAATTGACGAACCATCAAACATAGTTCCGTCTTCAAAAAGGTCTTCATCCACCATATCAGCAGCAAAAGTTACATGCTGCATCTTACCGCGCGGGTCTGTGAATCTAAGATCAACAAATCCAATTTCGTTGTCTTTGATGTGTTTTAATACTTTTTCTGCTGACATTTTACTGCCCTTTCCCTCGTTTGGTACGGCTATAGAGCCGCTTCTCCAGATTCACCCGTACGTATCCGTATGGCTTGTTCGACTGAGGAGACGAAAATTTTTCCATCTCCGATTTTCCCTGTTTTGGCAGCTGTTTGGATAGCTTCTAGTGCGCCTTCTACTTGGTCATCGGCTACGACCAATTCTAATTTTAACTTTGGCAGAAAATCGACGACATATTCTGCGCCGCGATAAAGCTCCGTATGACCCTTTTGTCGCCCGAAGCCCTTGGCTTCAACCACCGTCATACCCTGCAGTCCAACTTCCTGGAGCGCTTCTTTCACTTCATCCAGCTTAAATGGTTTAATAATTGCTTCAATCTTCTTCACAAGTGCCTCCTTGTTAACCTGATTGAGGCTTTTAAAGCAGAGCTGAAGAAGGTCGACAGAAATTCAATTCTGTAAATATGATTGGGATATGATGGCGAAATTTCGCCCAAAATTGTAACAGAGAATAAGTGCATGCTGAAAATTTGTGCGCCGAGGTTGGCGTACAGAGCCTTCTCAGTTCCATGATTCCCTAATATAAAGCTATGAAGAGCAATGTTTAGCGGTTAACAAGGCCGTTGATTTTCTACTCTAGGAGAATGCTTTGGCTGGCAAAACATTTATCACGGACGAGCAAGCCCTAAAGTTTCATGCGGAACCCGTTCCAGGCAAACTTTCGCTCCTGCCGACAAAGCCAATGGCCACGCAAAGAGATTTGTCGCTTGCATATTCTCCTGGCGTAGCTGTGCCCGTCGAGGAGATTGCAAAAGATATAGATCTCTCTTATGATTACACATCTAAGGGCAATCTTGTCGCCGTAATATCGAATGGAACCGCGATTTTAGGGCTGGGCAATTTGGGTGCGGCGGCCTCTAAGCCTGTAATGGAGGGTAAATCCGTCCTTTTCAAACGTTTTGCAGACATTGATTCGTTTGACATTGAAGTTGAAGAAGAAGACGCCGAAAAATTTATCGAATGCGTCCGCCGAATTGGCCACACATTCGGGGGTATCAATCTCGAAGATATAGCATCACCGGAATGCTTCATTATCGAGCAAAGACTTCGCGATGAGCTCAATATTCCGGTGTTCCATGATGACCAGCACGGCACTGCAATTATCGCAACCGCCGGGTTGATAAACGCGGCTGATCTTACGAGCCGCAAATTCGAAGATATGAAAGTTGTCCTATCCGGCGCAGGCGCCGCGGGATTATCGGTTCTTGGGTTAATCAAACGCCTTGGCGTCAAAGATGAGAACGCTATCGTGCTAGATAGTAAGGGCGTTGTTTATCGAGGCCGAACTGAAGCGATGGATCAGTGGAAAGCTCCACATGCAATCGATACAGATAAGCGCACATTGGAAGAAGCCATGGTGGGCGCTGACGTTTTCCTAGGCCTTTCAGTTGCCGGAATCGTTTCTCAAGAGATGATCAAATCGATGAACGCCAATCCGATCATTTTTGCTATGGCTAATCCCGATCCGGAGATTACTCCTGAAGAGATAAAAGCCGTTCGGAATGACGCCATTATTGCAACCGGCCGATCAGATTATCCGAACCAGGTTAACAATGTTTTGGGTTTCCCTTACATTTTCAGGGGTGCACTTGATGTTAGGGCCCGAAACGTAAATGAGGAAATGAAATTGGCTTGCGCCAATGCGCTGGCAGATTTGGCCCGACAGGATGTTCCCGAAGAAGTAGCTGCAGCCTACCATGGCAAACGCCCTATTTATGGCCCTGAATACATCATACCTGCGCCGTTTGATCCAAGGCTAATATCGGAAATCCCGCCATATGTGGCACAAGCGGCTATGGACACGGGCGTTGCCCGAAAACCGATCGAAGATATGGACGCTTATAAACGCCAGCTTGCCCGGCGCCAGGATCCGACAGCGGCGCTATTGCAGGGGATTACCGCCTCAGTCGTCGACGAACCCAAAACTATTGTTTTTGCCGAGGGCGAGGAACCGGCCGTTATTCGGGCCGCCCAAGCCTTTCAGCAAAGAGGCCTTGGCAGGGCAATTTTGATCGGCCGGGAAAAACCGGTTCGCGACAATATGGAATTGCTTGGTATTGAAGATACAGAGAGTATGACGATTTTGAATGCGCGACTATTCGACCGCAACGCCGAATTTGTAGAGACTCTATACGGAGAGCTACAGCGCAAAGGGTTTTTACGCCGAGACGCGCAGCGCCTCGTCAATAATGATCGCAATATCTTCTCTTCCTTGATGTTGCATCATGGTTTGGCTGACGGCATGGTAACAGGCGTAACGCGCAGTTATGATAAGGCGCTTCGAGACGTTCGGATGGTACTATCACATGATAGGGACGAGCGTACTATGGGGGTTTCAGTGGTCATTAATAAGGGTCATACATTATTTATAGCTGATACCAATATCACAGAGCTACCTAACGCCCGAGATTTGGCGGATATCGCGGAAACGACGGCAAGTTTTGCTCGGCAATTTGGTTTTGAGCCCCGGGTCGCAATGTTGTCATATTCGACTTTCGGCAACCCGGTTGGCGAACGTATGGAGAAAGTCAGAGAAGCCGTGGCCATTCTCGACGATCGTGACGTCGATTTTGAATATGAGGGCGATATTTCCGCTGACGTTGCGCTAGATCCGCTCCATGGCCTGACCTATCCATTCTCCCGATTAACAGGTTCGGCTAACGTCTTGATAATGCCAGCGATTCACTCGGCGTCCATATCCACCAAACTTTTGAAATCTGTCGGTGGCGCTATGGTTTTAGGTCCGTTTTTGACAGGTCTTGAGAGACCGGTTCAGATTTGCCGGCTTGGCGCGACTGCATCAGAAATCATTCAAATGGCCACCTTGGCAGCTTACGCGCCGTCACATAGGTAATTTGTGGCTGGAGCAAAAGTTGATTTAACACAAGGATCAATTCCCAAGCATGTTTTACGTATGCTTGGGCCGTTTGCGATCGCAATTGTCGCGTTAATGTCCGCCGGTCTCGTTGACACTTGGTATCTAGGAAATTTGACTGATGAGGCCCGACCGGATCTTGGTGTTTGGGCGCTTGCCGCTGTCGGTATTGCTTTTCCGCTGACATTTTTGGGCAATTCAGCCAATATAGGTCTTGGTGCGGGAACTATGTCCGCGATTAGTCGTGCAATCGGTCAAGATGAGATGGGAAGGGCGCGGCGGCACGCGGCATCTGCAATTGTTTTCGCGCTTTTAGTCATGACCGGATTGGTGACAATCATGTATTTGGGTATGCCCTTCATGCTCGAATTTTACAACGATAACGATCCGGCTGTGATCGTAATGGCGCGCGATTATCTAGTTATTTCCTTTCCCGGGCTAGTCATCGTTTCCATAGCAATGATGTGCAATAATGTACTACGCGCGGGCGGGGAGGCCGCACTTCCTAGTGCGATTATGATTCTCGGAGCAATAATTAATATTATTCTAGATCCGTTTTTAATCTACGGAATCGGACCTTTCCCGCGCATGGAAGTACAAGGTGCTGCGCTTGCGACCGTCTTGGGTAATAGTATAGCGGCTATCTTTGGCCTATATCTGACCGTTATTCTTAGAAAAGCCATTGATTTTAAAGAATTTTCGCTCCGTTCTTTTCGTAACGCTGTAAAGGTAATCGGGGCTGTGGGCGTTCCGGCCATGGGTACAAATATAATCGTACCGATAGCGACGGCAATCGGGGTTGCTATCATTTCTCAGAACCTGACGACCGTGGACGTAGCAGCATTTACGTTAACAATGCGGTTGGAGATAATCTCCGTTGGACTTCTATATGCATTGTCGGCTTGTATAGGCGCGATCACCGGGCAAAACGGCGGAGCAGGCCTAACAGATCGGGTTCGGTCAACGTTTAAAGCCTGTTATTGGATAAGTTTCATTTGGGGGACTATGATTGCCTTGGTCTTGACTTTGATAGGTCCGTGGCTTGTCGGGCAATTTAACTCGGACCCAGAGCTCATCGCCAAGGCGACGCCTTATTTTTATATCGTTCCTATTACAGTTTTTGCTTATGGTTTTGTATTCGTCAGTGCCGCGGGACTAAACGCGCTCGGACGACCCAAATTTGGATTAATCTACACGATTATCAGATCTCTGATTTTATATATCGCGCTTGTTTATATCGGTGTCAAACTAGACGGTATCAGAGGCGCATTTATAGGAATCGCGGCGGCTAATTTGATTTCAGGTTTTATTGCGATGGGCTGGACATTAAAGAAAGCGCCGATGATAGCCGTCAAAAGCTAGCGAAGTATCGAGACTTTTCCGCGCAGAATATCAAAAAACATCACCCAATCACCGAGAAGACTATAGGCTGGGTGTTTAAACGTCGCCGGCTTGTTATGCTCGAAAAAGAAATGGCCTACCCAAGCAAAGCCATACCCTAAAACAGGCGTTAGCAATAAATACCACCAATTCTGTGTCAAGACGACCCATATCCACAATGCGATGATCAATGCCGTTCCGATAAAGTGTAGTCTTCGGCACGTCAGATTCTGATGCTCGGAAAGATAATATGGGTAAAATGCCTTGAAACTTTTAAAGCCCTGGGAATTTGGTTTTGCTGAATTACTCATATTTCCGCTTTATCAATAATTGCTATGCCAAAAAAGACCAAAATCTAAATAGTGACCAATTATGCCGTATTATGTTTACGCAATCCGCCTCGATAGAGAGGCTATGGGACGACCTCCGCACAAGGTTCAGGACCAGAATAATCATCTGGATTGGGACTACCCAATCCATGATGGATGCGAGTTTTATTATGTTGGCCAGTCCGTCCACAAGCCAGAGTGCCGATTTGAGCAGCACAAATCATGTTATGGTCCGGATATAAATTTCAAATGCATCTGCGGTCGCAGACGCCCGATTACCAAAAACGTTTCCAATCGCTACGTCCGCAAATACGGCATGTTTTTGCAAAATCAGGCCTTTAGGCACCTTAATCCGCTTAAAAGCCGAAAAGCCGCATTACTCGCCGAAGCAACACTAGCCGATAGTCTTCGCGACAATGGACATGTGGTTTATTTTAATTGATTAAAAAATGGTGCGGGTGAGAAGACTCGAACTTCCACATCCTAAGATACCAGAACCTAAATCTGGCGCGTCTACCAATTCCGCCACACCCGCACGTTTCGATGTGATTGGTGCGGGCGCATTTGCCTGTGTTTCAGTTAATCGTCAAGATAATTTTCTTGAGGGCAGGCGCTTTTCTCTTTAGCAATGATTTTACTAGTTTTTCCCGGAGAATTTGGATGAATGAGGCTCTAAAAACCTATAAGGTCCCAGCGGAGTTTGCGGCAAATGCCAATTTAGACGCCGCCGGATATAAAGAGCTCTACCAACAATCGATCTCTGACCCAGAAGGATTTTGGCGAGAGCAAGGCAAACGCCTTGATTGGATGTCGCCTTATACGATTGTCAAAGATGTTAGCTGGGATAAGGCTGATCTTCATGTTAATTGGTACTCTGACGGGGTTCTAAACGTCACTGAGAACTGCCTCGACCGCCATTTGGCAATGCGCGGCGACAAACCTGCTATTATTTGGGAAGGCAATGATCCGGCCATTTCCAGAACCTTGTCTTTTCGGGAACTTCATTCACAGGTTTGCCGCTTTGCCAATGTCATGAAAAAGCTGGGCGTTAAAAAAGGGGACCGGGTTACAATTTATATGCCGATGATCGTTGAAGCTGCATTATCAATGCTGGCCTGTGCCCGTATTGGCGCTGTGCATTCAGTGGTTTTTGGCGGGTTCAGTCCTGAAGCGTTGGCAGGCCGTATTGTCGACTGTGACTCCACATTCGTGATCACGGCTGATGAAGGTCTGCGCGGCAACAAAAAAGTCCCGCTTAAAAAGGCCTGCGATGCGGCTTGTGACATAGCGGGGATTGTTAAAACCGTCCTGACTGTCAAGGCAACCGGAGGGGATGTCGCCATGAAAGAGGGCCGCGATGTCTGGTATCATGAAGCCGCTGATGGTGTGTCAGACGATTGCCCAGCTGAGCCGATGAATGCTGAAGACCCACTGTTCATTCTATATACGTCGGGATCAACCGGAAAACCTAAAGGCGTGCTCCATACTACCGGTGGATATCTGGTTTGGGCGTCGATGACCCACGAATATGTCTTCGATCTTAAAGAGGACGACGTTTACTGGTGCAGCGCCGATGTTGGTTGGGTAACAGGGCATAGCTATATCGTTTACGGGCCGCTCGCAAACGGCACCACAACGGTTATGTATGAAGGCATTCCCACTTATCCGGATGCATCTCGATTCTGGCAAGTGTGCGACAAGCACAAGGTAACATTGTTTTACACGGCGCCAACCGCCATTCGCGCGCTGATGCGTGAGGGGGAAGGGCCTGTAAATGCGACAAGCAGATCAACGATTCGGTTGCTAGGAACGGTCGGAGAGCCGATAAATCCTGAAGCTTGGGAATGGTATTTCCATGTTGTGGGGGACGGGCGCTGCCCAATCGTTGATACATGGTGGCAAACCGAAACCGGCGCGGCGATGATTGTTCCGCTGCCGGGCACGACCGTGATGAAACCGGGCGCCGGATCCCACCCATTCTTCGGAATTGAGCCAGCCCTAGTGGACGCAGAGGGCAATGAGCTGGACGGCGAAACTGAAGGTAATTTGATCATCAAGAATTCTTGGCCCGGACAAATGCGGACTGTATATGGTGATCACCAAAGATTTATCGACACTTATTTTTCCGCCTATCCCGGGAATTACTTTACCGGTGATGGATGTAAGCGCGATGCCGACGGGTTTTACTGGATTACTGGCAGAGTCGATGACGTTATCAATGTCTCTGGCCACCGCATGGGCACGGCGGAAGTTGAAAGCGCGCTAGTGTCTCATCCTGTTGTGGCTGAGGCCGCTGTTGTCGGATATCCGCATGACATTAAAGGGCAGGGAATATACGCCTATGTGACGGTTACCGCGGGAACAGACGCTAGCGAGGAACTTTCCCGCGAATTAGTTCACCATGTCCGCAAAGAAATTGGCCCGATTGCCGCGCCGGACCTCATCCAGTTTGCTCCGGGGCTTCCAAAGACACGATCGGGTAAAATCATGAGACGTATTTTGCGCAAAATTGCCGAGAATAATTTTGATAATCTAGGTGACACATCGACATTGGCCGAACCGGAAGTTGTTGACGAACTGGTCAACAGTAGGATGAATAAATAAGTCTTTGAATTTAAACTTTATTTCAATAAACTTCTCAGGAAATCAAGCTCAGCATGGGCTGTGTGATAATCAACATTCGGCGCGGCAACTCGCAAATCTCTCAGATGTTCCAGAGCATTAATGAGCTCTTCAAGCGGCGGGCCGCTGGCTGTGACTTGTTTAAGATCGGGTTCCGGAACCGATTTAGACGGGCCATTTATAAATTTCTCGACCAGCATATTATGATGCTGCACGGCGGTCCGACCATGGGCTTTGCAAACCTCTAGGTAAAGCGCACATAATGATATGAACCAATCTTTGTTTTTAAATTTTGGCGCCAAGGCAACAATTTCATCGAGTAAAGGAGCCGTTCCAAGGCATTGTTTAAGGCTGACCTGATCATCCGGCACCATGTAAAGGATCTTTTCTTCAAGTATTTGCGCGTAATACGGATCATTGCCCCGGCACAGCCCGAGCAATAGATCGATCTGATTGATCTCCGCAAAGTCACCGGCATTGGCTCCGCGATAGACGTTGCGACCGACGCGGTAGGGCTTGAAATAAGGACGAACGCTGAAATAAAATCGATCAACATCAAGATTGTCGAATAGCTGTTTATTATGAACTGCAACTTCTTCGAGTGCTTTCTTGGCGTTACTTAAGAGCTCCATGGCCACAGGCGACGATATCCCGATCTTCGATATTTTCATCAAGGCCGATCCGGCGCGTTTGAACGCCATGACGGCCAAGTGATTCTTGTGATTAAACAACTGCTCGTCTGGTAAGGATGTAAAGCTCTTTGGCTTGCCGCCGATGGCTCGATTATGCGTAGACAAATGGGCCATTACGAAGCGTGGGACGACGCCCATCGACGCAGCAATATGCATGCCGAGGGCCGAACAATCATCATAAGGCGAACGTGCTTCGCGGTCCGGATTGGTGAGCTCATGGCGCCGGAGGGCGGCTAAGAACAATCCAAGATTTCCTAATACATCAAAGGCTTTGTCAAATTGGCGCTCTGTGTTGCCTTCAGCGATAAGCGGGGCGATCAGCTCACGGCCACGACTTTCTAACTTGCCTTTAATCTTATCACCGACGCCGACGACATTTCCGGGATATTCTTGCGCAAAATATTGCTCTTCAAGAGCCGTATTCAATTCCACAAATTCAGTACGGATCCAATGATCAAAATCTTCGACGGCCTGACTCATATACCAACCATATCATCCGATTGGGAATAGGGAAGGCGGTTAAATAGCCTCTTTTCCATTTTTTTATCGTTTGCAAAGATTTGGAGTCGGGCTTAGCTAGCTTAAATAGGGGAGAGAATATGTCATCAACGGAACTGAATTCCGGCCCGGATAAGGACGGATATTGGCGTGCCACAATTCGATTGACAATCAGTTTGCTGATAATCTGGTTTCTTGTCTCCTATGGCGCTGGGATATTATTCAAAGAACACCTCGATAATCTTTCGTTCTTTGGCGCGCCCTTGGGGTTCTGGATGTCGCAAAACGGTTCCATCTATGTGTTTGTTATCCTGATTTTTTATTATTGCCGCAAAATGAACCAGTATGAGAAAAAATTTGGGATCAAGGGCTAGTCGTGGTTGATCCTTGGACAATATTTTGGGTCACTGCGACCTTTGGGCTTTATATCCTCATCGCCATATGGGCCCGCGCAGGCTCCACAAGCGATTTTTACGTCGCCGGGCACGATGTGCACCCAACTGTCAATGGTATGGCCACAGCCGCCGACTGGATGAGCGCTGCGTCGTTTCTGTCTATGGCAGGTATAATTGCTTTTGCAGGATATGGCGGCTCTCCTTATTTGATGGGATGGACGGGCGGCTATGTGCTTTTAGCGCTGCTTCTGGCGCCTTATTTGCGAGAGTTTGGCAAGTTCACAGTTCCGGATTTCGTCGGCGATCGTTATTATTCGCAAACCGCGCGTCTTATTGCGGTTGTTTGCGCGCTATTTGTTTCATTCACCTATATCGCCGGCCAAATGAAAGGCGTCGGCGTCGCCTTTTCGGGTTTCCTGGATATTAGCTACAATCGAGGCATTCTTATCGGCATGGGCATCGTATTTTTCTACGCCGTGCTCGGCGGGATGAAAGGCATTACTTACACCCAAGTCGCGCAATATTGCGTAATGATTTTTGCATATACTGTACCGGCGATCTTCATTTCGATGATTATTACGGGCAATCCGATCCCCCAATTAGGTTTCGTGTCGGATGTGAAAGGAGCCGACGTCAGCGTGCTACAGCAGCTTGACAATGTTGTGACAGACCTAGGATTTGGAAAATATACCGAGTCCGGCCTGAGCAAGATTGATTTGTTTTGTATTACGGCGGCTTTAATGTTTGGCACAGCAGGACTGCCGCACGTCATTATCCGTTTCTTCACGGTTAAATCGGCCCAAGCAGCTCGTAAGTCTGCGGGTTGGGCGCTTTTATTTATTGCTATACTTTATACGACAGCGCCGGCCGTAGCTTCATTTGCGCGGCTAAACTTTGTCGATACAGTTAATGAAGCGACCTATATTTCATCCACACAAAACTATGAAACCGCCTCCAAGGTCATCACGGACAGGGGCGAGAAACCTGTTCCGGAATGGTTTAAAGAATGGGAAAATCGAGATTTTCTGACGTTTGAAGACAAAAACGCCGACGGCAAAATGCAATATCGCAACGGTAAAGCAAATGAACTTACAGAGATTGATCGCGATATATTTGTCCTCGCCAATCCCAGTATTGCAGCGCTTCCCAATTGGGTGATTGGCCTGGTGGTCGCGGGCGGCCTAGCAGCCGCTCTATCGACTGCGGCGGGACTTTTGATGGTTATCTCCTCGGCAATTTCTCACGATTTATGCCGGCGAACATTTTTTAAGGACATGGACGATAAGACCGAACTCAGGGTCGCGAGATTCGCGGCCGCTGGCGCCGTCGGATTAGCGGGTTTAATGGGCATATATGTCGATCAATTGGGATTTGTTGCAGAAGTTGTTGCATTTGCGTTTGGACTTGCGGCGGCTTCCTTATTCCCGGTGATTTTCCTGGGTGTTTTCTGGAAGCGATTTAACCGGGAGGGCGCCATTGTTGCAATGATTGTGGGAATGACAACAACTTTTGTCTATATTTGTTACTTCCAATTCTGGAACGGTAACCCAGATAATTACTTGCTTGGCATTTCGCCCAAAGGGATCGGCTTTGCCTTTATGTGGGTGGCAATGATGGTCGGAGTGGTCGTCGCCAAGTTAACTCCTGCGCCGCCGGAGCATATTCAGGAACTAGTCGCTGATATACGCGTACCAGGTCAAAGGAAAATCCATGGGCCTTCTGATGAGGAAATGGCGCCTAGTCCATAGACTCAGTTGTGAAGTTTATAGGTTGAGACTCTTTTTTACCGTCTCGGCCCAGTCAGCATAGGGTTTTAATATTTCGAGGTTTTCAGCCCAATTTATCATTCGATCGCATAGGCGCGTCACTTCTGACGCTGTCACACCAACTTTGTCGCCCTTTAGACAATGTTCGCGGTCCCACCACTTATTATCCCGGGTTCGATATTCCACCGCTAATTTTAGTCGAAATGAAAGCTGTAAACATCCAGCAACAAAGAAATATTGAAGCGCCTTGTCAGCCGGCATTCTTTTTCCGAACTTCGGAATAAACTCATTCAGGATCACAACCTCTGATTTGGCGTCTATATTGGTCCATTCATCGCTGATAAAGCAGACTAAATCATCAAGCGCGCATCTTTTGCCGCAATCTTCCCAATCGAACCAACGATATTGCCCATTTTCGACAAGGGCATTGCCGGGTCTAGCGTCCCATTTGACGAAATCTGTTTGGCGAACATCAAATATATTTTTGATCGCCTTGCGTTGCAATATCGGCGGCGAGATATGCAATAGCTTTGATATTTTATCGACGGCGCCAATCCTGTGGTCAATCCAGCCATCAACGACACCCAGTCGCGGAACTTTACTTTGCAAACGAGCCCGATGAGCAATTTGCTGAATTTGATATAGGCTTTCCAAAGCATCACTGACCATAGTTACCCGTTCGGACAGGTCAGATTGCTCATCGATCAAAATCGGGAGACGCTTACCGAATAAGCATTGCTGCACGACCCATTTTCCATTTCGCGCTATAAAAGCCGGGACCAAACCGGACGGGGAAAGCGCTTTTAGAACTGAAGATTCGACCTTCGCGTCGAACTTGTTACCACGTTTAGCAAAAGCATAAGTCTCGCCTTTAATTTCCGCAATAAATACGGACCGGCTCTTGCCACCTGGAAATGCGATCCGTGTTGGAACCGTATCAAAAATTCTGCGAGTCAGATTTTCAATTTCGTCAGCGCGTTTTTCATCGACAAAGTCCGGGCCTTTTTGAGGCTGTGTAAGCGCATGGGCTTTCATTATACTTCCGCTCATATTGTTATGCGGTGCCCCGCAGGTTCAAACATTATATAATCGAGTAAGTTTAAGATAAATTTAAGTGAGTTTGCCGCCGGATATCGATCTGTTACAATTTGAGACGGCATTCGCTTTTGATGTAAGTGATTGGCTCCAAGCTTTCCCCAAAACCCCTGAAAAGCCAGAATTCCCCTGATAATATACGTTCCCAGCCCTGTTTCTACTTTTATTCAATTATAATCGCGCTCTTGGCACACAAATTGCTCAACTTTCTCCAATCAAGCGAAGTCATGATGGCAAATCTGTAGGAGGATCTAAAATGTCAGACGAAAATAACTATTTTGATTGGTATGACTGGGGCAGCACCGATGCCACAAGTTATGCTGATCCATATGTAGCGCCAGGATCTGGCAAAGGATCAGGAAAAGGTTCCGGCCATGCTTCTGGTAAAGGATCTGGTAAAGCTTCCGGTAAAGGTTCCGGTAAAGGATCAGGCAAAGGTTCAGGTTACGGTTCTGGTAAAGGATCAGGAAAAGGTTCCGGCCATGCTTCTGGTAAAGGATCAGGAAATGCTTCTGGTAATGGTTCCGGTAAAGGGTCTGGTAACGGGTCCGGCCATGCTTCTGGTAAAGGATCTGGTAAAGCTTCTGGTAAAGGTTCCGGTAAAGGATCAGGCAAAGGATCAGGCAAAGGATCTGGCTTCGGTTCTGGTAAAGGATCAGGCAAAGGTTCCGGTTTCGGTTCTGGTAAAGGATCAGGAAAAGGTTCTGGCCACGGTTCTGGTAAAGGTTCCGGAAATGCTTCTGGTAATGGTTCCGGTAAAGGGTCTGGTAACGGGTCCGGCGACGGCGGCGATGGTGGTGTAAAAGTCTACCACGGTACAGAAGGTGTCGAAGATTTCTTTGACGGCTCGCTTACCGGAGAAGCTGACTATTACGGAGCTGGAGCCGAATATGACCAGGTCAACTATGAAGGCGGTCTAAACGACTATGATTTCGTCAAAAATGATGACGGAACTGTATCGGTCTTTAAAGGCGACGGCGGTTATGACATTTTGTCATCAATCGACGGGATTTGGTTCCAAGGCGACCAAGCTTGGTTCGCCATGGGCGACCTGGTTTCGGCCCCGCATCACGACGCGGATGTCTCTTTCTCCGACGACGGAATTGTTTCTGTTACTGCGGAGAACGACACCGGCGCCGAGATGGAAATGGACATATCTTTTGATCAAGATATGGACACCGGAGCCGACGCGCTTAGTTTGGACGCAGATATGTCCAACCAAGCCATGGTCGACGATTTTGTTGCAATGGATGATTTCGACGCAGCGATGTAAAATCGTAACCAGCTAGAATAAAGAGCCGCCTGTCTTCGGAGAGGCGGCTTTTTCATGGGTAAGGCTTCAATTATCAAAGTGTAAACACTTTCAGCGGATTCATGGTTAACCAACGTTAATTGATTCGAATCCTAAAGCCTGCTTTCTATGTCCAGCCAACAGCAAAATGTGACAACTGACACTGAAAAATCCCCCGTATCGGAGACTTTTTTATCTGTCCGGCGGGTATGGTGGGGCGTTGGAATATTAAGCTTCTTTGTTAATCTTCTCATGTTGACCGGGCCCATTTATATGCTCCAAATATATGACCGTGTCATATCCAGTCGGAGCATGTCGACTTTAGCAGCACTAACCGTCTTAATGGTCGTTCTTTACGCGTTCATGGGAATCCTCGATTTTCTACGCTCTCGCTTGTTAGTCAGGATCGGTAACTATGTTGCGGACCAGCTCGAAGAAAGAACCTTTCAGGTCTGGCTAAAGCAGGGCCTTCTAGGATCAGCCGCCGTGAAACGGAAACCGTTAACTGATCTTGCGCGGGTCAAACAGTTTTTAACCGGACAGGCACCGGTGACCTTTTTCGATATTCCTTGGACACCCGTATATATTGCCGTCATTTTCATGTTTCACTGGGTGCTCGGCGTTTTCGCCGTTATTGGCGCGCTTCTAGTATTAGCGATCGCCTATATGGCGGACATTTCGACCCGAAATAAACAAGAAACGGCTCAGGCCAATAAGAGTAAAAGTGAAGGTTTCTCCGAGCATTGCCACTCAAATGCTGAGACGATCATCTCAATGGGGATGGCGGGCGACCTAGCTGATCGTTGGTCTCAGATTAAGTCCGGCGGTGTTGATGGTGAGCTCAGAGCCAGCGATATTGCTGGTAGTGCATCGGCCTTTTCCAAGGCATTTCGGATGTTTTTGCAATCAGCAATCCTAGGGCTGGGCGCGGCGCTCGCCATTAAAGGCGAACTTTCTCCCGGCTCGATGATAGCAGGCTCAATCATATTGGGCCGCGCCCTATCTCCACTTCAAATGGTTATTGGTCATTGGCGTGGATATCGGCAGGTCAAAAGCTCCATAAAACGATTAAAATTATTCTTCAAATCTTTCCCGGAAGATCGCAATCTGGTGCCATTGCCAACGCCCCGCGGTCATTTGAAAGTCGATAATCTAACAGCTGGTCCGCCGGGTGCGCGAACAGCAACTCTTCGCGGTATCCGGTTCGAATTAGTCCCCGGCGACGCGCTATGCGTGATCGGCCCGAGTGCGTCCGGTAAGTCAACCTTGGCAAGGCTTTTGGTTGGTATTTGGAAGCCTCAGGTCGGAAATGTCCGGTTTGACGGGGCATCACTTGATCAATGGATGCCGGATGATCTTGGAAAACATATCGGGTATTTGCCGCAACAAGTGTCCTTGCTCGAGGGCACTATCGGGGAGAACATCGCTCGATTTAGGCGTAATGTGAACCTATACGACATCGTTGAAGCGGCTCAAGCAACAGGCGTGCATGAACTCATACTATCGCTCCCGGAAGGTTATAATACCCGCGTTGGCGAAAGCGGAATCGTCCTTTCGATCGGACAAATACAGCGGATCGCACTGGCGCGCGCTGCCTTCGGGAAACCACCGCTTGTTGTGCTTGATGAGCCGAACTCAAATCTTGACGCCGAAGGCGACGAAGCTTTGACCCATGCAATAACGAGAATGAGAGAGCAGGGGCAGACTGTTGTGATTATTACGCACCGTAAAAGCGCAATGGAATCCGCAAATAAAGTGCTCATCCTCCGCAGCGGTTCACAGGTCCGGTTTGGGTCGAAAGAACAAGTGCTAAACCCAAGGCGCAGCGTATCAGATCGGCCAGCAAATGCCGCTCAGCATAATCAGAACCCCAATCCGCGTCCGCCAGTGCCTCCGAGTCCGACAAACCCATATGCAGCCCAAAATAGAGGGGCAGCATAATTATGAGCAATCCGAACTCATCCCGGCAATTAGCTGTCCCATATGTACCGGACGGTCCGGCGCCTGATTACCAAACTATAGGCGTCATTAACCCCGGTGCACCACAAGTCGATCCAATATTGCCGTCCAACCCTCAAGACCACAGTCAAATCCAAGGTGTTCGCCAATCGCTTGGCGAAGTTCAAAGCCCAAGCCAAATTTCTGGAGGTAATGTTGCAGGGGGACAACAACAAACCAATTTCAGGCAGCAATTCGCGCAGCAGGCCTCGAATAATCAGCCATGGCAAGCCGAGCCCGTACATCAAGAGATGGTTCATCAGGATCCGACGGCTTTAGAACAGCAGCCACAAACAGATGGATGGTCAAACAAATCTGAAGATGTCGTCCCTGTGCGACATCTTAAAACAAAAAAACGTAAAAAAATCAAACACTTACGGTCGACCGCTGATTTGTCTTTTCAATCGCTCTCGTCTTATTTGAAGTTGGGCTATATATTTGTTGCGGTTTTGGTTTTGGCTGTTGGGGGATGGGCCTATTTTGCGAAAATAGAAGGCGCCGTCATTGTTTCGGGAAAGATTGCCGTCGAAGGCGAGCCTAAAACGGTGCAACATCTCGATGGCGGTATTATAAGCGACATATTTGTCACTCAGGGTGATGTTGTTGAAAAAGGACAGCCATTATTAGTTCTAGACTCTACTATATTGAGTGCCAATGTAACGGCCGCGGAAATCAAATATTTCGAAAACGAAGCGCTAATCGCGCGTTTGAACGCTGAGCGAGCCGGCCGCTTCCAAATCGATTGGCCAATAACGCTCCGTCAAGCTCGATCTAATCCCAGAGTAAAAGCGGCCATGGACGGGCAAAGCCAGCTATTTCAAGCGCGGCAAGAGGCAGCATATGGCCACGTCCAGCAGATCGAGAGCAATATTGATAAGCTTAAAATCGAAGAAAAAGGACTTGTTTCCGAGCGTAGCTTTACATTGTCGGAGTATAACCTTGTCAGAACAGAGCATGAAAAATATTCAAGATTGTTAGAGCAGGGGCTCGTTTCGAGAAGCCGAATTGTGGACTTGCAAAGGGATATGACCAGCCTGGAAAATCGTTTGGCGAAGATAGAGTCTCAACGACAAAATATTGTTGCGTCAATATTTCAACAGGAAGATGAGATCACTCAATTTAACAGGCGGCGGCAGGAAGAAATATTGACCGAATTTCGCGACGCACAGACCAGAGCCGGGAGCTTTGAGGAATCCTTGAAAACATCACTGACCAAGAAAAATAGCGTTCAATTATTCGCGCCAGTTTCGGGAACTGTTCATGATCTGACTGTGACAACGATAGGCGGGGTCATCAGCTCCGGTCAACCGATTCTACAAATTGTCCCTCAAAATGAGAATTTGATAATTAGCGGGCAAATGAGTCCGGACGATATTGATCAGGTTTTTGTCGGGCAGTCTGCTCGCGTTGTGTTCTCAACATTGGATCAAAACAAGACGCTAGAAGTCGTCGGCATTGTAGAGTTTGTATCCGCTAATGTATTAGCCAATGAAACGACCGGCGAACCATATTTTGATCTCAATGTTGCCATCCCAGATTCTGAATTACCTAAATTGCAAGGTGTGGCTTTGACACCTGGTATGCCAGTCAGCATTTTTGTTCAGACCAATGAAAGAACGGTGATGAACTATTTGTTCTCTCCGATCCGAAACGCGCTGAGCTATACAATGAAGGACGGACAATGAGGTGTAAATTGTTAGCCGCCGGTCTAAGTGCGTGTCTTTTACTAGGCGCATGTTCGTTTGACCAAAGGCAGGCAGCGGCCGTTCCGAACCAATTTGAAGCTCCGGCTGGCAGATACCAAACTCAATCGGATATTGAGCTTAACAATTTCGCGCAGTTTCGAGGCTATTATTCCTCACGCGGTACGATGAAAATGGCACAAAATGCGCCGATCGCACCTTATTCCCATGGACGGCTTTCTCATGCGCTCGATCAACCCCGCATTCCAGCTCAGCATTCTATTCCTGTGCAGCCCTATACTTACGCGCTTGATGCACCAATAATAAGTGCGTTTCCGGCGACCCCTGTTCAGTATAACGGACGTGCCGTAGATAAGAGCACACCGACGCGGACAACACCCGCTCATGGCCAGACATCATTGCAGCAATCGCTTAAAAACGCCTATTACAACTCACCAGAACTCGCGGTTGAGCAATATCGGATTGGGGAAGCGCAAGAATTATTGGAACAAGCTAAGTCGCAAGAACGGATACGGCTGGATTTCAATGCAGAGCTAGACGCAACCCAAACCGAAACTGTATTTAATATTATTGACCGAACAGACTCGGAGTTTCAAATCGGCAGAGCGGCATCTTTGGATATGTCACTACCACTTTATCAAGGCGGAAAATTAAAGTCTCAAAAGCGCTCAGCCGAAGCAGGCGTCAAAGCCGCGAATTCTAATTTCTCCGCTGCCGAAATTGATCTCTCGAAACAGACCGCATTGGCCTATCTGAACGTCTATAAAAATCGTGAGCTATTGAAAATATACAGGGACAATCTCGCTCTCTTAGAACGCCAGCGTCAAAGCGGCGAAATCCTGTTTCAAAATGGCGAATATACGATCGCCGACAAAGCTTTGATTGCAACGCGGCTTTCAGCGGTGATGGTCGAATATGAACTTGCTGATGCGCAGCTTAAAAACAGCGAAAGCATATTCAAAAATCTTGTCGGACAAGCTCCGCCGGGTCTGCTACCAACGCCTAATCTAGTAATTCCAAAATCACTTTACGAAGTTAAGACGGCTGCCCTGAACAGCAATCCGGATATTGTCGCAGCTCAGATATTAGCGGAATCCGCGCAGCATAATCTGGATATAGCGAAATCCGGAAGCAAACCCAATCTCTCCCTTCATGCCCGCCTTCGCGGCGCTGAAGGGCAGACAAACACGATTGCGAGAGACTCCGCGGCTGAAGTTCGCCTGAGGTTTAATGTTCCACTAATCAGCGGCGGCGAGAACAAATCAAAAGAGCGGCAAGCCTTGTTAGCACAGTCACGAGCAACCATGGAAATCAGGAATGCAATGTCCGATGTTGAGACCCAGATTGAACGCTCCTGGGCCAATCTTCATGCGGCAGAACGTAGTAATGCACTATATGTCGGTCAAATTGGGTCCGCAAATGACGCTTTCCAAACCATCAGCCGGCAAAAAGAGGTTGGACTGGCTACGATACTGGACGTCATATCGGTTGAGCAATCATTGCTGGATGCCAAACTAAATCAAGTCAAATCAGCAACCAGCGTTGAAGCCGCAAAAATAGAACTTCTCTCGCTCATGGGCCGTACGCTCTACCCTAATTAAGCGAAAATAACGCGAATCCCGCCCTAGTTACGGTTTTGAAACCTATTTTGCCTATTATCTCGGCTGAATAAACAAAAGCGGCGTAGACCGCTCAATTTTATATTTTGGTGGGATCTAATGGGGGCAAGCTCTAATTCTCTCGATAAACGGACCGAAAATTGGGTAAAGGCCAATTTTCCTTCTGCTGCGCCCAAGCTGCTGGTAAAGCATCCATGGGCTAGTACTTGGCGTTTTATGGAGCAGGGGCAGGTCTATTATTTGAAGCAAATCAAAAGTGACGGCGCGCGAAAAGTACAATCCGCCGTGAATATTTCCACATTGTTCGATCGCTCTGTTCCGAAAGTCGCCGCATCAAATTCCAAGTTGGCGGTAATGGCGGTTGAGGATCACGGCGGGACAGAACTTAAGTCCCGCACCAAAAATATGAGTACCGTATTGCCGTCTTATGCCCGCTTACAGGCCCGTGCTATAGAAGAGGGGTTTGATGCGGGTTGCCTTCCAAAGCTTGAGATTTCTGCGCTTTACCAAGAGTTTCTAGATTTTCTCATCGTCGAACCGAAAGATAAAAACTCGAATTTGGCGAGCGCCAAATACTTTCTTGGGCCAAAGAGAGCAGATCGCCTTTATCACCTGTTCGCGGATCTAGAACCTGTTGTACAGCCATTCTTAGCTCGGGCTTCAAGTCTGCCATATACGATAAATCATTGCGATCTTCGTCCCCCTAATATGGCGGCAAGAGATGATGAAACGATCAGTATATTTGACTGGGATGACGCCGTATGGGGGCCCGCTGGCCTGTCCTTACACTCTCAATTTAGCGGCTGTCTTAGACCTTTTGATGCGCTAACCACCAATCCAGCCAGAAAAACATCGTCGACTAGCGCCCGCGATCGAAAGCACCTGGATGCCTATATTAGGGTTTTTGCCGAACAAGGATTTATCGAAGCAGGCAAAATGCGCGAGGCCTTGCCCGCCGCTATATTTGCGGGAGTCATCAAATATATAATTGAATTTCGTCATTACAGGAAATGCGGTGATAAGCTGAAGAAGACGATCCGGCGCAACATATTGAAACGCGCTGACAGCCTACTGGATGTGCTTGATCGACTAGTTCACGGCAATCACCGAAAATCTCAGATACTTGCATTGGCATATTTCAAAGCCTCCGAAGAAGAAAGGTTGGCGGGTTTCGAACAACGATGCGAACAAAAATTTGTGAAAATTCCCAAACTTAATAAAGACGCGCTCGAGCATTCGCGCAAAGTAGGGGGTTTCCCCGAAGTGAAATTCTCTGACCTAGAGCGCGATCTGGGCGTTTGCACCCGTGAAAACGCAAAATTAGCGGCGAAAATCTATAAAGAGCAGGGCGTTGTCCTCTTAAGCAATGCTCTGGATAGATCGATGCTGGCCGATTGCCATGAGCATTTGCTCGAAACCTATGACGAATATTTTCAGGATAAGCGGCCCAAAGACTCTCTTCGCGTCGGCAATAAGAGATTTATGATCACCTTGTCCGTTGAGGGTCCCATAAATCAGCCAAATTTTTACGCACCTCCGACAATAATGCCGGTGCTCGAGCGACTGCTCAGCGATAAGCTTATTCTTGGCAGTCTCGTCGCCGTTACATCGTTGCCGGGGGCTAAAAATCAATCTCGGCATAGAGATCATCACGCATTATTTCCCGAGGTCGGCGTCAAATCACCGCCATTCGCGACCTCTGTTATGTTACCCCTTATTCATATGGATGAGGAAGTAGGGGCCACGCGGCTTTTCAAAGGGACGCATTTACAACCGACTGATATCGCCAACAAAATGCCGGAACAGGATCCAGTCGTTCCAGTTGGTTCCTGTTTTCTAATGGATTATCGGGTTCAACACATGGGCATGGCTAATAAATCCAAAGACAAAATTCGCCCGGTTTTGACGTTGATCTTTCAGCGGCCCTGGTTCCGGGACTATGTCAATTATGATAACCAAGAGCGATTGATCATTCCAGACGGGGAATATGATAAAATTCCAGAGATTCATCGCCCATTATTTGACTGGAAATAAGGTCAATCTGACTATTCATTTCCACTAGTTTGAATTATGCGCTTGGCGCAAAGTGCGTAACAAAAATGCAACATAACTACGCAAAACGACCATTTTTCAGTGAATTTTGATAAAAACGCGCAGTAAATCGCGATTTTATTGCGACGACTGCATTGCGCGCCATTTCAAAATACCCTAGTTGATATTCATAAAATAATCCGGGGATTCATAAAGGGGAGACAACCATGGTCCTATCCAATTCCAAAAAGCGCTATTTAGCACTTGCCGTCACAACATCACTTTTTGCGATGAGCGCGCCCGCTTACGCGCAACTTGACGAGATCATTGTCACCGCCACCAAAAAAGAGGAAACGCTGCAAGACGTTTCAATGTCGATTGCGGCATTTGACGCCAGCGCCCTTGAAGATTACCGAATTGAAGGCCTTGAAGACATCGCCCAATATACGCCGGGACTGTATACTTACCCTGCTGCCGCGAACTCAAACGGCCTTCGGATCAGCCTTCGCGGCGTTGGTACTTTTGACCCGCAGCTTGGCCTTGATAATAAAGTCGCAGTTTACACAGACGGAGTATATCTCGGTAAAGTCGTTGGACTGGCCTTTGACTCCCCAGATTTAGCCCGTGTTGAGGTCCTTAAAGGACCACAAGGAACACTTTATGGCCGTAACGCAGTTGCCGGTGCCATCAATTTGATCTCTGCGCGTCCGGATCCAACACAGACTTTAGCTAGCTTAGAAGGCGAATTTGGTAATTACGGGGCACTTGGCGTCAACGGTATGGTCAATATGCCGCTTGGGGACAAGGCTGCCATCCGCGTTTCTGCTCAGAATAACAGCCGGGACGGATGGGTGAAAAATCTCGGGGATGGCAATGACTTTGCCGGGTACACAAGATTCGGCGTTCGGGGCGCCATTGGCGTCGAGCTGTCAGACGATGCCTATTTTGAAGTCGCTGGTGATTACAATGATTCCACAAATGAGCCATATTTCTATCAGGCTTTTGATATCAATACGCCGACATCGCTATTTGCAAACGCTATTGTTGGCGCAACTGACGAGCGGATTGAAGAATATGACCCGACAGGGACTACTGGCGATGGCTATGCTATCAACAAAGGACTTAGCGCCAAGCTTGAATATGATTTCAATGAAAATCACCGGATGAAGTTACAGGGTGCTTGGCGTGGTCAAGACAGTGAACGTTATGTTCAGCTCAATCCGCAAGCAAACCCGCAAATCATCGAGGGCATTTTGAATGCCGACGTTAATCCAGCGCCCGGCCTTCAAAGCATCAACGGATTTGCATCAACGTCGATCATTAATCTGCTCGCCTTCAACCCGAACGGGCCGCAAGTTCGAGCAGATTATGCTAACTTTATACCTAGGTCGCCGATTAACGGCTTATTTCAATCTCCGGATGGAGGCCGGTCACCAACAGTTGATGGTCACAGTCAATATAGCTTGGAAGCGACTTTCAATGGGGATTTTATGGATGGGGATCTCGAATATACCACAGGCCTGTTCTACTTTGATGAATCGACGGGCACTGGACAGAGCCCAGGGAATTTTGGTGACGCGCAGGACTATCTCGATATCCTAGCGCCGGCCTTTGGTTTTGCGGCCCCGGGTAATGGATGCGTGATCCTTTCTGGGCTACCGAACCTCCCGCCAGCTTTCCAAGCTAACTGCTCACTAGGTGGCGTCGCCTCACAAAGCGCCGCGCAGTCCGGCGTATTCGCGGGGATCTATGCAGGTTTGCTGGCAGATTCTTTGAGCCAAGTCCGTCTCTCGACCGGCAATGTTCTTAATATTGAAACTGAAGCTGTCGCAATCTACGGACAAGCGACTTACCATGTAAATGATGACATCCGGCTTATTGGCGGACTTCGTTACTCAGATGAGTCTAAAGACGGTTTCCAGCAGAACTTCTCACCGTTCTTTCGCGATACGACTGACCTGCTTGGCAACCCAATCTTACCGCAGTCCGGCTCACAGAGCTTTGATAGCCTTGATCCGCAAGCGATCATCGAATTTGATGCATCAGATGATATGATGTTCTATGCGAGCTATTCTGAAGCCTTCCGATCAGGCGGATTTAATGCAAGTGCCTCTCAGCTACCAGTAGGCGGAGCGACCGTTGGGCCAGATTTCTTGTTCGCGCCAGAGAATATCACGGCCTATGAAGTTGGCGTAAAGTATGCGACGTCCTCGGTTCAGTTTAACGCTGCAGGTTTTTATTATGACATTCCTGATCAGCAAGTAACGGTCAGTATTGACCCGGTAATATCTACCAAGCGTGCCATTGTGAACTCTCCTACCGAAATCGAAGGTTTCGAAGCTGACGGTCAAGTTGCTCTCACAGACAATCTGACGGCGCGCGGCGCGGTGACTTACGTTAAAGGCGATGTTGTACCGTTAATCTCACCAAACCCTGCCATCGCGCCGGTAACGCGTGACGGATTACAGGGCACGCCGAAATGGAGCTACAGTGCCTCTCTTAATTATGATGGTGACATAGGAACAAATAAGCGCCTTTTTGGTAATGTGAATTACAGCCACAAAGACAGAGCCGAAACCACACCATTCCTATATTTGACCAATCAAAACTTGGTTAGCGCCCGGATCGGCATGGGATTTGATATGGAAGGCGGCGAAGCTTATATCGCGCTTTGGGGCAATAATCTGCTCGACGACAAATATACTGTTGATGCCCTGCCATTTGAAACCTTTGCAAAACAGGTCCATGTTTTCGGAACACCGCGCACATATGGCGTCACAGCAGGTTTCAAATATAAATAGTTGAAACTTTTAAACTATCTAATGGCTGCCAATCCGGCGGCCTTTTTTTTCGTTTACTCTAAAGAGCTGATTTTCGTGCTAGCGACTATCAGGTCACTCGATACAAATAAATTTTGCGCCAATATCTGCAAGCAATTGGTCAGCGATAGGACCAGGGCCATTGCCGGCAAACGCCATGATCCGGTTACAGGAGAGGGGACCAATCATTTTCTAATTATTATTGTGCTTAATCCTGATAGGAAATTTGAAGTTACTCCGCAGCAAAACCGCACTGACGCTGTTCCATCGTGATTTGCTTAGTGAGTCGGGTCGCATTTTGAGCATAGGCTTCGGTGACGGTTCCTTGATTGACATTTTTACCTCGCAAGGGGCTCACGTCAGAGCAAAGGTGAAATACGAGAGCTGAGTCTGACTTCTCTTTGCCGGCTTTAGGGGCGATCCAGTAAACCACGTCTTGACCGCCGGTTGCAGCAGCAACGAGCTCTGAATCCTCAGCAATTTCCTGAGCTTGAGCAGCAACTTCAGGCGAACAAGCTGTTGTTGGTTCATTGGCTTTAATTTGTTCAGCACACGCGTTCATATCTTCCGTGTACTGCTCAGTTGATGGCGGACTGAAATCTATACCTATTACAGTGGCGAGCGCTGCTAAGGCCACACCAACACCGCCTGCAATTTTTTTGGTCCGAGGATCCATGTCCTTGTCTAGGAATATCAAAGCAAGGAGAGGGAGGAAGGCGATGATTGTAATAATTGCGCCCAGCTGATTTTGGACAAAAAACTTGAATTTTTCTTCTCTACTAGCGGGATCATGCTTATTTGAAGCTTTCCACATCAAGCTGCCGGCTATTGCGAACACGGCAATGACAACAAGTAAGCCGATCAAGAGGGCAAGATTGCCTTCATCGAACTTGTTTTTAAGGACCATAATAGCTGCAAAAATCTCAGTGCCAATTGCGACAACCCAAGACAGGATCGCAAAAATTCGCAGTTTTTTGGCTTTACCTTTTTGGTCCTGTGTCGCGGCCCAAGCTTTGGTGATATCTGTCTCAGCGGCTGGTTCTTTATCGGTCATGATTATGTTCCCAAATTGATTCTCGGGTCTTTTAGCAGGTTCTCATCGATTTTGACAGTGACCCAAGGTTCTTACTTACAAAATCACTTAGGGGAGACTTGCTACTTAGGAACTATACACGAAATTGAAGGTCAGTTCACCTTTATTGAACTATTCGCATAATGTTTATTATGAGAAGTAATGAAATCACGATATCTATCTATATTACTGTATTTATGCAGTTATTTGCATTCCGTCAAATCCCGCGCAATGTTGTCCCGGTAGCTCATCACACAAAGTTTGGTAATCCATATCGATGTGAAGATTGGTCAAGATACCTTGCTTAGCGGCTGATCCGGCGATCCATTTCATAGCACGATCGGCGTGAGCGTGGGTTGGATGTTCATTGTAGCGCAACGCGTCGATCACCCAAGCGTCGACACCGCTGAGTTTTTTCACAATTTTGTCCGAAACACCCCAGACATCAGGCGTGTAAGCGATCTTGTCATTGAATAGAAATCCGCCTGAGGCAGTTGGGCCGTGGGATACAGATAAGAACTCTGCTTTGATCACGCCGCCTGGGCCGTCTATTCTAACGGTTTCGCCGTCACTTAGTAAAGGTTGGAGGTCGAGGATTGGCGGATGGACGCGGCCTTCTGGTTTTTCAAACAAGTAGGAAAATCGATCGACCACATGGGGTTTTGTATGGGCGTCCATATAGGTCGGAATGCGTTGACCCATGCGATATGCCAGCGCCCGGACGTCATCAATGCCGTGGGTTTGATCTGCGTGCTCATGCGTAAACAGAAGCGCGTCCAGGCGCTTTGTGGCCGTTTTTAGGAGCTGCTCGCGCAAATCCGGCGATGTATCCACCAATATCATTGTGCGTTCTTTTTGAGGCGGTTCAGCCTCCCCTTTCCACTGCTCCAGAAGCACAGAGCAGCGTGTTCTCCGGTTTTTAGGCTCTTGCGGATCACAAACGCCCCAATCGCCGCCTATTCGCGGTACACCGCCAGATGAACCGCAGCCCAATATCGTCATGCGGAGCGTCATGCCGGCCGCTTAGCCTTGTCAAAGAAAATATAAAAGGCGTCTGTGGTCTTCTGCGCAGTCTCTTCTATAGTCCAGCCGCGTATTTCAGCAAGTTTCTCAGCTACCAAAGGCACCATAGAGGGCTCACAGCGGCGCCCGCGATGCGGTACCGGCGCAAGGTAAGGACAATCCGTTTCAATCATAATCCGGTCTTCCGGCAGCCAGGACGCTATATCCCGGACTTCATGAGCATTTTTGAACGTGATGATGCCTGACATGGAGAAATAACAGCCCAGTTCAGCGGCCGTGCGCGCTAATTTTTCACCTGAAGTGTAGCAATGGAGAAGCGCTTTAAATTCGCCTTTTTTCATTTCTCTGGTAAGAATCTCGGCCATTTCGATATCGGCATTGCGCGAATGAATGATTAGCGGCAAACCGCTTTCCCTAACAGCCTCAATGTGAGCCTGAAAATTATGGAGCTGCGGTGTGCGGTCGGAGAAATTATAGTGAAAGTCGAGGCCTGTTTCGCCAATCCCAATTACTTTGGGGTGATCCGTATGAGCCAACAGATCGGCGGCCGTGATGTCGGGATTATCTTTGGCATCATGCGGATGAGTTCCAACGCTAGCCCACAAATTGTCTCGCCCCTCACACACTTTAATCGTAGCACTTACGTCTTTGATATTACAGCATATATTTAACATCGCCGAGACATTGGCCGCTTCGGCGCGTTCAAATATCTGCGGTAACTCGCCCGCAAATTTATCGCCGTGAAGATTAACGTGACTATCGACAAACATACCGCAGTCTATTTCACCGGAAAATTGATGTGCGTGATGAGGTCTTTAGGATCGGTTGAATGCGGGTCATTGGCATAGGTTTCAAACGGATGATAGCGCTTTATGCCCTTATACTCTTTGTTTCTAAGCATATACATGCCAGCCGTCCAGCCATTGCCCAGATGCTCATATGGGCCCGTGTGGGTTACGGTTAAAAGCCGCGTTGGTGTGTGCGTACCCGTGACAAATCCTTCGGGGATATCCTCTGGTAACTCATCAAAAGTTACAGCGGCGGTATAATCGACCACGCCTTTGACTATATCGAATTTGTGATAAATGCAGAATACGTTTTTCGTGACATCATTGCCTTGTCCCGTCCACTCTCCCAACGCGGTAAAATCTTCCGTCATGGCCGTTTCAATGTCATCTGTGCTGATCTTACGGCGAATACCGGCATAACGGGTTCCGGCATAATCGCGAACGCCGTCAAAACTCAGGCTTGAATGAACCTTTCCGTCTTCAGCGTAGTTTCTAAGCATTTTAAGACCGCGCTCATAATCCATACCGATAAAAGCGACCATCATTTTCTTCATGAAGAACATGAAAAACGGCAGTGAACTATCCATATACCAGCTAAGCTTGGTGCCGCCATCGTTTGGCTCAACTTGCATCCAGGTTTTAGCTTCGGACTTCCAAGGCGCCAAGAACTTCAGATCAAATTCAACGCGTTGATTTTTATCTTCCGAGATGACTTCCAGCGTGCCGGTTCCGACGCGATTGCCTTCCCAGCGGTAAAATTTCCCGCCGTCTTTTACATCAACTTTGGCATCCGGATCCATGATCAACCAAGGTGACCACGGTGTCCACTGACCAAGGTCAGAGACGATATCGTAAACCTTGGAAACGGGCGCATTGATTTGCGCGCTTCGGACAACATGAATTTTTGGCATGGGGATCCCCTATAATATTCAGGCTGACCTTATAGAGGATAACATCTCAATCATCACGGACTTTTTATCCATATTTAGGGCAGCTTCTCTATTTTGGAGATGACAGGCTTTTTGCCAGAGCCTTTCCCAAACTTGCGGCAATTTCTCTATCGGAAGGGGTTTAAACGCCCCGTCCCATTGACCGGTTGTCGCAAACCGCGCTTGATATTGCAGTATATCCTGCAATGCCTCCCAGAACAATGTGCGCTCAGTTCTGGCACCTATGGGCGCTAGACTTGCCGCCACTTTCTGATCAAAGACAGCGTCTGAGCTTGCTAGGCTAGCAATATACCGCGTTAACGGAGTAAGAACTTTATCGCTATTTTGGACCAATGAAACGGCTTTGCCAGGACCACCTCGGGAGAGCTTGACGGCGGCGTTTAAAATATTTTCGCTGATATCGCTATGCCGGGATTTTAACCACGGCAGCAGTTCTACTTCGGGAACCGGCCGCAGCTGAACATGCATGCAACGAGACCGGATTGTCGGCAACAAACGCCCCGGATTATTAGCTAACAGGATAATAATCGCTCGGTCGGGCGGCTCCTCAAGAGTTTTCAGGATAGCATTCTCGGCATTGCGGTTCATCTCGTCCATCGTATCGACCAGGCAAACCCGCCATCCATCCTCTGACGCTTTGCGCCTAAAAAATTCAGACAGTTCGCGCGTCTCCGCTACCGGAATCTCAGACCGGAGTTTCTTGGTTTTAAAATCATAAGAACGGCGCAAGAGGAAGAAATCGCCGTGACCAAGGCTTTCCACGCGTTGAGAGACCGGGTCATCGCGTGGAATATCAAGGCTGGTGCTCAAAAGTGACTGACCGCCCAAGAGCCGCCTGATCATTCGATACGCCAAGGTTGCTTTGCCGGTCCCGGGTGCCCCCGATATCAGCCAAGCATGGTGCAGATGCCCACTATTAAAACTATTGATAAACTTTTCTTCGGCTTGCTGGTGCCCAATGAGATCGTAAGTCTCGCGAGGATGAGGACAGCCGGTTGCGCGGTCAGCCTCTGGAATATCTTTTGTTTCAGTCCGCACGCGTAAGCTGAGCGGCTAATTCGGGGTATTTCTGTGTAATTGCAAAGAGAATTTGTGTTTCAACTGACTCAATACTGGCATCTGCATTAATCGTATGTATTCTATCAGGATTATCGGAGGCAATTTTTTTAAACGCTTCTCTAAGCTCTTTATGAAATTCAATCGACTCTGCATCAAAGCGGGAGATCTTTTCACCTCTTGTCTCTACACGTTTCATGGCCATGACAGGATCCATATCAAACAAGATTGTGATGTCCGGTTCAAAATCATCGAAAACCGCTTTGTGAACAGCTTCGACGCGTTCTTTGCCCAGTCCGCGCGCGTGCCCTTGATAGGCCATCGAACTATCAGCAAACCGGTCACTAATAACCCATACACCACGTTCAATCGCGGGCTTGATAAGTTTCTCGACGTGATCAAGCCGCGCCGCATACATCAATAATAATTCGGTAAGACCGGACCAACGGTCCTGTGTTCCAGACAGTACAAGATCGCGAATAGCCTCGGCTCCAAAAGTTCCGCCCGGCTCTCGCGTCAATAGCGTTTCAATTCCAGCTTTGTTTAAGAATTTCGCCAAGCGATCAGCTTGCGTTGATTTTCCGGCGCCTTCGCCGCCCTCGAATGTAATGAGTTTACCGTGCATTTTACCCTCGAATTAGACCGACCAACGAGCTGAGCGCGCGGCCAAATGCAGATTTTCTTTTGACCGTTTCTGCAGCATAGAGCGGAATTGTGGTTGTTGGAAGGTCGGGAGCGGTAATTACCAACTCGCCAAGTTGGTCACCCTCCATGATCGGCGCCGCATATTCAGTCTGTGTATTGACCGTCACCGTCATTCTCGGTCTTACCAATTTAGCCAGACCTACAACAATATCTTGATTGACGACCAATTCGACCTCTTTGGCTTGGCCCATATATATCGAAGCTTTTGTCACTGATTGCCCGGCTTCATAGAGTTGATAAGCTTTAAAATTATCAAAGGCGGCCTGCATCAGGCGCATGCCCTCATTACGTCGTTCGGTTTTGCTGTTCAGGCCGTTAAAAACGACGATCCGTCGTTGATCTCCGCGCTGGGCTGACGCAACCAGACCGTAACCAGACTCTTTCGTAAAACCGGTCTTAAGACCATCGGCACCATCAAACCTTCCTAAAAGGGGATTTCTATTGCCTTGTTTAATCCCGTTCCATTCAAAGGACTTTTCGCTATACATTGGGTAAAATTCGCTAAACTCGCTAATCGTCCGCCGGGATAGTTTGGCAAGGTCGTACAGACTGATTTCGTGGCCCGGTTGGTCGAGGCCTGTGGCGTTTCGGAAGCTTGCAGATTCAAGCCCGATGTCTTGAGCATGGGCCGTCATCATTTCAGCAAAGGCCACTTCAGACCCAGCAATGCCTTCAGCCAGCACAATACAAGCATCATTGCCGGATTGGACAATTACTCCGCGTAACAAATCCTCTATACGAACGGTTGAACCGAGCGCGAGAAACATAGTCGAACCGCCTGAATCCGCGCCGCCTTTACGCCAGGCGTTCTCACTGACCAAAAATTCAGTATCAAGCGTTAAGCCGCCATTGCGAAGCCGCTCGAACACAAGTTCTGCAGTCATGATCTTGGTCATTGACGCCGGCGCTACGGGGTCTCGCGCATCTTTCTCAAACAGTACAATTCCACTTTCATAATCCATAATAATGACATGGGGTGCCGGGGTATTGAAACCGATAGCATCATTACTTTGTGGAAACGCAGATCCTAAAGGAAAAGAGAGGAGTATTACAAAAGAAATCCAACGAAAAAATAGCACCGAACAACCTATTAAACCAAGCAGGTAAGAGAATCAAAAAAGCACGCTCAATGAGCGTGCCAGTTTGTTTCCATAGCTTGCGCGTCCGGTAAAGGGGTTGTTCTATTTTTCCCCGTTATATGAAGCCGGTATGAGTTCGACTTTTTCTTTTTTTGTTTTGATATTTGCCATATGCACAGGACCTTTAATTGTCAGGGTCACAACACCTTCTTCCACATTTTCATCAATTGGTTGCGGAATAGGTGGCATATCATAGGCATCAGCGCTGCGCGATTGCGGCAAAGCGATAGACGGGCTTTGGTCAACTTCACCGCTTATGTTAGGCACTTGAAAAATCTCTTGATTTTGCTGAGCGACATAAGATGGAGAAGTTCCGCCGTCACGAAGCGGACGATATACGGGTTGCACCGGCGCGCTTAACGGCGACTTTGGTTCGAAAGACTTGGGCGTTTGCGCTTCAGGATGCTTCGACGGCGCGGCACGCTCGGCAATTTGAGCTGGCTTTGCCGGTTTAAAGGGTTTTCCCGCATCAGTCGTCGGTGCAGCGCCGGCATATTGAACGCGTACGCGTCCAAGGCCTTCGCCGCGAATCCCGAGTGCGCCAGCGGCGGCTTCGGATAAATCAATGATCCGACCATCAATGAAAGGACCTCGATCATTTAAACGCACTTTTAGGGACTTACCAGTCTCCAAATTCGTAACATAGACGTAGCTATTCAATGGTAAAGTTTTGTGAGCCGCCGTCAGGGCGTTTTTATCATACGCCTCGCCATTCGCAGTTGGCTTGCCATGGAACTTGTCGCCATACCAAGAAGCGACGCCAATTTTGTCATAATCAGGATTATGTTTAGGCGTATAAGACTGACCAGCAACCTTATAAGGTTTACCAATCTTCATATGGTCATAGAGCCCGCGGTCAATGTTTGACAAATCAGCCGACTGAGGCGCTTTTGGCTTCACAGCATGTTTTCTGGGCACTGCAAGAGGTGACGTTGACGGCGCTGTGTAAGGTATGGAAGTCGAAGGAGCCGGGCTAGGTTGAGGTTGGGTCAGAGCTGCATATGACGAGTCACCCTCACCGATCTTGTACGTTATAGGCGCTGCCTTATCAACTTTGACCGTACTGGTCGTCGTACAGGCAGAAATGCCGCCTATAAGTCCGATCCCCAACAGGATCTTGGAAAAAGTCTTGATAGATTTCTTGTCACCAACATTCATAATTACTCACCTTTGTTTCGCGCCATTTCGAGTATTGGACTTTGGTATCTTGGTGCACCTTGGGTCCTTCACTGAGTAGTAACCTAAACAAGTAAGTTTAAATCCCGGTTAGGTAACAGGCTTAATGAGCGATTATTTTTCACGGTTGATAAGGTCTAAACTTTAAAAGACAATTCAAGGGTGCGTTACAGCTAACCGCATTAATTATCGGACAGGTGAGTTCAATTATTTTGGATTTTTGGGCCTAAAGGTCTTGCGAGTCTAAATAAAACCGCCTAATGCCGCATCGTCATCCGGGCGGGTGGCAGAGTGGTTGAATGCACCGGTCTTGAAAACCGGCATAGGTGAAAGTCTATCGGGGGTTCGAATCCCTCCCCGCCCGCCACTGTTTTTGCGGCGAATTTTCAATTTTGTGGAGTTTTGCTTTGTACGTGGACGGCTGATTTTTCGGATTATTGAACGAGCCTGGCCCCCTCATCCGATCTTGGTAAAATCGGCGGTAACCCCGCGGTTGAATGATCGACTTTGACGGCAAGATTTGCGCCTTTTCCGAGTGAGACATTGTAGCCGATATAGGCGGTCGCCGGGGACGTATTGTCATAACCACTATCGCCATAAACTTCGATTGTTTGGGTCGGCAGATAGACCGTTCCGACGATGCTCATCTTGGAACCGCCGCTAATAGACGATGACCCATTAGGCAATTTGTTGGAATCATTGAGAGAAACCGCGCGGTTTTGAAAAATTGCCAGTCCAGCCAAGGGACCTGTTTTCGGGGCAGACAGATTGAAGACCGACCCCTGCTCCACATAGATGCGCGCGAACTTTCCTTCCAAAACAATAGTCGCACTTTCGGCATCCAATGTTGAGCCGTTGCGCATCCAGATTTCTGTATCCTTCATTATATAAGTTCCCGGAAGCATTCTCACATTTTTACCGGAGACTCGGACATTTTGACAATATGTCCCTGGCGTCATAACTACATTGTTACCAATTGTCATCGTGGGCCCTTTGACCGAGACATTGGCGCCGAGAAGACTTACACAAGGGCCGGCCGCAGGCGCAACTTTGTTGATATAGGGATCCTGAAGCGGCGAACATTCGGTATTAATATAGGGCGAAAATGATCCCGACCCGCCGCCAACGATACAGAAGTCCTTTGCGACTGCGGATGAGTCACTGCTGACATATGCAGCCTCGGGATGATTTGAATTGACTTGTACAGCGCAAGTTGGAGACCGGAATCGTGCGCCTGAATAAACAGAAAATGACTCCCGTCCATCAGGATTGAGAGTCATGACGCAAACAACATTCTCGCTGGTAACAATTGCCGAGGAGTCCTCAGAGACAACAATGTCTTTGATACCTAACGCGGCCGCTATTGTTACCGGGGATCTTCCAGTCGCTGAAAGCTGAACCTTCTTTGCGCTTCTATTGTCTATTGAGAGTTTGAACTCGTTTGCTTTCGCAAAATTTTCATTAAAGTAATCTTGAGCATATATCGCCCTTTCGGATTCAGAAATATTTTGCTTGGAAACGGCGGCTAGGGCTGCGGCGTCCAGCGCGCCTTTAAGATCCGCCTTTGTATCCAAAGCCCTATTATAATCGATTACATAGCTCGCCGATGCCAAAAGCGGCAGTCCCAAGAGCGCGAACCAGACCGCAAAGTGGCCTGACCGGTCCTTCCGGTATCGACGGAGTGTATCCGTGATGCAAAAGTTTCCAAAATTCATACTATGACCCGATCAATACAGGACGGAATAGATCATAAATTCCTAAATAAAAGCAAAGTTTTGATAGCTAATTTTTTATGAAATAAAGTATTTATTGCGCGATACGGGCGCCTTCATCTGCTCTAGGCAATACCGGTGGTAGACCTGCGGCCGTGTGGTCAACCCGTACAGAAAGCGTTGAGTTGTTTTTGATGTGGACTTCATACCCAATATAGGCCGTTGCCGGCGTTATATTCCCATATTCACTGCTGCCAAAAACTTCAATTTCTTGGCCTGGTAAATATATTGTCCCTGTAATTTCCATTGTTGCGCCGCCTTTGATGCGTGAGCGAACGCGTTTATTGCCCGGAAATTCGTCTTCACTATCTTGGAAAATGGCTAACCCGGCAAATGGACCTGTTCGAGGCGCTGTCAGAACAAATTTCGAGTCTTTTTCAACGTTGATCGTTGATCGGGCGCCTTTAACTACAAATGTAACTTCATTGGCGACGACCGAAGAGCCCGCACGAAATCTGACCCGTGCGTCGTCAAAAATGTAAATTCCCGGAGCGAACTTTACATTTGCTGCACTGATGTTGATATCACCGCAATAGGTTCCCGGATATAAAGTTACACCGTCTACCACCTCCGCACTGGTTCCTGTTTCCATGGTCAATTCAGTCGTCATAGCCGCTAGGTCTTTTTTCTTGATCCCAAGGCTTATACAGGGTGTTGAAGCCGGTGCCCTGACGGATTTATATGGATCGTCCAATTTCGAACATTCCGTATTAGCATAGGGTGAAACTGTACCTTCGACACCGCCAACTACACAGAAGTCAGCAGCAATCGCGGAGGATGTTTTGTCAACCTGTAAGGCGCGCGAATGATTGGAATTGACCTGCACTGCGCAGGTCGGAGATTCGAAAGTTGAGCGATTTGTGACGGAAAAGGTTCTCATACCGTTAGGATTTAAGGCCAAAATACAAACTACTTTTGTCCGAGTTAAAACGGCTGTGCTTTTTTCGCGTATTTTCAAACCCTTTCGGCCCATTGCGCGGGCAAATGTCACCGGTGAAAATCCGGTCGCCGCCACCTCTACTGTGTCGCCTTTTGCAGAAACAACTTTGAAATCATAATCAGCCGCACCTTCAAACGCCCCTGCGAAATAGGTCTCGGCGTAGTTAATTCGTTCTGCTTCTGTAACATTTTGTTTTGTGACAGCCGCCAAAGCAGTTGCATCGAGAGCAGCTGCCAATTGGGTCTTGTTTTTCTGGGCGACATTTAAGTCTACTACAATTCCAACGGCCATCATTAAAGGAATGGCAAATAGTGAAAACATTACCGCAAATTGACCGGATTTATCAGCCTTATAGCGCGTTAATGCAGTCCGAACTTTACTAACAATTCTCATCGCTCTTCCCATAATTTATGAGCCCCGCGACGATACATAGTCAGAAATGCTAAAAATTAGATGAGGGATTATAGTTAGAAAAGGTTTAACAATTTTTATCGTTTGTAATCGTTTGTATCGGACCATTCTGCCAGACGTTCAAACCCCTTATGCCATATGGCCAATTCAGCTGCCCGACTACGCCAATCCAGATGATTGCCCCGATAATCGACATAGTCGAGGGCGCAGATGACAGCGATCGTGCCAAAACTCCAGCCTTTAGGGATATAATCGACGATGGTCTCGAGATAATCGACCGTATTTTTGATTGCATTTTCATGCCGTGTGATTATTTTTGGCCAGTGTAGCCTCTCCTCTCGGACGGTCTCATAGCGCAAATTGTACATGGCCTCAGACAGGCCGTCCCCGATCCGGTGTAGGCGGAAGGCTTTCCAGCGGTTTTCGCCGCTGATTGGTAACCAGGGATTGCTGAGACTGTCGAGATATTCACAGATCAGCGGGCTATCAAATAGCGTGAGAGCCCCTTCCCGTTCAAGCGCTGGAATCTTGCCAAGCGGATTAATGTGAGAGGCGTAGCCGTTCTCAGGGTCGTTTGCCGCAACAATTTCCTCAACATCAAGTCCCTTCGCGCGGATCAATATCCGGCATTTTCGAGCGAATGGTGACATGGGGGAATGGTGAAGTTTCATATCACAGACCTACACGCTCTATAGAGGCTAGCCAAGGTTAGAACTTTGGGATAAACACTTTTCGAACATCATTCGGAAAGTCGACAAGAGCAGGCATATGACGGCGAAAACAGCAGCAATTGAAGGTTGGTATACTCTGGAAGAGAAAGCGCCTCATTTAATTGGGACCCAGTGTACGTCTTGCAAGACCTATTATTTCCCCAAGCAAAGTAATTATTGCCGCAATCCGGATTGTCAGTCCGAAAATTTCAAGGAGGTTCCCCTCTCCCGCACTGGCAAAATCTGGTCATATACCAATGCGAGCTACAAGCCTCCCGAACCATTTGTTGCGCCTGAAAACTTTGTACCGTTTACAATCGCAGCAGTTGAGCTGGAGCAAGAAAAAATGATCATACTGGGCCAAATGATTGGCGGCGTTGATACAGCCGACATTAAAGTTGGCGATCCAGTAGAGCTCGTGATGGACCCACTTTATGAGGATGAAGACGGCGAAAAACTGATCTGGAAGTGGAAGCCAGTAGGAGACCCGTCATGAGCAGTGATATCGCAATCCTGGGCGTAGGCCTGCACCAATGGGGCAAATGGGGCGAAAACTTCACCAAATACGGCGTTAAGGCTGCTCGCGATGCCATTAAAGACGCCGGTATTCACTGGCGCGATGTTGGCTTCGTATCGGGCGCAGGTACCGTCCGCTGCGGCTATCCGGGATATGTCGCCGGGGCTACTTTTGCGCAGGCCCTTGGCTGGCAAGGCGCCGAAGTCAATACGAGCTACGCCGCCTGCGCATCAGGCTCTCAGGCCCTCGCCGCTGCCCGCGCTAAGATCCTTTCAGGAGACGTTGACGTCGCCCTCGTTGTTGGTGCGGATACCACGCCCAAAGGCTTTCTTGCCCCTGCTAAAGGTTACCGACCTGAAGATCCGGATTGGCTGCGCTTTCATATCGGCATTACCAACCCGACCTATTTCGGCCTTTACGCACGCCGCCGGATGGATCTTTATGGTGATACGCAGGATGACTTTGCTGCTGTCAAAGTTAAGAACGCTAAGCATGGCTACCACAACGAATATAGCCGTTACAAAAAGCTCTTCACACCCGAAGATGTCGCAGGATCGCCCATGGTCGCGGATCCATTGCGGCTTATGGATATATGCGCGACATCTGATGGCGGCGCTGCCATCATTGTCTCGAGCGTCGACTATGCCAAGAAGATTAGCAAAGGCGATGCGCCGCGTATCGCGGCGATTTCGACCGTAACGCCGACATTTGCCGGAGCTGTCGTTGAAATGCCGGATATTGCAACGGATTCCGCTGTCGCTATGGACGCGCAATCGTTCCGAGCGGCACTGCCCATCAAAGCCTATGAAGAAGCGGGCATTGGCCCGGGAGATATCTCGCTGGCCGAAGTTTATGACCTCTCGACCGCGCTTGAACTTGACTGGATTGAAGACCTGCAACTCGCCAAGCGCGGCGAAGCTGCAGCGCTCTTGCGCGCTGGTGACACCAGCGTGGGCGGTAAGCTCCCGATCAACGCGTCCGGCGGTCTCGCCTCGTTCGGTGAAGCTGTCCCCGCCCAAGCCCTGATGCAGGTCTGCGAGCTAACTTGGCAGCTCCGGGGGCAGGCCGGAGAGCGTCAGGTTGAAGGCGCAAAAGTCGGCATTACAGCAAATCAAGGTCTATTTGGTCATGGTTCAAGCGTGATTGTGAAGCGCTAAATATGTCGCTTAATCTTCATTTTGTTATGGAATAACGCGATATTATGAGAAATGCCCGGTGATTTCACGCCGATATTATGAGAAATTTCGAAATTTCACAGTGAAATATTTTACCGATAAACAGTAAATTTTGCGGGATTTCAGTTCACGGTCGCTGGTTCAATCGTTACGCTAATTCCGCACCCGCAAGCATCGGTCTGGTTTGGGTTATTGAAGGTAAATTTAGACTCCAATACTGCCTCTTCATAATCAATATGCGATCCTAAGATAAATAGAACAGCTTTGGCGTCGACGACGATTTGAACATCTTTGTCTTCGACCAGCTCATCAAGCGGCGCGATCTCGGAGACATAGTCCATTTCATATTCCATGCCCGCGCAGCCGCCATTTTTGACACCGACGCGCAGATACCCTTCCCCGCGTTCATCGAGGATTTCTTTAATGCGCGCCGCAGCAGCATCGGTCAGGCTCACTAATTTCGGTCTTTGACGTTTTTCTTGGGGTTTTGCCATATCATCAAGTCCTATAGCATATTCAGTTCGAGTTTGGCTTCTTCGCTCATCCGGTCCATGGTCCAGGGCGGATCAAAGGTCATCGAAACCTCGACTTTGCGAACGCCGGCAATAACTTCACAGGCCTCTTGAACCCACATTGGCATTTCGCCGGCGACCGGACAGCCGGGCGCGGTTAAGGTCATATCAATTTTGAGCGTGCGGTCGTCTTCAAGCTCTACTTTGTATATCAAGCCCAGCTCATAAATATCGACTGGAATTTCCGGATCATAAACCGTTTTGATTTGACCGATTACATCTGCTGTGATGCGCTCGAGTTCTTCCTGTGTCGGAGGATCTATTGGCGCGCCGGACAGGTCAATGACATCACGCGCAGGTTTTTCCGCGTCCGGCGCCTCGGCCAGACCCGGGATTTGCGCATTTGCGAGCGCTTCAGCTTGTCTTTGTCTATCGGTCATATCTTCCATCTATATAGTACCATATTTTAAGATAAAAAGTGGGCGGCCTTTTTTACCGCTTCGACAAGGCGGTCGGCCTCATCCAGTGTATTGTAAATGCCAAAACTGGCCCGCGCCGTCGAGTGGATGCCGAAGCGTTCCATCAAGGGCTGCGTACAATGTTGGCCCGCCCGTACAGCGACGCCGTATTTATCCAGTATTTGGGCCACATCGTGTGCGTGAGCGCCTTCCAGATTAAAGGCAAGAACACTGCCCTTCTGCGGCGCATCGCCAATCAGGCGAAACGAATTGATATTTCGAAGACCGTCAAGCGCGTGGCTGTAAACTGCCAATTCGTGCAGGTGGATTTCGGCCGGATCATATTGGGTGTACCAGTCGATCGCCGCGCCAAGACCGATGGCCTGTATAATCGGCGGCGTTCCGGCCTCAAATTTATGGGGCGGATCGTTATAGGTGATGTGGGTCTCAAATACATCCTCGATCATTTCGCCGCCGCCGTTAAACGGGCGCAGTCGTTCGAGCATATCAGATGTACCATAAAGCGCGCCGATGCCTGTTGGTCCGTAAAGTTTATGGCCGGTCATACAAAAGAAGTCACAGCCGAGGTCCTGAACATTAATCGGCATATGGACAGCGGCCTGCGTGCCATCAACGACGAATATAGCGCCCGCGGCCTTTACCCAGGGCGCAATCTCTTTAATCGGATTGATCGTGCCCAGTACATTGGACATATGCACAAGCGATACGACTTTAGTCTTGCTCGATATCATCGATTTGAGCGCATCCAGATCGAGCGAACCGTCATCGCGTACAGGCACAAATTTGATCACCGCGCCTTTACGCTCCCGGTGGAAATGCCACGGCACAATATTGGAGTGATGCTCCATCTGGGAGATAATAATTTCATCGCCCTCGCCGATTTCGTCGGATAGACCATAAGCGATCAGATTCAGCGCTTCTGTCGCGCCTTTGGTAAAGACGATATTCTCAGCCTCAGGCGCGCCGAGGAAGTCGGCAACTTTTTGCCGGGCGCCCTCATAAGCCTCAGTTGTTTCATTCGCCATGGTGTGGAGACCGCGATGCACATTGGCGTAAGACGTTTCCATTTGGTGGGTCATTGCCTTGATAACCGCTGTCGGCTTCTGCGTGCTTGCAGCGTTATCGAGATAGGCAAGCTGTTTGCCATTGATTTTGCGCGATAATATCGGGAACTGCCCCCGGATTTCCTCAACATTAAACCCCATAGGAGGTCTCCAGCCATTCGGAAATCTGCGTCATTAACGAGGCTTTCATCGCATCATCTTCCATATCATCAAATACGGAGGCCACAAAGGCTTCCGTCAAAAGCGCTTTAGCCTGCGCCATCGGAATGCCGCGCTGACGCATATAGAAGAGCGCGTTGTCATCAAGCGCGCCGATTGTATTGCCATGGGCGCAAGCAACATCATCGGCGTAAATTTCCAGCTCCGGTTTAGAGCGGATTTCGGCCCGATCAGATAACATCAGCGCGTCATGGCGCATTTCTGCGTCCGTATGCTGCGCGTCGCGCTCGACATGGAACTTGCCCTGAAAGACGCCTTTGGCTTTGTCGGTGACAACCCCTTTGACAGATTGGCGAATTAGGCAGTTCGGATGGTCAAGCTTTGTAAAACTGGTCAAATCAGCATGGCGATTGCCGGATAGTAGGTATGCCCCGTTCATATGGGCAATAATCCCCTCGCCTTCACCGTAAAGACGGGTTTCAAGACGGGACATCCCCCCGCCAAAACTCAGCATATATTGATTCAGTTTTGCGCCGTTTTGCGCAAATATTCGGCTCGTTTGCAGGCGTGTATGGTCGGAATCGTCATTGTGAATGATGATGCGTGTTAGTTCACTTTCTTCGCCGAGATCGATATCAATATCGATATTGGAAAATCCTTTTTCACTGCAATTATAATGTTCAATCAAAATCAGCGAATGTCCGTCATCTATATTGACTTCAAGGCTGGAGTGCCCGGGCTGTGCATAAGTGATTTCCAGTGGTTTCTTAAGATCGGTGTGCTCATTGACACTTATGCGCCAGGTGCCGTCTGTATGAAACATAGAGAGCCTGCACCCGTCTCCGGCGGGGCCGGCATAGGGCTTCTTGAAACCGTCCCAATCTTCCAAATCGGAAATTTTAGGTGTGGCTTCCTGTAGCAAACCGGGATCACTTTCCTGAACAGCGCGGCGGACATCTGTCCATTTCCAAGCTTCCATGCGACGATGGGGGAGTTGTTTGAGAACGGGCACTACTTCATCCTCTCGTTCATCCCGGCGGAGGCCGGGATCCAAGCTTTTCTAGCCACGATCCAGTCATTATCCTTCTTAATGAATGACTGGAGCGTGGATCCCGCTCTGCAGCGGGATGAGCGAGTGTAGAGATTACGCCGCATATTTGTCGTAGCCTTCCTTTTCGAGGGTTTTTGCCAGGTCGGCGTCCCCGGATGCCGCGATTTTGCCGGCTGACAAGACATGAACTTGGTCCGGTACGATATAATCGAGCAGGCGCTGATAGTGCGTAATAATCAGGAAGCCACGATCGGGCGAACGCAGTGAATTGACACCGTCCGCCACGATCCGCAGCGCGTCGACATCAAGGCCGCTATCGGTCTCGTCCATGACGATAAAACTCGGCTCAAGCATCATCATCTGGAAAATTTCCATGCGCTTCTTTTCGCCGCCCGAAAACCCGACATTGAGCGGCCGTTTGAGCATCTCCGGCTTGATTTTAAGCTCTTTAGCGAGCGCCCGCGCTTTTTTCAGAAACTCCGGCGCGCCCATTTCTTCTTCGCCGCGCGCTTTACGCTGCGCATTGAGAGCCGTTTTCAGGAATGTCATCGTCGGCACGCCCGGGATTTCCAGCGGATATTGAAACGATAGAAACAGGCCTTTCGCGGCGCGTTCCTCGGCTTCCATTTCCAGCAGGTTTTCACCGCCGAGTTCGACGGTTCCTTCTGTCACTTCATAGCCATCTCGGCCTGTCAGAACATAAGACAGGGTCGATTTACCTGAGCCATTTGGGCCCATAATGGCATGGACTTCACCGGCCGGAACTTCCAGTGAAATCCCGTTTAATATCTGGCTCTGCGCCTCGCCAACAACGGCGTGTAAATTATTGATTTTCAACATTATATTAGCCCTTGTAGGCGGTCACTTCGATTTCAATTTTCATTTTAGGATCGACCAGATCGGCCACAACCATAGTCGCGGCCGGACGAATTTCTCCGAAATATTGCTTCAAGACAGGCCGAACTTCCGGAATATATTTACGGTCAGATACGGTATATTGCACCCGAACGGCGTGGCCGAGCTCGAAACCGCCGGCTTTCATCGCGGCCATAATATTGGCGAAAGTATTATGGGCCTGCTGGACGACGCTTTCGGGAATTTCGCCGGTATTGTAGTCATCACCAACGGTTCCGGCGACAAAGCACCAGTCGCCCTGCACCACGGCGCGCGAGAAGCTGTAATTCTTCTCACCGTTCGAGCCCATGGAAATGAGCTTGCGTTTCGGGTCGGCTTTTTTCTTTGCTGGCATTTTCGTGTCCTTTTAAATCTCAAATCTTCCGCTCATCCTCGGGCTTGACCCGTGGATCCATGGATTCCCGAATTCGCGGGAATGAGCGGATGTAAATAATAAAATCACCCCACACTCCCCTCAAGAGAGATGGCAACTAACTTCTGCGCTTCAACGGCAAATTCCATCGGCAGTTCCTGCAGCACTTCGCGGCAAAAACCGTTGACGAGGAGCGCAACAGCGTCTTCCTCAGACAGGCCGCGCTGACGGCAATAAAACAGCTGATCATCTGAGAGCTTGGACGTTGTCGCTTCATGCTCAAACTGCGCCGTTGGCGTATCGCTTTCGATATAGGGCACGGTGTGGGCGCCGCAATCATTGCCGATCAGAAGGCTATCGCATTGGGTGAAGTTCCGCGCGCCCGTTGCTTTACGGTGCGCAGAGACCAGCCCGCGATAGGTTGAGTTGGATTTACCCGCGCTAATGCCTTTGGAAATGACCCGCGACTTGGTGTTTTTGCCCAAATGGATCATCTTTGTGCCGGTATCGGCCTGTTGATGGCCATTGGTGATGGCGATTGAGTAAAACTCGCCTTGGCTGTCATCCCCGCGCAAAATGCAGGACGGGTATTTCCAGGTCACGGCAGAGCCGGTTTCGACCTGGGTCCAGCTAACTTTGGAGTTCTTGCCGCGGCAATCGGCGCGCTTGGTGACAAAATTATAGACCCCGCCATTGCCTTCGCTATCGCCCGGCCACCAGTTTTGCACGGTGGAGTATTTCACTTCGGCGTCGTCATGGACGATTATTTCAACAATCGCCGCGTGAAGTTGGTTCTCATCGCGCATTGGCGCGGTGCAGCCTTCGAGATAAGAGACGTAAGAGCCTTTATCAGCAATGATCAAGGTCCGCTCAAATTGACCCGTCCCTTGTGCGTTCATCCGGAAATAGGTCGACAGCTCCATCGGGCAACGCACGCCCGGAGGGATATAGACAAAGGACCCATCGGAAAACACGGCATTATTGAGCGTGGCGTAATAATTATCGGTCACCGGCACAACTGAGCCCATATATTTACGTACTAGCTCAGGATGATCTTTGACGGCTTCCGAGAAGGAACAAAATATAACACCATGCTTGGCGAGTTCATCTTTGAACGTTGTGACGACTGACACGGAATCAAACACCGCGTCGACGGCGACCTTGGGCGCGCCTTCAACACCGGCCAGAACCTCTTGTTCTTTAAGGGAAATTCCAAGCTTGTTGTAAATCTCAAGGATTTCCGGATCGACTTCATCGAGCGACTTTGGCCCCTCTTTTTTCACCGGCGAGGCGTAGTAATACATATCCTGAAAATCAATTTCCGGGTAATCGACCATAGCCCAAGTCGGTTCTTCGAGGGTGAGCCAGCGGCGATAGGCTTCGAGCCGCCATTCTAGCAGCCATTCGGGCTCTTCTTTTTTGGCCGAGATAAAGCGGACGATGTCTTCATTCAGGCCTTTTGGCGCAAATTCCTGTTCAATATCGCTATCGAAGCCATATTTGTACTTATCAGCTTCAAGCGAACGAACGCCCTCCACGGTGCTGGCATCGATAGAATCTTTGACTTTGACTTCATTAGTCATGACGCGACTTTCAGTTTTGTACGGTCAATATTCCGAATTTTGGCCCACGAATTGAGGAATATCTCGGCCTCTTCCAGGGTTGAATTGTAACCGAGAGACAGGCGAATAGCGCCTTCAGGCGCCTGATCCTGGCAGTTCATGGCAGTAAGCGCTTTGCTCGCACCTGTCTTGCCGCTCGAACACGCCATACCGCGCGACACTGAAATGCCTTCCAGATCGAGCGCCATCATCAATGTCATCGAGCTTGTATCCGGAAGTGCAAAGAAACTGGTATTAGGCAAACGAGTGACGTCTTTACCGAAAATCGTAAGACCAGGCTCCATATCTGCAAGAATTACCTCGATATAGTCCCGTATCTTATTGATATCACTCAAACTATGGGCCTCTTTAACGGCGGCGCCAAAGCCATAAATACCGGCAACATTCATGGTCCCGGCCCGGCGGCGTTGTTCCTGACCGCCACCGGTCAAATATGCGGTAAATGGCGCGTCTGACGACACATATAGAGCGCCTACGCCTTGCGGGCCACCAATTTTGTGGGCGGATACTGATAAGTAATCCGGAAGGCACATAAAGTCGATCTTACCGAGGGTTTGAACCGCGTCGATCAATATCAAACCTCCGGCATCTTTTGTCATTTCAATCGCGCGTTCATAGTCCTGAATGACCCCGGTTTCGCTATTGGCCGCCGGCATGGAGACAAATGGTCTGCCGTCCGCCTCATTCCAGTTTTTCAGTTCAGTTTCGAGCCAATTCATATCCATTAAGCCGCTTTTTAGGGCAGGAATAAAATCAATAGTCGCGCCAGATCGTTCAGCCGCGCTTTGAGAAGCCGGATGGTCCAGAGAAGAGATCAGAAGACGTTTACATCCGCCCGATACAGCTGACATCACTGCGGTATTATTGCCCTCGGTTCCGCTGCCGGTGAAGATTATATCCTGCGCGCACAGGCCGAGCTTTACCGCCAAAGCTTCGCGGGCGTCAGAAATTAAACCCCGCGCCGCGCGCCCGTGGGCATGAGGTGCAGAGGGATTACCGATAACTGTCATAGCGTAGCCAACCGCCTCAATCACTTCAGGCCGGGCTGGAGACGTTGAATTATGGTCGAAATAAATACGCTTGGTCATTGCGCCGCCTCCTCGAATGATGGCGGTATTGCGATATTTTGTTCGACCACGTCAGCAACTGAAACCTTAGCCAAGAAATCCTCGATATGAGCCTCAAGCGCATCCCATAATGAGTGCGTTAAACACTGGGTTTTATGACCGGTGCAATTTTGTTTGATTTCAGGGGTGCAGCCATGGAGTTTTATGTCTTCATCAACGGCATCGATAATTTTATCAAGCGCGATAGAACTGGATGGGCGCGACAGGCTATATCCACCAGATTGTCCGCGATGACTGTCAACCAGTCCGGCTTTTCGAAGTTTACCGAAAAGCTGCTCCAAAAATGCCAGCGAAATGGACTGACGACTCGCAATCTCGGAGAGCGACACAACTTTATTTGGACCTTGAGCGGCCAAATCGGTCATCGCCATGATGGCGTATCGTCCTTTTGCGGTCAGTTTCACTGCCTAACATCCTATTTATGTGGTTTTTTTCTCGCTTTTTCCAAATCGCTTTGTTAAAGGCCACCACGTATTATCCAGCGGGGTCGTTACTAATCCCGACTGCTTTAGTCAAGATTATATATAAGTATTAAGAGAGCTAAATGCCAGAAGTCATTTTTGCCGGCCCGGAAGGTCGCCTCGAAGGCCGTTATCACCCTTCCGAAGACCCGGCGGCGCCGTGCGCTTTAATCCTGTCTCCGCATCCCAAAGCCGGCGGCCATATGGATCACCGAATTCCTGTTGCCATGTACGAGCAATATAAGGCGCGCGGGTTCTCAGTGCTGCGATTTAATTTTCGCGGGATTGGCCGCTCAATCGGGACCTATGACAATGGTCAGGGCGAGTTGCAAGACGCAGCATACGCTCTTGATTGGATGCAGAGTTTTAATCAAAACGCGCCTTTTTCCTGGGTTTCTGGCTACTCATTCGGGGCGTGGATCGGCATGCAGCTCTTGATGCGCCGTCCGGAAGTCGCCGGATTTATCTCCATGTCGCTTCCGACCAATACTTATGACTTTGCATTTCTCGCACCTTGCCCTGCGTCAGGTCTCGTAACTTACGGCAGTGAGGATCCAATCGTACCAGCCGATGATGTAGATCGTGTCATTGAACGTATCCGGGTTCAAAAAGGGAAAATTATCTCTACCCACCGGATCGAAGGTGCAGATCATTTTTATACCGATCATATGGATGAGACGATGGATGTTATCGATGATTATCTCGACCAGCATCTTGATCCTCAATATTGCCCGCCTCGTACGCCCAGGATTCCGGTTTAAGCTTTTGTCGGAATTGCTATCTGGCCGCCCGTCATCGGCTTTGGTGCGCCCGTGGTTTCTGGAAACGAGATAGGTAGACCTCTCAAAGTCCTTACAGCCAGATAGGCGAAAGCTTCAGCTTCAATAAAATCACCTCGCCAGCCGACATTTTCCGATGTTTTAACCGGGCACGACAGCTCGGCACGCAATATATTCATGATCGTCTTATTTTTACGCCCTCCACCGCAAACAATGACTTGATCCGGGACTTGCGCCAGTTGAGATAAAGTCGCTTTGACTGACAACGCGCAGAAGGCCGCCAAAGTCGCAGCACCGTCTTGGAGTGACTTGCCAGCAATTTGTCCCAGAACATGAAAATCATAACGGTCTGCAGACTTTGGCATGGGCTTAGTAAAAAAGCCGCCGCTTAGCCATGTATCGATTAATTCGAAATCGACTTCACCCGAAGCTGAATATTTTCCGTCCGGATCATAATTCTGACCATGTTGATTAAGCCAACTATCAAGCGGTCCATTAGCAGGGCCTGTATCTGATGCCATCAAAGGCCCCTCACCCACCCAAGTGAAGTTCCCGACGCCTCCAAGGTTTAAAACGACAAAATTTCCTTTTAACTTGGAATATTCGACCAATGCCTTGTGATAAATTGGGGCTAGCGGCGCGCCCTGTCCACCAGCAGCAATATCATTTGACCTAAAATCAAACACGCACGGCACGTTAAATCGGTCAGATAGGATCTGCCCGTTCCCAATTTGCAATGTCTGCCCCGCTTCGGTTTCCGTAGGTGGACGATGAACCATGGTTTGACCGTGATAGCCGATGATATCGATCTGGCTATCCGAGCCCGGCATGGTCTCGATTACCTTGATATGGGATTGATCGATCAGTTCTTCGGCCCGAGCCAACATATTGGGGCGCGGTCCTTTGAACTTCCACGCTAAAGCCTTCTTAGTTATTTCTGTTAGTTCCGCTGTGTGTTGCCGGGGGTACTCAATCACCTCGGTCGCTCCGAAACTGTAAATTTTTTCCCCGTCAGTTCGTATGATTGCAGCATCGACGCCGTCCAATGACGTACCGCTCATAAGGCCCAGTGCAGTATATATATTATCGCTCAAGCGTTACCCTTTGACTTAGCATATCAAGTTGCTAGAAAGCCCAACTTACGTACCGATAATAGGCCCGATTCATGAGCACATATCAATCAGAATTGATGAAGCGTCTGACCGAGCGCGGATTTCTTTATCAATGCACGAATGAAAAAGGCCTTGATGAGCGCGCTGCCAAGGGCGGCTTGGTCGGATATATCGGATTTGATTGCACGGCGCCAAGCCTACATGTTGGATCTCTGGTGCAAATCATGATGCTGCGTCATCTACAGAAATCCGGCGGACGCCCGATCGTTCTTCTGGGCGGCGGCACGACCAAGATTGGGGATCCGACTGACAAAGACAAATCCCGTCCGATCCTGACCGAGGAGCTGATCGAATATAATAAAAACGGAATTCAAACTGTTTTTGAGAAATTTCTCGATTTTGACGGACCGAACGCGGCGGTCATGGTCAATAATGCCGACTGGCTGGACAAACTCGGCTATATTGAGTTTCTTCGTGACATGGGCGTACACTTTACAGTCAACCGAATGGTTGCTCTTGAATCGGTCAAACGCAGGCTCGATCGTGAGCAGCCCATGACATTTCTTGAATTTAATTACACACTGTTGCAATCCTACGACTATTTGGAACTAAATCGCCGTTATGATTGTGCTTTGCAGCTTGGCGGGTCCGACCAATGGGGAAATATTATCGGCGGAGCCGACCTGACGCGCCGCGTAGAAGGCAAAGAAGTTTACGGCTTTACAACGCCGCTGATCACAACCGCTTCAGGCGGGAAAATGGGCAAAACAGCCGAAGGCGCGATGTGGCTCAACTCTGATCCCAAATGGGGCGAAGCTTTTGTCAAAAGCCCGTACGATTATTGGCAATTCTGGCGCAATACCGAAGATGCTGATGTTGGCAAATTTTTACGGCTTTTCACCGACCTGCCTCTCGATGAAATCGCAAAGCTTGAAGCGTTTGAAGGTGCGGATATCAACCAGGCTAAAATCCGGCTCGCGAATGAAGCCACAACCCTTCTCCATGGCGCAAATGCCGCAGCTAGAGCTGAGGACACTGCGAAAACAACATTTGAGCAAGGCGGAACTGCTGAAGGTCTTCCGACATTCGATGTTGATAGTTTAGATGCGTTAACAGCGATTTCTTCAGCAGTCCTGACCGGGCTCGCTTCATCCAATGGCGAGGCCCGGCGACACGTTAAAGCCGGCGCGCTTAAAATCAATGATGAGAAAGTGTCTGATCCGTTTCAGCCGATTGAGAAAAACGATCTGAACAAAGATCGCATTGTCAAAATATCAGTAGGTAAAAAGAAGCACGCACTTATTCGCATTGGTTAAATCCGATAATTATATAAGGACATTTCATGGCAGTATTGAAAGTTGGAGATAAAGCCCCCGATTTCGTCATGCCGACGGAGAATGACGGCAAGACACGCCTCGCGGATTACGTAGGCCAATATCTTGTGCTTTATTTCTACCCGCGGGACAATACTCCCGGCTGCACGATCGAGGCTAAGGACTTTTCTTCACTAAAGTCCGATTTTGAGTCCTTAAATTGCCGAATTTTGGGGGTCTCAAGGGACAGTATAAAAAAGCACGAGAATTTCATCGCTAAACAAAATCTATCCATTAGCCTGGGTGCAGACCTCGAAGGTAAAGTCACAGAAGATTACGGCGTTTGGGCGGAAAAAAAGCTCTATGGGAAAACCTATATGGGTATAGTTCGCGCCACATTCCTAATTGATCCTGACGGTGTGGTTGTCGTGGTATGGCCAAAAGTAAAAGTCAAGAATCACGCCGAAGATGTTTTGGCGACGCTCAAATCTCTTCAAACATGACACCATGACCGGAATTTTTGAACAGGTTGCAACTGCGCTTTACTGCAAAGAGCCTCTACAGAAATGCGAGCTCACCCAAAAGCTGAACCAGCAATGGACCCAAAATTCGGTCGTCGTCGGCCCTGTTCCAGTAGCCCGGCCAAAACCCGGCCGTCCTGATCTCCCGATCTTAGTTGCGCCATCAAAAGTCCCCAAAAGAGGTCTTGGAACCGATCGCGGGAAGGCCGCGCTTATGCATGCGGTCGCCCATATTGAGTTCAACGCGATCAACATGGCGCTCGATATGATCCTCCGATTCGCCAATTCGGAAGAAGTTTCAAACAATCAACTGCAAAAAGTTTTTATTAGCGATTGGCTTTCCGTCGCCGCTGATGAAGCGCGCCATTTTTCTTTAATTATGGAATATTTGAATAAACTGAATTTTGAATATGGAGACTTTCCAGCGCATGATGGCCTGTGGGAAGCTTCAGAACAAACGGCATATGATATTGCAGCTCGCTTGGCCGTTGCGCCGATGGTACTTGAAGCAAGGGGCCTGGATGTCACACCGTTCATGATTAATAAATTTATTAAATTCAATGATTTGCAGGCAGTTAAAGTCCTAAAAGTCATACTAGTAGAAGAGGTTGCCCATGTCGCCATTGGGACGAAGTGGTTTGATATAATTGCACAGAAAAGGGGCCGTGATCCGATTCCCTATTTTCATGAATTGGTTCGGACAAATTTCAAGGGAATGCTTAAGCCACCGTTCAATAATCCGGCCCGTTATGAGGCTGGTCTTTTCGAGGATTTCTACTTGCCATTGTCATAATCGGAATAATTGAAAAAAAATCGACTTATTAAATAAAAATTTAACTTGAAAAATTATGAAGAATTATGTGGTATGCGAAAAATTCAGATTTGCCCCGGGGAATAAATGATCAGTAACCTTTTCGAGGAAAGTAAGTCGGCTGTGCTGCGCTACTTTCCAGAGAGACAAATTTACCTACGTTCAGGTGGAGAAGTTAGTTATTTTGTTCTGAGAACGAGAACACAAGTGGCGGCTACCGTATTCGCGGGTTTGGTTTCATTGTGGTGCCTAGTCACTATATTCAATCTTGCTTGGAGTTATAACCCGCTCAGCGGAAACTCTAACGACAGTAGAACGCTTCAAGCTAAGTATGAGCGCCTTCTGGACGACGCCGAGGATCGCTATGCGACCGCGCAAATGCAACTGTCACAACAGCAGGAAACCTTTGAGAAAGCGGCCAAGAATTTTGAACTTAAGCACGCCGCCATTGCCGAACTGGTAAATCAACCGGTATTGAGCACTGATTATGCCTCCATGGGAAATGCGGATTTTGCAAAACCAAAGGTCATGCGCGCGCCCGGCGTAAGAGATCAGTTGCCGCGCCAATCCCGTATTCGCGCGATTGAAAAAACCAAGGTCGATCTGGGGACTGATTTGGATCAACCGCTAACAAATATCGACGATACTCAAAACTCGATCCTCTTATTGGCAGAAGAAGAAACTCTTGATGAAATCGAAATGACACGAGCAATCATTGAGTCTACGGATTTGAACATTCAAGATGTTTTAAATGCTGGCGCTTATGGAACAGGCGGTCCGCTTATGAATATCGCCGCTCAAGGCGCATCAGATGGCCGGGTTGGCGAAATCAAAGCTCGGGTAATCGAAGCTAAAATTCTGGAAGACGCTTTAAATTCAGTGCCGCTGGGTCATCCGGTCGATGCGGACCACTATAAATCGAGTTCATTTGGCGTCAGGAAAGATCCGTTTACCAAACGTCCGGCTATGCACGAAGCCGTCGACTTTGCAGCGCCGATGGGCTCACCAATTGCAGCAACTGCTGATGGCACGGTGATCTATTCGGGGCACAAACCCGGTTATGGGAAAGTGGTAATCGTAGATCACGGGCATGGATTCACAACAAAATACGCACATTTATCAAAAACATATGTGAAACGCGGACAAAAAGTAGTAAAAGGGGACCATATCGCAGGTATGGGCAGTACCGGACGCAGCACCGGCTCCCACCTGCACTACGAAGTTCGTTTTCAGGATCGTGTCTATGATCCAGAAAAGTTTTTGAAAGCCGGCCTTTATGTTCAGTAAAACTAATTCTGCCAAACCCGCACAGCCTGCTATGTCAGAACCCAGTAAAAAATCCACGCCTCGCCCAGTATCAGCTGCGCCTTCTATTCTCGGTCGCGACATCACTATCCTCGGAGAAATCCGGACGGACGGCGACATCCAAATTGACGGGCGTCATGAAGGCAATATCACTGCCTCGACGATAACGATTGGCGAATCCGGCGCTATTAGCGGCGAGATTAAGGCCAAAGCGGTTTATGTTCGCGGTAAAGTCAATGGTAAGATCAATGCAAGTCTTGTAGAACTGGCTGAAACAGCCAATGTGAAAGCGGATATTACTCAGGACAAATTGACGATAGCCAATGGCGCATTTTTCGATGGAAAATGTTCTCGCCGGAAACAGGCCGCTGCGCCGGTTGCAAAAGTTTCGGCAGTTCCAACCCCTGCGAAGAAACAAGCGTAACTTACGGATCTTCAACCATTTTCTGACTGAGCGCAGCTGATAAAAACAGATCGATTTTTCCGTCAAGCACCCCATTTGTATCTGACGTTTCTACGTTCGTTCGCAAATCTTTGACCAATTGATATGGCTGAAGAACGTAAGATCTAATCTGATGGCCCCACCCTATTTCCGATTTCGAATCCGCTTCACTTTGAGCCTCGTCTTCGCGCCTTTTCAGTTCCAGTTCATACAGGCGAGATCTTAGCATATCCCAAGCTTGAGCGCGGTTTTTATGTTGTGACCTGTCGTTCTGACATTGCACAACAATACCGGTCGGTTCATGCGTTATCCGAACCGCACTATCGGTTTTATTGACATGCTGACCGCCTGCGCCAGATGCTCGATAAGTATCAACCCGGCAATCGCTTTCGTTGATATCGATTTCAATCGAATCGTCAATTTCCGGATATACCCAGACACTCGCGAAGCTGGTGTGACGTCTGGCATTGGAGTCAAAAGGAGAAATCCGGACGAGCCGGTGGACGCCCGACTCCGTTTTGAGCCAACCATAGGCATTTTCGCCTTTGATCTTGACCGTCGCCGATTTGATTCCGGCCTCATCTCCGGCTTGTTCTTCAAGAACTTCAGACTTCATACCGCGCGATGCTGCCCATTTAATATACATACGCAATAACATATTGGCCCAGTCTTGAGCTTCAGTACCGCCAGCGCCGGGATGTATTTCCAAAAAACAATCATTTGCGTCAACATCACCAGATAATAGCGCCTCAAGCTCAGCTTCCTCAGCCTTTTTGCTAAGTTTTTGGAGCGCTTCTTCTGCCTCGCCCACCATCTCGTCATCATTCTCGAGCTCGGCAAGTTCAATCAGTTCCAGAATGTTTGCCAGATCGGAATCTATTGTTTTAATATTGTCAAATGCGCCTTCGAGCTGACTACGCTCACGCATCAATTTTTGCGCTTTTTGGGGGTCATCCCAGAATGACTGATCCTCGGATAATGCGTTTAACTCGGCTAAGCGACGTTCAGACGTTTCCCAGTCAAAGACGCCTCCGAAGAAGATCCAGCGTTGCCTCAATGGCTTGTTTAATTTGTTCTATTTCTGCCCGCATGATTGCCTGCCATCCATATTCTTAGTAGAGCCCATCATCCAGATCGACGTCGTCCTCAGGTTCCTGCGTCTCTACAGGCAGCTTGGGCAATCCTTCAATCGGATTTTCGCTAGTTTTAATGGCAGCTTCCTGTGTGGTGTCAACGGACACGTCACCGGGCGGTCCTGTTTGCGCAATATCATTATTATCATTTTGCGGATTGGAAATACCGTAGACAAAACTATCGGTGCCGCTGCCGACTCGAATTGTACTGTTAGTTTCGCCGATTTTCGGTTCTGTTCCCGGACGAAACGCTTCCAAAATATAGTCGGGAGCACCAATATAAGAAGGCTCTCCGGTATTCCGATTAATCGGCGAGAATGTGACGCCTTCCGGAATTCTAAACGGAACAATGGGCTCGTCTTTAAGTGCATGCTGCATAAATTCTTTAAATATTGGGGCGGCTGCTGTCGAACCCGCTTCATTATTTAAGGATCGTGGTGTGTCATACCCGACATAGACACCAACCACTAGATCTGGCGAGAACCCCATAAACCAAGCATCTTTATAATCATTGGTTGTTCCTGTTTTCCCGCCAAGCGGACGGCCCAGGGATTTAATAATGACTCCCGTACCGTTTTCGACAACGCCTTGTAGCATAAAGGTAACCTGATAGGCCGTGACGGGATCGATCACGTCTTCGCGAATGTCTGGCAGTTCGGGCGGCGGTCCGCCGTCCCATTCATCCATCAAACACACGTCGCATAGTGTATCGCCTTTGATAAAAATAGTCTTTCCCTTACCGTCTTGGACCCGGTCCAAGATAAACGGGTCAATATTCTTACCACCGTTAACCAGCATGGAATAAGCCGTCGCAAGGCGTAACATCGTTGTTTCACCGGCGCCTAAAACCCAACCCAGTTCTGGCCGGGGATCATCATAAATATTAAACCTTCGACCATATGCCATAATATCAGCCATGCTAATATCATTAGCAAGGCGAACCGTCATAAGGTTCCGCGATTTTTCCAATCCAAGACGTAGGGTACTTTCACCGTAAAAGCGGCCTTCAGCATAATTCCCGGGCTTATAAAATCGCTCACACTCGTCCTCGGTTGCGGCGTCGCCCCCGACCGGTTCAACTGTGACTTGGCCGTCTTCGCCGGTTTCCCTCAATTCTAGAAAACCATCTTCATTTTCGACACAGTCGACATCGCTACGCGGAATAACAAAGGGCGCGTCCAATACGAGCGATGCCGGTGTATATCCATTATCAAGTGCAGCGGCGTAGACGAATGGCTTAAACGCAGAACCCGGTTGTCGTTGGGCTTGAGTAGCGCGATTAAACTGGTTTTGACGAAAACTATAGCCGCCAACCAGCGCTAGGATCCGGCCTGTATGCGGATCCATAGCGATCAGGCCCCCATTTACTTCCGGAACTTGCTGCAAAATATATTCGTTTCCGGATTCTCCCTTAAGGGACACCAATATCAAATCTCCGGTATTTATGACAGCATTGACGGATTTTGGGGCCTCACCTTTTTTTCGGTCCTCGTTTACAGGCGCAGCCCATTTCATTCCTTCCAATGTCAATTTCCCGTTTTCAAGTCGTTCCTCTTCGGTGTCTGTTTGGGCGAAAGCCAGTTTTGCCTCTTTTTCACTAGCTTCCATAACCAGCGCAACGCGCCAACCTTTTACATCAGCAGGTCCTTCATAATCGTCTAATCGAGTTTTCCAGTCGTCAAATCCATCGAAATGGTTAAGTGGGCCTCTATAGCCATAACGTTTATCATAGGCTTCTAGCCCATTACGAAGAGCGCGGCTTCCTAGGAGCTGCAAATTTGTGTCGAGAGTTGTGCGGATCGATAACCCGCCTTTGTAAAGGTCATCTTCCCCGTACATTTGCGCAATTTCTTTGCGCGCTTCCTCGACAAAATAACCCGCTGCCTGAAATTTCTCGCCGGTAAGACGGTCAATGTTGATCAGGTCTTGTTCTCGCGCTTCTTCAGCTTCATCTCGCGTTGCGTAGCCATCTTCGACCATCCGTTCAATGACATAATTCCGCCGCGATATAGCGCGGTCCATATTGTCCCCAAGGTCATAATTATTCGGGGCTTTGGGCAATGCAGCGAGATAAGCCACCTCTGATAAGGTCAATTCATCCAAAGACTTGTCGAAATAGTTGAGTGCCGCAGCCGCCACGCCAAAGGAGCGCTCCCCCAAATATATCTCATTGAGATAGAGCTCGAGAACGCGGTCTTTATCCATGACCTTTTCAATACGCCTTGCTGTCACGATCTCTCGGACTTTACGGGTGACGGTACGTTCATTCCCAACCAAAATATTTTTGGCGACCTGTTGCGTAATGGTCGATCCGCCTTCCAGGCGGTGTCCTCGTAACTTATTGCCGACATTTGAAACCATGGCGCGGGTAAAACCGCGCTTGTCGAACCCGTCATGCGTATAAAACCGCTGATCCTCAGCGGCTACAAATGCATGTTGGACTTTTTTGGGGATAGCCTCAATTGGAACGAAAATCCGGTGCTCTTCCGAATATTCTTTTATCAATTTGCCGTCACCGGCATGAACCCGGCTCGCAACGGGGGGCCGGTGTTCAGTCAAAAACTCATACGATGGAAGATTATCGAGCGCCCGAACCAAAAAAATGGTGACAAAAATCGCGACGCAGACAAATACAAACAGACCCGTGATAAATAGCCATTTGAATGTACGCCAAGAGAATATGTTTCGGATTGCGCTCATAGAGAGATCTTCAATTTATTTTGCGTGATATCCGAGAAAATTAAGGCTCGAATAAGGCCGGGCTGAATCAATTTGTCTCAAACTAATGTTTTTTTGCCCGATGTCACGACTTTTGAATGTCAAAATACCGGTTAATTGCAGCGGTAACGGAGCGCATGACTTTCTGTCGATGCGCGGACGTCTTTAACAATCTCTCGTCCTCTGGATTGGAAATAAAGCCCATTTCCAGCAATACCGCGGGCACGTCAGGGGCTAAAAGAACATAATATCCAGCGCGCCTGTGTGTATTGCGCAGCAGATGAGTCGAACCGCCAAGTTGTGCAATCAATAAATCGGCAAATTCTGTCGATTGTGAAAAGGTGTTTCTCTGAGCCAGATCGACCAGAATATTCCCGACATTGTCGGTTTGCTCTTCCAAATTGACGTCCATAATCCAGTTTTGTGAATTGACTATATTTCGAGATCGATTCTTGGCGCGATCCGCAAGCGTGTAAACTGAAGCCCCTCTCGCTGAACTGCCCGCAGTTGCATCAGCATGGATCGAGATAAAAAGATCCGCGCCGTTAGCTCGGGCGATGCGTAAACGATCATCATGATCAACATAGCTGTCATTTTGTCGTGATAGAACGACTTTGTAGCGGTTGGTGTCCTCTAATTGACGTTTTAGTTCCTGTGCTGCGAGCAGTGTGACCTTTTTCTCTTTCAAACCTGAGGCACCTAAGGCGCCGGGATCATGGCCGCCATGCCCCGCGTCAATAACGATAACAGGCCTTCGAGCAATGGTCGGCTTTAGCCGGGGTGTCGGTACATTAATTTGGTCGAGTGATTCGAGTGCTGACACATTTTCGACCGGACTTTCCTGAACGAAAAATTGGCCTGACAAGTTAATTTCGATTTTTTGGGCAGTGATATTATGACCGGATAAAACACTGTCTGCCTTCAAATCCAATACCAAACGTATGTCATCCGCATTTCGCTCTGCGCCTCTAATGCCGCGAACGCTATCAAATTGCGGCCCTTCATAGGCACCGTTGATTATCAAACTTGTTTTGGCATCAGCAATATCAATCACCACACGCGGTTCGGCGCCCGGTATTTCGAAAATGTTGACATTATCTTGCTCAAAGCCATCTCCGATAATTATGATTTTGGCTTGGGTTGCGCTGTGTGAACTCGCATCAACACTGTCCACAGTTGCGCCGAATGCCGGTGTCATGACGGACATGCAAAGAAGTAAGAATGTGATTATAAATCGCAAGCGCTGGATCCGGTAAGCTAAACAAAGGCTTAATAGCGGCAATAGTGTTATGAATCAGTTACTGATTGCTCCCAATACGCTTATTTATGCAGCTTTCAGCATAAATGCTTTGCGTCTTTAAATGATCTGGTGTTATCTGCTCCTATGAGGTCAGATTCTGACGCTCAGATCGTCCCCACGGGACATTCACAGGATTATGATGACAGCATCTCAACATATCGAATTAGGAAAGCAGAGCCTTTGGCCGCGCCTTCGATTTGCTGTCTCCATTGAACAAAACACCTACAATTATGTCTCCGCCACAAAAAGCACCGCTGCCCTCTGGGCGCGTCGATTGCTAATCCGGCGGAATATCGGAGAATTTAATGACAAAACGAATGCTAATCGATGCATCCCACCCGGAAGAAACCCGGGTAGTGATCGTCGACGGAACAAAGGTCGAAGAACTTGATTTTGAGAGCGCTGCCAAAAAGCAGCTAAGAGGCAATCTTTATCTCGCGCGCGTCACGCGCGTAGAACCCTCACTACAAGCCGCGTTTGTGGAATATGGCGGAAATCGCCATGGTTTCCTCGCTTTTAGTGAAATCCACCCGGATTATTATCAGATCCCTTATGAGGACCGTATGGCCCTCATCGAGGCTGAAGAAGCTGAAACCTTAGAGGAAGAAGCTGAAGAAGAGGCCCCCTCCAAGAATACCAAGAAAAATTCCAAGAAAACGAAATCAGAAGATGACACCAAGCCAGAGGACTCTGATGATGTTTCAGATGATGAAGGTGAAGATGAGGCTGAATCTGTTGAGGAAATCACTGACGGCGAGGATGAAGATGTCGCAGACGAGCAGAAAAAGACCGCTGAACGGCGCAAATCCCGTTCCTATCGTCAACGCTACAAAATTCAGGAAGTCATAAAGCGCGGGCAAATATTACTGATTCAGGTCGTTAAAGAAGAGCGCGGCAATAAAGGCGCGGCTATGACAACGTACCTGTCATTGGCAGGGCGGTATTGCGTTTTAATGCCCAACACACCCAAAGGCGGAGGCATCTCTCGTAAAATCTCAAACGGTACGGACCGAAAACTCTTAAAATCAATCGTTTCGGAATTTGAAGTTCCTCAGGGCATGGGCGTCATTGTCCGAACAGCCGGGGCTAAAAAAACCAAAAGCGAGATTAAGCGCGATTATGATTATCTATGTCGTTTATGGGAGACTATTCGCTCCACTACTCTGAAATCAATTGCTCCGGCTTTGATCCATGAAGAAGGCGACTTAGTAAAACGCTCAATTCGCGATTTATATAATAAAGATATCAAGGAAGTCCTCGTCCAAGGCGATGACGCTTATAAATCGGCCAAAAACTTCATCAAAATGCTGATGCCAAGTCACGCCAAAAACGTCAAAGCTTACAAAGAAGACATTCCGCTTTTCCTCCGATACCAGGTCGAAAGCCAGATCGAAGACAGTCTCGAATCTGTGGTACAACTTAAGTCTGGAGGCTATCTGGTGATCCACCCGACTGAGGCGCTTGTCTCTATCGACGTTAACTCTGGACGCTCGACCAAAGAACGCAATGTCGAACGCACCGCGCTTAAAACCAATTTAGAGGCCGCCGATGAAGTCGCCCGGCAAATGCGTCTGCGCGATTTGGCCGGACTAATTGTGATTGACTTCATTGATATGGACGAAAACCGCAATAATCGTTCGGTGGAAAAACGGATGAAAGACGCCTTGTCACGAGATCGTGCCCGCGTTCAAGCCGGACGGATTTCCCAATTCGGATTAATGGAAATATCTCGGCAGCGGCGCCGCCGCAGCCTGTTGGATGGATCTACGACTTCCTGCCCTCACTGCCAGGGCGTCGGTCGCAAACGCACTGTGGAATCGTCTGCGCTCAAGGCCTTAAGAGCTCTTGAAGAGAAAGCCGCTCGCGGCCAAACCGCCAAATCCCGCCTGATTGTTGCGTCTGAAGTCGCTGGATTTATTCTTAATCACAAACGTGAAGAGCTGAATTCGTTGCAAGAAGCATTTGGGATGTTTGCTGTCGTCGAGGCTGATCCTGAGTTATTCATGCCGGAATATTCTGTAACCGTTGAGAAGAAGAAAAGCGGTAAAAATGAAGATCCGTTGGCTTCAATTGAGAAAGAACTTAAAAAAGCCAAGGAAGACGCTGATAAAGCGGAACGAAAAAAACCCAAAAAATCGACGAAAGAGTCATCCAAAGAGTCAGCCGAGTCTGATGACGAAGACAAAGATGATGAAAAATCCGGGAAGAAACGCAGGCGTCGAGGCCGCCGCGGCGGCCGCCGTCGCCGCAATAACGAAAATTCCGAGACTGAAAAACGGACTGAAGAGTCACAGAAAGCCGAAATGTCTGATGATAAATCAGCAAAAACGGAAGACGGAGCTGATAAGGAAGTCAACAAAGACGAAAAAAAGACCTCATCCCGAAATTCAAGATCAAGACAGTCTTCCAAATCTAAGGCCGAGGCGTCAAAGGAACCCAACCTTTCTGACAAAGAGGAAGCTAAGACTGAAAATACGGGTTCAAAGACTAACGTAAAAGATAGTAAAAGCCCTAAGAAAAAACCGTCAACTCGGTCTAAAACGTCTCGTTCGAAGAAAACCGCCGAGAAGCCGACCGAAGCAGTGGATACGGCAAAACCAGCAAAGGCTGAGGAAAAGCCTAAAACCGAAAGCGTAGCCAAACCAACTCGCAAATCGACAACGCGGCGTAAAGCGCCAACCCGAACAAAGCCTGCGGAAAGCTCCGAGAAAACGACAAGCAAGACGGAAGGCAAAGCTGAGACCAAACCTACTGCGACAAAAAAAGCGGCTCGGAAAACAACCAGCCGTTCTACCAAAAAAGCAGATCCGGTACCTGCAAAAACCAAAACCGCAGCAAAAGCTACGTCAGATGACGCCGATTCCAAGAAAAAAGGCTGGTGGCAGCGGCGCAGCAAGGTAGATTAAATATAGGTCATTTACTGCTGAAAACACGGAAATGTTAAAGCTCATTCACTTGACGGTCACTTTTAAACCGCCATGTTAGCGCAAACAGGACCTCTTACATGGCTCTAAATTTGACACAGAAATCGATATTCACCCATTTATGGGTGATTCTCGCATTGATTTTTGCGCAAGTCTCGGCGGCTCACGGTCAGGCTTTGATCCGCGACACAGAGATTGAAGAAACTATTCGGGACTTTTCGGTGCCGCTCATTCGAGCCGCCGGCTTGGATCCCGCTTCGGTTGATCTCTATATCGTCAATGACGGTAGCCTAAACGCCTTTGTGACACGCGGCCAAAACATTTTTTTCCATACAGGTCTCATTCTCGAAGCAAAAACGCCCAATCAGCTTAAGGGCGTAATCGCCCACGAGGCCGGTCATATAGCGGGCGGCCACTTGGTCCGCAGTGATCAGGGCAATCGCAGTGCTTATGGCTCTATGTTAATTGCGGCGGGTGTCGGCCTAGCAGCAATATTAGCCGGCGAAGGAGAAGCGGGCGCCCTTGTCCTAGGCGGCGCACCGCAATTCGGCGCCCTGGAAGTTTTGGCTTATACTCGGGTCAACGAGTCCGCTGCTGATCAATATGCCGCGCAATATTTGGAGCGGACCGGGCAATCCGGCAAAGGTTTAATTTCTTTCTTTGAGAAGTTTCGGTATCAAGAAGTTCTGTCGAATGCCAAGCGCTACCCCTACTTCCGCTCCCATCCGCTCTCCAGTGCGCGAATTGATGGGCTACGTGAGGTGGTTGACGAAAGTCCCTACACTGACGAACTTGATTCCGCAGAAGACGTCTATAAACTTGAGATGGTCCAAGCTAAAATACGCGGGTTTCTGGAATCTCCACAACTTGTATTTTCGAGATATCCGGCCAGCGATACCTCTGATCAAGCGCGGATTGCCCGCGCTGTCGCCCATTATCAAAGCGCCAGCCTTTCTAGCGCTATGATCGAACTCGATTACCTGATCGAATCCAGTCCCGACAACCCCTACTTTCACGAGCTGCGCGGTGAAATTTTATACAAAAGCGGCAAGGGTGAAGAAGCGATAAATCATTATCGTATGGCCCTTGAGCTTCGGCCCAATTCGCCATTAATGCAAATTGCATTAGCCCAGGCCTATCTTGAAACCGGCGATAAGGAAGATACTCAAGAAGCGATTCAGCTTTTAAAATTTGCGCTGTTAAAAGAACCTAAAAACAGCGCGGCCTGGTATTACCTATCGCAAGGTTATGGAAATTTGAACGAAGAAGCCCTTGCTAAATATGCTATCGCGGAACAGTCATTTGCCATGGGTGATTATCAGCGGGCATTATCATTTGCTCAAAGAGCTCAGCAGGATTTACGCCGTGATATTCCGCAGTGGCGCAGATCCAGTGACATTATCGTGATTTCCGAAACCCAGCTTGCTAAGGGTAAGGATAGAAATCGCCGAAAATACTAAAATTTGATACGGAATAATAACCTTTCCGGCCTACAGGAAGAAAATATTTTGGAGACCAAAATGAAAGCGCTTAAACCCTTTTTTATGGCTGCAAGCCTATTGGTTGTTCCCGCCTGTTCGCAAGCTGGCCCGGCTGACCAAAAAGCTGATGTTCCAGCCGTTAAATATGACGTTGAACTTTCTGACAAAGATGCAATTGAACAAATTATCCATGATTATTTGATGGAAAATCCGGAAGTCGTAATGGACGCGCTCGTAGCCTATGAAGCGAAGCAAGACTGGGCTTCTGTTGAAGCGGTTCGGAGCGCTATCTATAATGACAGCCGTGACGTCGTGATTGGACCTGTCGACGCTAATGTTACTATCGTCGAATTTTTTGACTATAATTGCACTTATTGTAAGAAAACGACGGATTGGTTGGTCAATATAATCAAAGAGCATCCAAATGATGTGCGGGTGATTTTTAAAGAGCTCCCAATTCTGGATGGCCGGACGCAAACTTCAAAAAATGCTGCTAGAGCCGCTCTCGCCGCCCACAAACAGGGAAAATATCTTGATATGCACGTCGCGCTTATGAATGCACGCGGATTATCACAATCGCGGATCGAAGAGATCGCCGAAAATGAAGGGCTAAACGTCTCTAAGTTAATCAAAGACATGGAAGATAGTAAGATCAACAATCTCATCCAGGACAATATGGTTGTCGGTCAGAAGCTGCGTCCTTTAACAGGAACACCGTTTTTTATCATTGGCGATGAATTTCTATCTGGCGCCAATGTTACCAGACTCGATGAGATGCTCGACAAAGCGCTCAATGGATAAAACAAAGGGCGCTCAAGGCGCCCTTTGTTAACTATTCAAAAGCAATTTTCTAGAACGGGATTTCGTCATCCAGTTCAAAACTTTCCATCGGCCCTTCCTGAGTCGATGCTGATCTTGATCCCCCGCCTGAGCTTTGATCGCTCACATTTCGAGACTGATCATAACCGCCGCGATCGCCGCTGCCTCGACTATCGAGAAGAACAAGTTCACCTCGAAAACGCTGCAAAACGACCTCAGTGGTCCAACGGTCGTTGCCGTCACGGTCCTGCCACTTACGGGTTTGCAACTGCCCCTCAAGATAAAGCTTTGTGCCCTTCTTGACGTAGTTCTCAACGACCTTGACTAAATTCTCGTTGAAGATCGCGATATTGTGCCACTGAGTAGACTCACGCTTCTCACCGGATTGCTTATCGCGCCATGTCTCAGACGTTGCGAGCGAAAAATTACAGACTTTGCCGCCATTTGAAAAAGACCGTGTTTCCGGGTCTTTACCGACATTGCCCACCAAAATTACCTTGTTCACTGAACCGGCCATATTATCACCTTTAGCTTGACTTGCCTTATTATGTTCACATTATGTTCTTGTTGGCAAGTCTTGATTCTCACTTGCACTATTGAGACTGATATTGTTTTGTCTAGAGACGTTATTCAAGCCTATTTAAACCGACTTAGTCTAAAACTGTCCACAGTTCGAACAAAGCCATAGATCTCATGAGCATGCATAAATCAATTCAGGTCCGCGGCGCCCGCGAACATAATCTCAAAAACGTCAATGTCGACATTCCAAGAGATAAGCTGGTGGTCATTACGGGCCTTTCCGGATCCGGTAAATCATCACTGGCGTTTGACACAGTCTATGCTGAGGGACAGCGCCGTTATGTTGAAAGCCTATCGGCTTATGCGCGGCAATTCCTCGAGCTACAAGGCAAGCCCGATGTCGATTCTATTGAAGGTCTTTCACCGGCGATTTCGATTGAACAAAAAACCACGTCCCGAAACCCGCGCTCGACCGTTGGAACTGTCACGGAAATTTACGATTATATGCGGCTGCTTTGGGCCCGGGTCGGTATTCCCTACTCTCCGGCAACTGGACTTCCGATTGAAAGCCAAACGGTCAGCCAAATGGTTGATATCGTCATGGCGCTCCCGGAAGGCACAAAGCTTTATATTCTCGCCCCGATCGTTCGGGGCCGAAAAGGCGAATATCGCAAAGAATTTGCGGATCTGATGAAACAGGGCTTTCAGAGAGCCAAAATCGACGGGGAATTTTATCGGATCGAAGAAGCTCCATCTCTCGACAAAAAATTCAAGCATGACATAGACGTGGTTGTTGACCGCGTTGTCGTGCGAGCCGAGCTTGAGACCCGACTTGCTGATAGTATAGAAACGGCCCTGAAACTCGCCGATGGTTTGGCGATTGCTGAAATCGCTGAAGAGGACGGTAAACGGATTTTATTCAGTGAAAAATTCGCCTGCCCGGTCTCGGGTTTTACCATTCCGGAAATCGAGCCACGCCTGTTTTCGTTTAACAGCCCGCATGGGGCCTGCCCGTCTTGTGACGGTCTCGGGCATGAGCTTAAATTTGATAAGGGTCTCGTTGTTCCTCAGGAACATAAATCGCTCGGCGGCGGCGCAATCGCGCCCTGGTCCAAGACCCCCAGCAGTCTTTATATGCAAACATTGAAAGCGCTATCCAATCACTTTGGCTTTTCAACTGAAACGCCATTTGAAGACTTATCGGACGGCGCAAAAGATGTCGTCTTATTCGGGACCCAAGGTCAATCTATAAAATTCGTCTATCAGGATGACGGCCGACGTTACGAAACCACCAAGCCGTTTGAAGGTGTCATCCCGAATTTGGAGCGCCGCTACCGGGAGACAGAGAGTAGCTGGATGCGCGAAGAGCTATCCAAATATATGTCATCCGCAGACTGTACGGCCTGCGAAGGACGCCGGCTAAAACCCGAGGCACTATGCGTAAAAGTCGCTGGAATTCCGATTTCAGAGACTGCCAATATGTCTATTCGTGATGCCCGCGATAGATTTATCACGCTAAAAGACGAATTGTCCCCCAAAGAAATGGAGATAGCCGAGCGAATCCTCAAAGAAATTTCTGATCGTTTGGAATTCTTGAATGCTGTTGGCCTTGACTATCTAACAATCGGGCGCGGCTCTGGCTCATTATCCGGGGGAGAAAGCCAGCGCATACGTCTTGCGTCACAGATCGGATCCGGTCTGACCGGTGTTTTATATGTCTTAGATGAGCCGTCGATTGGACTTCATCAACGTGATAATGCAAGGCTATTAGAGACGTTGCAAAACCTACGCGATCTCGGCAACACAGTATTGGTTGTTGAACATGATGAGGATGCAATTCTAACAGCAGATCATGTTATTGATATGGGACCGCTGGCGGGTATTCACGGCGGCGAAATTATCGCAGAGGGTACGCCCGCACAGATCAAAAGACATAAGAATTCGATCACCGGTCATTACCTAACCGGAAAAAAGCAAATTGCTTTGCCTGAGCAACGTCGCGAGGGCAAAAAAGGAAAAAAACTTATATTAAAGGGACTTAGAGGCAATAACCTCAAGAATATCACCGTCGAATTCCCGCTCGGTATGTTTATTTGCGTCACGGGCGTTTCCGGCGGCGGGAAATCCACACTAACGGTCGAAACCCTTTACAAAGCGGCGGCGCGAAAACTCAACAATTCCTCAGTCCAGCCGATGCCCTATGATAGCGCCGAGGGCTTTGAACACATGGACAAAATAATTCAGATTGATCAATCCCCTATCGGAAGAACACCGCGGTCCAACCCGGCGACATATACGGGCGCCTTTACCCCGATCAGAGACTGGTTTTCCGGTCTACCCGAAGCAAAAGCACGCGGATATAAGCCCGGGCGCTTTTCTTTCAACGTCAAAGGCGGGCGCTGCGAAGCCTGCCAAGGCGCAGGCGTCATCAAAATTGAAATGCACTTTCTGCCAGATGTCTATGTTGAATGTGATATTTGTAAGGGCAAACGTTACAACCGTGAGACACTTGAGATTAAGTTCAAAAACAAATCCATATCCGATATTCTTGAGATGACGGTTGACGAGGCTGCGGAGTTTTTTAAAGCTGTGCCATCCATTCGGGATAAAATGGTTACTTTACAACGGGTTGGCCTTGGTTACCTAAAAGTCGGGCAGCAGGCCACGACACTATCGGGCGGAGAAGCTCAACGCGTAAAATTAGCCAAAGAGCTATCGAAACGCTCAACCGGGCGCACACTTTATATCCTTGATGAGCCTACGACCGGGCTGCATTTTGCCGATGTCGAGAAGCTGCTCGAAGTTCTGCAGGAACTGGTCGAAGGCGGTAATACAATGATCGTTATCGAACATAATTTAGACGTTATCAAAACCGCTGACTGGATCATTGATTTGGGACCGGAAGGCGGCGACGGCGGCGGTGAAGTCGTCGCAATCGGACGCCCCGAAGATGTCGCCAAAGTCAAAACCAGCTGGACCGGAAAATTTCTCAAACCCATTTTGGAACGGGACCGCGCCCGAATGAAATAGTCGTTCACCCGCCTCTAGCAGTTAAGATACACACCGCCGCCCAAGGAATAAATCATGACTAAACCCGTTCATATCATTGGTGCCGGACTCGCCGGCTCAGAAGCGGCCTGGCAAGTGGCCCGAATGGGCGTGCCTGTTATTTTGCACGAAATGCGTCCAAAGCGTATGACCGACGCGCACCAATCCGGCGGATTTGCCGAACTGGTTTGCTCCAATTCATTTCGTAGCGATGATAAACACGGAAACGCGGTCGGCCTATTGCATGAAGAAATGCGCATGGCCGATAGCCTGATCATGGGCATGGGCGACATGACCAAACTCCCAGCCGGCGGCGCTCTAGCTGTTGACCGGGATGGATTCTCAGATGCCGTCACGACCATCCTTACGCAGCATCCGCTTATTTCAATTGAGAATGGCGAGATCAAAGGTTTGCCGCCCAAAGAATGGGGCAATACGATAATTGCAACTGGTCCCCTCACCGCGCCCTCGCTGGCCAAAGACATTCTGAAAACGACCGGCGAAGACAGTCTGGCCTTTTTCGACGCGATCGCGCCGATTGTTTACAAAGACACAATCAATTTTGACAAAGCCTGGTTCCAGAGCCGCTATGATAAAAAAGGCCCGGGCGGCGACGGCGCCGACTATATCAATTGCCCTCTGGATAAAGAGCAATATCTGGCTTTTATCGACGCGCTTGTTGCTGCGGATCAAACCGAGTTTAAAGAGTTTGAGAAAAACACACCTTATTTCGAGAGCTGCCTTCCGATCGAAGTCATGGCAGGACGCGGCCCCGAAACTTTAAGGTTTGGCCCGATGAAACCCGTGGGCCTCACCAACCCGCACAATCCGACCGTCAAAGCTTATGCGATTGTACAGCTGAGACAGGATAATGCGCTGGGTACGCTTTACAATATGGTCGGATTCCAGACGAAAATGAAATATGGCGCGCAGACAGAAATCCTGAAAACCATCCCCGGGTTGGAAAAGGCCGTGTTTGCCCGGCTTGGCGGAATTCATCGCAATACTTTTATTAACTCGCCCAAACTGCTCAATAAAAAGCTACAGCTCAAGGTCAGGCCGGATCTGCGGTTCGCCGGTCAGATTATGGGCGTGGAAGGTTATGTGGAAAGCGCGGCGCTAGGATTAATCACAGGCCGTATGGCCGCCGCGCAGGCTCTGGGTAATGTGTATAAGGCTCCGCCGATCACAACGGCATTGGGCGCCCTTGTCGAACACGTCACAGGCGGTTTCATGAGCGGCCCAAAAGCCAAGTTTCAGCCCATGAATGTCAATTTTGGACTGTTTCCGCCAATTCAGGACATTATCTACAAAGATGAAGTCGGCAACCGCATCAAAGGCAAAGCCAAAACCCGTTTTCGCAAGGGTTTACTTGCAAAACGGGCACTTAGAGATATCCAAAGCTGGGTGTAAAAAAGGCCGCTCTTGGCGGCCTTTCTTATATTGCTATCCGGCGGGTCCCGGAACATCGATAGCCATTGGCGCGCCTGGTCCGAGGTCCAGCCCCAGCGTGACCCAAACGATCATCAAAATTACGCCGGAAATCAGCATGAATATTGAGTAAGGGATCATCATGGCGGTTAGCGATCCTAATCCATAACCCTTTTGCCAACGTCTTGCGAATACGAGGATCAATGGGAAGTAAACCATAAGCGGCGTGATAATATTCGTCGCGCCGTCGCCGACTCGATAAGCCGCCGTCGCGCCGTCCGGACTAATCCCTAGCAGCATCAGAAGTGGCACAAGGACCGGCGCCAACAAAGCCCATTTCGCGGACGCTGAACCAACAAATAAGTTCAACAAAGCCGAAAACAACACGATTAAGCCGAGCGCCAAAGGAAGCGGTAGTCCACTGGCCTCAATCCCATTCGCGCCGTGTACGGCCGATATGAGGCCCAAATTCGACCAATTAAACATGGCGACAAAATGCGCGGCAGCAAATGCCAGCACGAGGTAATAGGCCAGATCCTTCATAGCCTCCGACATCATCTCAACGAGATCGCGATGGTCTTTGATCGTTCCGGCGGCTTTTCCGTAAAACCACCCGGCGGCGAGGAATAGAATCATAAAGGCCGCGACAAGAGATTTGAAGAACGGACCCAAAACATCATACCATTTCAAATCTTCAACTGGAATGTCCTTAGTCAAAGCTAACGCTTCGGCTTCCGCGCCCGTGATTCTTAAAGGAATCCAGTCTCCGATTCCGATACCCATGGCCGCCCAAAATCCACATATCGCCAAAATCGCTAACCCTGCATGTCGCAGTCCTTTTTTCTGACCCTCTGTTAGGGGTTTGTCTTCATCGCCATACTCTTTGACTTGGTCCTCATCAGCTTTCCATTTGCCCAAACGCGGTTCGATAACTTTATCAGTCACCCACCAAATTAACGGAAGGTAAATCAAGAGAAGTGCAATGATGAAATAGGTATTTCCGGCGATGTTTGCGGTCCATCCGGCATCGATTGAGCTGGCATCATATGCCGCCTCGGTGATTCCATATAGTAGCGCATCGAGCTGGCCGGGCGCCAAATTGGCAGAAAACCCACCCGAAACGCCCGCAAATCCACACGCAATTCCTGCGAGCGGATGACGTCCTGCTGAGGCAAATATAATAGCGGCCAACGGTATCATGACCACGTAACCGGCGTCGGCCGCATGGTTAGACAACATCGCAATCAAGGCGACCATTGGTGTCAGGAGCAATTTCGGTACGTTTTTGAGCGCGGCTCTAATTGCACTTCCAAACAAACCGGCCCTCTCAGCGACTCCAGCCCCCAGCATCACGACTAACACGTAGCCTAACGGGTGAAAGTGCGTGAAAGTTTTCGGCATCTCGACCCAGAGATTTTTCACGTTCTCCGCTGACAAAATACTTTCAGATTTAATTATCTCCCCGGTTGTCGGGTGTTTTGCTGATAGACCCGAGAGCCAAGCAACAACTGATATGATGATTAAAAAGAGCGTGAGATAAAAGAAGATAAAGACTGGATCCGGAAGCTTATTACCTGTTCGCTCAACCCAGCCCAAAAAACCTTTGCTTGGATCTTTTACTTTTGCATCAGCCATGATTTCCCCTTGAAATTTTTCAAGGAAAGTACTGAATTTTTGAGCTAAAGCAAGGGCCGCCGCCCTAAATCCGGCCCCTTATCACAGCTCCCATTAATCGGAGCTGTTTGGATAAAGCTGAATAGCTGGCGACATCCGTTTCGGGATCAAAATCGGTGGGCGCCATTTTTTTCAAAAATTTCGGTATAAGTGCGGCATAGGCCACTGCCGGCATGAGCTTGGCATCGAATTTCCCAAGCGCTTGTCGCGCTTCCTTGAAACTGCGTTCAGTTGTTTGAATGAGGCTTACAAAATCAATCTCAGACAACATGGAATGGCTGTAAAACCGAAAGGATCTGGCCAGCCCGGTCAATCCCCAAGCCTCGCCGAGAAGTTCCAAGGCGCTCAAATCGTGGTTCGGCGACGTGCAAAATGCGGCCGTTTTCATCAACAGACCCGACGTCTTTCGGCAGTAGGATTGAGCATCCGAAATTGATTTGAAAGGCGTGGGATCAAGATCGCGCTCACGGCCATCGATCAGGCCATCGAGCCAAAACCTCGGCATCTCGGTCCGCGAAATCAGTTCGGAAAGCGATGTAACGACTTCATGTTTTCGAACGGTCTGACCTGAATAAATCTCCTCGAGCGCATCTCGCCACCATTGATAGCGAATTGCACCAATCATCTCCTCAGAGACCAGTTCTGGAACTTTGGCGAGTTCAGCGTGAAAGGCGTAGAGCGTCAACAAATCGGAACGGACCGACTTGTCGGCGAACATTGCAGCGCGCGCGCGATCCGGGTCAACCCTTTTGAGATTCTCTATTAGGGACTTATCCAACATAATTTTCGGCTTAATTCTCGCCCGTCTTGCGGTCAATTCTTATAACCCATAAGGTTAAATCACTTTCATTGCAAAAGAGGACATTATGAAACACCGCAAATTACTGGTCGCCGCTCTGGCAGTGCCTGCCTTGCTTTCAAGCACCTCCGCTTACGCCCACACCGGCGATCACGGAGAACATATCGTTGCAAATATCATTCATTGGCTCAGCAGCCCGGCCCATAGCCTCTTCGCTGTTATAGCTGGAGCTGCATTTGTTGCCCTGGCTTACCGCGCCCTGCGCAAATCGCGTACTTAAGGAGACCGACACATGTTATACGATCTAATTTCAAAATTTGACGATAAAATCGATACGGCCTCGGCACACTGCGATATTCCGTGCGGTATATATGATCCGCAGCCGGCGCTTTATCACGCGCTTTCTACTGTTCGGCAGATTGATATTCTACTCGGCCTGAAGGACAAGGACATGACTGTGCATGCGGCCATGCAGGTTGCCCGTAATACAGCCGAAAAAGAAAAGCAGGCTGAGAAGGTCAAACACGAGATCCGCATTATCTGGGGTGATTTCATCAAAGGCGACAAGCTGGATAAATTCCCGAACGCTCATGATCTGGCCCATAAAATCATGATGAAAGCCAGTTCCTGCAAACAGGACTTACACCGTGAAGACGGAGAGGCTCTTGTCGAGCTCTGCAACGAGTTTGCGGAAATGTTCTGGGATATGAAGGGCGTTAAGCACAAACGCGTCACAGCGCCTTACGCGCCCGCTCTCGAAGTGGTTTATCCGGATTTATAAGCTGATCAAAGTTTCCGGGGACAGTATGTCCCCGGCTTTGATCGATGGCGACTATGTCATTATTAAAAAAGCCCGGTCTCTTCGGCCGGGCTTTATTTATGTGATTGACCATATTGATTTGGGCCGCATCATCAAACGATTGAAATCAATTGAAAATAAACGCTTGATTTTGACAGGCGACAATTCAGTGTCGACACCGGAAAATCTAATGGCTCCAATATCTCCTGATCGGGTAATTGGTCAGGTTTCTCTCATAATTGGCAAAGGCGGTATTAGGCGGCCTCGCTTTGCGCCGCAATGTTCCGAAGCTTAAAGGATAGCAGGATTGGCGACGCGACAAAGATCGAAGAATAGGTCCCGACAAATACGCCCCAGATCATCGCAAAAGAGAAGCCTCTGAGCCCGTCACCGCCTAAAATATAAAGCGCAAACAAAGCCAGCAAGGTCGTCATCGACGTCATGATGGTCCGCGATAATGTGTCGTTAATTGACAGATTGATCAACTCAGGCATCGCCATCTTTTTATATTTGCGCATATTTTCGCGAATACGGTCATACACAATCACCGTATCGTTGAGCGAGTAACCGACAATTGTCAGAATAGCCGCGATAATCGACAGATTAAATTCAAGCTGTGTTAGCGAGAAAACGCCAATGGTTAGTAAAACGTCGTGGAACAAAGCGACTACGGCGCCGACCGCAAATTGCCATTCAAAACGGAACCAGATGTAAAGCAGCACCATGGAAAGCGCGAGCACGATAGCCATGATACCTTTTTGACGCAGCTCGCCGGAAACTTTGGAGCCAAGAACGCCCTGGCTACGAATAGTATAACCCCCAACCTCATTTGCGAGTGCAAGCTTGGTGTAAGCAAGCGCCAACTGCTGAACATTGGCTGACGCCTCTTCTTTTATTGCGAAACGGATTTCAACGTCATTGGGACCACGCCGACTGACAGTTGCAGTGTTTAATCCATAACTCCGTATAACATTCTCTATTTCATCAAGCTTTGCATCATTTGACGTAGAATTTGTCAAAGCATTGGTCGTGCCTTCACCGGCGTCCTCTTCTTCGACTTCACTGCGGATGATATCCGCAATAGGCTCATCCCCATGCGTAATTCGAAACGATGTGAATCCATTTTCACTGGTTTGTTCTGATGCAATAATAAAATTGTCGCCTTCCAAATTTGCAATCGCTTGAATAACTTTCTTCTCTAAATCGACTTCCTTTTCTGGCGTTTCGTCTTGGATACCGACTGTAACCCGTACGAATTCGTTCTTTGCTGCCCCGTCACGCGGTGGATCAATTGTTTGCAGCGCAACTTCGCCGAGCCCTAGATCATTGAGCGGGGTTCTGATTTGTTCCAGATCCGGCTTAGAGCCAGTATCAACCTCAATCACTGTGCCGCCGGTAAAGTCGATGCCGTAATTCAGGTTCTTTGTGGAAAATAGAAATATCGAGGCAATGACAGCCAAAAAGGATAATATTGCTGCGATCTTTCGCCCCGAAATAAACGGGACACGCGGCTCGATCGGGAGGATTTTTACAAGAGAAATATCACGCATGAACTTGTCCTAAATCGGGAGAGTTTTTGGCCGCGTCCCGCGTAGCCAGGTTGCAGTAATCAGTCGGGCAAAGACAACGGCGGTAAAGACCGACATGACAATTCCGATAGCCAATGTCACGGCAAAACCGCGAACAGGACCTGATCCAACAAAATATAAAGTTACAGCCGCAATCAGCGTCGTAATATTGGCGTCCAAAATCGGGGCAAATGATCGGCGGTATCCGGTTTCAATAGCATTGACTGGAGGCCGGCCATTGTGGGCCTCCTCCCGTATTCGCTCAAAAATCAGAACATTCGCGTCAACCGCCATACCAATCGTCAAGATGATACCGGCAATTCCTGGCAGCGTCAGGGTTGAACCCAGGAACGACAAAGCTCCGGCGATCAATAAAATATTAGTGCCAAGTGCAATGTTGGCTATCGTTCCAAATCGAAAGCCGTAACTCAGCCACATAAAGATACCGACACCCATCAATCCAATTATGGAAGCAATCTTACCGGCCCGGATCGCATCTGCGCCAAGCTCGGCGCCCACGGTGCGTTCTTCAACGATGTTGAGCTTGGCGGGCAAAGCGCCGGCCGTAAGCAGCAAAGATGTCTCGCGGGCTTCGTCCATTCCGAAACTGCCTTCGATATAACCACGGCCACCGGTAATGGGCGAGCGAATATTCGGCGCCGTTACGATGACATCATTCAATACGACTGCAAATTGCCGCCCGACATTCTCGGATGTGAGCTTGCCAAATTCGCGGGCACAACGTCCATTGAACCAAAAATTGATGACCGCCCCGACATTGTTTTGCGGGTGAATACCGGCCTCGGCTTTGGTCAGGCATTCGCCCGTAATTCGCGTAGATTTATCGACAATCATGCCGCTGCCGTCTTCATTGGGATAGAAAACAGTGCCCGACGGCGTAATGCCGCGCTCTGCCGCTATAATCAGTTTTTGACGATCAAATGTCGCCGGATCGACGAGGTGGAAACTTAGATTGGCGGTATCATTGATCCGCGCTTTAATATCATCGACGTTTTTAGCGCCTGGAATTTGCAGCAAGATGCGGTCGCTGCCTTCCTTGGCAAGGGTCATTTCGGTCGTGCCTTGAGGGTCAATCCGGCGGCGCAGGACCTCAATCGATTGTTTGATAGTTTGATCCTTGATCGCCTCGATATTTTCGGGCGTGATAACGAGCGATATCTGCTTACTGTCTATTTGTGAAATTTTGACCGTTTTAGCCCCGCCAAGACTGTTGGAGTCGATCCTGGTCTCAAGCTCCTCCAGCGCCACAAGCGCATTGGCCATGTCATTTTCATCCCGCAAGATTGTTGTGACAATGCCCTTACTTTCATCCACTCTTTGCGGGCGAATTTTGGCGGCGCGTAGTGCATCTTTAATGTTCGTTTCTTGCTTGCGGAGTTCATTTTTCTCTACACTATCGGTGTCGACTTCGAGAAGCATATGCGCCCCGCCCTGCAAATCGAGGCCTAGATTGATTGTGTCACTCATGAATGCAGGGAAATTTTTACGTGAATCGGCGGGTACCGCGTTCGGAAGTGCCAGTAAAACGCCAATCATAACGGTCGCAAGGATTGCAATGGTTTTCCATCTTGAGAAATGTAAAATGCTCATAATCTTATTCGCTATTCGCTAAAGGTTTTTTCTTCGACGAGGATTACTCGCGCGGGCAGTCTTCCTGAATTCAATAGAACGGCCAATTCGTCGGCCTCGGGTTTCGTAAAAGAACCCTCAATAAATCCTTGGCCGCCGTCTATAGGTGACCGAATAACAGGCGCAGTAATTATTTCTTCATTCATCACAACGGCAAACCGTTTGCCAATATTGGCGCTCGTCATTTCCGCAAATGCTTGTGCACATTTGGCATTAAAAGAGAAATTTATGACATTACGACGACCGTGGACGGGATGAGGTATGGCTTCTGATTTCTCAATACAATCGCCTGTAATCCGGCTAGGCGGATGAACAATCAGCCCTCCACCCTCTACTGACCGAAAATAAAACGAAACGGGCGGTAACTGACCTTCATTCGCCGCAAGATTTATAATAACCGGATCATCAGAAGCAGGATGCACTAAATGAAAACTAAGATCAGCTGTTTCATTGATCATTCGTTTGAATCGCAAAATATCAGCATCAGGGCTCATCTTTAGTTCGATCTTGTTGACATCCAATACTTTCATTTCAAAACGACCTAAACCAAGACCTTCAAAACGATTGGACAGAACATCGATGACGTCATCAACAACATCCGCACCGTCTTCGACTTCGAGTAGGAACTGAGTACCTTCTTTCAAGCGATCTTGCTTCACAGTTGCCACATCAGGCACAACTCTTTCAACATTATCAATCTTATTCTGATGGTCGGCGCCGCAGCCCAATAGCCCTGCAGTCACAAGAAATGCCGCTGACGTCAGGATATGTCGAACCTTGAACATTCAGCGGCTTCGATCTTACTTCTTGGCGCGATCGTTGGCCGGTTCCGGCTTACCCACCACGTCGGCGATCATTGCACGCTTAACGCGGACTTTCACGCCCTGCGCTATTTCGAGCGTTAATTCATCATCAGTGGCCTTGGTTACTTTCCCCACAATACCGCCATTGGTTATAATTTGATCTCCGCGCTGTATCTCTCCAAGCATCGCTTGATGCCGCTTCATGCGCTGGCTCTGTGGCCGGATTAAAAGAAAGTAGAACAGGACAAAAATTAGCAACATCATGATGAAGCTACTGGCCATACTTCCGCCGCCGCCAGCTGGCGCTGTTTGTTGGATTATTTGAAACATAGTTCCCCGCAAAAAAAATGACGCCCGACTCGAGCCGCCGGATTAGGTGTTGGCGACTATATAAGGGCGTCAGATTTTATTTCAACGGCTAGAAGCCGGTTTATTATCGTAGACAGTGTCCGGTTGGCATTTGAAGGCGTTGACCGGGTGAAATATTGGTAGATGCGCCGAGACCATTTGTCTGGGAAATTTCACTAACGTCAACACAAGCGCGCTTTGCGATTCCGTAAAGGGTGTCGCCTGGAAGCACAGCATAAACGCCGCTGGCCGGAATTGGCTCTACATTTCGGACTAAAGTTGGCTGTGAGGCCGGAGAATAAATATTTTCGGTCACTTCGCGGCGCGCCGTTGGCAAAGACAAGACCTGACCGATATTGATAGCGTTGCCCGATATAGCATTGGCACCTCGAAGCGAGTCGATAGTGACATTGTAGCGGCGCGAAATATTGTAAAGTGTGTCGCCTTTGGCAACGATGTGAGAGCTGGCAGTCGTCGAAACAACCGGAGCGCTTGCAATTACAGTTGTCGGCGTCGCGACAGGTATACTAACAGGTGCTTCGTAGAGTTCGATTTGAATGCCCTGCGAGGCCGAATGAGTTTCGACATTCGGCCGGCCGTCATAAACATAAGTTTGCCCGCTCGTCACGTTTTGGACTGGAGCAGCAGCTGCATAGTCGCTACTTTCTTGAAACGACTTGATCTTTTCCGCCTCAGCTAAAAGCCGAGCATATTCTTCAGGACTGATATCGCCGGGTCTGATGAACTGAGCCCTAACCGTATCGCTGAGGTCAGATGGCGCAGGAACAGGATCGACGACCCACTCATAGGTTTGGGCAGACGCTGCTGATGCTAATAACATCGCTGCAATTGAACCCGTAACAACTCTCGAAATAGACATTTTAGACTCCACGTCATTTTAACTGGGGCCATTCTGGCTGGTTATGGTTAATGTTTCCTAAAGCAATCCGCCTTTTAACGTATACAAATTTATACCCATATCTATCCACATTTCGGCCATGAAGCTGCATATATGTCTTGTAAGTCTGCTTTAGATCGCTTCATTGATCGGGCGACTCTTGATACAGGAATGCCATGGTAACCATCACCGACAGCTCTGACTTTTTATCTCCTGAAAATACGGACACGACGCCGCATAGTATTTCGGCGGAGCAAGCGCTGCTTGGTGCCCTGCTCTATGATAATGAAGTTTATCACCGGATCAGCAACATCGTCAAAGATGAGCATTTCTACAATCCAGTTCATAAACGCATATTTGAGACAGCAGCGCGCCTCATCGAAAGTGGCAAACTTGCAGACGCAATCGTCCTTAAAAATAGATTTTCACAAGATGAAACATTGGTCGACATTGGCGGCGAACAATATCTTGCTGAATTATTGCTCGCGGCACCGTCCGGCGCGACGGCTGTTGAATATGCTAAAATGATTTTCGACCTGGCGATGCGTCGTGAACTTATCCGTCTCGGCGGCGATATCTCAAGCGAAGCATCCAATCCGGAAAATGAGCAGGATGCGTTAGACCAGATTAGCGAGGCTGAAGGCAAACTTTTTAACCTCGCTGAGATCGGGTCCGTTCAAGGGGGGTTTGAAAGCTTCAAGGATGCCATGATCAAATCGATCGATATGGCATCGGCGGCCTACGCCAGAGATGGCGGCCTTTCCGGTATTTCGAGCGGTCTCATTGATCTTGACCGGCAGCTGGGCGGCATGCATCGATCAGACTTGATCATTTTAGCCGGACGCCCGTCCATGGGCAAAACCTCATTGGCCACAAATATAGCGTTTCATATTGCCAAAAAATTTAAAGAAGAGATCACGGAGACAGGTGTGTCTAAAGCCGCTGACGGCGGCCGGGTCGGCTTCTTTAGTCTAGAAATGTCTTCCGAACAGCTCGCCACACGCATTTTAGCCGAACAGTCATCCGTGCCATCCCATAAAATCCGTCGCGGCGACATTAACGCGACGGAATATGAACATATTCGCGATAGCGCTGACGATATTAGCAATATTCCGCTCCATATTGATGACACGGGCGGTATTTCTATCGGACAACTGGCCGCGAGAGCCAGACGGCTAAAACGTAATGCCGGATTGGATATTATCGTGGTTGACTATTTGCAGCTTTTGACCGGCGGGAAAGCCTTGAAATCGTCTGATGGCCGCGTGCAAGAAGTCAGTACGATCACGATGGGCCTTAAAGCGCTGGCTAAGGAGCTTGATATACCAGTGCTCGCCCTGGCTCAGCTTTCCCGGCAAGTTGAGCAGCGGGATGATAAAAGACCACAACTCTCTGACTTGCGTGAGTCCGGTTCGATTGAACAAGACGCAGATGTCGTGATGTTTGTGTTTCGGGAGGAATATTATAAAGCTCGGTCTGAACCGGCGGAAGGTACTCCGGAGCACGGCGTATGGCAGGAAGAGATGGAGCGCCTGCACGGAAAAGCCGAAGTTATTGTCGGTAAACAACGCCATGGTCCAATTGGGACTGTGAAACTTTCATTTAACGCCAATATCACCAAATTTGGAAACCTGGTGGCCGATGATCGCTATGACAATGGGCCATATTAGACGCCGTAATGTCTGAATTCGGTCCCAACTATTCCTCACGTCCCGTTTTGCGCATCGATATGGCTGCGCTGAAATATAATTATAATTCGCTCGCCAAACGGGTCGGGCCGAAAACACATGTCGCGGCAGCCGTCAAAGCGGATGCATACGGCCTAGGTGCCGAGCGGATAAGCAAAGCACTTTACGGTGCCGGGTGCCGCAATTTCTTTGTCGCCACCTCCGGTGAAGGTAAGGATGTTCGAGCCGCAATTGGCGACAATGCAAGTATTTATGTTTTAAACGGCGCTGCGCCGCGCGATTTAACCCTGTTTTTCGGTTCCAATCTCAAACCGGTGATTAATTCGATGACACAGGCTCATATGTGGATGGATGCGATCAAGAACGTCAAATCTCCGCCTTTTTCTGCCTTGCATATTGATACGGGCATAAACCGACTGGGTTTTCCATCTGAGGAATTCCAAAAATTTATAAAAAACAAAAGCCTACAGGAAAAAATTCAATTCGATTTGATAATGAGCCATTTGGCCTGCGCACCTGATCAGGAAAATCCTTACAACAAACAACAGCTCGATGCCTTTAAACGGGCCGCCGCTGCCCTAACGATGAAACCGATGAGCCTAGCCAATTCCGCTGGAATTTACCTGGGTAAACAATATCATTTTCAGATGGTCCGGCCGGGTATCGCGCTTTATGGCGGTTATGCAACCGACAATCCCGCGCAAGAAGACGTAAAACCTGTCGTCTCTCTGATGGCGCCCGTATTGCAAATTCGAAGGCTTAAAAAAGGCGATAGTCTTGGCTACAACGCAACTTTCACGGCTGAGAATGATATGACGGTCGCAATCGTCGGCGCAGGCTATGCTGACGGAATTCCTGTCTCTGCGAGTTCGGGTGCCGGGGGCGGCGTTAATCAAGCGACGATGCAAAATAAGCGGGTAAGCGTAATTGGCCGCGTATCAATGGATCTGACAGCGCTTGACGTTACGCCGTTAAAGAAAACACCGAGGCTTGGCGATTGGGCTGAGTTTTTTGGTTCCAACCTGCAAGACGATGCCGCAAGCGCTCAAACCTTAAACTACGAGCTCCTCATTCGACTAAGTCACCGTGCTCGGCGTGAATATAGGTAGCATTGCTACCGCGTATCAAATGTTACGCTATGATTTGCTTCACCGGTGCGCTGTTCAACGGCTGTGAGACCCTCGGTTTTTAACCACAATTGGTTACTATCGAAATTAAGATAAAAACTCTGATTTTGAAATATACTGCTGCCGGCGATGACAAGGGGCTTATCGGCAAAGCCAAGGCCATCCAAGTGATCAAAATTCATGATTATGAATTGACTCTTTCGCCATGACATCTGTCCAGCTCGCAAAAAATTGACGTCTATTTTGACTGCGGGATCAAATTCACCAAGCGCGCCCTGAATTTCCCAGTCTTTGCGTAACCGGCGTTGGAGACGGCGAATTTCAGGAATAATAGTTGCCTCCCAATTGATTACATTGAACTCGGCACCTGAGTCCAAAATAGCAGGGATAATATGGTTGCCGACTCTCACGTCGAAAAAATGCAAATTCTTATCCAGAGCACTATGGGGGTTATGGTAAAGATAAACGGGCTTCCACACTCTGCTTAAAAATGGTTTCGGATATTTAAATGGAATAAAGTAAATCTGCTTCTCATCAGCATCGACGAGCAAATTATACTCTGCGAGCACATCCATCCCAATAATCCCGCCCGGATCAATTGACATAAGTTCATTATCTATTTTTGTTCGTTCCGGCAGAACCGCGACCGTCATATCTTTAAATCGCCTTTTCCCAAGATTAAGCTCGGCGACTTTAACCATTTGATGATGTCCCGAATTTACAAGACCAATGATATTGGCGACCCCAACAAATTCTGATTTATCGATTAGGCTATCTTCACTCCCCTTAAATAATGCCGAACGCGTTGCACCTGTATCGATCAGGAAGCTTGATTGCCCGAATTCTGTTTGCACAGGAATGATGATTAAACCGCGCGCAGTCTCTTCATATGGCAAAGCGATGACATCTTTTTTGCCGATTAACTTTCGGAGTTCAATACCTTCGACACCGTCAATGATTGTGGTTGAAGAACAGGAAATTCCAGTCAGAGAAATTATACTGACGATTAAAGCAATAATAGCATTTCGGACATCCATTGGTAATAGTCTAACACCATTGCCATTTTGCACCAATAAGACAGCGGTTAAAAAAGCAGAGGGCCAGTAAGCCGGGTTCTGTACTGCAAGCAGCGGCGATTATTCATCTAGGACGACGGTTACCCGTCGCCTCATGCGACCTACCCGGATGACGGCGATAAGGCGCGCCATATGCCATCCCTATTTGGTCTTGCTCCGGATGGGGTTTACCCTGCCATTTTAGTTACCCAAAACGCGGTGCGCTCTTACCGCACCCTTTCACCCTTACCCATAAATGGGCGGTTTACTTTCTGTGGCACTTTCCCTCAGCTCACGCTGGCCGGCCGTTAACCGGCATCCTGCCTTACCGGAGCCCGGACTTTCCTCGAGAATAAATCCTCGCAATCGCCCGGCCCTCTGATGGCCTATCTAGTGGCAATGCAACCAATGTCAATGTGTTGCGGTCACCGACCCGTTGCGAAATCCCATCCTTGCGACGACTTTCCGGAAGGTCCAGAATATGTCCACGTTATCTTCTTGTAGTTGAAAGAAACTTCTTCGGTTGGTACTTCATCGGCATCGCCCGAGACCTGATAAGTAGATATAGTGGCATTTTCCAGCGTAACATTGTAAAGCACATTTCCTGATTTCACCTCCATCTCAACCTTTGGGAACACCTTCCCACTTGCTGCTGCCTGCGCCAAAATAGGAGACGCCGCCGACACCTTTCGCGAGACGATCATGTCTTCTACAACAACAGACCCGCGCCGGCGGGATTGACCTGTTGCGGAACCGCCAGGCTGTGACAGCCCCGTCGACATGCTCTCTATGATGATCCAGTCTTTGTGAGCGCTATCTGTGGCTTCGCCTTTGATATCGCCGAGTTTCATATAGCCAGCGCCAAAAGCCGTACCAGGCATCATTAACATCGCGGTCGAAATTATGAGTAATTTTCGCATTATAATCTCCCTTATTTTTGCGGCAGCAATATATCACAATTCGCCTTTCATAGACAGATAGCAACCAAAGGCGAAATTAGGCGCTTGAACATCAATTCCATTCATGCAGATTGGCTTGATGGAAAATTCAGCCCTTGATGATTTCACCCTTGATGTTGGGCAAAATTCTGAATTCGGCTTGAGCGTTGCAATTTTCATTATGATGCTCGCTGTCGCTCTCAGTCTCAAACCCGAAAATTTCAAAGACATTGCAAAATTTCCGAAACCGTATTTCGCAGGAGCGGTAGCGCAATTACTCGGACTGCCGCTTTTAACCTACCTAGTATGCTTTGTGTTAAACCCCCACCCCACACTCGCGCTTGGTATGATAATTGTGGCTTGTTGTCCTGGAGGCACTGTTTCAAACCTGATCTGTATGATGGGACGCGGAAACGTCGCTCTTTCAGTATCGTTGACCGCGACGTCAAGCCTGTTTGCGGCGCTGCTGACACCGGTAACCATTCTGTTTTGGACATCGATGTACGGTCCGACTGCGGAACTGTTGGAGACCGTCGATTTCGATGTTCTGGACTTTTTACGAAAAACGTTTGTCCTTTTAGCCATTCCTATTTTCATAGGTATGGCGGTGCGTCACTACTCGCCCAAAAATGCAGAACGCGCGCTAAAGCCGCTAAGCATCATAGGGTTTTTATTGCTTTTACTGGTTATAGTTGCGGGCTTGCAAAAATATTTGATAAAGTTCTTAGAATTGGGAATTTGGGTCATAGGCCTGGCATTATTGCACAATGCTCTCGCATTTTTACTCGGATATTTAACCGGCGTCGCGGTCGGGGCAGATCGCGCGTCAAAACGCTCTTTAACGATTGAAATTGGTATCCAGAATTCTGGGCTAGCACTCGTTATTTTGCTGACGGCGCTCGCCGGATTTGGCGGCGCCGCTGCAATCATGGGAATATGGGGCGTCTGGCATGTTGTTGCGGGATTGATATTAGTTGGTATATTCAGACTGCAAGATAAGAGGATCGCCCATGTTTGACGTCATCATTACAAACGGACTGGTCATTGATGGTACGGGCGCTGAACCATATGAGGCGGATATTGCCCTAAAGGACGGAATGATCGCCGATATTGGCCACGATCTTGGCCTTGCGAACAAAACAATGGACGCACAAGGATGCCTCGTCACGCCGGGCTTTATCGATCTTCATACGCATTATGACGGGCAAATCAGCTGGGACGAAGAACTAAAACCTTCAGTCAATCACGGCGTCACAACCATTGTCATGGGCAATTGCGGCGTCGGGTTTGCGCCGTGCCGCAAAGGCGATCAGGAACAACTCGTCAAATTGATGGAAGGTGTCGAGGACCTACCCGGCACCGTCCTGTCCGAAGGCATAACCTGGAACTGGGAGAGTTTTGGGGATTATCTGAATGCCATCGACGCTATGCCTCATACGATTGATTATGCCGCGATGGTGACCCATGATCCCATTCGGGTTTACGCGATGGGTGAGCGCGCCATGTATAATGAGATCGCGACGCCCGAAGACGTAAAGGCCATGAAAGTACTGGTCCGCGAGGCAATGGAAGCAGGCGCCGTTGGCCTGTCAATTGGCCGCTCGGATGCACACAAAACTGCAGATGGGGACTGGACCCCCTCTTCTGAAGCCGATCGAGCGGAGCTTGAGGGCCTCGCCAGTGTCCTCAACGATATGGATAAAGGCGTGCTTCAGGTCGTCAATGATTTTGATATGATGCGCCCCGGGCAGACCTTTGACAAAGAGTTTGACCTGATGGAGGCCTTCTTCCGCGCTGGCAATCGCCCGTCATCCATCTCGCTGATGCAACGCGATTTCGCGCCGCAAGACTGGCTCAAAACGATAGAGCGCTCTGAGAAACTCAACGCTGAAGGCTATAACGTAAATTTTCAGGTTGCGCCGCGCGGGATCGGCGTGTTCACGGGCCTTGCCCTCACCTTCCACCCACTCATGGCGTTTCCGAGCTTCATCGAAATATCCGAGAAACCACTAGAAGAAATCGTTCGGATCATGCGCGATCCCGAATTCAAATCTAAAATGCTGGCCGAAACACCGGTTCAGCTTTCCGGCGAAGGCTCTACCGTTCCGCCCATGACCGACGTTTTGATCGCGCAGTATGAAGCGTTTTCCGAAAAGAACTTTGTACTCTGCAAAAATGGCAAGCCCGATTACGAGCAATCCCGTGAAGATTCTATTGCTGGCATGGCTCGCCGTGACGGAGTGTCCGTGTTTGAGAAAGTTTATGATTTGCTGCTCGAAGATGAAGGTCATGCGATGATCTATTATCCGATCTATAATTATACAGACTGGAATTATGATGCGGTGTTTCAGATGATGAACCATCCAAATGCCTTACCTGGCTTGTCAGATGGCGGCGCCCATGTTGGCTTTATATGTGACGCCAGTTTTCCAACATATTTATTGTCATATTGGACACGAGACCGAAAAAATGCGGGGCGTCCGGGAATGGAACTCACGCGCGCGATTCAGATGTTAACCGCCGATAGCGCCGATTATCTGGGATTTTCGGATCGCGGCCGTCTTAAAGTCGGAAAAAAAGCGGATATTAACGTGATAGACTATGACAATCTTGATCTCGGTATTCCTGAAATGGTCAAAGATCTACCGGCTGGCGGCCAGAGGCTGATCCAGCCCGTCAAAGGCTATAAGGCAACATTTGTATCCGGCGAGCAGGTCATTGCGAATGATCAAGTCACGAAGGCTCGCCCGGGCCGCTTAGTGCGTGCCTAGACATGTATAAGGTCGATCTAAAAGAAAGCTTTTTTCCTGCTATCGGCGGGAATGCTCCGGCACCGCTGACTATTTCCCAAACCATTGAAAACTCTGTTTCAAAATGGGGATCCCAAAAGGCCCTTCGGGAGCTTTTGGATGATGGCTCTATAAACCGCGAATGGACCTATCAGGAACTTTACGATCAAAGCCAGAAACTCGCCAATGCTCTGGCGACACGGCACGCGCAAGGCGCGCGTATTGCAGTTTATGCTAATAATATCCCGGAATGGGTTATCACCGAACTAGCCTGCGGCTTCGCAGGCATTGTTCTTGTCACCGTCAATCCGTCTTTTCAGCGAAATGAGCTGAAATATGTGCTCGAACAGTCCGGCGCAGAAGCGATTTATTTCATTGAGAATTTCCGCGGCAACCCAATGGGCGACATTGTCAGAGCAGCTTGCAGCGGGATTACGGCGATTAAACATAAGATCGACCTTAAAGACGACGCGGCGATGTATGCCGGAAGTGAAAACCCGCATGGCCGGACATGTAATCCCGATGACACGGTGCAAATTCAATATACGTCCGGCACGACAGGCTTCCCCAAGGGAGCCCTGCTCCATGCGAATGGCCTGATCCGAAATGGCATAGACTCCCAGACACGTTCAGGGGTTTTGCCTGGTGACAGCGTCGTGCATTTTCTGCCTCTTTTTCATACAACCGGTTGCGCCATGATGGTGCTGGGCGGACTGTCCTGCGGCGTCACGATTAATCTATCACCGATTTTTGATCCACAAATGCTTGTCGATGTCATCGCGCGCGAGAAGCCCCGATATCTCGGCGGGGTCCCCACCATGCTGGTAGCGCTCATGCAAGTCGCAAACGCCAAGGGCACAGACCTTAGTTTTATTGAGCGCGTTGGCTCTGGCGGTTCAATGGTGGCCCCGGAGCTTTGCAAACAGGCCAAAGAGGTGTTCGGCGTCTATATCCAGATTATGTATGGCCAGACCGAAACATCGCCGGTGATAACTCAGACTTGGCATGATGACAGCTTGGAAGACCTGACTCAAACAACCGGTCAGCCCTTACCTTATATGGATGTCGCTATTTTAGACCCTGGCAATAATACGATAACTCCAATAGGCGTTCAGGGCGAAATTTGCGCCCGCGGTTACAACGTCATGCATGGCTATAATGATAATCCTGAAGCAACCGCCGCCACTATCGACAAAGATGGCTGGCTGCACACAGGTGACCTTGGAACAATGGATTCACGGGGTTATGTCAAAATCACCGGCAGGGTTAAAGAAATGATCATTCGCGGCGGCGAAAACCTGTTCCCGGTCGAAATTGAAAATGTTATTTTGCAGCATCCTGATGTCGCTGAAGCCGCTGTTGTTGGCGTTCCCGATCCCAAATGGGGCGAAGAAGTTGCTTGTTTCATGCGAAGTTCAACGGGTAAAAAACCGGGCAATTCAGACCTAAAGTCGTTCATGCGGGACCGTTTATCGCCGCAAAAAACCCCGACACATTGGGTCTGGGTTGATGATTGGCCGTTAACAGGATCAGGAAAGATACAAAAGTTTAAGCTTCGGGAACAATTTGAAGCGGAAAACTAGCTACTAATTGAAAGCACCGAAACCAGCCCATTAATGATACCCAACGTCGCCATATCAATGACGCCGTCCATTTTGTCAGGACGGTAGCGACGTTGCAATTCCGTGACAACCAACACAGTTCTCTTGTCCATGATTCCCGTCACCTCCACGCCATAGCCGATGGTCGCGAGACCGTTTTGCGCAATGGATATGCCGCGATCCCGGTCACCTTCGCTAAACAAAGTGCGTTCATCATTTGATATATTTGACGGCCAGAGACCAACGCCGGAAGCAGCAAGCTCCGCCCATGGAAATTTTTCACCCGGGTCTTGCTTGCGTCCCGGGGCGATATCGCTGTGACCGACAACATTTTGCGCAGAAATATTGTGACGTCCCAGAATAGCCTTGGACAGCTCAATAACCGCCTTGATCTGGACAAGCGGGAAATCCGGCAACCCAAAATCATGGCCTCCATTGACAATTTCGATGCCGATGCTGGCAGAATTCATGTCGGTAATACCCTGCCAACTTGAGACACCTGCGTGCCAAGCCCGGTTTTCTTCATCGACCAATTGGAAAACCTTCCCGTCTTCCTCAACCAGATAATGAGCACTGACTTTCGCTTCCGGGTCCCGCAGACGATCAAGCGCCGCCTTGCCGGTCTCCATGCCTGTATAATGCAGCACCAAGCAGCTAATCGGGAGTTGACGGTCATCAAAATTCGGACTGGGCGCCGATTTAATTTTCAAGGGGATATTTCTCCGCCATAATGTCGAGCCCCTTTTGCATAATCTCTTTCAAAACATCTTCATCAACATCCGACAAACGTTTGATATATAAGCAGGATTTTCCCATTTTATGCTTACCGAGGCGCGCGAGCTCGTCATCAAAATCGGAATATCCGGGCATGATATAAATCGTGATGTTTTGCGCGCGGGATGAATAGCCTAACCGCATGAAATCACCTTCGCGGCCGCTATCATACTTATAGTGATAATCGCCAAATCCAACAATAGCTGCGCCCCACATTTTAGGTTCCCAGCCTGTCATTTCGGACATCATATTATGGATGGCCTGAATGTCAGTTTTTCGGTCTTCGGATTTAATTGCCGCGATATAATCATCTGGCGACGCTTTGGTTTTTACAGTTTTATTTTTAGCTTTGGCCACGGAACGCCTCCCAGATTACATCATCAGGATAGCCGTTTTTAGGCCGGATAAAAAGTTTAATCTTCGACAGACCAGCCGTCAGGCGTATCGTGAGCTTCGATGATAGGACCGTCACCGGCGGTTTCGCGGTAATTTTGAAATTGGGCTTCCATATCTCTTCGAGCCTGCTCAAATTGCGCTTTCGGACCAAATGGACGGCCGGTGATCTTAGCTTTAGCCCAAAAATACACAAAGGCAACGAGACCCAAAACCAATAATGCGCCGATAAGGAAAAACGCCACAATGCCGCCAATCATCAACAAAAATACGCTGACAATCGCCGCCATAATGAAGGAAACAGCCTTGAAAATGGATTGAAAAATGCCGGGTTGACCAGAGATATAACGCGTTTGTGTCATGCTTATAATGTCTGCATTATTCGCGCCAAGGTCAAGAGGGAGTTGTATGTAAAGTTTTTAATGCGCCTTTGAATGAATGGAACGAAGCTTTTTAATCTCATCATAGGCTTTATTGACCATTGCCATTTTATGGTTGGCCAGTCCGATCAGTTCCTTTGGGAGTCCGCGCGCAACCAAACGATCTGGATGATTTGCTGCTGCCATGCGGCGATAGGCGGTTTTCAAATCCTTGTCGGAAATGTCTTCGTCTACGCCAAGAATGAGATAGGGATCGTCAGAGGCCCGGCCGATGTGGGCAATTTTGATCCGGGCGAATTCGCGGTCCGAAAAACCAAATATGTTGGACGTTCTTTCCAAAAACTCCAGCTCATCCTCGGTTATAACGCCGTCGGCCCCGGCAATATGGAATAATCCATCCATAACATCTTCCAGCGCCGCTGGCTGAGCCCTGTATTTCCGCGCAATAATTTGAGCATATCGCTCAAAACCCAAAGTGGTCTGCCGGGCCAGATCAAAAAACCTGCCTATATCGCGATCATTTTCGGTTGAAGCCTGAAATACCCGTTTAAATGCCTCGACTTCATCGGCGGTCACAAGCCCATCGGATTTAGCCATTTTCGCGCCAAGCGCAATCAGGGCAGCCGTTACGCCGGCGGGTTCAATTCGTCCAGGCTGTCCGTCGACATCAACCGGTGACGGGGGACCAAACAGCCTTGCAGCTGACGTCATTATTCTATCCCACAGATTCATGGTGTCTTTCGTGCCAGATCAATTATCGGGTTGCAATGCAGGCTTAATGCGTTGACCCGTTAATCGTAAACAACATCCGCTTCGGTTTTGGACTTGACATCGTCGACTGTAACGCCCGGTGCCAGCTCTTGGACGCGGAATCGGCGCTGGGCCCCTTCCCGGGCAAATACGCCCAAATCAGTAATGACCATATCGATACAGTTTTGCCCGGTCAGAGGCAGCGTACACGCTTTGAGAAATTTAGGTTCTCCGCGTTTATTTGTGTGGTCAAATACGGCGATACACCGTTTTACCCCAGCGACCAGATCCATTGCCCCGCCCATCCCTTTAACCATTTTTCCGGGGATCATCCAATTGGCGATATCCCCATTTTCGGCGACTTCCATAGCCCCCAAAATAGAGAGATCAATATGGCCGCCGCGGATCATTGCAAAACTGGTTGCGCTGTCGAAAAATGAGGATTTGGGCAAAGTCGTGATAGTTTGCTTGCCCGCATTAATCAGATCAGCATCTTCTTCACCTGCATAAGGAAATGGGCCCATGCCAAGCATACCGTTCTCACTTTGCAGGGTAACGTCCATACCAGCTGGAATGTGATTGGCGACCAAGGTTGGAATACCAATCCCGAGATTGACGTAAAATCCGTCTTCAAGTTCTTGAGCTGCCCGAGCAGCCATTTGATCCCTCGTCCAAGCCATTATGTCCGCTCCCTTGTGGTCAATTGCTCAATACGTTTTTCGCATCTTGCCTCGATGATACGCTGTACGAAAATACCGGGCGTGTGAATAAAATTGGGGTCAAGGTCTCCGGGCTGAACAAGCTCGTCAACTTCCGCTACCGTGACCTTTCCTGCCATCGCCATCATCGGATTGAAGTTTTTGGCTGTCGCGTTGAAAATCAAATTACCCTCAGTGTCGCCTTTCCAAGCCTTGACGATTGAGAGATCGGCGTTGAGACCTGTTTCCATAATATATGTTTCGCCGTTAAAATCCTGGCTGGGCTTACCTTCTGCAATAACAGTACCCACGCCGGTCTTGGTATAAAAACCTGGAATGCCCGCGCCGCCTGCACGAATACGTTCAGCCAGTGTGCCCTGCGGATTAAATTCCAGCTCCAGTTCACCGGCGAGATACTGACGTTCGAATTCTTTGTTTTCTCCGACATAGGAGCTGCACATTTTTTTGATTTGTTTGGTTTCCAGCAATAGCCCCAATCCAAATCCATCGACGCCGGCATTATTCGAAATCGCTGTGATGTTCTGGACACCGCTATCGCGAAGTGCCGCTATCAGATTTTCGGGGATGCCGCACAATCCAAACCCGCCAGACATAACGGTCATCCCGTCAAACGGAATGCCTGCTAAGGCAGCTCTAGCGTCTTTATAGACTTTGTTTCCCATACAGATTTCCTCTTAGCTGCTTTAGAGGCTTTATATAGCCCGGTCGTTATAGGTAAAACAATCGACAGAATGCTCATATGTTGAACGAGTTTACCGTTTTAAGATGCTGATTTGGATGTTGCCAACCGATAAACGGCAATGGTTAAAATCATTGGGCCGAGGAAATACAGTATATCTAATCCGCCTAAGGTCGAAGCTGCGACCGCTGGCCCGGGACACAGGCCTGACAAACCCCAACCAATACCAAACAATGCAGCACCCGATACGAGACTTAAGTCGATATCCTTAGACGTTGGAAGGTGGAAGGTGGTATGAAATGCCGGAGCTGGTTTTTTGAGGACCCATCGATAGCCAAAAAATGTCGTGATAAGAGCGCCAACCATAACGAACCCGAGGCTTGGGTCCCAGTTCCCGAAAAAATCGAGAAAGCCGATTACCTTTGAGGGATTGGTCATTTGCGAAATCAGTAGACCGGCCCCAAAAACACCGCCTGCGATGAATCCTGTGATCGCCTGTTTCATAGAAACAACCCCAGATATTTTGCCACGAAGACCGTCACGATCCCCATAGTCATGAAAGTTATTGTAGCGATAATTGACCGTTCGGATATGCGGGCATTGCCGCAAACACCATGACCGCTTGTACATCCATTCCCAAGTTGAGTCCCGATTCCAACAATTACACCGGCAGCTATCAACCATCCTCCCATCGTCTTAAATTGGATAACTTTGAGTGACGGCCAGAGCAGCACCAAAACAAACGGAATTATGAGCAATCCAGCGATAAATGACAGACGCCACAGCTTATCTAGAGGGTTATGGAAACTGAAAACCCCACCAATAATCCCGCTGATTCCGGCTATACGGCCGATACCGCCCATTAATATGATAGCTGATAGTCCGATCAATACGCCGCCTATCATTGCTGAGAATGGTGTGAAATTTTCCATATTTGATCATTTCTCCTATCCAGAAATTATTCCCAATTTTTATGAGAAATATCAACGCCTAATTTCGTAGAATACACCTCGATATTTCATCGGTTCAATGTCGCATAAAGGAAGCCTTGCAATATAATCTGAAATAGCCTTTCCGGTTTCGGGATCGAGCCAATTGGGGCTAACCTGCTGCAACGGCAACAAAACAAAACCTCGATCAAGCATTCGCGGGTGCGGTAAGTTTAGGAGTTCCGATCGGATAATTTGGCCGTTAAAATCCAATATATCCAGATCCAGTGGGCGCGGAGCGTTTCGCTCGGAATGGAGCCGGCCGAAACTCTGCTCTATTGATTGCAAAATTTCCAAGAGCTCATAGGCCGTGCCGGACCAGTTTATCTTGGCAACAGCATTCAAAAAATCAGGATAACCCTGACCGGGCGGCCAAGACGGGCTTTGCCATAATCCGGATACCTCCACTGTCTCAACGCCTTTATCCGCCAACTTATCCAATGCGCGAACAAAATTATCTCTCGGATTGGACAAATTTGCGCCAAGCGCGATAAGTATCCCGCTGGTTTGGCCGGTATTATTCGTATTTATTATAACCTGTTCCCTTGATTAACTTTTGCTCTCGTTTATCGATTGTGCCAAGCTTAATTCAAACTTTAAATTTCTGCAAAGTAGACACGGTTAATGTTTCAAGAACCGCCACGTGATTGTGATCGTTGCCCGCGTTTGCGGGAGTTTTTGTTGGATTTGCGCGAAAAACTGCCCGATTATTATAATGCACCTGTCCCTAGTTTCGGAGATCCCGATCCCAAACTTTTAATCGTGGGCCTAGCGCCCGGCATGCACGGTGCCAATCGCACTGGACGACCCTTCACTGGCGACTGGGCGGGAGATCTTTTATATAAAGCCCTGGACAAATTCGGATTTTCAATAGGGACCTATGGGGCGGAAGCCGATGACGGACTAAAACTGGACGGCGCGATGATTACAAATGCCGTTCGGTGCCTGCCGCCACAAAACAAACCCGTGGGCGCAGAAGCCGCGGCGTGCCGACCTTTTTTAACTGACCAAATCAACGGACTTTCGTCGATCAAAGCGATTATGACTCTCGGCAAGATCTCCCATGACAACACGGTTAGAGCGTTGGAACTACGCTTAAAGGACCATCCTTTCGGCCATCATAAAGTCTATAATATTCAAAATGATATGAGAATATATTCAAGTTATCATTGTTCGCGCTATAATACCAATACCAAACGATTGACGGAAGACATGTTCTTCGACGTATTCAGCGCAATCCGGGAGTATTTAGACGCCTAGCCTTTTTCACGCATCAACCGGGCTTTTTGTTTCTGCCAATCCCGTTTCTTTTCCGTATCTCGTTTGTCGATATTGCGTTTACCGATTCCGATGCCAACTAGCAATTTTACGAACCCTTTTTGTGTAAAGTAGAGCTTGAGCGGCACAATCGTACGCCCTTTTCGCTGTGTATCGCCCATGAGCCGGTTTATCTCGCGACGCTTTAGTAGCAGTTTTCGAGGCCGGCGCGGGTCATGGTTAAACTGGCTAGCCGGCGCGTAGATCGGGATATTGGCATTAATCAAAAAGACTTCATTGCCCTCGACGGCTGCATAACTTTCAGCGATGTTGGCCCGACCTTCACGCAGAGCCTTGACCTCCGTGCCGACAAGCATAATCCCCGCCTCAAAAGTATCCTCGATTTCGAAATCGAAACGAGCCCGGCGATTTTCAGCGATTAACTTGCTTTGAGAATTATCTTTTTTCTTGGCCATGGCCTACCATTTAACGCCGGCGCGGCGCATCGCAGCCTGAACCGCAGATTCAGTTTCGCTCCGGCAAGGCGTAATGGGGAGCCGAACATCAGGTGTCATTTTACCCATCAATGAAAGAGCATATTTGGTGGGTGCCGGGCTCGGATCAAGGAACAGGTCCTTGTGCAAACGATCAAGTTTATAATGAATTGCACGCGCTTTTTCATAGTCACCCGATAGACAAGCCGTATGAAAGGCCGAGTATTGGGCCGGTGCGACGTTGGAACCCACCGAGATAGCTCCCTTACCGCCATGGGCACTATGCCCGAGCGCAGACGGATCATCACCTGAAAGCTGAATAAAATCGTCTCCGCACCGATCAAGCAGGCCGGTTACGCGCGTAACATCGCCGGTCGCGTCTTTGCAACCGATCACTGTCGGCAGGGTCGCTAATCGGCCCATCGTATCATTCGTGATATCGACCACAGAGCGACCCGGAATATTATAGACGATTATCGGAATATCGACAGCATCCGTGATGGCTTTGAAATGCTGAAAAATACCTTCCTGACTGGGTTTATTGTAGTAAGGAGTCACCACAAGCGCGGCATCTGCCCCAAGTTCTTTGGCGTGTTTGGAATATTCAATCGCTACTCTAGTTTCATTGGATCCCGCGCCTGCGATAACCGGCACGCGTCCGGCGGCAGCTTCAACACATAGAGAAATCACGCGTTTATGTTCAGCGTCGGATAAAGTTGCCGACTCACCCGTCGTCCCGCAAGGCACTAAACCATGAGACCCTGAAGCAATTTGCCAGTCGACAAATTCCTGAAATGCAGTCTCATCAATAGCGTCATTGCGAAATGGTGTCACAAGGGCTGTAATTGATCCATTTATCATATTGCTCTTTCGCCTTTAAAATGCATTTATCGATACATATTGGCATTTGATTTGTTTGGCCTATTAACTGTCTTTGATAGAGGCGCGCAAGTCGAATTCATCTAAACATACTAGGTCTCGGAATATTTAATGACAATTTGGTTGCGTTCTATACTAATTGCAATCCTGGCAACATTTTGGCTAACTGTTGACCTTTCTTGGGCGGATGGACCGACTCCGCGGATTAAACCAGCACCGCCTAAACTCTCGTCAATATTAGGCGATACTGACGCTCAGAAATTCCGATCAGCAATGCGTGCGATTGATAGGCGTCGCTGGGAAACAGTTGAAGATTATCGCCGAAAAATCAATGACCCGACCGCCAAAGATATATTGGTTTGGATTCAATCCATGAAAGACCCGGAAGTTAGCTTCGAGGATCTTTCCTATGTTGTTCATGATCTTTCAGATTGGCCGCGCATGACAGGCATTCAAGCCAAGGCAGAAGATCTTATGTTTGATAAGCCGAGAAATGCAAATGACACCATAGCTTGGTTTAGTGGCCGTGATCCAGTTTCAGGCGAAGGACGTGCCGCCTTAGCAGACGCTTATTTTGCAATCGGTGATAATGTCAGCGGGGACTATTGGCTGAGGAAAGCCTGGCGTGAAGCTAAACTTACGCGCGACGGTCAGAAGAAAATTTATAAGAAACACAAATCGCGGTTAACGGTCGACGACCATATGGCTAGAGGCGATCACCTAATCTGGGAAGGAACAGCGCACTTCTCCAAGGTAGAAGGCCTATTGTCATTATTGCCCTCTGCCCAGAAAAACCTGCTTGATGCGCGCATGAGAACACTGCGTAATCGCTCTGGGATGGACGCGGCGATCAATCGCGTCCCTGCCGTCTTAGCTGACGACACCGGCCTTCTTTATGCGCGTGCGAAGTGGCGACGTCAGAAGAAAACCAAAGAATATGCCCTGCCGGTCTATCTTCAAATTTCCGTCCCGGCGGCCACGGATAAAGGCAAAGAACGCGTCTGGCGAGAGCGTAAAATCATGGCCTATTGGGCGATCAAAGAAGAGCGATTTCAAGACGCTTATAATCTTACTCTCCATCATGGTATGGCACGAGGCTCGGGCTTTGCGGAGGCGGAGTTTCTGGGCGGATGGCTAGCGCTCAGAAAACTCAAACAGCCCGATTTAGCAATCCCGCATTTTCAGCGTCTGAGGGATGGTGTTTCTTATCCGGTTTCAATCGCGCGCGGCAGTTATTGGCTCGGCCGCGCCTATGAAGCCAAATATGATCCACAATACATTGCGCATTATACGGACGCAGCTCGCTTTTCGAATACTTATTACGGTTTTCTTGCCGCTGATCGGCTCAACCCCGAATATTCTGAGGTCATCCTCCCTGCTGAGCAAATATTGCCCGTAGAGACATCTTCATTGGCAACTGATCGGCGTTTTCGTGCCATGGAGCTACTGGCCGAAGCCAGAGAAGAGCATTATTACACTTTATTTTCTTTTCACATGGACGATGTCGTTCCGAATTTAGAGAATCTGACACAGCTTTCTCAGCTCGGGAAACGATATGGATATATGAAACCCTCAGTGCGCGCCGCCAAACAGGCATCACGTTTTCAAGACATGTTGACTGAGTCGGGTTATCCAATCCCTGAGCAGATCTTAAATCTTCCAGACAAATTTGATAAACCATTCGTCTTGGCAATTGCGAGACAGGAAAGCGAATTTAATCTCAGCGCAGTGAGCTCTGCCCGGGCTTATGGAATGATGCAGATGATTAATTCGACAGCATCGGCTACGGCGCGCAAACATAGAATTTCTTACAGTCGGAGTCGGCTTACAACAGATGCTGAATATTCAGTCAATCTCGGCGCGCTTCATTTGCATGATCTCCTTCGCCAGTTTGATGGATCCTACATTCTCGCTGCGGCGGCCTATAATGCGGGGCCACACCGCGCCAAACAATGGATTAGGGATTATGGAGATCCGAGAACCGGAGAAATTGATCCAATTGACTGGATTGAAAGTGTACCATTTTCCGAAACCAGAAACTATATTCACCGCGTTATGGAAAACATTCAGGTCTACCGAGCTCGCCTCGATAATAATTCAGCGCAAAATAAAATTTTGCGGGACATAAAAAAGGGTGCGTTTTAAAAACGTCCAATCGCTTCGGCTCTGGCCATAATGTCAGGATCCACATTTCCGCCTGATAGAACGACACAAATAATCCTATGAGATGTATCTCGGAAAGCCTCGTTTAAAACGGCCGCAAAACCGACCACTCCGCCGGGCTCGACTGGAATACCCAGTTCTGTTTTTATGACCGCCATGGCGTGCAAACATTCTTGGTCGGTTACAGTGAAGACATCGTCCACCAACCGATTATTAATCGGAAAGGTTAGCTCACCTGGTATAGGTGTCATTATAGCGTCGCACAGAGTAAGCGGAGGATTCTCATAAGCGATGCGTCGTCCGGCCCGAATTGAGAGTTGATGATCATTATAGCCTGCAGGTTCCGCGCCGTACATTTGCGTATCAGGGCATAGTGCCTCGATAGCGATGCCCGTTCCGGCGCACAGCCCGCCTCCACCCATAGGTGTTATGACGGCATCAAGTTGGATACCAAGCTCTTTGGCCTCGAAGCCTATTTCCAATCCCGTCGTACCCTGTCCCGCTATAATATACGGGTCATCAAAAGACGGAACGACAATCCGATTGTCCCGGCTCGCAATCTCATCAGATATCTTTTCTCGGTTTTGTGAATGTCGGTCGTAAAAGACGATTTCAGCCCCGTCTCTTAGAACGCCGTCGATTTTAATTTTGGGCGCGTCTTCCGGCATAACAATAATGGCTGACATGCCAAGCTCTTTGGCCGCGCGCGCAACGCCCTGAGCATGATTACCGGATGAAAACGCGACGACCCCCCTCGCGCGCTCGTCATCAGACATTGCGCTTAATCGGTTATATGCACCGCGATACTTGAAGGCGCCTACCTTTTGCGTGCATTCGGGCTTAAACCAGACATTGAGCCCTGTCATTTGGTCAATGGCATCACAGCGCATTAGTGGCGTGGGGTATGTCTTGCCGCGCAATCGTTCGGCCGCTTTTTTCACATCTTTGTAGGAAATGGCCTCTGACATTGGAAAACTCTTCTAATCTCTTGGTCTGCATATTGACCCTAATCGGAAAGTTTGGGAAGAGGTGCCAACAATTATTCGGAGGACGCCATGCAAGGCTTAATGATGAAGCAGGAACTGATGATCAGTGACCTCATAGAACATGCAGCAAAGGTTCACAGAAACCGCGAGATATTCACATTGAATACCGATCTAACTGAACATCGTTATAGCTGGGCTGATTGTGCTGTGCGCGTTCGCAAACTGGCCAATGCCCTTCTCGATGCCGGTGTTAAAAAAGGTGACCGGATCGCGACCATTGCTTGGAACAATTATCGCCACATTGAAATATATTACGCTGTCTCTTCTATCGGCGCGGTCGTCCACACCATCAACCCTCGCCTTGATCCGCAGCAAATCGCCTGGATGGTCAATCATGCTGAGGACACGATGATGTTTTTTGACACGACATTTGGCCCGATTGTCGACGGCATTCACGGCTTCTGCCCAACAGTTAAAAAATGGGTCTCTATGTGCGATCACGGCGCAATGCCGGAATATAAGGCGCCGGTCGAATGTTATGAGAGCTTCATTGCTGACGCCTCTGAAACAATCGAGTGGGAGCGTTTCGACGAAAACACAGCCTGTACGCTTTGCTATACATCTGGAACAACTGGCGACCCCAAAGGTGTTTTATACTCACACCGCTCAACAATTCTACATGCAATGGCCGGCGCTTTTAACGACGTCATTGGCGGCGGGTCTGGCGACACTATTCTCGCTGTTGTCCCAATGTTCCATGTGAGCGCGTGGGGACTTGTTTATTCTGGTGCCATGGTTGGCGCAAAACTGGTAATGCCCGGACCGGGTCTTGATGGCGCAAATCTGACCCGATTGATCAATCAGGAGAAAGTAACACTAATGGCCGGTGTTCCAACCGTCTGGCTTGGGATTTACAATCACGTCAAACAAAATGGTGAAAGCCTCCCTACCGTCAAGAAAGCTCTGGTTGGCGGCTCTGCCTTGCCTGAGTCCCTTTTACGCGCCTATGAGCAAGATCTTGGCATTCCGATGCAGCAAGGTTGGGGAATGACGGAAACCAGCCCGCTTGGGACAACCTACTGTCCGATGCCGGATATGCTGGATGCACCCTATGACGATACGGTCGAGCACAAGCTATACGCAGGTCGCCGGATATTTGGCGTCGACATGCGCATCGTCGATGATGAAGGCAATCTCCTTCCTGAAGACGGAAAAGCCTCGGGTCACCTCCACGTCAAAGGGCCGTGGGTTGCTTCGGGTTATTTCAAGGGCGCTGGCTCAGATGCCTTTACCGATGATGGCTGGTTTATGACCGGCGATGTCGGCGCGCTCCATCCAGAAGGATATCTTGAAATCACAGACCGGTCCAAAGACGTTATTAAATCTGGCGGCGAATGGGTTTCATCAATTGAAGTCGAAAATGCAGCTATGGATCATCCCGACGTCGCCATGGCCGCCTGTATCGGCTTGCGTCATGAAAAATGGCAAGAGCGCCCCTTCTTGATTGTACAACCCGTCCCGGGAAAAGAGCCAAATATCGATGAGATTAAAGCTTGTATCACCAACAAATGCGCCAAATGGTGGCTCCCTGATGCGATTGTGTTTGAAGAAGCCCTTCCGCTCGGTGCAACCGGTAAAGTGCTAAAGCGTAAACTCAAAGAACAATATAAAGACTTCGACCTAAGCGGTTGATTTTTAAACTTTATATAGTCTGCGTTTGCGCCTTCTTCTTGGGCGCATGCGCGAAAAATGATCGACATCTAGTCCCGCAAGATCTGGGTTCCGGGCCTTCAATTCAAGTTTACGCATCAATTACGCCTGACAATGACGGACTATGGTCGGTCGATATCACCACATCCGAATTGGTTCATGGACTAATATTTGATCGCAATACCGGAGATCACCGCCAGAAAAGCTGGGCATTGGATGACAGTGCTTTCATTCTTGAGCGAATAGACCAGAAGGATATCGTCAAACGACAAGATGGCGCGGTTTTTAACAACCTATCGGCTAAAATAACGCCATACCGAGACCCGATTATCAAAGAATACACCCTGTTCGGCGCCTTCACAAATGGCGCTGATCGTGTCTATGCGGGTCAATTTCGCCTGAGCGCGGTAGATGCAGATTTTTTTATCATGCCAACGGCGCAAAACCTTATTTTCAATCCAGGGAACTTTGACAGTTTTTTTGGCGATAATGAACGTCGTAATGGCCCGTACTCGTTAACCTCAAAGAGCCATCAATCCGATGGATATGTAATCTATGGAGATGTCCCTGTTACAGAATTGGCCGGCGCAAAATTCATGATCGACCCTGGCGCTCCCGAATGGATTGCTACAGGTGTTCAAAATTTCATGAAAAGCGGCTCCGACTATTTCGAGCAAATGTTAGGGCCGGCAACAGGGCCAGACATTCTAACCCTGATCAGTTTCGATCCTGACGAAACGAGCTCTGGTGTCTCGATAGAAGGCGGTGTTTTGGCTGATCAAGTGCACTTTCATATTTCGGGTTCAGGACTTGCTAACCCAGACCCCGATGTCGTCAATCATTTCGGCTGGGTGGCTATTCACGAAGCGGCCCATACTTGGAACGCGTTTGGCGCCTACAGTCCCGAATATTTCTTCATCGATCCGAATGAACCTGAAAACGTTATCGCCGATGCCCAGTGGCTACATGAGGGCGGCGCGGAATATTTGACCTATAAAGCTGTTATCCGGCGCAGTTTGACAAGTGCCGAATATGCGGATTCCCGTTTGACCGAATTTTATGATGAGTGTGTTTCAGCGCTCAAGCGTGGCCCTCTCAACCTTGCGGCCAATGAAAATCGATTTGAAGACTATTATAGTTGCGGCATGATTATCGGATTAATGACTGATGCAGCCTGTCGTTATTCAGAAATAGAGTATGAAGATATTTGGCTTAGAATGTTGGCTAAAACAGGTGAAGACAATCGCTACGGGCAAGAGCTTTATTTCGATGCTCTAGATGAATGTGCTATGGGCGCGGACGCGAACAGAGCTATCCGCCAAATGGCAACAGGTTCAATTGAAGATCCGCGAATTTTTTTGGAAAATGCGTTCGATCAGCTTCATGTCACAATTCGAACGGATCGCGATTATATCAGTTTCGACCCTGATTTTATCCGCAAATAACTCTTACGGGAGTACGCTTCGGCCCGCATATTCCGCCATATCGCCGAGTTGCTCTTCGATCCGAAGCAACTGATTATATTTTGCGAGGCGGTCTGAGCGCGCAAGCGAACCTGTTTTAATCTGTCCGCAATTCGTGGCGACGGCAAGGTCGGCAATTGTTGTGTCTGCGGTTTCGCCGGAGCGGTGGCTCATGACCGCTGTAAAACCGGCACGGTGCGCAAGATCGACGGCATCTAGCGTTTCGGATAAGGTACCGATTTGATTGACCTTAACGAGGATGGAATTGGCGGCGGCTGTTTCAATGCCTTTTGCGAGCCGTTTGGGATTGGTCACAAACAAATCATCCCCGACGAGCTGGCAGCGATCGCCTATTCGGGCCGTAAGGGTTGCCCAGCCGTCCCAGTCATCTTCGTCCATCCCGTCCTCAACGGAAATAATGGGATAATTATCAACGAGATCCGCTAGATAATCGACAAATTCATTTGAAGTAAGGGTTTTACCTTCACCGGCCAAATTATACTTTCCATTTTTGTAAAATTCAGATGAGGCCACGTCGAGTGCAAGATAAATATCTTCTCCGGCCTTATAGCCCGCGGCTTCAATCGCGCTCATAATGTAATCGAGCGCAGCCTTAGAAGAACCAATATTTGGCGCAAATCCGCCTTCATCCCCAACATTAGTATTGAGGCCATCGGCTTTAAGCTTCCCTTTAAGCGCATGGAAAACTTCCGCGCCCATCCGGAGCGCTTCGGAAAAACTATCCGCGCCTACCGGCATAATCATAAATTCCTGCACGTCGATCGGGTTGTCAGCATGTTCACCGCCATTGATGATATTCATCATCGGAACTGGCAGGACATGAGCATGAGTGCCGCCAACATATCGGTAAAGCGGAACCTGTTGAGAATTTGCGACGGCCTTTGCAAGCGCCAGCGATACGCCGAGGATCGCGTTGGCGCCCAGGCGGCCCTTGTTTTCGGTCCCGTCCAGATCAATCATGATCTGGTCGATGCCGCGTTGATTTTCAGCGTCCAGGCCAAATAATGTGTCGGCAATTTCTGTGTTAATATTGGAAACTGCGTTTAAGACGCCCTTCCCGCCATATCGGCTTTTATCGCCGTCGCGGAGTTCGACCGCCTCGTAAGCGCCGGTAGAAGCGCCGCTTGGCACCGCTGCACGGCCATAGGCCCCGTCAGACAGGGTTACGTCAACTTCAAGTGTGGGATTGCCACGACTATCCAGTATCTCTCTGGCAAAAATTTCTTCAATCTCAACCATTGGATAGCTCCTTCTATCGCGGGAGTTTAATCTAGTCTTGAGGCGGAAGGACCTGACGGCCTTTATACATGCCGGACTTCAGATCAATGTGGTGCTGACGCCGCAGTTCACCGCTATCCTGATCTTCGACGTAATTGACCTTGTTAAGGCGATCATGGGCTCGGCGCATGCCACGGCGAGAATTCGAAATTTTACTCTTTGGGACAGCCATCGGGGCCTCCTAATTAAATAATAAAGCCGCCCAAAATGCGCTTTATAGGCACTTGGGCGTTAATTTGCGGCGCTCATAACTGATTTAATGACCCGCTTCAAGCCCTTTTGACGCCTCAATCATCATCCCTAACGCGCCCTCTTTGGCTTTTGACACGACTACGGCGTGATTTTGCGTCTAAGCGTCGTTTCACAGATCCTTTTGTCGGCCTTGTCGCTCGGCGCGGCTTCTGTTCGGCTATTTGCCTGCGAATCAATTGAGCCAGGCGAAAAAGCGCGTCCTCGCGATTTCTTTTCTGACTACGATAGCTTTGCGCTTTGATGATGATTTCACCAGCAGTGCTCAAGCGCTGGTCCCTCAACTGGAATAGTTTTGACTTCACAGGTTCAGGCAAACTCGACGCCGCAATTGCAAATCTTAACTGGATCGCCGAACTGGTCTTATTGACCTTTTGACCGCCCGGACCTTGTGATCGGACAGCCGAAAAATCCATTTCTTCCAGTGGAATAGATATCCGGTCGTTGATGACGAGATTATCTTCCGAATCCGTCTTCATCAAGCTCAACAATAGGATATCCCAATTCGACTAAATCATCATAAACCGCCGCTTTGTCGCCGACTACCACCATGATCATTTGGCCCAGTCTTAGATGTTTTTTAGCAAGAGCATCAATTTCCGCCTTACTAATATCAGCGAGAATGGCGTTTTGCTCGTCAACGAAAGACGGGTCTAGATCATAAGTCATCATACGGCCCAGAAAGCCCAGTTTTTGTCTCGGAGTTTCGTACGATCTGGCATCACTTTGACCTATGGCGCTTTTCGTGAAGCTTAGCTCTTCTTCGGTAATGCCTTTGGCCTGATATTTTTTGATTTCTTTGACAAATTCCTTGACCGAAGCCGCCGTTGCATCTGTTCTGACACCGGAACTCGCTCGGTAAAATCCGCGATCTTCGCTCCCGTTGAAAAATCCGCGAGCCCCGTAAGTATATCCTTTGTCTTCGCGGAGGTTCAGATTGATCCGGCTGTTAAACGCACCGCCAAGAGCATAGTTCATCAACCCCAGTCGGTATTGTTCGCCGGTCGAATCATAAGGCAGTGATCGCTTGCCGATCCGAATTTCCGATTGTGCGGCCCCCGGTTTGTCGATGAAGTACAAAGTTCCAACTTCAAGCTTTGGAAAAGGTTTGGCCTTTTTGAGCCGAACTGGCTTGGCCTCCCAACTCGAAAATGTTGCCAACGATTTCATAACATCGGCCTCATCCAAGTCGCTGACGGCAATGATTTCCGCTATTTCTGCTGAATAATTGGCTCGGTAGAATCGCCGAACGTCAGCCAGTTTCATGTTAGCTACAGAATCTTCCGTCCCCGAATTTGGCCAAGCAAAGGCGTTTTTATCACCAAACAGTTTTCTGTTAAATATTTCAGTTGCGACGCCCGCCGGCTGTTTCTTTGAGGCGCGGATATTTTGAATGGTTTGTTGCTGAAGACGCTCAAAATCGGCCTTAGCGAATTTGGGTTTGAAGATTTTTTCTGCTACGATTGCAATCGTCTCATCAAGATTTTTTGTCAGAGTTTTAACATACACAGTTGTGTAATCATCTCCGGCACTGATGGAGACGTTGGATCCGAGTTTATCGAGTCGGTTTGAAAGCTCTTCAACAGTTGAATCCAGAGTGGCTTCATTCAACATTGCAGCTGTCATCGAAGCAGCTCCGAGATTCTCGAGACGTTCTTGATTTTGTCCTGCTTTCAGGCGAATAGATATCGTCGTTGTTGGCGTTTCGCTATTGACGGCCCCCATAACTTTTATCCCGTTATTCAGAACTGCCTCATAGATTGGCGGGACTTTGATTGTCGGATTAGCACCCGCAGACGGTATAATGCTGCGATCGAAATCATCTTGCGGTAATGACCAATTGACATTGGCTGGCAAGCTAGCAGGGATCGTTCGCTCATAACGCTGCCAAGTGTCAGGCTTGGCGATAAGGTCGGCTTTCCCTTCCGGGACGATACTCATAATGACGGCAGGTTTGCCTTTGATATATTGCTCATAAACACGCGTCACATCGGCTTTTGTTATCGCTTCATAACGTTTGATGTCTGCGCCAATGCGATTGGCGTCACCATCTAATGTCTCATAGGCGGCCAGACTTCTAATTTTGCCAGAAACGCTTTCAAGACCATAAATTTTATCGGATACGATATTGGCCTTAACCCTGATTAGATCGTCATCTTCAACGCCGCGCTTTTCAAACTCGTTTAAGGAGTCGCGCAAGATATTTTCCATATCGGAAAGCGAATTTCCTTTCGCAGGGTTTGGCATCACCAGCAATGTAAACTCACAACTCAGTTCACGACAATTATGTCCAGCGCTGGTGTTGACGGCCAAACCGTCTTTTTCGAGATTTTTGTATAGAAGCGATGTCTTACCTTGGCCCATAATGGACATCAGCACATCAAGCGGTGCCTCATCTTCATGGTTTCGGTTAACCGTTGGCCAAGCCATATATAAGAGCGGAATAGCAACTTTGTCTTCTAATGAAATATAGCGATCCGCGTCTAGAGTGACCGGTTCATATTTCGGTTCACCCACGTCCGGGCCAGCAGGAATCGGTCCAAAATATTTCTCGATCCACTCAAGAGTCTGAGCTTCGTCAAAATCGCCTCCAATTGTAATCACGGCATTATTCGGACCATACCACTCAAGGAAAAACTTTTTAAGGTCATCCAAGGTCGCGCGATCTAAATCTTCAAGATATCCTATTGTCGACCAGGAATATGGATGTCCTTCCGGAAACATGGCTTCGCCGACTCGCTCCCACAATAGCCCATAAGGGCGGTTATCGACACGTTGTCCGCGCTCATTTTTAACCGTTTCGCGCTGTACTTCAAATTTTTCCTGAGTAACAGCGTTTAGGAAGTAACCCATGCGATCGGCCTCAAGCCACAACATTTTTTCAAGCTGATTAGACGGAACAGTCTCGTAATAATTGGTTCGGTCCGAATTGGTTGATCCATTGAGGGTGCCACCGGCTTCGGTTATAATTTTAAAATGCTCTTCATCGGCGACATTTTCGGAACCTTGAAACAACATATGTTCGAAAAAATGCGCGAAGCCCGATTTGCCAATATCTTCTCGTCCGGAGCCGACATGGTAGGTCACATCAACATGAACCAATGGATCTGACTTATCTTCGTGCAAAATGATAGTCAGCCCGTTTTCAAGTTCAAATTTTTTGAACGGAATAATAATCTCGTCGCCTCTACGTTCAACGGTCTCAACGAGTTTTATACCTTCGACGTCGGCGTTATTGCCGGAGCATGCTGTTAACAAAATAGCGACGCACGCTGATACCAGAAACTTTTTCATCATGTTTATAGCCCTTATTGTCATTTAATGAGGCATCTATCCAATTATAATTTGATAGTCCAATGGAATCCCGGCTATCGTCCCCATCGCCAAGGATTTCGACTGCGGCGCTCCTTTGGCGTCTCAGGTTCCTTTTCGAGCCGTGTTCTTGGCGCGGGCTGGCTTTCAGAATCAATTCGGCCGCCGGCAAATTTCACCAACGCATCAATACGTTTTGAAATTGGAGGATGGGTCGCAAATATTCCGGCAAAACCAGTACGCGGGTTTTCAAATGCCATCTCCCGGACTTCGGCCGGCACACCTTTCATCTCTGCATTTCCGGATATTTTTTGCAGAGCGCGGATCATGGCATCCGGGTTTTTTGTCAGCTCGACAGCTCCGGCATCGGCCATATATTCTCGCTTTCGAGACAACGCAAATCGGGTTAATATCGCGAAAAGGTAGGACAAGGCGATGATTGCCATTCCAAAAAATATCAGGGCCCCCGCATTGCCGCCTCCGCTGCGCCTATGGTGATCATTTCTGGGTAAATTGGTTCTCATCATACCTCGGAATACCGCTTCGCCTACGAACGAAAAAATGCCAACAAATATGACAGCGATTATCAATAACCGGACGTCATTGTTTTTAATGTGTGTGAGCTCATGGGCGATGACCGCTTCAAGCTCTTCATCGTCGAGATTATCCAGCAGTCCCGTCGTCAAGGTAATGGTATAGTTACTGTCTTTTATACCGCTCGCATAAGCGTTCATCACAGGTGTCCGCATTAGCTTAAGTCTGGGGACTGTCATGCCGCGGGTAATACAGAGATTTTCCAGTAATTTATATGGCCGTGGCGCATCGGACTGTGAAACAGATTTAGATTTTGTCGCTGCACTTATCATTGCCTGATGGCCGAAAAACGCGACGCCAAACCATGCAGCCGAGGCGCCGAGTGCAATTGGTGCAGCAGCGGGCATGGATTGCAGCGCGAAGTCAATACCCTGTTCCGCACCCATGTCGGTCGCGTAACCGCCCCAAAGGAGCATAATTGCAAAAGCGACAAATAAGAGCAGAACCGGGAACATAACCAGCAGAATTATGCTCCGCAGATTATTGTTCCAGATATGTGACCGAAGGCCATAGGCCTGCATCATAGCAGGGCTCTCCCGTGATTAATGGACCTAACTAAAGTCAACCTCAACTGGGTTTTGAAGGAGCTCTCTGCCTTCAGGTGCCTCGAAGAACTCGCGCGGTTTAAAATTAAATGGACCGGCAATAAGGTTTGCCGGAAATTGTTCACGGCCAGTATTATATTCCTGAACCGCATTATTGTAAAAACGGCGCGCAGCGGCGATCTTGTTTTCAACATCGGAAAGCTGATCCTGGAGCTGCAGGAAATTTTCATTGGCTTTAAGGTCTGGATAAGCTTCGGCAAGTGCAAACAATTTGCCCAGTGCTTGTGTCAACATGCCTTCGGCAACAGCTTGCGTGTCAACTGAGCCAGCGGCGACTGCCATTTGGCGGGCTTGAATGACTTCGTTGAGCGTCTCTTTCTCGTGCTTGGCATAGCCTTTGACCGTGTTGACCAATTGCGGCACCAGATCTTGACGCTGCTTAAGCTGTACTTCGATATCGGACCAAGCCTGATTACATGTTTGCCGCAGCGCGACTAATCGGTTGTAAATTCCGATTATAATGAAAACTAAAAGGACTAGAATGCCCAGTAAAACCCAAAGAAACGTCATATGTACCCCTATAAATGGTTGATCCCCCTATATTTGGGGGGTTTAACGCTAAAATTCAAGAATAATCCCGCCTAGAGACGCTTATCGGGCGCAAATGCATTGGTCCGTGAAAAACCTCGAGGCGCCATTCTTCCGGCGCCGGCGCGTTTGCCTTCATGAATTTCCCAGTCTTTGACAGCATTTGTTCGCCCTGCACTATCGACGAAATTTAAACCTTCTTCGGCAGCGAATGTGGTCAAATCCGCTAACCCGCCATCCTTGTATTTTTGCAGGCGTACGCCCTTTCCTCGGCCCATAACCGGAAGCTCTTCAATGTCATAAATCAGGATTTTTCTATTTTCACCAATACAGGCAACTTTGTCGCCGCGGACTTCAACGCAACGAATAGCTTCGTTAGCGCCTTTCACGTTTAACACTTGCTTACCGCCTCGTGTGGACGCAATCACATCTTTTTCCTGAACCCGGAAACCATATCCTTCAGTGCTTCCGACCAAAAGTTCTCTGTCCTCATCATGCACAAATAAGCCAACCGGAACATGATCATCTTGCAAATCAATCATCAAGCGGACGGGTTCGCCATTCCCGCGGCCGCCGGGTAATTTATCTGCGCTCAACGTGTAAAACTTCCCGTTAGATCCAAATAATATGATCTTATCCGTGGTTTCGGCCGGAACAATAAAGGCAGCTTCGTCGCCTTCTTTGAATTTCAGCGTCGTAATATCGTCGACTTTGCCCTTCATGGCGCGAATCCAGCCTTTGGACGACAGAACAACGGTTATAGGTTCTTTCGTAATAAAAGCTGTCGCAAGGTCTATTTCAATTTCCGGATCGTCCGAAAACGTCGTCCGGCGTTTTCCAATGTCTGTTTTAGGCCCGTAAATTTCCTTGGTGGCTTTAACTTCGGCAGCGATCGCCGCCCATTGTTTACCGTCAGATTTTAGAAGGCTTTCAATTTCTTTCTTCTCGTCGGCGAGTTTGTCATACTCGGCCTGAATTTCGATTTCTTGAAGCTTATTAAGTGAACGCAAACGCATATTTAAAATCGCGTCAGACTGTCGCTCGGTCAATTTAAACTTTATGATCAATTCTTTTCTGGGTTCGTCTTCAAAGCGGATTATCCGGATCACTTCGTCTATGTTCAGATAGGCGATCCTATAGCCCTCCAAAACCTCCATCCGATCTTCAATTTTTCCGAGCCGTTGACGTGAACGGCGCTGTAGAACCTCGCGGCGGTGATCCAAAAACGCCTGGATGACCTCACGCAAATTCATGACTTGCGGGGTACGGGTTGAATCCAGAACATTCATATTCAATGAAACACGGCTCTCCAGAGAGGAAAGCTTAAAGAGGCTTTCCATTAATAATGGCGCTTCAATGTTTTTGCTTTTTGGTTCCAACACAATTCGGACGTCTTCAGCAGATTCGTCGCGCACATCAGCGAGCCAAGGCACTTTTTTAGCGTCGATCAACTCCGCCAGTTTCTCGATCAAGCGAGATTTCTGGACTTGATATGGAATTTGCGTGACGATGATTTGATACATGCCGCGACCTAAATCCTCGACGTGCCAGCGCGCCCGTACCTTAAATCCGCCGCGTCCCGTTGCGTATGCCTCCAGCATTGAATCTTTTGGCTCAATAATGATTCCGCCTGTCGGTAGGTCCGGCCCCTTAACATATTGCATCAACGTTTCAATTCGCGCTTTGGGCGTTTTAATCAAATGCAACGCGGTGTCACAGATTTCAGCAACATTGTGGGGCGGAATGGAGGTTGCCATACCGACTGCGATACCGGTTGATCCGTTAGCTAGGAGATTGGGAAACCCTCCGGGCAGAACGACAGGCTCTTCATCTTCTTCATTGTAAGTCGAAATAAAATCGACTGCATCTTCATCGATTCCGGCCAATAATGCTACGCCCGCCGCGGTCATCTTTGCCTCGGTATAACGCATGGCCGCGGCACTATCGCCGTCAATATTTCCAAAATTACCCTGCCCGTCGACCAGCGGATATCGCGCAGAGAAACTCTGGGAAAGTTTGACAAGCGCATCGTAAATCGACTGGTCGCCATGGGGGTGATATTGGCCCATAACATCACCTACGATGCGGGCGCATTTCTTGTGCGCACCTTCTGGGTTCAATTTCAGCTGCCGCATCGCATAGAGTATGCGGCGATGAACAGGTTTTAATCCGTCTCGCACGTCAGGAAGTGCGCGCTGGGTAATTGTCGAGAGTGCGTAGGCAAGATAGCGGGACGAGAGAGCATCATCGATATGCTCTTCAATAATGGAATTGGCCGGCAAGCCGTTGGTGGTGGTCGTTTCTGACATGGAAATCCGCGAATAGAGGGCTTTAGCGTTTGGTATATATCGTAGTTTGTTTCGTGACGATCTATCTTGTATGAGTCGGGAGTAAAACTAAAGGACTGGTTACAGAAATGTTTGGTATTTTTGGCAAGAAGAGAAAATCGGGAACCATAGCTAACCCCGAACTAGCCCAGCAATGCCGGAAATATCTAGAAGCAGGTCCACCAAAATCCATGACCAATTACGTACCCGATTCTGTGACAGAAATAATTATCAGCCATGGAGCGCAGGGACGAGCGCTGGATAGTCAGTTACGGGCAGCTGGCAGTATTATCCTGCTGGAAATTGAATCCGAAGATGACGTCGAATATGAAAATGAAGAGATCAAAAACTACATGGACCGCGGCGCAGAGCTCCTGGCGTTGGTTCTAGGAATTTAGAAGCTGCTGAACCATGCGCTCGCGTGCCTCGGGTAAAGTCCGATTTACATTCCACTGAACTCGCGTTTCTAGGAAATATCCTGTTAGTTTAAGCCCGTCTTCAATGTCTTGGTTGGTGACCTCGCGATCATTGGCGCGGTCTGTACGGCGCATAAATTTTGGCAAAGCATATAATTTATCCAAATAAGGCTCAGCAGCCTCCGCGCTGACCGCGCGTCCGGAGCGCGGAGAAATATGGGTGAGGTTTTTTGTCGATCCTGTAGCCGCGCAACGGCTGATATCGAGGCCGTACCCCATAGCCGTCAAAAGCCCCGCCTCCCACTGAATATATAGAGCGGGCCAAACTTCCGGGTTGTCGAGTGCTTCAAGCAAAATTTCAAACGCATCATATACTCTTGGATGGGCAGACCGCTCGGGCAAGACTTCTCGCGACACTGCGCAGGCCGCATTCAGGCCTGCTAGCGATAATCTATCTTGCATGAGATCAGCAGCTCGGCTCGAAAGCGCTTCAACTGTGTAATATCCAAGATGCTCAGCCAAGCGTGCACGCCATTCGACTTTTATTTTATTCCCGGCTTGCAAAACCGGTCGCAATTTTCGACTAACGCCGCCCCGAACGAGCCCTAAATGTCGCCCATGATCACGGGTAAAAACATCAATGATTGCCGAGGTCTCACCATGTTTTTTGACCGAAAGAACATATCCTTCTCCGGACCAATCCATTAGACATCGAATTCCAGGCCGGATTGAATATATCGGGCCGGATCGTCGACCCATTTTTCTCGAACTTTTACAAATAAAAAAAGATGCACTTTCTTGCCAAGCCATTCTTGCATTTCTAATCTAGCTTTGGCGCCTATATCTTTGATAGTTTGACCATTTTTTCCAAGAACAATAGGCTTTTGCGATGGCCGCCTAACGTAGATAACCTGATCGATACGAATGTCACCATTTTTCTGCTTGGTCCATTTTTCGGTTTCGACCGTCGATGCGTAAGGCAACTCATCATGCAAGCGCAGAAACAGTTTCTCGCGCGTGATTTCTGCTGCCATCAGCCGAGATGGTATATCTGCGGCCTGATCTGAAGGGTAGAGAAATGGTCCCTCTGGCATTTCCGCGACAAGAGCTTTGGCCAAATCTCTAACGCCGTGGGTTTTTAGAGCCGAAATCAGGAAAATATGCTGATAGATACCTTTTTGATCGAAATGGGCGATAACCGGTAGAAGCTGATCGCGTTCCAGTTCATCAATTTTATTTAGTGCCAGAAAAGTTTTTTCGCGTTTTCGTAAGGCCAGTCCCGCCGAAACCCGGTCTGTATCTTCTGTCGCCAAACGGTCTTGGGCACTTCCTTCTCCATCTCTTTGGCGAATAAACGCAGGCGCGTCTACGACATGAACAATAGCATCGGCGTCATCTACACCTGTCCAAGCCGCGTGCACCATAGACTTTCCAAGCCTATCCTTTTCTTTGGCTTTAAAAATACCGGGCGTATCGACAAGTACGATCTGGGCATCTTCAATCATTGCGATCCCGCGGATCTGGAACCGCGTCGTTTGCACCTTATGCGTAACGATTGACACTTTTTCTCCAACCAGAGTATTTACGAGGGTCGATTTCCCTGCATTGGGCGCGCCGATAATGGCTGCAAATCCGGCTTTGGTCACGACGGCTTCCACTTTTCAAGTAAATCAACAGCCGCCGCTCGTTCGGCTTCTTTTTTATTAAGCCCTTCACCTTCGCCGCGCCCAATTTCCTCGACAGTCACGACCACGCGGAATAAGGGGCGATGATCGGGTCCGCTTAGTTCTGCTAATGCATATTCGGGTGATGACACTTTTTCCTGTGCAGCGAGCTCTTGAAGCTTGGTTTTGGGGTCTTTCTGAGATTTTGAAAGCGCCCTTAACACGCGGGGCGACCAATATTGATCGTAAAATTTACGCGCTGTTTCCAGTCCGCCCTCGAAGTAAAGAGCGCCGAGGATAGACTCAGTAACATCCCCTAAGATGGATGCCTTATCGCGGCCATTTTGCCGTTCTGTCGATTTTGACATTTGGATCAAAGCGCCAAGCTCCAATTCGCGCGCAACATCAGCGCAGGTCTCTTTGCGAACCAATGCATTGAGTTTCCGTGCTAAAGCGCCTTCGTCTTCGTGACTTTTTAAAAATAATTTTTCAGCCGTCAGAAGTCCCAGAACACGATCACCTAAAAATTCCAATCGCTCATAATTGTCAATTGCTCTTCGCCCATCACCGTAAGACCCGTGTGTCAATGCTCGGACCAATAAGTCTTGGTCTATAAATTTATACCCTAATCGAACTTCCAGAGCATCTAATTTTTTCCCGTAACTCACTGTAACCCTTTAAAAAAACGATCAGCGCGAAATTGCGACCAAGTCCACGGCTTTATAATCGAAAAGTCATCTTTCGCTGAAAATAAAATGAATTCCGCTTTGCCGATAATATTTTGCGAAGGCACAAATCCAATGCCGCCATCTGCATGGGTTTTCCGGCTGTCATCACTATTGTCGCGATTATCACCCATCATGAAATAGTGGCCTGCGGGTACATGATAGACAGGCGTGTCGCCAAGACGATTATGCTCTTTTTCAAAGATGAGATGAGCGCTTTCGCCGCGAAACGTCTCGACCATGACTTGGGCGCCATAGTCTTGAGCGCCTTTTGGGCCCTCTCGATCAGCATATGTCTGAACGATTAGCGTGTCATTTAAGTACAGTTCACCCGATTTCATCTGCACTTGATCTCCAGGTAACCCGACAACGCGTTTGATATAATGTTTTGGATTGTTAACCGGTTTAAAGACAACAATGTCGCCGCGTTCCGGCCCGCGTTCCAATAGTCTCCCCGTTTTCATCGGAAATCGCAGCGGCTCAGCTGCGTATTTTCCATAGCCAACACTATATTTCGACGTGATGATGTAGTCGCCTTTGATTAAATTTGGCTCCATAGATGCAGAGGGAATTGTGAAAGGCTGAAAGATAAAAACCCTCAATAAATAGGCTATAAGCAGAGCGACAAATATCGTCGTCAAAAGACTCTTAAACCCGCCTTGGGGTCTATCCACGTCATTTTCGTTGATGATTTCCGTCATGCTAGACATCTATGGGCTATGTAATTTAACGGCTTCAAACACCGCAAATGCTTGTGCATATGGATAATCATCAGTCAGACTTAGATGAATATTGCCCGAAAATCCGCTAGGCATTATAGAATTCATGCGCTTTAACGCGCCGCGATGAAGGACTATTGACGGACGGCCCGATGGATCGTTACTGACTTCAACGTCCTGCCAGGATAGGCTTTTCGTGCGCGCACCGGCCAAGGCCTTCGCGACGGCTTCTTTCGCCGCCCACCGCTTCGCGTAATAGGTCGCTGGTCCAGATTTCGGGTCGCAATAGTTTCTTTCTCTAGGCGTATAAATTTTATCCAGAAATCGTTCGCCATGCTTTTCGATTGATTCTTCGATCCGCCGAATATCACAAATATCTGTTCCAATACCGAGGATCATCACTCGCCCCTCGCATCTTCCATGCAGCGCCTCATCTCGCCAATGGCTTCTTCGAGTCCCATAAAAATAGCTTCGCCGATAATGAAATGACCAATATTAAGTTCCATCAGCTCTGGGATAGCTGCAATTTGTCCGACATTGTTAAATGTAATGCCGTGTCCTGCGTGTATTTCTAAACCAAGCGACAGCCCGAGTTTTGCGCCTTGCTGCATGGCAGTTAAAATTTCATGTGCCCGTTGTTCATCGCCGTCATCAAGCGCATGCGCGTAGGCTCCGGTGTGGATTTCAATGACCGGTGCTCCGCATGCAGCCGCCGCCCTTATCTGCCGCTCATCGGCTTCTATAAAAAGGGATACCCGCGAACCATTATCTGTCAAATCTCTGACGATAGGAGAAATTGTGTTGTGAAGTCCTGCGACATCCAAACCGCCTTCAGTTGTTCGTTCCTCCCGTTTTTCCGGTACCAGACAAATGGCATGAGGTTTCAAACGTTTGGCGATTTCGACCATATCGTCGACGGCGGCCATTTCCATATTTAGCGGAATATTTTCACTTGCGCAGAGCATTTGCAGACGCTCCATATCGTCATCTGAAATATGTCGCCGATCTTCTCTGAGGTGTGCGGTAATGCCATCGGCCCCGGCCCTTATCGCTGCGAATGCTCCGGCCACGGGATCAGGGTGTTCCCCGCCCCTTGCATTTCGGACCGTAGCAATATGGTCAATATTCACGCCTAATCTAAGTTTGTTGGCTACGCTCACGAAAGCCCTCGGCTGCCCGGTTTTATAGCCGGAAGTTTTTTTAGTTCCGAGGGAAGTTCGTCCGGATCATAAGCAGGAAACTTTCGGGTTGCCAAGCTGACTAAAGGCACGCCGATGTCTGCTTCTCCGCCCGAGCGATCAAAAATACACGCACCGCCAATAACTTTTGCGCCTGTTTTTTCAATCGATGCAATACATTCACGTGATGACAATCCAGTCGTTACGATATCTTCAACCATCAATACTTTTTGCCCGCGTTGCAGGGTGAATCCTCGACGAAGCGCAAACGCTCCGTCAACGCGTTCTGTGAATATCGATTCTAATCCAAGCTGACGGGCAGTTTCATATCCGGGGATAATACCGCCCATAGCGGGCGCAACAATTACATCCGGGACGACTTCAATTGTTTCTTTAATTTTTTGCGCAAGCGCGGCACACAATTTTTCCGTTATGCGCGGATTTTTAAAGATAAAAGCTTTTTGCAGAAAAACCGGGCTTCGCAGGCCTGAAGACAAGATAAAATGCCCCTCGAGCAAAGCGCCCGCCTCACGGAACACGTCCAAAACTTCATCAGTATTCATGTTAAGCTAGTCTTTCTATTCAACGGCGACGGTTTCGCCCATAGTTCGCTGGGCAGCTACCACATAGGCACTCGTACGCAAAGCCGCAATGATCTGCATCAGGTGGCGATTATCAAGCACCTCAATGTCAAAAATCATGTCAAAAAATGTTTCGCTGCGACGTACCGTGTTAATATTGATTAAGTTACCCGCTGCTTCGCCGATAATTTTGGTCACATCGGCCAAAGCTCCCGGGACATGTTCGACGGTTGCGGTTATCCTAGCCGTTGACGATGCGTGCTGCGCGGCCCGTCTCCAGCCAATATCAAGCCACTCTCCGGAGTCTTCAGCTGCCAAAACGTCACAATCTATCGTGTGGATGACTACGCCTTTACCAGGTTTCTGAAAACCGACAATTCGATCCCCGGGAATTGGCGAGCAACAATCAGACAGATGCAAACTCACGCCAGCGGTTAAACCGTCGCCTTTAACATAAAGCTTGGCCGTAGAGTCAGTGATGAATTCCCTACTCGCCATTTCCTCTAGCGCCTTAGTGCTCTCGCGACCTGGAAATGCGGCCTGCATAAATTGTTTGATCGACAGATCGCCCCGACCGAGCGCCTCATAAAGTTCCGTAGGTGACTTGTAACCAAGTCGCTTGAGCGCGTCGCCTATCGAGCTTTCGCTGAAATCTTTTCCTTCGCGAGCAAATGCATGATCTGCAAGCATAGCGCCGACACGCTGAAATTCTTGAGATTCAGTATCGCGCGTCAAACGGCGTAAAGCAGATCGGGCTTTGCCGGTTACAACCATACTCTCCCAGCCCTGCTGAGGTTCAGGCTCACCGCCGCGCACGATCTTGACGACATCACCATTTTGCAACCGAGTCCGAAGCGGTTTTTCACGATTGTTAATGAGCGCGCCAATACAAGTGTCACCGACCTTTGTATGAACGGCATAAGCAAAATCAATCGGAGTAGCGCCGCGCGGCAAAGAAATTAGATCGCCTTTTGGCGTAAATGTGAATACCTGATCGGCAAACATCTCGAGTTTGGCATGTTCGAGGAATTCATCTGCGTCGCCGCTTTGCTCCATCATTTCCACCAATGGCCGAATACGTCTTAGCGGATCGCCGCCGGACTCCTTGGCGCGCTCAGGATCGTAAGCATAGGACTCGTTTTTGTAAGCCCAATGAGCCGCGACACCGCGCTCGGCAACATCTTCCATTCTCTCTGTTCGTATTTGTATTTCCAATCGGCGGTTCTCAGGACCCAAAATGGTTGTATGGAGTGACTGATATCCATTGGGCTTGGGAACTGAAATAAAATCCCGAAAACGCGCAGTGACTGAGCGGAAATGGGTGTGTAGTATTCCGAGCACCCTATAACAGGTAGCTGTGTCATCGACTAAAATTCGAAACGCATAAATATCGGCAACGTCCTCAAAGGCTATACCTTGACGCTGTAGTTTTCGCCAAATCGCATAGGCTCGTTTTTCACGACCATAGATACGAGCCTCTATGCCCTGCTTGTCCATTATATCACGCAGAGCGACCGACATTTGCGAAATGGCGGTTTTTTGATCTGCCCGCCAAGCATCCATACGTTTATTGATACTTTCGAATGCCGAGGGATTTAGGTACCGGAATGATAGATCTTCAAGCTCAGAGCAAATACGGTCGACGCCAATACGGCGCGCTAGCGGCGCATAAATATCCAGTGTTTCGCGAGATATCCTCTCTCGGGATTCCTGTTTTGGATGGTATTCAAGCGTTCGCATATTGTGAAGACGATCGCAAAGCTTTACAATTAACACCCGAACGTCTCGGCTCATCGCCAAAACGAATTTCTGGAAATTCTCGGCTTGCCGCCTTGCGCGCGATGCATTTGGTACGGACAATTCCACCTGTCCTAGTTTTGTGACGCCATCCACTAACTGAGCAATTTCCTCACCGAATAAGTCGACGATATCGTCATAGGTCGCGTCAGTGTCTTCCAAGACGTCATGTAATAGACCCGTGCAAATTGACTGCACATCCATATGTAACGACGCCAAAATGCCAGCCACTTGAATCGGGTGGGCATAGTAGGGATCCCCTGAGTGGCGCATTTGAGCGCCATGAGCCTTTGTTGCATAGACGTAAGCTTTGTTGAGAAGAGTCTCGTCGACTGACGGATCATATTCTCGGACAAGATCTACCAACTCATACTGGCGAAGGTAATTTGCTTTTTCAGCTTTAATGTCGACAGGCTTATTCACACCGTCGATATAGGCTGAACTTTTCGACGGGGCAACGGCAAAGCTAAAACACTTCTAGCGTTTTCTTCTCCTTAATCGGCGCCCATTTTCCGTCGACATAGTGAATTCCGCACTCATCTTTATCGAGATTACGCCAGCGCCCGGCCCTTGCATCTTCACCGTCAGAGACACGAGTTGTACAAGGCTGGCACCCAACAGATAGGAATCCTAGCGACAAAAGCGGGTGCGTCGGCAACTTATGCTTCCGCATATAGGCGGTCACGTCCTTGGCCGACCAATATGCCAATGGGTTGAGTTTCACCTGCTCGTCATTCGTTTGCAGAATAGGTAAATTTCGACGATCTGGTGTTTGAAATCTTTTGCGCCCCGTGATGCGCACCTTATAATCAAAGATTTTACGGGACAACGGCCTGACTTTCCGAAGGTCACAACAAGCATCTGCATTTGTTTGGTTAAGATCACTATGCGGATCCTCTGTTTTGATTTCTTGCCGATCTGGAGCGATGTTAATCAGGTTGGTTAATCCAAGCATAGATACGAGCTTGTCACGATAGTGTAAGGTTTCGCGAAAGTGTTTGCCGGTGTCGAGAAATATAATTGGCAGGTTTTTGTCGATCTCAGCGACCATGTGCAGCAACACAGAACTATCGACGCCCATGGACGAGGCCAAAACCAGGTTGCCGTCGTACTCTTTGATTGCGCGGCGAAGCGCCTCGGAAGCCGACAATCCATAATAGGGATCATTATTGTTTCGAGACGATGCCGATGTTTCGCGCGCATCAAATACACTAATCTCCGGACCATTTTTAAATTCATAGGCCCTCTGATAGGTAACCTTAAATGCGTCCAGAGCATCATACCAATGGGACTCCGCTTGCCTTTCATACGTCACGCCATCGACTTTTACAGCATCAAAACCGCATTGAAGTGCATAAACATATTGATCCGGTATAAGTGGTCCATCAGCTATCAAATCACCGGTAAATCCATACTTCTTACGCAGCTCTCGAGCGATGGAGAACCCCCGCCCATCTGCGAAAGATGGAAAATCGATCATGATGGTTTTCAAACGCGGAAGATAATCGATCAGCAGAGATAAATCCGTATCATTGGGCAGCTTAACTTTTTCGAGTAATTGATTGCTGGATAAAAATTCCTCGAGTGGCGCGACATCATCAATAGCGGCCGTTCCGCCAGCATGGCCATCACGGATTAGGACATCAACTTGTGCCATAAAGCACCTCCTTAAACGGTCCCATCCCGAGGCGATTATAAGTATCTATAAACCGCTCATTGTCGTTTTTACTATCTAAATAGAAATCGACCATTCGCTCGATCCCGTCGACGAGTTCTTCTTGAGAAAATCCCGGGCCTGTAACTTTTCCCACAGCAGCATTTTCGCTAGAATCCCCGCCGAGTTTCACTTGATAAAATTCGACGCCGGCTTTTTCGAGCCCTAAAATACCGATATTTCCGACATGATGATGACCACAAGCATTGATACACCCTGAAATCTTTATGGACATTTCGCCTATGGCTCTTTGACGGTCGGGATCGCTAAACCGCTCAGCGATTGCTTGGGATACAGGGATCGAACGCGCTGTTGCCAAAGCGCAATAATCCATGCCAGGACAACAAATAATATCCGTGATCAAACCAATATTGTCGGCAGCGAGATCGGCCCTTTTCAGTCCTTGATAGACTTTATATAAATCGTCCTGTTGAACATGTGGAAGTACCATATTTTGCTGATGAGTAGTGCGGATTTCGGAAAAACTATATTCATCCGCAAGGTCGGCGATGACGCGCATCTGGTCAGCCGTAATATCGCCGGGCGCCCGGTCGATTGGTTTCAGCGATATATTGGCAATCGCATAGCCATCGACCTTATGCTTTGACACATTATTAGAAACCCAATTGTCAAAGTCTGGCTCTTCATCTCTTTGTTTTCTATAAAAATTCGAAGGTGAGAGCCCATCCCTGAAATCGGGCGGTGCGAAATATGAGGAAATACGAGCAATCTCTTCTTCAGACACGGCGATGTCGGAAGGCTCTAACGTCTCATATTCAGCGTCGACCATCTGCCTAAACGCATCAATTCCGGTCTCGGTTACAAGGATTTTAATTCGTGCCTTATATTTATTATCTCGGCGGCCATAACGATTGTAAACCCGCATTACGGCCTCAAGATATGGCAGAAGCTCAGTGCGAGGTAAAAATTCTTTCAGGGTAACGCCAATTATCGGTGTCCGGCCGAGACCCCCTCCAACAATGATATGATAACCAATCTCTCCTTGGTCATTTTTAACGATCTCTATGCCAATATCATGGGCTTTGATCACTGCACGATCATTCGGAGCGGCGGTTACGGCTATCTTAAATTTACGCGGTAAAAAAGCAAATTCAGGATGCATGGTCGACCATTGGCGCAGCAATTCAGCCGTGGGTCTTGGATCTTCAATTTCATCTGAGGTTGCTCCTGCAAAAGGATCGGAAGTTACGTTGCGAATACAATTGCCCGAGGTTTGAAAGCAGTGCATTTCAACATCAGCCAAGTCCTGCAGTATCTCTGGGACTTCTGGGAGTTGCGGCCAGTTGAGCTGCATGTTTTGACGAGTCGTTATATGGCCGTATCCCCGGTCATATTTTTCCGAAATCATGGCCAATTGCCGAAGTTGGCGGGAATTAAGGGTCCCGTACGGAATGGCAATTCTCAGCATATAAGCATGCAGCTGTAAATAAAGCCCGTTCTGCAAACGTAGTGGTCTAAATTGATCTTCGGTCAAAGCGCCTTCAAGCCGCCGTTTAACCTGTCCGCGGAACTGTTTCACACGGCTTTGGACCACTTCATGGTCAAATTCATCATAACGATACATGGTTAGTCTTTCTGCAAATCTTCACCCAGATCTTTTGACGGACCTGTTACCCGAAATCGCTCGCGATAGCGCGCGGGCAACCCTGTTTCTGTGTCAATATCAATAAAATAAGCACCTACAATTTCGTTGGCCGCAACGTCACGGTCTGCAATAAGTTGCATCTTTTCAATTAAATCGGCGTCTTCTGTCAAAAGCGCTTTGCTATATTGGGTTGTCCACACCAGGTCTTGCGTCAACCATACTGAATAACCCTCGCGCAGCTCGTTAGCCGTCATGCTTTGAGGACCCTTGCCTTTATGTTTTAAGCTGCTCATGAACGTGCACTTCTAATTTTGATGTCAGCTTGACCGGCCTGCTTCGGACAAAATCCCAGAAGCACAACTGCTGGACCCTTTATTCCATACTTTTCAATATCTTGAACCAAGGCACCTAATGTCGTTGCGACTATTTTTTCGTCTGATCTGGACGCGTTTTCTACCACCGTTACGCGATATTCTTCCTTGGCTCCGTGAAGCATTAGGCGTCCTTGAATGAAACGCGCAGCGCCAAGTCCCATATATATAGCCGCGCGCGATTCAGGTCGGGCTAGAGATGCCCAATCATGTTCGGCAAATCCCTTAGTGTCATGCCCGGTCAGAAGCGCAATTGAGCGATTATGGCCCCTACTCGTTAAAGAGGCTCCGATAGAGGCTGCCGCGGCGGCGGCTGCAGTGATTCCCGGTATAATTTCGTAGGAAATCGCCGCCATTTCCAATGCCTCAATTTCCTCGTCGGCACGGCCGAAAATAAGCGGATCCCCACCTTTCAGCCTAACAACATCATAACCGGATAATGCCTCTTCAACCAAAATTCGATTGATTTCTTCTTGTCGCGTCGTGTGATCGCCAGGAGCTTTGCCTACATATATATACCGCGCTTCCCGGCGCCCCATATCCAGAATTTCCTGGCTGACCAATCGGTCATAAACGATCACATCGGCCGCATGTAGCTTGCGCTGCGCGCCGATCGTGAGAAGGTCCAAATTTCCAGGCCCGGCGCCCACTAAAGTGACTGTACCAATCATAATTTCGGGTTGGGCCGCAATCTTCTGCTCGAAAAGACTTTCGATGCTTTCTGGCGACTTTCGCAGAAATGCCTCAAGTTTTTGTCCCCGCGGAAAAAACTCTGCCCAGAATCTTTGACGGTTTGGCACAGCGGCAAACTTTCTCGACAAGCGGCTGCGTAATTCTTTAATTTTGAAGGCTATTTTACCGGTTGATGTCGGCAGCCTAGCTTCTATATCGGCTTTTATAGTACGCGCTAACCCAGGCGCCGCTCCTTCAGATCCAATCGCCACAACAACCGGACTGCGGTCGACAATTGCCGGAGAAATAAAACTGCAATCCTGTTTCTGATCCGCGACATTGACCATCAAGCCCCGGTCTATAGCAAGTTTCGATAACCGTTTATTTTCTTCAGCGTCAGTAGTCGCGATATAAACGAAATCTACACTGTCAAAATCGTTATTCTGTATTGAGCGGTATTCTATCGATAGTTTTGCATTTTCCGACGCGTATTTTTTGATGTCCGCCGTTACCGTGGGTGAGACGATCTTTATAGTCGCTTCGGTTTTGATGAGCGTGCGAATTTTTGCTGCTGCAGGGGCGCCACCGCCGACTACCAGAATTGTCTTGTTTTCAGTATCAACAAATATAGGCAAATATCGCATGGATTGACTTTCAGGTCAGGACTTGAACTTACGCTTCGTTCTATATATAGAACAATTGACCAATATACCAGACCCCTTGTCAAAAAATGGGTAAAAATTTTGTGAGACTTAAAATTAGATATGGCCCGTCAAAAAAGAACTCCCTGTCCTGAAACAGACGCCCTTGGTGAAAAGCTTGGCAAAACAGTTCAAAGACTAAGAACCGCCGGCAATTTGTCACTTGGCGACCTATCGGAAATGTCTGGTGTCGCCAAGTCAATGATTTCACAAATTGAGAAGAACGAATCCAATCCGACAATAGGAACGCTTTCAAGGCTTGGTCAGGCCCTGGGTATTAGCGTTGAAACCTTTTTGTCGGGCCCGAACGGTCAGCAAAATCTCGTCCAGCACGCCAGCGTTCAGGACATACCCGTTATCAAAAGCGAAGATGGATTGTGCGAACTAAAAATTGTCGGATGGATTGAGACCGTGCAATGGGTCCAGTGGTATGAGTTTAAAGCATCTTGCGGCGGTGTTCTCGAAAGCTCCCCGCACCCATGCGGTTCAATAGAAAATCTCAGTGTCTTATCTGGCGAAGCGCGTGTGACAGTGGGTGATCAGTCATGGACAGTTAAACAAGGCGAAACCCTGCGTTATAGGGCCGACCTTGAGCACAAAATCGAAAATGTCAGCGACGTGCTGCTTCAGGCGACCATGGTAAACATTCTCGCGACAGCCCTAAAGGGCTAAGATTACTGTAAAATTACGTAAAAAATAACCATTCTTTCATTGGCCTTTGCGCAAGAGTTGTTTAGAACGCTCTGAATCGCGAAATTTTAATCTGCGCCGGGAAAAATAATGTCCTTAAAAATCCGCCTAATGACCGCCAGCTTTCCTGTGCTGGCTTCAGTATTATCGATGGCGTATGCCGCCCCTTCCATGGCTCAAGAAGCCTGCGAAGTTGTCGACGCGGAAGGCAATGTTACTGGCGGCCTCGACGGCACGTTGACATCGGGAATTTCGACATCAAATGCAGATGATGGCGCAGCCTGTAATATTTTGATCAATCCCACCGGCACAATTACGATAACCGAAGGAACCGGGATAACTGTCGATTCAAGTAATAATGTAGGCCACACTGGCGCCATTAACTCTCTCGATGTCGACAATGTTACGGGCATTGAGCTTCAAGGCGGCAATGCGGGCGAACTTAATTTAGCGGGCGCTATAAACTTAACTGAATCGACCGAACCCGTTGATGAGGATGGCGACTTAACCGTCGACGGTCCTTTTGCGACAGGTTCAGGACGTACAGGAATTTTGATTTCTGGATCTGCGCCGTTTGAGGGCACAGTCAACGCCTTGGCCGGCAGCTCTATAGAGATTGAAGGCAATGATAGTTATGGGTTCCGGTTGATGGAAACCTCAAGCTTTACGGGAGATATAAACCTGGGCGGAACGATTCGAGTAATTGGCGGCATAGGCTATGATGTTGACGGCAATCCTATAGGACCGGCGTCTCGCGCTGTAATGCTTGAAGGATCTGTAACGGGTGACGTTAATCAAAATGGCAGTGTCGTTACCCAGGGTGAAGGCACAAGCGCAATCTATCAGTCGGGTGATATTACAGGCGGCATGACAAATGGCGGCTCAATATCGAATACTGGCTACCGATTTACCAGCCGAGGGACAGTTACAGCGGTACCGGACGCTATTGATGAAACAGATATGCTTCAGGCTGGCGCTGCAATCCACATCGGCGGCAATCTGACACAAGGCCTTCATCTACAACGGGAATTTGTTACGACTACTGATGCAGAGGGCGTCGAAACCACTGAGCAAATTGGCAATAGCCAAATCAATCAGTTTGGCAGTGCCGCAGCGATATTATTCGATGGCGACGGAACCACCATCAACATTGGAATGATTGTCCCGATTACAAATACTGAGAGCCCCGAATTACAATTTGCCTTCGTCAATCAAGGCACAATCAGTTCAGACGCGATTTTTGACGATCTCACGGCAACTACAATGGAAGTGCGTGATGCGATATTGGAAGGCGGCATCAGCAATTCCGGAGCAATGACTTCACAGACATATCGCGGCAGTGAAAACGGCACCGAAACCACTGCCCTATCACGGGTAATTGTTCTCGGAAGCGGCGGGATGGCCGAACAAATTCAAAATTCCGGATTGATCCGTGCAATAGTAAGCGAAAACACAAACGAAATCTACGCAGATGTAAACAGACCATTATCGCCACAATCATTAATCGCGGTTGCTATCGACATTGAAGCCAATGCTTCACTCACGAACATAGTCAATTCCGGCGTAATTCAGGCCTCGCTGGTTGGACGTGAAGGCACGGCCATCGCCATTCGCGATGCTTCCGGTACTTTGACGACAATCGATAATACGGGGACGATTTTGGCAGTCGGGACAACCTCCGACCCTCTGGGAAATCAAGGTTTGAATTTCACAACGATTGCGATTGATCTCTCGGCAAACACGTCGGGCGTTACTATCAATCAAACTTTAGGACCTGATGATGATCCGGAAGATGATATCACCCCGACCGAGCCCCAAATAGTTGGTAATATATTGCTCGGTGACGGCAACGATGTCGTCAATTTAGAATCAGGGGGCGTTACTGGCGACCTTGATTTTGCTGGCGGCGACGATGTTTTGGCTTTATCAGGCGGAGCAAGTTATGAGGGCACACTCACCAACACGGGCGGCCTGATCATAACGGCGGTAGATGGCAGTAGCCTAACACAGACAACAGCAACTCCAATCGACGCGACAAGCGCCTCATTTGATGCGACATCAGCGTTCAATCCTACAATTGACGGTCAGACAGGCGATGTCTCTACTCTCAATACGACGGGTGATATTTTCTTTGGTAACGGCGCTACGATAGTGCCAATTCTGACCAATGTTATCGACCCCACAAATAATTCTTTCACACTTTTATATGCGGGCGGCGCGCTAACGCTCGAAGGAACTGTTAATTCATTGGTCTCGTTTGAGTCGCCCTTTATGTATGAAACCAATTTTGCGCTAGATCCAAATAATGCTAACGCGTTGTTGATTACACTGGATCTACGCTCCGCAGAGGCCATGGGGCTTGACGGGGCGCAATCTGCGGCATTTGGGACCACATTTGACGCTTTGATCGCCAATCCGACATTAGCTCAGGCTTTTGTCAATATCACGGATGGCGATGAATTTAGAGGATCCCTCAATCAGCTTCTCCCTGAATTTGCAGCTGCGGCGCGGCATTTCGTTGTCGCCAATGTCGACGGTGCTGTTGGCGCAGTTGGGTCCCATCTTGATAATGCAAGACAGTCCCAAGACCAAGGCGGCGGAGCTTGGGTCCAAGAATTTACTTATTTCGCGGACCGTGACCTTGCAGGATTATCTGAACAATATCGCGGCTTTGGGTTTGGATTTACCGGCGGTCTCGACACGTCGTTTGGACCGTTCCACACGGCTGGCGTGAACTTTGGCTTCGCATCGACAGAGATCGAGGATGTACTTGGCATTGATGAACCGCTTGACGTCATGACGTTCCAAGGTGGTCTATATGGCGGGTTTGAAGCTGGTGATTTCAGCCTCGATATCTATGGCGGCGGCGGATTTAACGAATTTGATCAGAATAGATTGGTTGAAATTGGTAATTTTTCTGATTCTGCGCAAGGCAGCTGGTCAGGCACTCATGTCAACGCTTCTCTCCGGGGCGGATATGATTTGGCTTTGAGCAAAAAATTATGGGCACGTCCGTCTTTTTCAATCGATTATTTGCGGATGTCGGAAAATGCCTACACTGAAACCGGCACTGCTGGAACTTCAGCCATCGCACTGGATGTCGATGGACGAACTTCAGAATTGGCCGGTGCAACAGCAATGCTGAATATAGGCGCAAACTTCGAAGGCAAACGCACATGGATCAGGCCTTCAATTCGGGCTGGTTATCGCTCTGAATTTATCAATGACGGCGTTGTGACGTCCTATGGGTTCGCAGGGTTACCGTCTCGCTCTACCATTATCTCCGAAGCTTTCCCTGAACAGGGTTTCTTGCTCGGATTTAGCGTCGCGGCAGGCAGTGGATATTCTTCATTCGGATTTGATTTTGACTCAGATATCCGCGATGGGTTTGTTCGTCACACCGGCCGGTTCGTTCTTCGGATGATCTTCTAGAATTCCTCGCAAATTGTCCGCTTCATCCTTGCAAGGCGCGGTAAAACTTTCATAGTGAACAAAACGCGAAACTGACTCGACAGAGGACAGAGGGAATTTGGATTCACGATGGCTGCATCAAAGAAAAAAGATCTACTTGCTTCAATGAGTAACGACAATTATTCCGCCAAAGATATCGAGGTTTTAGAGGGCCTGGAACCCGTCCGGATGCGACCGGGCATGTATATTGGCGGCACAGATGATCGCGCTTTGCACCATTTATTTGCCGAAGTCATTGACAATTCGATGGACGAAGCTGTTGCCGGTCATGCCAGCAGGATTGAAGTTGAGCTTCATGCCGACGGGTTTTTGTCAGTTGCGGATAATGGCCGAGGCATTCCAGTAGATCCCCATCCAAAATATAAAGATAAGTCAGCCCTGGAAGTAATAATGACCACGCTCCATGCGGGCGGAAAATTTTCCAGTGATGCCTATGAAACATCTGGTGGACTTCACGGCGTTGGCGTCTCAGTTGTCAATGCCTTGTCGGACGCGCTTGAAGTTGAAGTTGCACGCAATAAGCAATTGTTTCGTATGAAGTTTTCCCAAGGTAAACCGATTGGAAAATTGGAAGAATTGGGCCCTATCAACAACAGACGCGGCACCAAAGTGCGCTTTCACCCTGACCCTGAAATATTCGGCGCAAAAGCCCATTTTAAGGCTGCTCGGCTATTTCGAATGACGCGCGCAAAGGCTTACCTGCAGCCCGGCGTCGAAATTCGCTGGAAATGCCCCAAAGAGTTGGTTGCTGAGCTTGACGCTGTACCTGATGAATCGGTTTTTCATTTTCCTAACGGCCTTGCCGATTACTTGAAGGAAATTATCGGCAATAAGACAACAGTTACCCCAGAAATATTCGCCGGTCGCAGTAAAAAAGATGCCGGTCACGGGCGCGTTGAATGGGCGATAACATGGTCGCCTGAAGGATATGGTGAAGCTGACACCTTTGTCCGTTCCTATTGCAATACAATACCGACGGCCGGCGGCGGAACCCACGAACAGGGCCTCCGGGCTGCCATTACAAAAGGGTTGCGGGCATATGCCGATATTTCAGGCATGGGCAAGAAAGTGGCCCATGTGAAATCTGATGACGTCATGAACGGAGCCGGCGCCCTCGTTTCGATCTTTATTGGCAGTCCAGAATTCCAAGGTCAAACCAAGGATCGATTATCGAATACAGAAGCCGCCCGAATTGTTGAAAGCGCTGTTCGCGATCCATTTGATCACTGGCTTGCCTCATCGCCCAAAGACGCGACGAAGCTGCTGGAATGGGTTATTGAAAAAGCCAATGAGAGAGTGCGTCGCCGCAAACAGCGGGACATTAACCGCAAATCCGCCACCAAACGGTTACGCCTTCCAGGAAAGCTAGCCGATTGTTCGCGCAAAGACTCAACCGATACAGAGCTCTTTATTGTCGAGGGCGACAGTGCGGGCGGATCAGCCAAACAAGCCCGCAACCGGATCACGCAGGCCATATTGCCGCTGAGAGGGAAAATCCTCAACGTCGAAAGCGCAAGCATGGACAAGATTTCCAAAAATGCGGAGATTAATGATCTAATGACGGCTATGGGCGTCGGTCTTGGGAAAAAATTTGATGTTGAAGACCTGCGCTATGAACGGGTGGTGATAATGACCGATGCTGACGTCGATGGGGCTCATATTGCCGCATTGTTGATCACATTTTTCTATCGATACATGCCCGGTCTGATTGAACAGGGCCGTCTGTTTATGGCTATGCCGCCGCTTTATAAAATTACACAGGGCGCCAAGACAGAATATGCCATAGATGATGACCACAAGGATCAGTTGATCGAGACGGTATTTACGGGCCGCGGTAAGATCGACATTGGACGCTTTAAAGGCCTAGGTGAGATGATGGCGTCCCAGCTTAAAGACACGACTATGAACCCCAAAACCCGGAAAATGATCCAAATAACAATCGATGATGAAAACCTTCCAACAACAGAAGCCCTCGTTGAAACATTGATGGGAAAACGTGCAGATCTTCGATATCAATTCATTCAAGACCATGCCCAGTTTGTGAATGACCTGGATATTTGACCCCGGATTTTCTCAAAGCCACGGATCAGCCTAGTCCGTTAATTCCAGCGGCGACCATTTTATTGTTGCGCGATCACGACGATGAGCTTGAAGTATTGATGGTTAGACGAAACCGTGCACTTAAAGCGTTTGGCGGCGCTTGGGTGTTTCCCGGTGGCCGAGTCGATGTCAGTGACGGGCCAGACCTCAATCCTATAGACCGCGCGAGAGCCGCTGCTATTCGCGAAACGCGGGAAGAAACCAATCTCGATATCTCCGCCTCTAAAATGGAAGTACTATCAAACTGGATCCCGCCTAAAGCAGAAATTCGCAGGTTCTCAACCTGGTTTTTTGTGACACCGGCACCCGATCATCAAGTCACGATAGATGACGGGGAAATCCATGAATTTCAATGGGTGAAGCCACGAGACATTTTAGCTCAAACTCCAGATCCACAATTTTTGGTTATGCCGCCGACTTATATTTCCCTGCATCGCCTTTCAAATTTCCGAGACACGGATATTGCAATGGATATCATCGGAAAAACCGAGAACGAACAGTTTACAACAAAATTTAGAAAAACGGACGATGGATTTGTAACTCTGTGGGAGGGGGACGCCGCTTATGAGAATTTAGATTTCGAAGCCCCCGGTCCTCGCCGTCGTCTCTATGCCGGCAAACGCTGGAAATATGAATCCGATTTTATTCCAGACATTTAGGTCTGCACTCCAAAATTTCGACGCGCCCCTAAATAATCTTCACTTCGCATCTCCATGAGACGGCTGACAGTCCGTTCAAACTCAAATGACCCATCCCCGGCCGGATATAGATTGGCGGGCTCAACGGCAGCGCTCATAACAAGTTTAGTGCGGGTTTCGTAAAGCGCGTCAATCAATGTCACGAAACGCTTGGCTTCATTGCGCATATCTTCACCCATTTGCGGGACATTCTCGAGGATTAGGGTTTGATAGCTATGTGCAAGTTTTAGATAGTCGGCAGCTCCAAGCGGCCGTCCGCATAGGCGGTCAAAAGTTGTTCTTGCGACACCTGCTGCAGTATTTTCGATTTTGAGTTCACGGCCTTGCACTTTTAGGGTCATCGGCCGGGCAATCGCGGCACCCGTCATCCGGTTCCATGCGGCCTCAATGGCAATCTCAGACCCCTCACCCAACGGTGTATAATAAACCGGTGCCGCGGTTAGTTGCCGTAAACGATGATCTATTTCTCCCTCGAACTCATGTATAATTAAGTGATCTTCCATTAGGTCAATGAAAGGTTCAAATAACGCCCGATTTAATCCATTTTTGTAGAGGCCTTCAGTCGGGCGATTTGACGTTGCGACAACGACAACGCCATTATCCCAAAGCGCCGCAAATAGGCGAGATAAAATCATTGCGTCGGCTATGTCGGTGACATGAAATTCGTCGAAACACAAAACCATTGCATCACGCGCGATTGATTTCGCAACCGGCGCAATTGGATCATCACCAGCCCCTCTAACATAATTTTCCGATTTCTTACGGCCTCTTGAGGAAAGCTTCCGCCAATTCGTGATACGATCATGTACATCAAGCATGAATGCATGGAAATGGACACGTGCCTTTCGCGGCTCATCGAGTTCGTCAAAAAACCAATCCATCAACATAGATTTACCGCGTCCAACGCCGCCCCACAGATATAACCCTTTCGGTGTTCGCTTCTTCTTCCAAAAGAACTTGTTCGAGCTGTTAACCTGTTGGAGGCGATGCAAAAGGTCATCAAGTGCCTTTGCGGCACAAATCTGTGCCTCATCGTGAATAAGCTCACCGTTTGAAATTCGTTGCTTGAGCTGAGCAAGCACGCTCATTTCATGACGCTCCCAATTTGATTCGAATTATCGCTGCTCCTAACAGCCCAAAAGACAAAATGGTCAGAAAAATCAGAAGCGATTTGTTTCGAATAGGCGTTTTCATACAGCAATGCCCTATCATTCGCACCTGAATCGTCAAGTATCTGGGCTTTTATTCCAATCAGTAAGCGTATATGTTACCCCCGCAAATCGTTAAAAATACGGGATACCCGATCTGGGGTCGGATCCGAGTATAAGATTAAGCAGGGGGGCTTCTCTGGGGGAGCCTTGTGAAATATTTTAGGAGGTTCCATCAATGGACGGATTTATCAAACAAATTGAGGATATGTTGCCGGATTGGGCTGCCGATCCTGTCATGGCTTTAGGCATTTTAGTCGCAGGTTGGCTGATTGCTACTTTGGTTCGCGGCGTGGTTGCAGGGGCAATTAACCGAACGGGAATTGGCAAAAAAGCCAAAACGACCGGCGGTAATATTGGGAAGTCGATCGGTAAAGCGTTGTTTTGGATCATCATACTACTCGCTTTATTAATGGCATTGGGTCGCTTCGAAGCGCTTTCTGGTCCAGATGGTCCATTAAGTTCATTAAACGGCATGATGGAAGGCATATTGGGCTATGGCGGACAAGTCATTGCTGCCATCTTGATCATGGGTATCGGTTCAATATTTGCAAAAGTCGGCAAAGAAGCAACTGAAAGCTCACTTGAAGCCGTGCAAGCTGATTCCATCGTGACAAAAATGGGACTGCGAGCAGAATCGTCAACGAGTAGCCTTCCAAAAACCGCCGGCGGCCTTGTCTTCGGAATTTTATTGTTTCTCTTCTTAGCGTCGGCTGTGAAAGTGTTGGAAATCCCGGCACTTGGTGACATCATTGACACTATCATCAAGTATCTTCCAAATGTTCTGATTGCGATGGTAATATTAGGATTGTCGGTTTGGATAGGCAAATTTGTCTCAAACTTAATTGGCGATACGCTCCCAACGCTCGGTGTGGATGACTCCATCAAAGCGATCAGCAGCCTGGACGGCGAGTCTTCGTCTACTGTCGTGCCATCTAAGATCATTGGATCAATTGTTTTTGCTGCGATTGTTTTGTTCGGCGCCATTGGTGCAACCGAAGCCATTGGCATCCAGCAATGGAGTGACATTGCTTATAAGATCCTCGAGATTGTTGGACAGGTTTCTTTCGGTGCAGTGATCATCATTATCGGGCTATTTATCGCCAACTTCGTTTCGAAGATCGTTGCGCAAACATCAGGTGATCTCGCCGGCAAGATATTTAAGTATGCCGCGATCATTCTGATCACTTTCATTGGCCTAGATCAGATGGAATTGGGCAATGAAATTGTCAATACAGCCTTTAGTCATTCACTTTCTGCCGCAGCTGTGGCCGCTGGCGTAGGTGGTGCGCTAGCCTTTGGTCTTGGCGGACGGGAATGGGCAGCTAAGAAGCTAAATGCTTGGTGGCCAAATTCGACGACTCGCAAAAAGTAATTCCTGGCTAAATGCAATTCTGAAAGCCGCCTCGTTGGGCGGCTTTTTTTTAAATAATTTGTTCTACCGACTGAACCGCGTCACGATTACAAATGTCTTCGTTATCCAAAGCTATAAAAGCTTCAATTCTACGGCGGCAAATCCGGTATACGTTCGAAAAGGCTTTTTTGCGTTCAGCCCTTGGCTCGACATAGGCTGGGTTATCAATTCCCCAGTGAACCGTCATAGGCGCGTCGCCGGAATTACTTGGCCATATGGGACAGACTTCGCTTGCCGCACTGCCGCAAACCGTAACTATGATATCCATTCTAGGGCTGTCTATGCTGGCAAATTCATCCCAGCTTTTAGACCGTATCGCCGCGGTATCATGTCCTCGAGACACAAGCTCGTTGATACCATCTGGATGAGGTTTTCCGCTTGGGCGGCTACCCGCGGAGAATGATTGAAAACGCCCGGCACCCAGATCCCTGAGAAGCACTTCTGATATTATTGATCGGGCAGAATTACCCGTACATAGGAAAAGGACGTTGATCATTTTCGTTTGTAATGAATAACCCAGGCATCGGTCCATTCCGCGCCCTCATCAGCCTTTCCTTGCCAATGCCAGTCTAAACTGTCCTCAGAGATGTTTTTCCATATCATACGCCGAAATGGCCCTTGATTATTGATGCGTTCCATATCGAGCTTGAAAGTACCATTTTCCTGAGGCCCTCCGTAAAGTGAATAGAAACCGCCCTGATCATCGACCCATGCTTGGCGCCACATTTTTGCGGGCTTAGAATAGGTGGAAACGCTCATGCCTTTGAAATGTTGAGACGGTGCGCCGTCAAAATTCTCGGTAATAACGCAATCACCAAATTCATTTTTTACAATGATATTTGTCCCCTGACCAATATTGCCATCCCGTTGGTCCCAGGTTAAATCCCATTCACCCACCCAGAAATCAAGTTGCCTAAACTCCGGGTCCGAACAGTTCGCCGCTGTTTGGGTTAAATCTGTTTCCGCCGATGTAACTTGTTGGTCCGGCTCAGATTGCGATCCGGATTTGCTTGCGGCTTCGCTACTACACCCGATAAATATGAGCGTAATGGCGGCCAGCGAATATAGGGTTTTATTTTGCATTATCGTGCTCCGCTGTTAATCGAAATAATTGTAGAATTTGAGAGCGATTGAAGCAATGCATATTGTCGATCAGTTAATATCGGAACGAGCGCGGCGATTAATGTCGAGAAAAAAGTTCTTCGCTTTTATAAAACCGCTTTTATATCAGATGTTAAATTATGAGGACACTGTGGTTCTGGCCGATACTATTCGCCCGAAATCGGGCTGGGATGCATTTGATCACGTTACCAATCTCGTCAAACCGCAAATTGATATTTCTGGTTTGGAAAATCTTCCAAAAGACGGAAAATGTATCATTATATCCAACCACCCGACCGGATTGGCGGATGGGATGGCGGTCTTTAAAGCTATCAAGGACAAACGACCGGACCATATTTTTTTGGCGAACGCTGATGCGCTCCGCGTCATTCCTGACGGTGAAGATATTATTATTCCAGTTGAATGGGTCCTGGCGAAACGAACGATTTCTAAAACCCGGGAAACGCTTTCCAAAACTAGAAAAGCATTGTCCGACGAGCGTTGCGTAGTCATTTTTCCTTCTGGCAAACTCGCATTGTTGACCCTAAAGGGATTAAAAGATCACGCTTGGGAAAGCTCAGCTGCCATGCTCGCTCGAAAATATGGTGCACCGATTATCCCGTTGCGCATAAAGGCCCGAAATAGCTGGCTTTATTATCTTTACGCAAAGATCAATAACGAGTTGCGCGATATTACCTTGTTCAAAGAGGTTTTGAATAAACGCGGACAGAAATTCGAGATGGTCTTTGGAGCCCCAATTCAACCGGCTGACATTGCCAAAAACGCAGATGCGGCAACATCACATATTCGGCAGATCGTCGAAAAACTTTAGAGCGAATTATGTTTAGAAGAATATTCCTTATCCTGACAGCTATGGCGACGATCTGCGCTATAGCTTTGATCACAACTATCCCCAAAGACAAACCGGGAGCTATCATTCAGACGCCGCAAGGGCCCGTTAAAGGCGTAGTCACGCCTAATAGCGTACAAAATGTCAAATCAATTCCCTTTGCCGCCCCGCCTATTGGTGATCTGCGTTGGCGTCCGCCCGGCACCGCCCCCAAATGGAAAGAAGTCAGAGCAGCCACAAAATTCTCTCCGATGTGCGTGCAGAATGTTGGCAGCGGCGATAGCTTTTTGAAGTTAATGCTGGAGCGTCACGGCATATCCAGTTTCAAGAAATTTCTGATACACCAAATTGTTGCCATGTCCGGAACACCTAGGGTCAGTGAAGACTGTCTATATCTGAATATACGTACCGCCAACATCAATCAAGATGGCAAAGTCAAAGATGATCTAATGCCGGTCATGGTTTGGATTCACGGCGGTGGACATCAATTTGGCTCAGGCGACTTTGATTTCTACCAAGGTGATAACCTTCCGCTAAAAGGTGTAGTCCTAGTCACAATAAATTACCGCCTTGGTGCTTTTGGTTATATGGCCCACCCGGCCCTATCAGCGGATGATCCGCGTGGTGTATCCGGTAATTATGGAACGTTAGATCAAATCGCGGCTCTGAAGTGGGTGCGGGACAATATTAGCGCCTATGGCGGCAACCCCGACAATGTCACTATTTTTGGTGAAAGCGCAGGTGCGTGGTCGGTTACGGAAATGATGACTGCTCCGGATGCAAAAGGCTTATTTCACAAAGCGATTGGCCAGAGCGGAGCCTCAACTTATCATCTTGGTCAGCTCGATACTAATTCAACGAGCTGGATTGACGGTTATGAGGCGGGCCTTAAGCTCGCAAAACGGGTTGATGCCGAGAGCCCAACGGCGCAGCAATTACGGGATGTTCCCGCCGACATAATTCAAGCCGTGATAACCCCCGAGTTGGCCGATGGGTTTCATCATGTTCGTGACGGTGTCGTATTTCCAAAAAATGTCGGCATTGCATTTCAGGACGGCGACTTCTATTCCGTGCCAACAATCTTCGGATATAATTCTGATGAGGCGACCGTATTTTTCCCAGATGACCCGGAACCGACCGTGTGGGTTGAAGGTCTGCCCCGAAGCGATCGGAATGCCCAGATTGAAGCTCTAAGACCTCACTTTGGAAAAAAAGCCGAAATATTAGTAGATCTCTATGGTCTGGATAATGACTTTGACGCTGGCGGCGAACAGATGATGGGCGATGAATTTTTCGGAACGAATATTCGTCTCGTTACGCGCGCCAATGCCCTTAAAAGAACGCCAGCATACAGCTATGTCTTCACCCGCGTTCCTCCCAACGAGAAACAAACTATCGGCGCCTATCACGTTGCCGAGGTGCCGTTTGTCTTTGGGACAGCCGAAAAGGCATTCGGATGGTCAGATGAAGATGAAGCGCTAGCAGAGTTGATGCAATCTTATTGGACCAACTTTGCTAAAACCGGTGATCCTAACGGTGAAGGCCTCCCGACGTGGGAATTATATCGCGGCGGGAATTGGATGCAACTCGCGGCAAATAATGGGCTTGAAACCAAAACTATAAAGAACTATCGGCAAGAAAAGCTGGACGCATTGGAATATGGATTGAAACGAAAACTGGCGCTTATTCGTCCTCTTCAAACTCAGCAATCGCCTGACGTTTCCGATTCACAATCAGGCGAGTAACATCTGGGCGCGAGTAATGGCCCGCAGGATCGAAGTTTTGTCGCTCTTTACGGACCAATGCGGGATCAAGCGTCGCATAGCTTAAATATTCCTTGCCCGTCACCGGTTCAAGCAGCCAGCTACCGTCTGGTGACGCTATACAGGATCCACCATCCGCCGCTATCTCGGGCATCATACCTTTAATCTCTTCGGCAAATGGAATGTCGCTCGGAATGTCTGAACGACGCATTAGACTTGAAACGGACACACAGTAGCCGCGACCTTCTTTTGCGATCATACGCGTAATATCTTCGGTATTGCGAATATTGCCCGGCCAGCACGCAATGTGGAGATCTTCACCCTGAGCGTAAAGCGCGGCCCTGGAGAGCGGCATCCAGTTCTCCCAGCAATTAAGACCGCCGACGGTGAATGCTCCCAGCCTATGGGTTACAAGCCCTGCTCCGTCACCTGGAGACCAAACCAGACGTTCTTCATAAGTCGGCTGCAACTTTCGATGAACGGACTGAATAGTCCCGGTTTTGTCAATATATACGAATGAGGCATATAGAGAGTGACCGCTACGCTGACGCGGGCGCTCGATAATGCCGAGGTAACAAGCCATTTTCGCGCGTCTGAGCGCCGCACAAACCGTATTAAGGTGCCCGTCTTCAATCGTAACCGACTGATCCGAATAATGGGCAAATAGATGTTTCTGCTTATCATCGTTAAAAATAGCGCCGCCTGTAAGCTCCGGCCAAAATGGATATCCAGGTACAACGCCTTCCCCGAATACAATTAAATCGGCCTGCTCTTCTGCGGCTGTTTGGATCAATCCGATAATTTTATTCAATGTTGCGTCTCGGGCCAGCCAAACCGGTGCTATTTGCGGGAGCGCTATTTTGAGTGATTTAGACATGCTTTTTCCGTTTTCCACAGGAATATGCGCCAAATGTGGATAAGTCACCCTAAATTTTTTGCTGATTCGTTGACTAAATCGACGGAATGTCGCATCAAATAATTGTAGCTAGAGAGAAGCCGCACTGAAGAAAACCGGGAAGAGAAATGCCTAAGCTGGCACGATCAGAACGAAAGAAACAGGAAAGCGTTGATACTATAGCAACAGAGCCCGCAAACCGAACCGCGAGCGCTTGAATTGGCAACAAGGAAAGTGGACCGGGGAAAACAGCGGGCTTTCTGCTATCTGCTTCACACTCAATTAAATTCGCTCAATCACTGCACGAATTCGTGTGGATAAGTGATTCGAATTTGCATTGCTCTTATTGACCAAACTGCCAGAATGTCGCATCAAAATTAAGTCGCTTAAGAGAAGCTGCACTGAGGCAACCGGACCCAGGAAATAGCCAAGCTGCTATGAATGAAACGGAAAGAAATCAGGAAGGTGAAGACCCTTGAGCAACAGAGCCCGCAGATAGAACCCGCGAGCGCTAACATTGGCAACGATGAAAGTGGAACGGGGAAAACTGCGGGCTTTCTGTATTCAAATCTCTCAAGTTCCGAACAAATTATCCGGTTTCACATAGTCTGCCGCGAGTTCCCGCGCCTTATCCCATAATCGGCCGGCGAGTTCCTGATCAAGCGCATGCCCTTTAGGTTGCTTGGGATTGCTGTCGGCAAAGTGCATCCCGTTGACGCCATCAAGCGATGGGTGAACGGCGACAAAACAATGAGTTGCTGCGCCTTGCCCAATTGTGCGAGTCCAAGGTCCCGCAAACATCGAAATAAGCTTTACCTTAAAGTCAGTTGAATCGCTGGCCAAATTTGTCCGGATAACGCCCGGGTGGATAGAATTTGCTGTTATAGACGTGCCATCGAAGCGCCGCGCGAGCTCCAAATTCATCAACATAACTGCGAGTTTGGAATGCCCATAGGTTTCGAGCGCATCGTAACCGCGTTTCTGACTATCCAAATCGTCTAAGGCTATCCCGACCTTTTTGGGCGCTGTCACATATCCTTCGCTGGCGACAATTGCCAAACGGGCACTTGGTGCAGCCTTAATCAGAGGCATGAGTCTGTTTATCAAAACATAGTGCCCAAGAAAATTAACAGCGAACTGGATTTCCAATGGCTCAGAATATTTGCCGCTGACGATCGTCTCAGGCGGCGCCATTATGCCGGCATTGGTTAGGACCACATCGATAACTTTAAATTTCTTGGCGATGGCGTCCGTACAGGCAACAATCGAATCCGGATCGGCAAGGTCACAGCCATAGGCCGTTAATTGACCTTTCGACAGTCCCGCACCAGCCGCCTCGACAGACTCCTTGGACCGATCAAGACCGATAATATGAGCACCACGTAGCGCCAAAACTCGCATAGATTCTTGCCCAAGGCCTCCGGCTGCGCCGGTGATCAATACAGTCTTGCCGGATAGGTCAACACCTTCTGTAACGTCTTCCGCCGTCGACTTTCGGTTAAACCCTGATTTGAAATTATCCGGCAGTCTCATTCCATTTCCCCTGCTATAAGAATGCACTGGTTAGAAACATTATTGAGGGAGCGGTCAAGAGGACAGAATATCCTCCAAAAAACCCAGGGTCTGAGGCGATGTCATCGCCGTCAATCTCAAAGTCTTGGCCACACCTTTTTTATCGAGCACCCAACTTCCGATCAAAACCGTATCCGACATCCTTAAGAAAAAACATTGATCTACTTTCAGTTTTCTACCTTTTTTGATCAAAGCCGCCAAAGACAATCCCAGTTTAGCGCTCATAAAGGCATTTACGATTGACTGACCATCCAATGTCAAAACTCGACCGGCATCCAATAAGTCGAGTTTTTTCAATGATTTCAAGCCTTTGTCTATGGACTTTGACCAATTGGCAGTTTCTGTCGATCCGTTGCTTAATTGACTCATCAATAGGCGATATGACGATCTCTCCACATGGGTTTGGTTGGCCAAGGTCTGCAATGCACCGGGCAGGATCGGATTAAGCCAAATGTCGGCCAAATCCAGATTTAGGGCGTTCGCTTGAATTTTACGAAGGCGGAAATCTTCGAGAATAAGAGTTAAAGCAACTACGGTATCGAGGGTCATGTCCAAAAGAAAGGATTGCTCAAAGGCCCTTAGGTTTTCGAGTTCCAGCAAATCGCTAATAAACACCAAGGCTTGTCCGTGGCTGGTTAGCAATGCCAAATCCCAGACCTGATCCGGACTTTGGCTTATGACAACCCAGTTGTCATCTTTTTGGGATCCAGCCAGCCGGATTTCCAATCCGCCGGATAACGATGGAATAAAGCTCCGCAGAATTATGACGTTCGCAGGAGCTGACAAAATATAAAAAATTGCAGCTAATTCCTCGACAAGCGATCCTGAAGGATCAACCATTGTCGACGGAGGCTGTTCATTTGCGGCTGGCAGACCCGCGTAAAATGAAGATTGCGGCGGAATTTTACCTATCGCGGCAAAACAAGCGGAAACATGTTTAGCCTCCATAATAAACCGTGCCGGAGTCAAATTAATATCGGCCATCTAACCGTCCTTTTTAAATTCATCTTGCCAGCCTTGGAAAACCACGGTTGGACGATTTAAAGATGGCGAACGTGCTTTTTCAAGCCCTTCGACATAAGCACTTAATTGCCTAGACAATTGCTGAGTATCGGTCCCCATAGCTTTTAGAGTAGCTTCGGCTTGTGCTGGCGTAACCTTTGGATTTCCATTGAAAACCCGGTCCAATACATTCATGCGTTCTGCTAATTCTCTTGGAATGCGCGCGCCGTGGGCATTGAGAGCATTTTGCATGGCTCCTGTCCGTTTGATAGCCATGTTTTTATATTGTTTATGGAGCTGTCTTTGTCCTTCTTCCATATGCGCCGCCGATTGTTCAAGCAGTTCTAATTTCGCGGCAGGGCTTTCCGCCTTTTTTGCTAGTTCACGAAATCTCTCCGCTTCATTGACCCAATGATCAACTTTATACTCAATGGTTTTTCCGGTTCCAGCAGCGTCAGAAAGATCCCGCCCGCGATACGGGTCTTTGGTCGCTGCATCTAGATCTGCTTGACCTGTTCCATATGCTTCAGCATGTAGGCGGTCCGTCGTTGCCTGATCCATTCTTCGAGCAAATGCATGTGGATCGTTCAAATTCAATATATCGTCGGTCATGTCGTTTGAACTTAAATGAACGTCTTTGAAATCCGTCGGTGTGCCCGCGCCGGAAGAAGCACTTTTCGAAGGTAGTTGTTTTCCCGTCGCGACCTCAAAAAATTCCTCATTATAAATGCGCCCGGTCGTGCTTGAAGGAATATCGCGATAAACAATTCTGGTCTCAAGAACTTTTCCAGTTGCTTTATCAACTCGAACAACTTCGGTCGTTCGTACCCTCATCGTAGCATCTCGATCCATACCCGCTTTATCAGCTCTTGGAGCCGACGGTTCCGCATCCGGTAACCGCCCCGTTTCAGGGCCATCGATAGTTCCCGGGGCGCTACGCGTCGCTTTTGAATCAATAATGGCCCCGTCTTCTGTCCAAACTGACGCGTGTCCACCGGCGTCGGGCCGACCAGGATTTGATGGATCTATTACAACTCGATTGCCGCTCGAATTCGTAATAGTGACGACTTGAATATCTTCAGGACGAACGTTTAATTCCTCAGCGAGCCGATTGATCGTGCGTCTATCCGCTTCAGCATACATACCGCCCAATTCCTGATTAAATCGCTCAATAGTTGGATGGTTGCCCCCTGCGCCGCCCAGCGCGTTTAATTCGTTCATCGCATGTTTATCAGATTGAACTCGAGCAAGGTTGTCCTTCACATCTTGTTGCAATATTTCGAGCTCCCTTGGGCTTGCCTTGCCTGTAGCTCGAGCGTTTTCAAGCTCTTGCAATGAATTTTGAAATTGATCAACACGCGCACGACCGCGCCCTCTTCCACGTTCAAATGCTTCGCTCAGTTCGGCTGTCGCGGCATCTGGATTCCGAACCGTGTTTTGAAGAATATCTTCGGTTTCTCCGCGCAGTTGTCCGCTATTCATTAAACGTTCGGCTTGCGCAGATGTTAACCGGCTTGAATCATTGCGTATTCCGAGACGGTCCAATACTCGATTCATAATGTCGGTCCCCGCAGCGTCTGCTCGATCGACATTTTGACCCAATTGACCGAGACGAGATTCAACCTCAAGCCTCGCATTGGCGAGAGCGTCTGTTGCCTGATTATAGGTTCCTTCTGGTAAAACTCGCCGGGCAGCACTGGAAACAGCGTCTCCCGGTTGAAGGCCGGTTACTCGCGTCCCTCCTTCCACAACATCCGAAAGTGCAAAGATGTCCGCGAGCACATTTGCCCCTACCTCGAGCATGCTTACCTCCTCGCCGGATTGGATACGGGCCGCGACGCCATATGTATTGACTGGGAGATTGTCAGCTGCGAATTGAGCGCCGACGGCGCGTAATGCATCCGTTCGGCTTAAGTTTTGGCCACTATCTTCAGCGGTATGCGCAGCTTGTTCAACGACTCGAACAATCTCTCGTCCTTGAAAGAATCCTTCGCTCATTCCGCCTGTCGCATAACCTGCCCCCATTCTAACGACCATGCTATTGCTGGCGTCATCAAGCGACGCGCTCGTGGATTCTTGAATGATCCGGCTCCAGCTATTATCTTCAAAATCGGGGGCCGTTGTCGCCATATCTCGCCCGATCCGAGATCGCATGATATCGCGAAGTTGTCCCATATAATCAGTGTTGATAGATCCGTCTTCATTATAAATCCGGTCGCTGGACGAGCGCAGCAACACATCTTCTTCACCGCGTCGCAAAGCGGCATTCTCGACAGCCTCCATACTGGCCATCGCTTCTTCGCGTTCGGCGCGGGCTCGAGCTTCTTCTGCGCGTTCTTGACCGTAATCTTCCTGTCTTTCTTCGCGGGCTCTTTGCATATCATCCGCAGCAGCACGGTCATGGTCAGCTTGTTCTTGTGATCTTTGTCTTGCTTCCTCGCGAAGAGCCGCCGAAGCCTCCTGCGCTTCATCACGAGACATAAACCGCCAATCGCCTTTGTCATCGGGCGCCAAATACTCACCTTTATCATTGGTTTCGAAAGCATTTCCTTGTTCGTCATAAATCGGTGTAGGCGCTCTGACCCGATCCGAAGACCGAACATTGGGAGGCGCATTACCGCCGCGCGCCATTCCCTCCCGGCTGTAATCAAAAGCGCCGCCACCGTTGTCTGCGCCGTCGTTAAAGCCATCCCAATTAGGCTCTCTCTGATCTGAACCGCTGGATGCCGAACCTGAACTGTCACCCGCGGCAGGCCTGACGCGTTCGCTGGATCGGACATTTGGAGGTGCACTCCCTTTGCTGGGTCGCATCTGATCTCTGCTATAATCAAATGCCTGGTTCGGATTGCGCATTCGATCTTGCCGAATGCCTTCTTCAACATAATCGGCGATATCCTCTGTCGTGATTTGAGCGCCGGATTGAATAGCGTTGATAAGAGAAATAGAAATCGACTGTATCGTACTGACAGCAACGCCAGCCCCCATGAGAAGCACCGCAACCATACCGACTACGGCAGCGGCCTGCTCAGCGTTTCTGAGTTGCGCCTCAGCGTTCCCTCCGCCAGGACGACTAACCCGAGAACCGGACCCTTGTGCATTTATGGTTAAAATACCTGCTGCAGCTAAATCAATATACGCCTGGTCATTGAGAAAACGATCCATTTCTTGATATAGACCCGAACTATTACTGCCGGTTTGACCGACATGAACCACGAAATTGCCTCTCACGCCCTGCAAATTCATGCCGGCAAGCAGCCTATTTTTATCCCCGTGGGCCGGACTGGCATAAGTCTGTCGATATTGGTATTTCCCCTTACCATCGCCTAGAGATATATTAAAATCTGTACCCCCAAAATTTGAAGGCTGATAATTACCTGAAATTAGATAAGCATTTCTCATAATTTTTTGAGCATTTTGTCTCGATCCCGCGTCGACAATAAATACACTTTGAATTATTTCATATAATCCAACCTGATAGACTAACCATTCAGTACATACCGGGATTTTCGTTCGATTACCGTCAACGATCATATCTGCTTCCCATGAACCAGGGTTTATCGTTTTTGTAACCGACCCGCCCTTTTCTAAGAAAAACGGCGCGATTACTCGCTGTACTTTGTCAACGGCGGTTGGGCAACTATCAGCCGCGTAGGCGTTTTGCGGAGATCCCAGGAATAATACACAAAGAGAAACCGTCAAAAGCGCGACTACACCCGGTCGAACTTTTCGCCAACGATCGAAAAGAACGATAGAAACGGTAGCCAGCATGGCTGTCGAAAAGGCACCAGTTAATAGCCCGCTTCGAATAACAAGCTCATTTCGCGAAAACAAAGCCAATCCTTGTGTGAGACCGTAGGCAACCGCCCAAATACCTAAAAATAACAGAGTCTTTCGCGCGAAAACTGCGCCGTCCTGATGGAAAATGTCATGGGCCTGTCCTCTTGTATAACCCATGAACACACCCAATGATATGACTGGTAGAAGCCATGTCACGGGCGGGGACCCTCCAAGAAACAAAATTTGAAGAAAATAGGCCAAGCCAGCCGCAATCGGCGGCAAGAGACAGCTAATCCAGCCGAGCCGCCAAGGCTTACGATAGGTCCAAGCCAGCTGAGCAAAAGAACCACAAAACAACCATACCATTCCCGGTATAGTTTGGCCCTGGGACATTAAATAAACGCCCGGCGCCAAAATAAGAGCTGATATTAGAAGATTTTTCAATAGGGCTTTAAAGATGACTTTTCTGAGTGCAGGATTACTCAGTATCAAACCTATTTTGCCCATTAATACACCCCGAACCTCGCCATTTGGAATAACCAGCCCTGTCAAGACCATAGCAGATAAACGTTGAAAAATAAATCGCTTCGCCGATTTTAAACAAAATCCATAAGAAAAATGAACCATATCCATGCCAGCAACGACCTTTATTGTAGAAGGACACGTTCCTTTGGAGGAAATAGATGCCGCTTCAGGCTGCTAAAATATTAGACGAGTATCTCGGTGCGGCGGCCCGGGCCGGCGATAAAGCAGCTTTCGGCAAACTCGCGGCGCGTTGGCAATCCAAACTCATGGCTCATGCTTACCGTCTCCTAGGAGACATAGAATCCGCTCGTGACGTTGTTCAAGATGGATGGAGCGATATCGTCAAAAACCTGAAGAGGCTCGACGATACCGCTGCATTTCCCGCTTGGGCCTACCGTATTATTTCTAGACGGGCCGCGGATAATATTCGCAAAAAGCAACGTACGCGGAAAATCAATCAGGCCTACGCCGCCGAACCACGCGAATCCAACTCTGCCGAATATCCTATTGATATTGATGCAGATTCCTCGCCGCTGCGCCGCGCCATCGCAGGCCTGCCGTCCAAGCAGCGCGCCGCCATTGCTCTGTTTTATCTCGAAGAATTTAGCGTCGCCGAAACGGCGGTCGCCCTATCGGTTCCAGCGGGAACCGTCAAAACCCGCTTGATGAAAGCCCGCCAATCTTTGCGGGCAATTTTAGAAGGAGAAAATCCATGAAAGACATTGATTTGGAGATAAAAAAGGCGTTGAGCGATGAAGATCAGGCTCTTGTCAGTCATTTCGAAGAACTTGGACTATTTAGCTATTTCAAGTCCTTGTTTCGCGGTAAAGATGCCTGGGTCACGATCCTCAGCATTTTTTTCGGTATCATATTGCAAATATTATTCTTTTACAGCGCTTATAAATTCTTCGTCACGACTGATACGAATTTGAAAATTCTGTGGGGCGGAGGCGCATGGTTTTCCGCAATGATGGTGGCGTTCATGAAAGTCTGGTTCTGGATGAGAATGGAATCAAATCGCGTCATTCGGGAGATCAAGCGGGTAGAACTTCAGGTCGCCCGGCTATCTTTGAACAATGCTTAACCGTTTTGGTTGTCATGGCAATGATTGCCTTGGCGGCCAAAATCAGCGGCCTCAAAAATATCAGTTTCTGCGTATTCTTTAAGTCCGTTCAACCATCATTTTTTTGATTTCAGCTATGGCTTTGGCGGGATTGAGGCCCTTTGGACAAACATTGGTACAATTCATAATCGTATGGCACCGATAAAGTTTGAAAGGGTCTTCTAGAGCATCGAGGCGCTCGTGTGTCGCGCCATCACGGCTATCAATTAGCCAACGATAGGCTTGAAGTAGAGCGGCAGGACCGAGATAGCGATCACCATTCCACCAATAGCTTGGGCAACTGGTGGAACAGGAAGCACACAGAATACACTCGTAAAGGCCGTTGAGCTTCTCACGGTCTTCTGGCGATTGTTTATGTTCGGCTTTGGGCTCTGCTTCAGATGTCTGAAGCCAAGGCTGAATTTCAGCATATTGGGTATAAAATGTCGAAAGATCAGGCACCAAGTCACGGACCACAGGCATGTGAGGCAGCGGAGAAATTGTGATTGTGCCGCCATCAAGCTCATCAATGCCTTTGGTACAAGCCAGCGTATTGCGCCCCCCAATATTCATAGCGCAAGATCCGCACACACCTTCGCGGCATGACCGGCGAAATGCCAAAGTCGGATCGATCTCGTTTTTAATTTTGAACAGAGCATCAAGTACCATTGGCCCACATTCATCCAGGTCTATCTTGTAAGTATCCCAGCGCGGCCCCTGCCCGTCAGAAGGATCAAAACGGTAAATCTTGAAGGTTTTCATATGCGAGCCGGAGCTTGCCGCTGGCCAGCTTGTTCCTTTGGACAATTTGGAATTTTTGGGAAGCGTCAGCTGGACCATGAAAAGCTCTCTAAGTGATTTGCGCTTTTATAACGGTTTGGCGGCAAATTGCGAAGCTATATTTAGCTCAATTCATCCATTCGAATTGTCGCGGCTCTATTCGTCCGGAACAATATGGTAAGAAACAGCCTTATCGCGCTTGAAAATGGCCGCTGAGACGGATTTAACATCGTCGAGTGACATCGATTGGTAAGCATCATGTCGGCGTCTGTGTCGCTCTACGCGCTCAGGATCTGTTTGAGATTGTGAGATAATACCCATCCAGTAACTATTGCTCTCCAGTGTTTCCTCGATATTTTCGCGAATTGGCTGGATCGCGCGTTCAAATAGGTCTCGATCCAAGTCACCTGAAGCAAACTCGTTCGCAAGCGCATGAATCCGGGCTTCAGCTTTGTCGATCTCGTCGGGGGCGACCTCCAAAGAAACACCGAGATATCCATAATTAGGATAAACACGCGGCGCATTGAAAAAGGCTGAAGGCGAATAAGATGCGCCGAGTTCTTCCCGGATAATCTCTGTCAATCGGAGCTGGAACATAGATTTGGCTACATTGACCCGGCGGAGCATCATGTCATCGCGCCCATCATATGACGGCCAATAGACGCGTAGCATCGCAGTATTTTCCTCTCCAGCATGTGTAAGGACAGTTGGCCGGGTTTTACCTTCTGGAAATTTAAGGGTCACAGCTTCCTTAGACGGTAAGGGCATCGTGCGCTCAATTGCCGGTAAAGTCCCGAATGTTCTCGCAACTTCGCTGGTAATAACTTCTAAATCGATATCGCCAACCACTCCAATTTCTATTAGCGAGCCTGGAACCGAATTTTCCATCCAAGCGCTGACTTGCGATAATTTGGCGCTCCGAAGAACTTGTTCATCGGGAATACCGAACCTCGAATCGTTTGATCGGATCAACCGATCAATATCTCGCGACGCGACGCCGCCGGGGGTCGAGTCCAGTGTCGGATAAAATGAGCTAATCAATTTGTCATATCGCGATTTTGCTTCGTCGCGAAATCCCGGCGCGGTGAAATAGGCCATCATAAGGTTCATTTGCTCACTGAGATCTTCAGGTGTCGTGGAGCCGCTCATGAACATTTGCCGAGTTCCGATGTCGTGTCCCACACCAACTGTTTTTCCCGCCATTAAGGTCGTGATGTCGTCAGCGCTATGGGCTACCAGTCCGCCCAAGGATAAGGCGTTCCCAATGAGCCATCTGAGGCCCTGCCCATTTTCCGGAAGCTGCAACTCGCCGTTTCCATACGCGATTTGGATCGCCATTGTGCCTTTCCGATAAGGGGTCTTTTTCATGTTTAGCCGCACACCGTTTTCAAAAACGATTTGCGTAAAATCGATGTCCTCAATCACAGTCTTCGATTCGATTTTACCGGGCTCTCCGAAATCTATATAAGCAAAGTCCACAATTTCTGATTCAGAATTTCGTGTCAGCTCGACCGTGCGGCTTTTGTCAAAAACTGTGAGTATTTCAGACTCAGGATCCTCTAATATCGCCGACGTTGAGAGGTATATTTGAGGATTTTCTAAGCCGGTCCAATTGATTTTGAAGGCGTTATGAATTTGCTCGGGTGTGATATCATCCGCATAGCGGTTAAAGAGCTCCAGATTGAATGCCGGGCTAGTCTTAGTGTTATCTGCCGTGTAGCTTCCAAGGATTGAGCGGGCCAAACTCGGCGTTCTGCGCGTTGCGGCGCGTTCGACGGAAACTTCGAGTGCCCTCCGCGAATTGGCTAACTGCTCATTCAGTTCCGCTTGCGTAAAACCAAATTCATAGGCACGTCGCAGCTCTTGTTCCGCTGTTATCAAAGCATCGGCCCAACGTTCGGGCTGCGTGCTCATCGTCACTGAAGATATTCGAGCCGCGTCGTAAGCAGTCGAAGTCGAAGCGCCGCCGGAAATAAAACTCGCTTCTGTCGTTTGGGCCAGTTTGGCCAGTCGACGGGATAAGATACGGTTCCCCAATGCTTCGATATAAAAATCTCTGCGGTTTGCTTTGCTATCTCCACGCAAATCAGGTGGGCCGAAAATATTTAGGGACACTGAAGTCTGAATTTCAGGGTCCGAATAATATTCAGCTGACTTACCTCTCGCCTTCAATGGTTTGATTTCATAAGATTTTTTGGCAGTTCCCTGACCTTCCCAATCTGCAAAATATTGTGCTATCTTGGCCGCAGCATAATCGGTTTCAAAATCTCCAACTAGAACGATGAAGGCATTCTCAGGCCTATAATAGCCGTCATAAAACGCCCGAAATTGGTCAGCCGTCACAGACTGAATGGTCTCGATTTCTCCTATGGGTAATCTGTCCGGGATTAATGTTCCCTCGAGGAAATAGGACAATTGAGCAATTGACGCGTTGTAAGCGGCATTCGTGCGCGCTCTTTTCTCCGCTAGAATGACACCGCGCTCTTTGTCGATCGCTTCAGGATCCAAGAGCAGGTTAGAGGCGGTCTCGCGCATTATGAACAAAGCTTCGTCGATAATCTCATCATTAACTTCGGGAAGCTCGAGTTGGTAATTTGTGTCCTGAAACCCGGTCGAAGCATTGGTGTCCGGCCCAAATGCTAAGCCAAACTTTTCCAGTCTGGGTATCATTTCCCCTTCTGGAATATTTTTTGAGCCGTTGAAGGCCATATGTTCTAAAAAATGTGCCAACCCGCGTTCCTCATCTGCTTCATTAATCGACCCTGTATCAATATGCATTAATAGGCTGGCAGTATTTGAAGGGGTGGCGTTATGCATGACAGCGTAACGCAGGCCGTTATCGAGACGTCCATAGGCGATAGCCGCCTCTGGTTCCATATCACTAATGTCATGCGGGAAATATGCTTCCTTTTTGCCGGAACATCCGGCCAAGATGAGCATCGCTGCAGCAAGTAAAAAAGCGGAGATAACCCGCTGAGAATCAAACATAGTTTCCCCAAAGCAATCCGAACTATCAGTGCCGAATATTTTGCCTATCGACAAGGGTCTATTCGCCGAGATTTAAAAGCGCAGGATCGCCCCCCTGCGCGGTGATATTATTTGTGATTGTCACTTCTGCGGCAAATCGATGGAGGTAATGCGGGCCTCCGGCTTTGGGGCCGGTACCGGATAGACCTAAACCACCGAAAGGCTGTACACCGACTACGGCACCGATGATATTGCGATTTATATAGATATTTCCTGCCGGCACCGCTTTTCGAATTTTCTCCGCAAAGCTTTCAAGACGACTATGGACACCTAAGGTCAAGCCAAATCCTTTTCCGGCAAATTCTTTGGCGAGCTTCTCGAGGTTCTTATGTTTGTAACGGATGACATGGAGAATAGGCCCAAATTGTTCTTTATTGATATGTTTTAACGAATTTGCCTCAATGAGTGTTGGTGCCATGAAAAACCCGTCATCGCAAAAAGACGGCAAATGGCATTGCTTTAAAAGCCTCATCGATTGCGGAAGATTGCCGACATAGTCTTGGAGACCGTTTAAAGCCTCGGCATCGATGACAGGGCCGACATCGGTTTCTCTCGCGGCAGGATTGCCGATATGAAGACAATCCATTGCGCCTTTTATACCCTCAATCATATGGTCTGCCGTTTCCTCAGGCAGAAACAATATGCGCAAGGCCGAGCATCTCTGTCCGGCCGCGTTAAAGGCTGAGGCAACGACATCATCCAGGACCTGTTCACGTAGCGCTGTTGTATCAACGAACATTCCATTGAGACCGCCAGTTTCTGCAACAAGAATTGGGATTGCACCGTCCTTGGCCGCCAAATTTCGGTTAATTATTTTGGCAACATCTGTCGATCCTGTAAAACAGACTCCCGCAATATCTGGAAATTTGACCAGCTGGTCGCCAACGATTTCGCCTGATCCCGGCAGCAAGTGAAGGACGTTTTTCGGCAGGCCGGCTTTGATAAAGAGCTGCACGGCCATGAAGGCCGTCAAAGGCGTCTGCTCGGCAGGTTTAGCCAGCACAGTATTCCCTGCCGCTAAGGCGGCCATAACTTGTCCTGTGAAAATCGCCAGAGGGAAATTCCAAGGACTAATGCAAACGAACACGCCTCGGCCCATTAGATAAAGGTCGTTTGTTTCACCGGCAGGGCCTGGCAATCTTTGTCCCTTGTCAAATTCACTTGATGCTTGGGCAGCATAATAACGTATGAAATCAACCGCTTCTCTGACTTCATTAATGCTGTCAGAGAAGCATTTCCCGGCCTCCAACGCCATCAGGGTGACGAATTCTTCCATTTTTCCTTCAAGAGCATCAGCACATTTGCGAAGGATTTTTGCCCTGCCCGATCCGCCCAAATCATTCCATTTAATTTGCGCTTTTACAGCCGATTTGTGCGCCGTTGCAATATCGCTTCCGCTTGCCTCTCTGACGGTCCCTACTTTTTGGCTGTCAAACGGCGAAAAAACCGCATGACCTTTTGAATTGGAAATTTTACCGTTGACTATAGGGCCAGCCGCAATTGCGAACTGGTTTGAAGCTCTTTTTTCAAGCGCCATGACATTGCTTTCTTGATAGATATCAATTGAAGTTGAATTTGGGCGTGTTTTGCCAAACATGTCTCTCGGCAACGCAATTTTATCATGCCGTGCTGGCGTGAAAAAAGCGAAAGGTGATCGCGCCACATGTTCCGGCAGCTCATCATCATCCAAAAATCGATGGACAAATGACGTATTGGCACCGTTTTCCAGCAATCGCCTGACCAAATAGGGCAAAAGATCTTCATGGGCGCCAACCGGCGCATAAATACGGACGGGTCGCCGCGGGCCCACGGCACGATATAACGCTTCACCCATACCGTGCAGGCGTTGAAATTCAAATCCTGCTCCCGCGTCGCCTGCCATTGCCTCAATCGCTGCAACTGTGTGAGCATTGTGGGTTGCAAATTGAGGGTAAACATGGGGACGTGCGTCAAGCAGAAGCCGCGCACAGGCAAGGAAAGACAGATCGGTCGTTGGCTTTCGGGTCCAAACCGGATAATCTGGATGAGCTTCAATTTGACTGTGTTTAATCTCGCTATCCCAGTACGCCCCCTTGACCAACCTAATCATTAAGCGCCGATTGGTTTTCTTGGCTCTTTCAATCAATTTTCGACATACAATCCTAGCGCGTTTTTGGTAGGCTTGGACGGCAAGTCCCAATCCTTGCCAGTCCTTTAGTGTCGGCTCAGTTAATAGTTTATCTAATAATTTCAATGAAATAACGAGTCGATCTGCTTCTTCAGCGTCCAGACATAAATTAATGTCTCCGCGCGCTGCCTCCTGACACAGATTGAGCAGTAACGGATATAGTTCCGTCATCACAGAGCTTTCATGAAGCACGTCGTACTGAGCATGAAGCGCAGAAAGCTTAACTGAAATCCCGTTTATTCTTTCGGGCCGCGCATCCTCCATTTTCTCGCCGCCGCGAGCGGCGTTAAGCGCTTCAATTGCGTCTAAATAGGCATTGTAGTATCGAACTGCATCGGACTTGGTTCGCGCACCTTCTCCGAGCATGTCAAATGAACACAGTCCAGGGATTGATTTATCCAGTCCGAGCTTCTCCGAGCGATGGATAGCGGCATCGATCGTACGTCCGACGACGAATTGTTCGCCCATAATGCGCATAGCCTGCATCATCGCCGCCCTTATGACCGGTTCACCGAGGCGCCGGGTTATATTGTGCATAAATGTGCCAACATCCGCTTGCGCAGTCTCATCGACATCCACGATTTTCCCCGTTAACATCAGGCCCAATGTTGAAGCATTAACGAGCCAGCTATCTGATTGACCCTTATGGCTGGCCCACGCCCCAGAGCTGATCTTCTCAGCGATGAGTTTATCGGCTGTCCGGTTGTCAGGGACGCGCAAAAGTGACTCAGCCAGACACATAAGGGCCAGTCCTTCATTGTTAGAAAGACCAAATTCCTCCAAAAAGGTCTCCATCAGACCTTTTTTCTTGGTTTGGGACCGCGCTTTTCGGACGTAAGCGATAGCGGTTTGATCGATTTCGGACTGCTGGGCGTTTGTTAGCCCTATCAATTTCGGTAGATCGACCGCGGATTCGGCCTCGGGCTCATATTTGATCTGATCAATTTCAGCCCAATAATTCATAAAAAATAGATCCGCAAAACTCTATTCCCCATTTAGTATAATTTTGCGCACAATACATTCGTTTTCTATCTATATTATGCGATTTTATTCCCTCAAATTAGGCATAGATCGTAAGATACCATTCCAGTCAGCTTTTGTTCACATTAAGAGGCCTACGCGCTTGCCAACAATGAATCATATCTATAATTCGAGACCAGTTTGAAAATATCGTCCAAATGCAAATTTTCTAACGCCATTGGCGTGAGATCCTAATGTCGCAAAAGTCGGCAGCCCATTTTAATGAGATAATTGTCTTCGATTTTGATGGCACGATAACTACCCGCGATACATTTGCTTTATTCCTCCGATATTACGCCGGCACAGCGCGCTGGGCGTTTAAAATCCTGCAATTATCGCCCATTTTCTTAGCTTATGGTCTAAAACTGATTGATCGAAACCGTGTAAAAGCAAAAGTGATCTACAAGTTTTTTAAGGGCGAAAAAGTTGAGGCCGTAGAAGTAGCAGCCGCAAAGTTTGCAAATGAAGTGATTCCACACCTAATTCGACCCGCAGCTCAGGCCGCTCTCGATGAGGCGAAAAACAAGCCCGAGTCTTTATATATATGCAGCGCATCAATAACGCCCTATTTGAAGACATGGTGCGAAAATCAAAACATCCCGAATCTTCTAGCAACTGACTTAGAACAGGAAAACGGTGTATACACCGGACGAATCAAAGGTTGGAATATTTGGGGTCCGGGCAAAATTCGCCGCATTTTGGCCGAATTTGCTCCATATTCAGTTAGAATCCGAGAAGCCTATGGCGATAGCAGAGGAGATAAAGAACTATTACACGCGGCAGAGGTGTCTAATTGGCGGCCTTTTCGCCTAATTGCACATCAATGATTGAAATTATATTTTAACCGATTAAAGAGAGACCAACGCCTAGCCAAATCATTAAAGATTGGTTAAGGTGCGAGTAACTGTACCTAACAGTTTGGATTGAACATAAATGAGAGTTTGGGGGTTTTTTAAATGAAACGTACTCTATTAATGGCCGTAAGTGCCGTGGTGTTAACAGCACCAACCATCGCTCAGGAATTACCACCTGGTAATCCATTACCTGGCGAATGCTTTGCCCGCGTTTTAGTGCCGGCAACCTATGAAACATCAACCGAGCAGGTTGTGCAGCGCGCTGCTTCTGAAGAACTCAGAAAAATTCCAGCTCGCTATGAAACCGTAACCGAGCGGGTTCTCGTTCAGGAAGAAAGCTATCAGCTCGTTCCTGTTGGAACTTCCGGCTACCGTTATCCGTCGAACGTTACCTTTGGTGGCGCGACATACTCTATAGATGCGAACGGAATGGTCCGGACTCAATCTGCAGGGTCCGCAGGTGCCGCAGGCACTGTGATTGGTCGTGTTGACGCTAATGGCAATGTGGTTGGATCAGATGGTTCAATGCTCGCAAGAAGCGCCGTTCGCGTAACGGCCACAAGCACAGGCAGCCAAACCGGCGCCTTGTCTCCAACATTCCGGACCGTTACCGAAACTGTCGTCGTTCAAGAAGCGTCAACAGAATTATTTACAGTTCCCGCAGTTTACGGAACGGAAACTGAAACAGTTGTCGTAAAGCCTGAGACCGTTGAATATGTTACGGTACCAGCCACTTACGAAACTTATAACGAAACTGTTGTGGTGCAAGAAGCATCGACTGAACTCGTTACTGTACCCCCTGTATTCGAGACAGTCACAGAAACAGTTGTCGTACAAGATGCTACAACTCAACTCGTAACAATCCCTGCTGAGTATGGAACGGTCTCCGAGACGGTAGTCGTTCAGCCACAAAGTGTAGACTATGTGACTGTGCCGCCGACATATGAGACTGTAACTGAAACTGTTGTCGTTCAGGACGCTTCGACCCAATTGGTCTCTGTTCCTGCAACTTTTGACACCGTAACAGAAACAATGGTGGTCAAAGACGCCTCAACTGAGCTGGTAACTATTCCGGCAACTTTTGAAACAGTCACTGAGACTGTTGTAGTCCAAGACGCCACGACACAGCTTGTAACCGTCCCGCCTGTATTTGAAACTGTATCTGAAACAGTCGTCGTTCAGCCGCAAACGGTTACCTATGAAAGCATCCCGGCGACTTACGGAACGGTTACTGAAACAATCGTCGTTCAGGAAGCTTCAACCGAGCTTGTCACTGTCCCAGCTGTATATGAAACTGTTTCCGAAACAGTTGTCGTTCAGCCACAAACAACTGAACTCGTAACAGTGCCCGCCGTATTTGGTTCGGTTACTGAAACGATCGTTGTTCAAGACGCTTCAACTGAGCTGGTCACTGTGCCGCCTGTGTTTGGTACCGTTTCTGAAACTGTTGTTGTTCAGCCTCAAACAGTTGAATATGCTGTATTACCTGCTGAGTATGAAACCTATAACGAGACTATCGTTGTGCAAGAAGCCTCTACTGAGCTGGCGACTATCCCAGCCGAGTTTGGCACCGTTTCTGAAACAGTGGTCGTTCAGCCAGCATCTGTCGAATATGTGACAATGCCAGCTGTATTTGAAACTGTGCAAGAAGCTGTTATTGTTCAGGAAGCATCTTCTGAGCTTGTTACTGTACCACCTGTCTACGAGACAGTCTCTGAAACCGTTGTCGTCCAGCCTCAAACTGTTGAATATGTAACAGTACCGCCGGTTTATGACACTGTTACGGAAACCGTCGTTGTTCAGGAAGCATCTACAGAACTTGTTACAGTACCGGCCGTTTACGGAACTGTGACTGAAACAGTCGTCGTTCAGCCAGCATCTGTCACTTATGAGACAATACCTGCTGTATACGAAACCGTTCAGCGCCCTGTCGTTGTTCAGGAAGCCTCAACAGAGCTCGTAACAATACCGCCAGTCTTTGAGACCGTAACTGAGACCGTCGTTGTGACGCCACAAACCGTTACGTACAAAGTCATTCCGGCCGTATATGAAACTGTTCAAGAGGCTGTCGTTGTTCAAGCCGCTTCAACAGAACTTGTTACAGTGCCGCCTGTTTATGAGACCGTTACTGAAACCGTCATGGTACAAGCACAGTCAGTTGATTATGCGACTATTCCAGCGACATATGAGACCTACAATGAAACAATCGTTGTTCAGGAAGCCTCAAATGAGCTGATCACTGTCCCAGCGACTTTCGAAACTGTTACGGAAACAGTTGTCGTACAGCCACAATCCGTGACTTACACAACTCTACCGCCAGTATTTGATACTGTGACTGAAACCGTTGTTGTTCAGGAAGCATCTACTGAGTTGGTCATTGTACCGCCAGTATTTGAAACTGTTTCTGAAACTGTCGTCGTACAGCCGCAGACCGTTGACTATGTCGCTGTTCCAGCGACTTACGAAACCGTTCAGGAAACAGTCATTGTCCAGGAAGCGTCCACACAATTGGTCACTGTACCGCCTGTGTTTGAAACAGTGTCGGAAACTGTTGTCGTTCAGCCAGCATCCGTCACCTATACTACGGTTCCAGCGGTATTCGAAACCGTCACTGAAACCGTTGTCGTTCAAGAAGCGTCTACAGAGTTGGTAACTGTGCCAGCCAAGTATAAGACTGTTACTGAAACCGTTGTTGTTCAAGAAGCATCAACAGAGCTGGTCACGATCCCGGCTGTGTTTGAAACTGTTGAAGAATCGGTTGTGGTTCAGGAAGCATCGACCGAATTGGTCACTATGCCACCTGTGTTCGAAACCGTTACAGAAACGGTTGTTGTTCAAGCGCAATCTGTCGACTATGTTACTGTTCCAGCGACATATGAAACTTACAATGAAACTGTAGTCGTACAGGAAGCATCAACTGAACTCGTAACTGTGCCAGCCGAATACGGTACGGTGACAGAGACCGTTGTTGTACAAGATGCCTCAACGGAGCTGGTAACTATCCCAGCGGAATATGGAACAGTTTCTGAAACAGTCGTTGTTCGCGAAGCCTCAACTGAGCTTGTCAGCGTACCGGCAACGTTCAAGACTGTAACTGAAACTGTTGTCGTTCAGCCACAATCTGTCACCTATGAATCAGTGCCAGCAACATATGAAACATATGAAGAAGCTGTTATTGTACAGGAAGCCAGTTCAGAACTGATCGCCGTTCCAGCGACTTACAAAACCGTCAATGAGACGATTGTTGTCCAGGAAGCGACTACTGAGCTTGTCACTATTCCCGCGGAATATGAAACTGTCACTGAGACAGTCATTGTTCAGCCCCAAACCGTCGAATACGTCACCACTCCGGCGAAGTTCCAATCGGTACAGCAAACATATGTTGCTGAAGACGGCGCCGAGCAATTGGTTGTTGTTCCAGCCACTTTTGAAACAGTGACTGAAACGATTGTTGTTCAAGAAGCCTCCATGCGTCTCGAAGTTGTTCCAGCGACTTATAGAACGGTTACTGAAACCGTCGTTGTTCGTCCTGAGACAACGGATATTGATATTATCCCGGCGACTTACGAAACTCGCTCCGAGCAGGTCTTGATTACCCCGGCTCGTCAAGAGTGGAAGTCCTCGGCCCAAGCAGTCAATGCAGGTCAATTCCACTCAGGTACGGTCAATTCCAATACTCGTGGTCAATTCACTGTCTTTGATGGCGTTAATGAGCGCATCGTAGAGTCTACACAAACAACGGTTTCTCAAACTGGCGAAATTCTGTGTCTTGTTCAGATACCGGCTGTGTACGAAACTATTACCAAGCAGGTTGTAAAGACACCGGCTCGTACAGTTGAAAAACGCATCCCGGCGGTGACGAAAACCATCACACGCCGCGTTGTCGACACGCCAGCCAGCACACGTGAGATCGCGGTACCGGCAATCACTGATACAATTACACGCCGCGTTGTTAAAACGCCGGCTCGCGTTGTTACTCAGGCAGCTTCGGGTAGTAAGACAGGCACGTTTACGCGATCAGAAATCGCGCAAGAAGCGCGTATAGCAGAACGTGTCATTCCAGCTGTTACCAAGCAAGTCTCTCGCCGCGTCGTCAAAACACCGGCCCGGACTGTGGAAAAAGTCGTCCCGGCTGTTACTCAGACAGTAACCCGCCGTGTGGTTGATACGCCTGCGACGACGCGCCAACGTACCATCCCGGCTGTGACGAAGATGGAAACACGTCGACGTATCAAAACGCCAGCGCGTACAGTTGAGAAGGTCATTCCGGCCGTCACAAAGACTGTTACCCGCCGTGTGGTTGATAAGCCGGCCGCGACGCAAGAACGCGTTATTCCAGCTGTCACTAAGACCGAAACCCGTCGCGTCGTAAAGACGCCAGCTCGGACAATGGAAAAAACCATTCCAGCTGTTACTCAGCAAATCACGCGTCGTGTTGTTAAGACACCGGCCCGAACTGTTGAGAAAGTCATTCCGGCTGTCACGAAAACGGAAACTCGCCGTCGCATCAAGACACCAGCTCGCACTGCCGAGAAGGTGATCCCAGCTGTGACCAAGCAGGTAACCCGTCGTGTCGTTAAGGAACCTGCTCGTACCGTCGAAAAGGTCATCCCGGCTGTCACTCGGATGCGTCAGCGTCGTGTTGTTAAAACACCGGCGGCGACTCAAGAGCGCGTTATTCCAGCAGTAACCAAGCAGGTTACACGCCGCGTTGTTGACGTACCAGCACGGACAATGGAAAAAGTTATCCCAGCGATCACCAAGCAGGAAACACGCCGCGTCGTGAAAACGCCTGCTCGGACCGTTGAGAAGACTGTCCCGGCTGTAACTAAAACGGTTTCCCGTCGCGTCGTTAAGACACCAGCGGCGACAATGGAAAAAGTTGTTCCAGCAATCACCAAAGTGGAAACACGCCGTGTGATCAAGGATGCAGCTCGAACCGTTGAGAAGGTTGTTCCTGCGGTAACGAAGACTGTGTCCCGACGTGTCGTTAAGACTCCGGCTCGGACAATGGAAAAAGTTATCCCAGCTGTAACCAAGCAGGAAACTCGCCGCGTCGTGAAAACGCCAGGCCGGACCGTTGAGAAGGTTATTCCAGCGGTTACCAAGCAAGTAACTCGCCGTGTGGTGAAAGATCCAGCTCGGACCGTTCAGAAAGCCATCCCGGCGATTACGAAGACTGAAACACGTCGTCGCATCAAGACACCAGCTCGCACCGTCGAGAAGGTAATCCCGGCTGTAACTAAGCAGGTAACACGTCGCATCGTGAAAACACCGGCTCGGACTGTTGAGAAAGTCATTCCAGCGATTACAAAGATGGAACAGCGCCGCGTGATCAAGACGCCAGCTCGGACTGTCGAACAGGTTATCCCAGCTGTTACCAAGCAGGTTTCACGTCGCATTGTGAAAACTCCGGCTTCAACCATGGAAAAAGTTATTCCAGCGGTTACGAAGATGGAAACATCACGTGTCGTGAAGACACCGGCTCGGACTGTTGAGAAAACTGTTCCAGCGGTTACCAAGCAAGTCTCCCGCCGTGTTGTTAAAACGCCTGCTCGCTCTGTCGAGAAGGTTGTTCCAGCGATCACTAAGCAGGAAACTCGCCGTATTGTGAAAACTCCGGCGTCAACAATCGAGAAAGTTATCCCAGCTGTGACGAAGACATTGTCTCGCCGCGTTGTGAAAACACCAGCTCGTACCGTTGAAAAGGTCATTCCAGCGATTACCAAGATGGAAACCCGCCGTGTTGTGAAGACACCAGCTCGCACCGTCGAGAAGGCTGTCCCAGCCGTAACTAAGACCGTTACGCGCCGCGTTGTTAAGACACCGGCTCGCACGATGGAAAAAACTATCCCGGCTGTTACGAAAACTGAAACCCGTCGTCGCATCAAGACGCCAGCTCGCACTGTCGAGAAGGTGGTTCCAGCGGTAACAAAGACAGTTACTCGTCGCGTTGTTAAAGAACCGGCACGATCAGTTGAGAAAGTCATTCCGGCTATCACAAAAACTGAAACACGCCGTGTTGTGAAAACACCAGCTCGGACCGTTGAGAAGGTCGTACCGGCCATCACTAAAACTGAAACTCGCCGAATTGTGAAAACACCGGCGCGGGCAGTAGAAAAAGTGATCCCGGCTATCACCAAGACTGAAACACGCCGCGTCGTGAAGGAACCAGCCCGCACAGTAGAGCGTGTTGTTCCAGCCGTGACGAAGCAGGTTTCCCGTCGTGTAGTTAAAACGCCAGCTTCAACTGTTGAGAAAGTTATCCCAGCAGTGACTAAGCAGGTTACACGCCGCGTGGTGAAGGATCCGGCCCGTACAGTTGAGAAAGTAATTCCAGCTGTCACGAAAACCGTGTCTCGCCAGGTTGTTAAGACGCCAGCTCGTACGATGGAAAAAGTTATTCCAGCCGTTACGCAGCAGGTTCAACGCCGCGTCGTTAAGGAACCAGCCCGGACAGTCGAGAAAGTAATCCCGGCCGTTACGAAAACTGTGACCCGTCGCGTTGAGAAGACCCCTGCTCGCTCTGTCGAGAAAGTCATCCCAGCTGTGACCAAGCAAGTTACTCGCCGCGTCGTCAAGACACCGGCCAGGACTGTTGAAAAGGTTATTCCAGCAGTGACGAAGACGGAAACTCGTCGTCGGATCAAAACGCCGGCCAGTACCCAACAGCGAGTCATCCCAGCGGTTACCAAACAGGTTACCCGCCGGGTAGTGAAAACGCCAATGCGGACTGAAGAACGTGTTATTCCAGCTGTGACCAAAACCATCACACGTCGTGTTGTTGACGGGACACCAGCAATGGAACGCCGCGTCATCCCAGCTGTCTATGATACGATTGAAGTCACCCGACTGGTTGAACCAGCGCGGACTGAGTCAGTCGTAACGCCAGCCGCGTACAAAACGGTCGTTAAGGAAACACTGTTAACTCCTGAGAAAATCGAGTGGCGTCAGGTTCTTTGCGAAGCCAACGCGACATCGACCGTCATAATGGCTATCCAGCGAGCGCTGAAAACGGAAGGATATTACACTCACACGATTGATGGTGTCCTTGGTCAGCAGACATACGCAGCGGTTGAGGCCTATCAAAAAGCCAATGGCCTATCCACAGGCGGTGTGACATTGACAACGGTTGAACGTCTCGGCGTCGATTGGAGATCGATGGTCTCACGCCGGTCAGGTGCAGTCTCTGGAACAGTTGGTTCAGGCGGATTTTCGACAGGAACGTCAACTGGAACCTTCTCAGGCGGACAATCCGTAACGATAGGTTCGGCGACTTACTCCATCAATAGCTCAGGCCAAGTCCTGGATGCCGGTGGTGCTGTTATTGGCCGTGTTGACGGAAACGGAAACATTGTGAATGCTTCCGGGCAGATCATCGGACGTATGTCATCTATGACGACAACGACGACTACCGGTTCAGGAATGGCTTCTGGCGCAACAGGCGGCGGATCATCCATGAGCTTGGGTTCAGCTGGCGGTTACACGCTACGGGCCGATGGCATGGTCGTTAGCTCCTCAGGTGCTGTAATTGGTCGTGTTGACGAAAACGGCAACATCATCAATACTGCCGGTCAGATCATTGGACGCTGGGTTAGAAACTAACCTAATCCCAGTCTAAATTTTTAACCCGCGCGTCTCTCGCGCGGGTTTTTTCTTGGGAAATTCTAAGTAAAAAGAATTCTCAGGAAACATCAAAGCGGCGTTGACAAGAAAACGCCCGTCTGTATATAAGCCCTCGAATTGGCCGCCATGACTCGCACATGTGAATCAATCTGGGCGGCCTCAATCTATTTTAAGCGCAGCCGCCCTTAAGGTTGCCATTGATAAGGATAAGACCATGTTTGCAGTCATTCAGACAGGCGGTAAACAATACAAAGTTGCCAAAGACGATATAATTATTGTCGAAAAACTCGATGCCGAAGCCGGTAAATCTGTGTCTTTCAAGGACGTATTGGCCTGTGGTGAAGGCGCCAAAGTTAAAATTGGTGAGCCTTTAGTAAAAGGTGCCGAAGTTAAAGGCGAAGTATTGGAACAGCGTAAAGGCGAAAAAGTTATCGTCTTCAAGAAAAAGCGTCGTCAGACATATCGCCGTAAGCGCGGTCATCGTCAAAACGAAACTGTTGTAAAGATTACGTCCATTACGGCCTAAGGCCCTGGACTAGAGAAGGAGACTCAAATGGCTCATAAAAAAGCAGGTGGTTCATCCAATAATGGTCGCGATAGTGCTGGCCGTCGATTAGGCGTTAAGAAATTTGGCGGCGAAGTCGTCATTCCGGGAAATATTATTGTTCGTCAACGTGGAACTAAATTTTATCCAGGTGCCAATGTCGGCATGGGTAAAGACCACACTCTTTATGCTTTAACCGAAGGTAAAATTGAATTTGCGACAAAACGCAATAAGCGCACTTATGTTACTGTAGCTCCTCTGGAAAAAGCAGCAGAATAGCGACCTTTCTGATTATCAGGTCGCCGCGGCGATCTGAATTTTGTAGGGAAATCGGATTGCCGGTTTCCCTTCTTTTTTGCCCTGCGTTTGAGGACCGAAGCGATGCGGGACATCATACATTCAGAACGGTTAGTCTTACGAGACTTAGAACTTAGTGATGCCGAGCGCTTCTCCAAATTCACCAGTGATTGGGAAATTGCCCGCATGACAGGCAGCATCCCTCACCCAATGCCCGTAATTTCAACCGAGATTAAGATCCTAACGATGCGTTCACAACGACGCCGCGGACTCGCTTACCCTTATGCCATTACGCTCGACGGACGCGATATTATTGGCGTTATGGACTTGTTTCGTAGATCCGACACGTCCGACCATGAACTCGGGTATTGGGTCGCCCGGCCATATTGGGGCCTTGGGTACGCCAAAGAGGCCGGACAAGCGTTTATTCGCGAAGCTGTTAAATCGCTTAAAATTTCAAAAATTGTTGCTGGCGTATTTGCCGACAATCCAGCTTCCATGCGCGTTCTACGAAGTTTGGGATTCAAAAACATCGGCTCTGAAGGTGACTTTTTTTCCATGGCACGACTTGGTCATATGGAGAGTATCGGTTTTGAACTTGACCTGACTGCGCCCAGCGCAAAAAGCTTGCATCAGGACGGCGGCAAAGCCATAGAAGCTTGCTAAGGCTAATTGATCATGAAGTTTCTAGACCAAGCGAAAATATATATACGATCCGGCAATGGCGGCGCTGGCAGCGTGTCTTTTCGCCGTGAAAAATATATTGCTTTTGGCGGGCCGAATGGTGGAGATGGCGGCAAAGGCGGCGACGTCTGGGCCGAAGCTTCGCGTGATCTCAACACTTTAATTGATTACCGCTACAAACAACATTTCAAAGCCGGTACCGGCAATCATGGCATGGGCCGTGATCGCGCAGGTTCGAAAGGCGAGGATGTGATTTTGAAGGTTCCTGTCGGCACTCAGATTATAGACGCTGAAACAGAGGCTGTTCTGGTTGATCTAACTGAAGAAGGTCAGCGCGCCCTCCTCGCCAAAGGCGGCAATGGCGGTTGGGGCAATGCGCGATTTAAATCGTCGACCAATCAGGCCCCGCGAAACGCTAATCCCGGTGAACCCGGCGAGGAAAAATGGGTATGGCTTAGATTGAAGTTACTTGCGGATGTTGGCCTCGTCGGGCTGCCTAACGCCGGTAAATCAACCTTTTTGTCGACCGTGACAGCGGCTAAACCGAAAACCGCTGATTATGCTTTTACCACGCTGCATCCCCATTTGGGTGTTGTCAGTCTTGGAACATCCGACCGGTTTGTATTAGCTGATTTGCCGGGGTTAATCGAAGGCGCTAGCGAGGGTGCTGGTCTCGGTCACCGATTTCTCGGGCATGTCGAGCGGTGCGCGGCTATTTTGCATTTAGTTGACGGAACAACGCTTGACCCGGCCGAAGATTATCGCGTCATCCGGAATGAACTGGTAAATTACGGTGCGGGTCTGGAGGACAAGCCAGAAATCGTCGCACTCAGTAAATGCGACGCTTTACCACCAGATATGATAGAAGATATATCAAATGCGCTGGAAGCTGAGTGTGGGCAGAAACCCCTACTCGTCTCTAGCGTTGCTCATCAGGGCCTAAACCCGGTCCTATCAGCTACCTATCGTCATGTTGAAAAGAGACGGGCCGAAGAAGAGGCAGAACGCGAGCGGAAACTCGAGCGGGAAGCCTTTGATCGCGGCGAAATTGAAGAGATTGGCAAGTGGAGTCCTTAAATCCGTTTTCGATGACCCGCCGATTAATAATTAAGGTCGGATCTGCCCTTCTTTATGATCAGAGCTCTCAAAGCTTTCGCGCAGAGTGGTTGTCTGAATTGGCAAGCGATATTGCTATGCTGCGTGAACACGATATTGACGTGGCAATCGTGTCATCAGGCGCGATAGCGCTGGGATGTCACCGACTGGGCCTACCGCGGGACAATCTAAGCTTGCCTCAGAAACAAGCCTGCGCGGCAACGGGTCAGGTTATACTTACACAGGCCTATGAAGCGGCGTTTGCCGAACATGGGATTCTCAGCGCCCAGATCCTGCTTACACTCAATGATACTGAAAACAGGCGCCGATGGCTCAATGCCCGCGCTACACTGTCAGAGTTAATAGCCTTGGGAATAGTCCCCATTATCAATGAAAACGACACGGTTGCGACCGATGAAATAAGATATGGCGACAATGATCGTTTGGCCGCCCGTACCGCTCAAATGACAGGCGCCGATACGCTCATTTTACTCTCCGATATCAACGGCCTCTATACAGAAGATCCACGCATTGAGAAATCGGCGCAGCATATTGAAATTATAAACAAAATCACCCCAGATATCAGTGCAATGGGCGGCGACGCAAATGCCGTTGGCGGTCTCGGGTCGGGCGGAATGGCAACCAAGCTTATGGCCGCCCAAATTGCGACACAAGCGGGATGCTCTATGTGTATTATGGACGGCCGCGAGAGCCGGCCGATCAAACGGCTTTTAGGCGACGAAAAAGCGAGCTGGTTTCAAGCGGCCCGTAACCCCAAAGACGCCAGACGACAATGGATAATGGGCCATCTTGATATAAAAGGCACGATTACAATTGACGATGGCGCTCTTACAGCACTTAAAGCAGGGAAAAGCCTATTGGCTGCAGGTATTACCGCGCAACACGGGGAGTTTATCAAAGGCGACACTGTTTCGGTATTGTCGCGTGAAAAAGTGGAAGTCGCCCGCGGAATTATAGCCTATAACGCCGCTGAAACAGAAAAAATCGCCGGTCGAAAATCTTCGGAGTTTCAAAGCATATTGGGCTATGACAATGGTATGGCGTTGATCCATAGAGATAATTTGGTGATGACAGGCTAATGACAACGACACTGACGGATATGATGGCGGACATTGGCCGCGAGGCGCGGCAGGCCAGCCAAATACTCGCGCTCGCCACCGCATCGCAAAAAAATCAAGCGCTAATCGAGATGGCTCGAAGGTTGCGCCAATCGAGCGAGGAAATTTGCGAGGCAAACCGGCAAGACGTGACTGCCGCTGCTGAAAAAGGCCTAAGCCCGGCTATGATTGACCGTTTATTGCTATCTGACAATCGAATTGAATCCATGGCTTCTAGCCTTGAGTCTATATCGGCAATGGACGACCCAGTTGGCAAACTTGAAGCGAGCTGGCAACAGCCAAACGGCCTTAAATTCTCAAAGGTCAAAATTCCCATAGGCGTAATCGGCATGATCTATGAAAGCCGGCCAAATGTGACGGCTGATGCCGGGGCATTGTGTCTGAAAGCCGGGAACGCCTGCATTTTAAGAGGCGGGTCAGAAAGTCTAGGTTCCAACAAAGCAATTTACAAAGCCCTGCTTGGTGGGCTTAAGGCCGCGGGCTTGCCCGAGACCTCAATACAGCTCATACCAACGTCTGACCGGTCAGCTGTCGGCATGTTGCTCGGCGGACTAAACGACAATGTTGATTTGATCATTCCGCGCGGCGGAAAAGGGCTGATCGCGCGCGTGCAAAGCGATGCTCGCGTGCCAGTATTGGCGCATTTAGAAGGGCTGTGCCATAGCTATATTCATCAAGATGCAGATCCCGCCATGGCCCAGTCCATTGTCGTCAACGCGAAAATGCGGCGCACCGGAGTATGCGGCTCAACTGAAACTCTGTTAATCGACCGCGCGATTGCAGGCTCTGTATTGCCTGAAATTGTAGTGGCATTGGTTGATTCGGGGTGTGAAATTAGGGGTGATGACGCTTCCAGAGCTATTGCATCATCAATCACCAAAAGAGCTACGGAAGAAGATTTTCGGACTGAATATTTAGCTCCGGTTATCAGCGTGAAAATCGTCGAAGGCGTGATTGAGGCTATTGGCCATATAAATAGCTATGGCAGCGGCCACACTGATGCGATTATCACTGAAAATCAGGCCATTGCCGATCAGTTTCAGCGCGAGGTGGATAGCTCTATTGTAATGCACAACGCCTCGACACAATTTGCTGATGGCGGCGAATTTGGGTTTGGCGCCGAGATCGGAATATCGACCGGGCGTCTCCATGCGAGAGGACCTGTTGGTGCTGAGCATCTCACGACGTTTAAATATCTCGTGCACGGTTCCGGCCAGGTGCGCCCCGAATGAATTATGAAGGTCTGTCCATCGGCCTTTTTGGCGGCTCGTTTAATCCGGCACATGCAGGACATTTGCACGTTGCTCGAACCGGCCTAAGGGCATTGGGACTTGATCAAGTCTGGTGGATGGTCAGCCCGCAAAATCCGTTAAAACCGGCCCAACCTAGCTATGAGAGCCGCGTTGCGACTGTTGAAGCGTTAGACCTTCCTTACGACATGAAAATTTCTCATATGGAAATGATGTTTGGCACCCAATATACCGTCGACACACTTCGCGCCGCACGGCAAAAATGGCCGAACGCCAATTTCGTTTTTTTAATGGGCGCGGATAATTTTCTTCAACTTCCAAAATGGAGGTCATGGAAAACCATCATGGAAACTGTACCAGTAGCCGTTATCGCCCGCCCCGGAAAAAATCATAGTGCTATTCGTTCTCGCTTGGGCAAAGCAGCTCAGATTTATCGGAATTACCGAATTAGCGAAAGAGATGCTGATGTTTTGAAATATTATCTGCCTCCCGCCTGGACCTACCTCACGCCGCCAATGAACGCATTATCGTCCACGGCCATTCGCAAGTCGCGGTCAAAACGGTAGACCCGTGTGAAGCGCTGTGGTAAAAGATACATACGTCAGAGAAAATGGAGCCTAAGCTGACCCAAAAGAAAATCGCGAGTTCAAAAAAGAAACTCCCCGAAGCTGATCCTGCAAAGGAAATATCGGACATTGTGCTTGATGTTTTAAATGATAACTCCGCCCAAGACACACTCACCATAGACATAAGAGGCAAATCATCAGTCGCAGATATGATGATCGTGACCTGTGGTCGGTCTAACCGCCATGTCGGCGCGCTAGCCGACTACGTCGTAAAAGAGCTCAAGGAAAAAGATTTTCGTCCGCGTGGCGTTGAAGGCCAAATGGGCAATGATTGGGTCTTGATCGATGTGGGTGATGTTATTGTTCATATCTTCAGACCAGAAGTTCGCGCCTTCTATAATCTCGAAAAAATATGGTCTGTACCCCTTCCAGACTCTGTGCAAAAAATTAGCGACAGCTCTTACGATCCCGAATGAAAATTTTCATTCGTTGCGGCGGCGTGATTCGCTCAGGGTCTGAGCGGGAACTTATCGACGAATACCTCAAACGCGCTTCTGGATTGGTCCAGAATTGCGGCATTCATTCAATCGTCGAACAACAGGTGGATTTGCGAAAATTCGATAGCCGCGCCGCCGGGACGCGAAAACTATTCGAAGATATTTCCGCCGGCTCACAAATCATCGCGATGGATGAACGCGGTAAAGACCTGACGTCCCGAAAAATCAGCCAATTCATTCAGTCCCAAAGCTTGGATGGATGCCCGGCTCTATATTTTGTGATCGGCGGCGCTGACGGTTTTGACCCTGAGTTTATTCCAAACAATGCCCGCAAATGGTCTTTGGGGTCACAAACATGGCCGCATAAATTGCTGCGGGCGATGCTGTGCGAACAAATGTATCGAGCGCTGTCAATTTTATCGGGTTCGCCCTATCATCGAGATTGATCTTGGTCTGGGAATTTCATGTTTCGTTTTTACATATTCATTGGGGCTTTACTGGCAATGCCCTCGCTGAGCACGGCTCAGGACATTGATCCTGACAAGCTTGAACAGATCAGCCAGGCCGAGAAGGATCAGAAAGCAATTGAGCTTGAGCTTTCAAAAAAACGCAACGCCATCAATGCGGAAATCAAATCTATTAGAAGCGATTTAATTGGACTGTCAAAGAACATCAATGATCTTGAAAATGAGCAATCAAACTTGTCATCTCAGCTGACAGCCATGGAATTTGAAGAGCAGAATATTCGGCTTAACATCTCACAAGACCGACAATCTCTATCGCAACTACTTTCAGCATTGCAGCGGATCGAAAACAATCCTCCGCCCCCATTTTTGGCTGACCCCGATGACGCTGCGAGTGCCGCCCGCGCCGGTCTTTTGATGCAAAATCTTAGCGCTCAGCTTGATCAACGTGTAAAAAAATTAGTTCTACAATTAGATGCGCTTGACCAGATACGTGCTGAAATTGCCCTCAAGCAGAAAGAATTGGCCGACAATCAAAACACAATTCAAAAGCGGCAACAAAATTTGGAGGGTAAAGCTGGTGAAAAAAACAAACTCGAACGCAGCCTGACCCTAGACTATGAAGCCGCGCAGGCGCGCAGAATGGCACTCGCCCGTGAGGCCGCGACCCTCAAAGAGCTCATCGATAGTTTGGAACGAAGCGGAAATGATATCGTACCGCGTATCAAGCCAGACCCCGCTGATCCGAACATCAACGCACCGACGGCAACGTCGTCAACTCCAAGAATGACACAGCCTGTAAAGCTGCCCCCGGGAGCGCTTCGTTTCGCCAAATCCAAGGGCAAGCTTTATCCACCGGCGTCAGGATCAGTCGTGCAAAAATATAGTACGAGCCATCCCGGCATATCTATCGCCACGACAGATCGCGCGCAAATTGCGGCGCCTGCTGCTGGCCGCGTTGAATTTGCAGGCGCATTTAAAAACTATGACAATGTTGTCATTCTGAATGTTGATGACGGCTATTTCCTTCTCCTGACGGGCCTAGGGACCCTTTATGTACAAAGCGAGGCCGAAATTAGCGCCGGTGAACCTGTAGGATTAATGCCTGTTAATTCGTCTTCCGGTGAAAAATTATATATAGAGATCAGGAAAAACGGCTCTACAATTGATCCTATGCCGTGGTTCGGCACTAGTTTTGCAAAACAAAATTAGGACTAACATTTTTACTGGTATGGCTATCGGTTCATAGATAAGCTGCACACCTTAGGAGTCATCTATGAAATATATTCTTCCAACTATGGGTGCGGTCGCAGCAGCGGCGTTGTTTACCTTCTCGACGGTCTCCTTTCCGGCGAGCGCAAAAGAAACATCCAAGAGCGATACGTTCAAACAGCTGGAATTATTTGCAGACGTGATGGCGCGCGTACGCAATGAATATGTTGTCGATGTCGATGATGTGGAACTGATTGAAGGCGCGCTGAACGGCATGCTTCACAATCTTGACCCCCATTCCAGTTACATCAACCCCGAACAATTTAAACGTCTCCAGACAACGACCAGCGGAGAATATGGCGGTCTTGGCATGGAGGTAACCTCCGAATCGGGCGTTGTCAGAGTTGTTGCCCCGATTGATGAAAGCCCTGCTAAGGAAGCAGGGATTGAGGCTGGTGACTATATCACCGAGATTGACGGTGAGAGCATTATTGGTGTTTCCCTGTCTGAAGCTGTTGAACAAATGCGCGGCAAACCCGGTGAGCCGATTACAATTACGGTCATTCGCGGCAATGAAGATCCGCTGGAGTTTGATCTGGTTCGCGCCGTAATCAAATCCCGCGCGACTAAGTACGAAATAAAAGACGGCGTTGGGTATCTGCGCATCCCGCAATTTAACGAAAAAACCACCGTAACATTAGTCGACGCTGTCGCGGCGCTTAAGAAAGAGTTTGATGGAAAAATTCCAGGAATGGTTTTAGACCTTCGCGGCAACCCCGGCGGATTGCTAGATGAGTCGATTACTGTCAGCAGCGTATTTTTGGATGGCGGCGAAGTTGTTTCAACCCGCGGACGTAAAGCTGATGACGTGAAGGATTATTTCGCCAAGAAAGGCCAGCTCGTTAAAGGCGTTCCATTGGTCGTACTGATTGATGGCGCGTCAGCGTCAGCGTCTGAAATCGTCGCCGGCGCTATTCAGGATCGCGATCGCGGATTGGTGGTTGGCATGACCTCATTTGGCAAAGGATCCGTTCAAAGTGTTATACCGCTCCGGGGCGGCCGGGATGGTGCCTTACGCATGACAACTCAGCGCTATTACACGCCATCAGGCCGCTCTATCCAGGGCACAGGTATTACGCCGGACATTTTCATCGCCGCAAGCCAAGAAGAAGTAAATCGCGACCGTATCAGCGAGTCTGATCTTCCGAATTCCATTCAAAATGAACTCGCCAATGAGGCGGACAAGAGCGAATTGGACATAGAGACACCGCCAGAGGGTTTTGAAGAAGACGGCGACTATCAATTGAAGCGCGCTATTGAGATCTTAAAAGATGGCAGCTACACGCAAAAACTTGCAGAAGCCAACGAAGGTTAGTTTAAGGCCTAAAATGAAAACTCTATTGCGTTTTGGCTCGGTGTATTTGGTCGCCCTTATGTGCCCAAGTTTGGCAACGGCCGATCAAAAACAGGCAAATCAAGCGACACTTGAGCAGTTAGAATTGTTCGCGGATGCTTATTCGATTGTTCGTGAAAATTATATTGAAGACTTGACGGATGCCGAGATTATGGAAGGTGCAATCAATGGGGCGTTGGAATCTCTAGATCCGCACTCTAGCTACGTACCAGAACAGGCCTATGAGGAGCGCCAGAAAAATGCCCGCCGCGAATATGGCGGGCTGGGCATTGAAGTCACGCTCGAAGATGGCCTCGTCAAAGTCAATTATGTCATTCCCGGCGGACCGGCGGATAAACAAGGCTTAAAGCGCGGTGAGTTTATTACCGCCGTTGAGGGCGAAGAAATCTTTGGCAAAACTTTGGACGAAGCCGTGTCAGGTATGCGCGGCCTCGAAGGTGACCCGATTAATGTGACTGTAAAGGCCGAAGACAGCACAACCCGTGAACTGACAATCGTGCGTGAAGTCGTTTCGGGGCGCGCCGTTCGGCACCGCGTCGAAGATGGCGTCGGCTATATCTATATCGAAACTTTCAATCATCCGCGTCTGAGCGTCGACGTCAAAGCAGCGATTGAAGACCTGAAATCCAATTTTTCAGGCACGCTACCAGGCCTGGTTATTGACGTTCGGTCAAACCCGGGAGGACGGGTTGATCAGGTTGTCAAAGTAACAGACTATTTCCTCGACGGCGGAGAAGTATTTTCCTCCAGAGCCCGAGATAGGCAAGATACACGGCGCTACCATGCGCAAGATGGTCAATTGGTCGATGGCGTTCCAATAGTCGTTCTAATCAATAGCCAATCGGCTTCTGCGGCTGAGATTATCGCCGGCGCGCTTCAAGACCGAAATCGTGCCCTTGTCATCGGACGTCGGTCTTTTGGCAAAGGGTCGGTGCAATCAATTATACAACTGCCGGGCGGCGGCGCGCTTCGCCTAACAACCGAACGCTATTACACGCCGTCGGGACATTCTATTCAGGGCCTCGGCATTATGCCGGACGTGCTTGTTGCCGGAAGTCCGGAAAGCGACACTATCAAAAAGCGGTTCCGTGAGTCTAATTTGCAAAACGCCCTATCCAATCCAAATACGGCGGAAATTGAAGAGGATTTTAGCATCATGGATTTTCCTTCAGAAGAATGGCCTTCTGATGAGGATTATCAACTCGCCAAAGCGGTGGAGTTAGTCAAAAGTCCGCTTTATGAAAACCGTCTTGCGCAGAAGAATGTTCCCTTGCGTCTCCCATAATGCGTCTATCGACACCGGATTTACGCGCTATTAGGAGTTTATTAGCTATCCTGCTAATTCTGCGAATCAATTAGGGATTGGGAATCTGCGACATCCATGTCTGATTCATTTCAAAACAGCTCAGTTAGCTACGCCAGACGGCGGAGTACACGCTTGCCGTCTATGCGCCGCCATTTGCTTGGGGGTTTACTAATTTTGGGCACGGCAGCGGCCGCAACCGTTTTTAGTTTTCGGTTTTTCGGAAATCCTGACGATGCGATCGCTACGGGAGAAGTCGTGATTGAACCAGCCCCTCTTCCTGCGGCAGCTGATACGCTTAACGCCAATGGTCAGGCACTGCCGGATCTTTTAGACGGACAGGTCCCAATCGGCTCAAATCCGACTGTGAATATTGATGCGCTGGGCAACCCAGTTCAAGCCGGCAATTCCAGTCAGCTTGCTGGAAGCGAAATTCCGGGCACCCAGCCTCGCGAGACATTGGCCTCTATACAGACTGTCGGACCCAAAACCATTTTGATTGACGGTAAGCCCTTAGGGGGCAGCACCGGGTCATTCCCGACCTCTGCGCTTCCGAGAGCGCCCTTTGCCGATATTACACGCAATAACCCATTTGGGCAGGCCCCGACGGTCTCAAGCGCAGGCAGAAAAGCCGTCACCAGTTATGCTCGCCCATTCACTCCGACGGCAGGCAAAAAACAGGTCTCTATTATCATTGGCGGACTGGGAATCGATCGCAATTTAACGCGGCGCATTATCAACGAAACGCCGCCGGAAGTGACGATGTCATTTGCAGCGCACACAAATGGTCTTCAAACCTGGGTTCACCAGGCGCGGGATCGCGGCCATGAGGTTATCATCGAGCTCCCCATGGAAGGCACAAATTTTAATGCGTCTGAACCTGGCGCCTCGCGAACATTAAAGTCCGATGTTAGCGCCGCGGTAAATATTCGAAATCTGGATTGGTTGATGAGCCGCGCCCTAGGATATTTTGCGGTTACAAATTATCAAGGTGAAAAACTTTTAGCGCGCAATGATGCGGTCGCGCCAATTCTCGATCATTTAAGCGACTCTGGATTGGGACTAATATATGATGGCTCAAGCTTCTCCCAAACGATTGCCGCCCAATCACGGGCCGCCGACCTTCCCTATCAAACAGCTTTTAATATCATTGATTCCAATTCTGACATTGCCGTCATCAGCTCTGAACTGTCTCGACTCGAAACCGCCTCGCTTAGTGGTCCCCCGCAAATCGGATTTGGGTTTGCGCTTCCCGAGACTTTAGTATCCGTAAAACAATGGGTTGCAAGTCTTGACGCCAAGGGGCTTGAACTTGCGCCGGCATCGTTTATTCTCAATCAATAGCGATGAATTCAATATTGAATGATCGTCCATACCGGCCCTGTGTAGGTATGGTCATTTTCAATTCTGAGGGTCTTGTTTGGCTCGGCCGACGGGCCCGCGAATCTGGCCCCTATGTGTGGCAGTTCCCGCAAGGCGGTGTCGATCCTGGAGAAACACCGGTATTTGCCGCTATTAGAGAGACAGAAGAAGAAACCGGGATTTCAGTACAGAATCTGGCACCTCTAGGAAGGATCGAAGGTGAGCTCTATTACGACTACCCAGCCGATATCGAACAGAATGTTCGAACGCGGCGCTGGCGCGGTCAAAGACAAAGTTGGTTTGCGACGAGGTTTACAGGGGTGGACAGTGATGTTGATCTAAACGCACAAACTCCGCCCGAGTTTTCGCAATGGCGTTGGGGCACTTTGGCTGAAACTTTAAACCTCGTGGTACCGTTCAAGCGACGGGTTTATAGTCATCTGATCCAGGAATTTTCAATGTTTGCCCATCCTGCCTGAAGGATAGTAACCACCGATGTAATCACAGACGTACAGATGATTACATTATTGACGACTTACCCGCGCTTTCTTTTGCCCGTGTAGCCTTTACGGGCCATACGCGCGGCGACGTGTTTTCGTTTTTTAATCGTCCCTTTAACCCCTGCAGCATTCACCATCCTGTTCATCATGCAATAGAATGAGCATATTCCAATTGCATGAACCAGAGCCAGTTCACTCCAGCCCGCCTCAAAAACTTTGTCAACATCAGCCTGTTTCATTGCGCCTGGACGACGAGTCAATTTGTGCACATAGTCCAAAAGGGGCGCAATTCGAGTATCTTCGAGCGTCAGATCTTCTCTGTTAAAAATCTTATCAATCACCTGTTGATCCACACCTAATTGGCAGGAAACATCTGCGTGAACATCATGACATAAATCGCAATTATTCAAACGAGAAACATAGGCAATGATCAGCTCCCGCTCCGCAATAGACAAGGGTGAAGGTCCGCGCATAAGGCTGACGCCATTTGAAATTGAGGGTAAGTCCGGAAAAGTGTTTTTCAAATCTGAAATAAACGCATCGTCGTTTAATGATGGTAAAAAAGGCATCCGAACTCTCAGGAAAAATTTATTAATCTATAACTGAAAATCACAAAACTATAAAGACAACAATGTTTTGGTTTCGACGGCGCGATCAATCATTTTTTCCTATGCATTTTCAACCTAATACACTAGGCGCATAATATGGCAAAACCTGAAACTTCCATCAAAGCAATAGCGTTTGTTTTGATTGCTGTCATGATCAATGCCATAGGTTTTGGCATCATAATTCCCGTTCTGCCGGATCTTGTTCGCGAGTTAATTCCTGATCTACCGGAGCATAATCTGGGCCGGTATATGGCCGGTATGACCTTAGTTTTCGCTATCATGCAGTTCATTTTCATGCCGATCATGGGCGCTCTGTCGGACGCTTATGGCCGGCGACCTGTTATGCTTCTATCGCTCTTGGGTTTGGCAATCGACTATTTTATTCTGGCATTAGCTCCGGTGATCGCCATTGTCTTTTTCGGACGAGCCATAGCCGGGACTTTTGGCGCGACTTTTTCAACGGCCAACGCCTATATGGCAGATGTCAGCCCTCCAGAAAAGCGCGCTCAAAACTTCGCGCTTGTCGGCGCAGCCTTTGGAGTCGGTTTTATGCTCGGCCCTGTTCTAGGCGGTATACTCGGCGATCCCGACGACATTCTCGGAGACCTCGCAAGTCCGAGGTTGCCTTTTTATGTAGCAGGCGTGATTTCATTCTTGAATGCGGTATTGGGTTTCTTAGTATTGCCGGAAACACTGAAACCCGAAAATCGCCGAGCCTTTAGCTGGACCAGAGCAAATCCGTTAGGCGCTCTACGGTCACTTAAAAATGTTTCAAATGCCAAGGGATTAATTTTTGTGCTGTTCCTGTTGGCAGCGGCGCACACGGTTTACCCAACCACTTATACGATTTCGACAGAAACTAAGCTGGGCTGGACATCTGGCGACGTGGCGTGGTCTTTGGGCGCATTTGGCGTTTCAAGTTTTATTGTACAAGCCCTCATCATTCGGGTGGTGATACCGCGAACAGGACTGTTTTGGGCTGCTGTAATAGGCATGGTTTCAACGATTATTGCCTATCTTGGCCTCGGCCTCGCAACGAACGGATTTATGGTTTACGCGATGGGGCCGTTAGTGGCATTGGCGGGATTTTATAATCCAGCCCTTAATAATATGATGTCGAGCCGAGTATCCAGTTCTGAACAAGGCGAATTACAAGGCGCCATCGGTGCCGCCCAGGGCCTTGCGCTAATCGCAGGTCCGTTGATCATGGGACCGACTTTTGAGGTATTTGCCAAAGAGGGCACAGGCTATTACCAGCCCGGCGCACCTTTTATAGCCGCCTTTTCCCTATCTTGCATCGCCATGGCGACGTTCTTTGTTGTGACCACTAAAGACGATCGTACTCGCGTTTTACCGACTGCAGCTGAATAGAACACAAAAAAAACCGGGCGTTAGCCCGGTTCACTTAATTCAATATTTCACAAATTTAGCCTGCGATTAATTCGCTTAATCCGTCAATATCCTGCTGGACGATTAATGCGGCTTCACCTTCGAGGTTCTCGATACGGGCTTTCGCGGCATCCAAGTCAGATTGTAGAGCTTCCTTATCAATGTCGGCCATAAGTGTCGCTTTTTCCGCTAAAACTGTCAGCCCGTCGGGCGTTACATCTGCAAACCCCCCTTGCACGAAATATTGCGTAGTTTCGCCGCCGTCAAATACGGTAATAGCGCCTGTTCGAATAGCCGCCATGAGGGCAGAGTGATTGGGCAATACACCAAGATCACCTTCGGTGCCGGGAATATCAACCTGATCGACCTCGCCAGAAAACAATTCTGCTTCGGGCGATACGAGCGCGAAATGTAGCTTATCAGCCATCTGATCTAAGCTGCCTCTGCTGCCATTTTAGCGGCTTTTTCAATCACATCTTCGATTCCGCCAACCATATAAAATGCCTGCTCAGGAATGTGATCATATTCGCCGTTGCACAGTCCTTTGAATGAACGGACCGTATCTTCAAGTGGAACCTGAATTCCAGGAGAGCCCGTAAAGACTTCAGCCACGTCAAAAGGTTGCGACAGAAATTTCTCGACTTTACGCGCCCGCGCCACGACCAGTTTATCTTCTTCAGAAAGCTCGTCCATACCAAGAATAGCAATGATGTCTTGTAGTGACTTATAGCGCTGCAGGATTTCCTGAACCTGACGAGCAACTGCGTAGTGCTCTTCGCCAACGGTGCGCGGCTCAAGAATACGAGATGTAGAGTCAAGCGGATCAACCGCTGGATAAATACCTTTTTCAGAAATTGCCCGGTTCAGAACCGTTGTCGCGTCCAAGTGGGCAAATGATGTGGCTGGCGCCGGGTCGGTCAAGTCATCGGCTGGGACGTAAATCGCCTGAACAGATGTAATAGACCCTTTGGTCGTTGACGTAATACGCTCCTGCATTTGGCCCATTTCAGTAGCTAGTGTCGGCTGATAGCCCACAGCAGAAGGAATACGGCCAAGAAGCGCGGACACTTCGGAACCGGCTTGTGTGAAGCGGAAGATGTTATCAACGAAGAACAGAACGTCCTTGCCTTCTTCATCACGGAAATATTCTGCTTGCGAGAGACCAGTCAGAGCAACACGCGCACGGGCTCCTGGAGGCTCATTCATTTGGCCGTAAACGAGTGTTGCGCGGCTCTCGCCGTCAAGGTCGATCACGTTGGATTCGATCATCTCGTGATAAAGGTCGTTACCTTCACGGGTCCGTTCACCAACACCGGCAAAAACGGAGTAACCACCGAAGAGTTTCGCGATATTGTTAATAAGTTCCATGATCAAAACCGTTTTACCAACACCGGCACCGCCGAACAGTCCAATCTTACCACCTTTTGCGTAAGGGCACAGGAGATCAATAACTTTAATACCTGTTGCGAGCACTTCGGATTCTGTTGACTGGTCAACAAAGGCAGGCGCGTCTTTGTGAATTGGCGCTTTAACTTTCGTCTTGAGCGGACCGCGTTCGTCAATCGGCTCACCGATGACGTTCATGATGCGTCCGAGTGTTTCCGGTCCTACCGGTACAATAATTGGCTCGCCCGTATCAGTCACAGCCTGTCCCCGAACAAGACCTTCAGTCGCGTCCATGGCGATTGTCCGGACTGTATTTTGGCCCAGATGCTGAGACACTTCGAGAACCAAACGGTTGCCTTGGTTATCAGTTTCGAGCGCGTTTAGAATAGAAGGCAAATTGCCATCAAATTCCACGTCGACAACCGCACCAATAACTTGTGATACGCGTCCAGTCGCTTTTGACTTGGTTGCTTTTGGTTTAGCCGTTTTTTTGGCCGGAGCCTGTTTTACGGTTGTTTTCTTTGCTGCTGCTTTCGCCATGTCTTGGTCCTCTCAGCTTTTAAAGCGCTTCCGCGCCAGAGATAATTTCAATGAGTTCAGATGTAATTTGTGCCTGACGTGTCCGGTTAAAGGTCAGCGTCAACTTATCGATCATGTCGCCTGCGTTACGTGTCGCATTGTCCATTGCCGTCATTTTAGAACCCATCTCGCCGGCCTGGTTCTCCAAAAGCGCGGTAAAGATTTGGGTATTAATATTCCGAGGAAGTAAAACCCTTAGGATTCCCTCTTCGTCGGGCTCGTATGTGTAAAAAGACCCGCCGTTTTCGGCTGCGTCAGCATCGGAACCTTCTTCAATTCCCGCTGCAGCGGGAATGATGGTTTTGGCAATCGGGTTTTGCGTCATAACATTTTCAAATTCTGAAAAGATCAGCTTACAAACATCAAATTCACCGGCTTCAAACATGGCCGTGATTTTTTGCCCTATACCAAGCGCTATGCCGGAATGAATCGTTTTCTCTTCCTTGAGCGATATATATTCAACGATATCGTCCTCATACAAACGGGACAGCTGTTCCTTGCCTTTTTTGCCGATTAAATAAAGCTTCACAGTCTTGCCGGCCTTTTTAAGAGCAACGATTTCCTCGCGAGCCTTGCGAACAATATTGGTATTAAATCCGCCGCAAAGTCCTCGATCGGCTGTTGCGACCACCAACAGATATGTTTCGTCCTTACCATTGCCAGTCAGCATCGCGGGCGCATCTCCGCCGCCCTGCATAGATTGGGCGAGATTTGCGATTATATTGCTGATACGATCCGAATAAGGCCTCGACTTCTCTGCTGCCTCTTGGGCCTTACGAAGCTTGGCGGCCGCAACCATTTGCATGGCGCGCGTAATCTTTTGCGTGTTTTTAACGCTTCCGATCCGGTTTTTAAGTTCCTTTAAAGACGGCATTGCCGGTTCCCCGTTCCGCTCTTAAGCAAAATTCTTGGTGAAATTGTCCAGAGCGGACTTGAGGCGGCCTTCCAAATCGTCAGAAAGTTTCTTTTCAGACGCAATGTCGGCCAGAATAGAAGAATGTTCAGCATGCAGGTGGGTTAGAAGCTCACTTTCATAGCGGCCGACATTCGTAACAGCGATTCCGTCGAGATACCCACGAGTTCCTGCATAAATCACACAAACCTGCTCTTCCACTTGCAACGGAGAATATTGGTCTTGCTTAAGAAGCTCTGTCAGGCGCTCACCACGAGCCAATAGAGCCTGTGTTGACGCATCAAGGTCTGAACCGAACTGCGCAAAGGCAGCCATTTCCCGGTACTGAGCCAATTCTCCCTTAATCGGGCCAGCAACCTGCTTCATTGCTTTAATCTGAGCCGATGATCCAACCCGTGACACGGACAGACCAACGTTCAGCGCCGGACGGATACCTTGGAAGAAAAGATCTGTTTCAAGGAAAATCTGGCCATCGGTAATTGAAATAACGTTTGTCGGAATAAAGGCCGAAACATCGTTACCTTGAGTTTCGATAATAGGTAGCGCGGTTAATGAACCAGCACCCATGTCATCATTCATCTTCGCAGCGCGTTCGAGAAGACGGGAGTGAAGATAGAAAACGTCACCTGGATAAGCTTCGCGGCCCGGAGGACGACGCAGAAGAAGTGACATTTGACGATATGCAACAGCTTGCTTGGAAAGATCATCATAAATGATCAGGCCATGCATGCCATTGTCGCGGAAGAATTCACCCATTGCGCAACCGGCAAACGGTGCAAGATATTGAAGCGGCGCCGGTTCAGAGGCTGTTGCGGCGACAATAATGGAGTAGTCCATCGCGCCGTTTTCTTCGAGCGTTTTTACAAGTTGCGCCACCGTAGAACGCTTCTGCCCGATAACAACATATATACAATAAAGCTTATCATTTTCTCGATCTTCATCAAAAGCGGCCTTCTGATTGAGGATCGCATCAACGGCAACGGCGGTTTTACCGGTTTGGCGGTCACCAATGATCAATTCGCGTTGGCCGCGGCCAATTGGGATCAAGGCGTCAATCGCTTTGATACCAGTCTGCACTGGCTCGTGAACAGATTTGCGCGGGATAATTCCCGGCGCCTTAACATCAACGCGGCGGCGCTCAGTAGATTTGATCGGGCCTTTGCCGTCAATTGGCTCACCTAGTGGGTTAACAACGCGGCCTAAAAGACCCTTGCCTACAGGAACGTCAACGATCTCGCCAAGGCGCTTAACCGTGTCGCCTTCCTTAATGCCGCGGTCATCACCAAAAATAACCACACCAACATTGTCGCTTTCCAGATTCAGCGCCATGCCTTTGATCCCGCCTGGAAATTCGACCATTTCACCGGCGCGAACATTATCCAAACCGTAAACACGAGCAATACCATCACCAACGGACAGAACTTGGCCGATATCTGAGACTTTGGCTTGCGAATTAAAGCCTTTGATCTGCTTCTTCAGAATATTGGAAATTTCTGCAGCACGAATATCCATAACTTAAACCTCTTTCAGGGCTAATTTGAGATCTTCAAGTTTTGTCTTGAGAGAACTATCGTAAAGGCGTGATCCGATTTTGACGACAAAGCCGCCCAATAAAGTAGGATCAACCTGTGTTTCTACCGCAACCGTTTTTCCCAACGATTTTTTGAGCTCTGATTTGACTTTTGTCAGCTCAGCAGCGGTTAGTTTTTTGGCGCTAATAACTGTCGCGGTTTCTGAGTCCCGCTTATCGGCCAGCTGCTCTTCGAAAGAGCGAAGCATTGCGGGAATTTCTGAAGCACGACGATTCTTTGCAGCCGTCCCCATAAATTGAGTGATCAACTTGCCAACTTTTGACTTCATCGCAACAGATTGAACGACGGCTACTTTATCTTCAGTGGCAAACACCGGGTTGGACAAAGCATCACGAAGTGGCCCGCTTCCAGCAAAGACGGACTTCATTTTCGCTACGTCTTTTTCAACTGATTTCAATGACTTAGACTCTTCGGCCAGCTCCAGAAGCGCCTGAGCGTATCGTCCGGGTGCTTTGCCGGTAATTAGGTCTTGAGTTGACACAAACTTAGATCCGTATCTTGCGCTGGCGGCTTGAAATTATCTTCATCAACAATTCTCAAACCTGTTTAATAGAAATGCCTGTTTTTTAAGCAAATCCCTGACTCGCGGGGGCTATTAGCATGGGTCTATTTTAAATCCAACCCATCATTCCCTGCGACACAATAGCACCGTAAATTGATGTGAAAATCTGGGTAATATTAACGCGGCGAAACCCGCATTGGCATGGCGTTTTCAGCTTGGAGCGTGATCCGCATGCGTGGCCAGGGTGGCTTATCGCCTGAATATTCAAATTGGTGCTTTCTAAGCAGCAGAGTCGCCATGATAACGGCCTCTTGAAGCGCGAATCTCTGCCCGATACAAACGCGGGGTCCAGTCCCGAACGGTATATACTGAAATTTGTGAATTTTTCTCCGGTTCTCACCAAAGAAACGATCAGGCACAAATCCATCCGGATTATCCCATAATTCATAGTGACGGTGCAGCGCCCATAGATTCAATAAGACATTATCGCCCTCGACAAAATTGCGGTCTTTGAATGCCAAATCTTGCGTAAGCTCTCGAGAAATGAATGGCGCGGGCGGATAGAGGCGCATCGCCTCTTCAAAACAGGCGATTGTCCACGGCAGATGGTCAGCCCACTTATCGATTGGAACAGTATCGATATTCAGCGCGTCAACTTCGGCCTCGACTTTCTTCCGTGCGCCCTCGTCCTGACTAAGCAAATATATCATCCAAGTCAGGCCATGAGAGGTCGTCTCATGACCTGCTCCAATAAATGTGACCGCCTGATCCTGAATTTCCTCATGAGAAAGCGGCGCATGCTCATCGTCTCCAGCATTGAGCAGCAATGTCAGAAAATCCGTTGGCAAGTCCTCATCCTTCTCCTGCTGCGCTTGGCGTGTCTTCAAAGCTTCGCCTACCCGAGACCAAATCCGCGCCAGAGCCCTCTTGCCTTTAACTTTTGTGAGCCGGGGTAAAAACCCGGGGAAATTTAAAATGTCGAAAGGATCGGGTTTTCCCATATTCAACAAGACGGTTTCAAAATCTTTGACCTGACCATCTTTATCATCATCAATTTCGCCAGAGAATAACGCGTCCGATAAAACATGGTAAGTCAAATCAAGCATTGTGCGTGTAAGCTTTATCTCCTCTCCGTCTTTGATACTGCGCGGAAATTCCCGTTCTATCGTTAGGCGCATACCTTCTGAAAAAGTCCGGATATGCCTCGGCGTAAACATTGGAGTCAAAAGATGACGCATTCGCTTCCAGTCATCTCCTTCTGCTGCAATTAAACCTGACCGTATTAGCGGCACCAATATGCGCTGCCGAACCCTATTCATTTTTAAGTTTTTATGGTTTTTAACAAATATAAACTGAATGAGCTCGGGATCGGCAATGTTGAAAAATTCCTGACCGAATAATTTTCCCTGAACACATCCTTGTTCTCGCGATAATTTCCCGGTCGTCTCAATGGGATTACGCACCAGCGCTTTCATAAGATCTACATTGTCGCGAAATCCCCAATTTTCATTATCAACATCAATTGGGACAGGAGCCGAGGGAACGAAAACACCTTCCTGAAACTCGGGTTCGGGACGAAAGGAATAATCGTGTCTTGCCATAAATAATCTCGCTAAGCCTACATATGATAGGAGCACAATGATTAAAAGCCTCAACTGCGCATGGCTTACATGAAAGATTGAGGGTCTATATCTATCTGCACTTTATATTTGGACGGAGGCCTGATACGGGAGCGCCAGTGCGCCATATAGGCAGACAGGTCGAGGCTTTGATCTGCCTGCACCAAAATCCGCCGCCGAAATCGTCCACGCAATTTGGCAATCGGCGGTTCGCTTGGGCCTAATATTTCAATGCCTTTGGCTCTTGGAGCCAAATTTGTAAATTTACGAGCGAGATCTTGCGTTTTATTTTGATCAGGACCTGAAACAATAACGGCAGCCAATCGACCAAATGGTGGCAATCCCAGCAATTCTCTCATGCCAAGTTCCGCGGCAATAAATCGTTCTCGATCACCCATTGCTAGCGCTTGTAAAGCCTCATGTTCCGGCTGGTGGGTTTGGATGAGAGCCGTTCCGGGTTTATCCGCACGCCCTGCCCGCCCCGCCACTTGAACCAGGGTTTGAAATGTTCTCTCTCCGGCCCTCGGGTCCCCTCCGACCAGACTCAAATCTCCATCCACTACACCGACAAAGGTCAGGCCCGGGAAATTATGGCCTTTAACGACCATTTGCGTTCCTACTAATATGTCAATCTTGCCTTGCTCCATGCGCTGCATGCGTTCCCGAATTTTCTCCGGATTGCCTGATGTATCTGACGATAAGATTTCAATTTTTGCTTCGGGAAAGTGCCGCCCGGCCTCTTCAGCTACTCTTTCCACACCCGGACCAACAGACGTCAGGCTGTCTTCGGAATGGCAGGATGGGCATTCTTTTGGCATACGCATCGAAAAACCAGTATGGTGGCAGATGGCCCTACCGGTTTCCCGATGTTCAACCAACCAGCTATCCGTATCAGGGCTTTTAAGTTTTTCGCCGCAGGCCCGGCATATGATTAATGGCGCATAACCTCTACGGTTTAGATAAAGCATGACCTGCTCACCGCGCTCCAAACAGGCTTTCGCCGATTGTATCAGTGGTTCAGATATAAAATCGCCTTTGGCGGGGGGGTGATCTTTTAAATCGACCAAATCGATATCTGGAAGCGTAACTGCCCCGGGGCGTTCAGGCAGAACCACATGCTCATATCGTCCGTTCCGGGCATTGACGAGGCTTTCAAGAGACGGCGTGGCGGATGCTAATATTACTGATGCGTCAGAGAGCTTGGCCCGGACAACCGACATATCACGGGCATTATAAATGACGCCCTCTTCCTGTTTAAAAGACGTATCATGTTCCTCATCGACCACGATTAGTCCAAGGTTAAGAAACGGCAAATAGAGCGCTGATCGGGCGCCAACCACAAGTTTGGCGCGGCCATGCGCGACCTCGCGCCAAACACGACGCCGCTCAGCCTCCCCAAGCGCCGAGTGCCAGGGTGCAGGTTCGGCCCCGAAACGGGCCTTGAACCTTTTCATGCCCGCTTGCGTAAGGGCAATTTCAGGAACCAGAATTAAAACCTGACGGTTCTGCCGGAGTGCCTGAGCCGCCGCCTCGAAATAAACTTCTGTTTTACCGGATCCTGTTACGCCGTCGAGAAGCGCGGTCGCAAATTGGTTTCGTTTGACCATCTCAACCAACTTGGCCGCCCCTTCTTTTTGGCTTTGAGATAATTCGAGGCCGGACAAGTCTGGATCCGGAATATCAAAAGGACCGTCAACGGGTCTTATCTCGGCCCGCAATCCTCCTATATCGGCAAACCCGCGAACGACTCCTGCACTGATTGAAGCACGCTCCGCGATCTCGCTGGCGCGAGCCGGGAACGGGCCGCCTTTGTCCATGATAAGTTGCCGGGCCGGAGTTATGCGCAGGCCCGGTTTTCCCGTCGGAGAAAAATGGGTAACCTCGGGACTGGGATCCAGCGCTTTACGCGCGCTTAAAACCATACGCAAAACCATCCCCATTGGCGCGCAATTATATCGCGCCGTCCAGGATATAAAATTTAACATTTCCGGCGGCAGCGCACGTGCCGGTTTTTTCTCGGCTACAAATTTAAGCTCTTTGTCGAAGCCTTTTGCGCCGAGACTGAAGACAACTCCAAGCTTAAACTGCTTACCTATGGGCGCGAAAACAAATTCGCCGGGTTGCAATTCCATGCCGGCTGGCACCTCATAATCGAAGGGCTTGTCGACATTGACCGGAAATAAAACTTGTGCGTTTTGCGCAGGCATATTCTGTGTTAGGGCCTTTCCAAACGACTCACCATCCCAATTCGGAGATACATTATGAAATTTTTTGTCGATAGTGCTGATCTTGATCAGATCGCTGAACTTAATGATATTGGATTGGTAGACGGTGTGACAACCAACCCTTCTATTATCGCCAAATCTGGGCGTAAATTTAAAGAAGTCATCAAAGAAATTTGCGACTTGGTCGAAGGTCCGGTCAGCGCCGAAGTGACCGCGACAGCGGCCGATATGATGATCAAGGAAGGCCGCGAACTTAGAAAGATTGCTGGCAATGTTTGCGTGAAACTACCACTCACTATGGATGGACTCAAAGCCTGTTCGGTGTTGTCACGCGAAGGCACCCCAATCAATCTCACCCTATGTTTCTCGCCCAATCAGGCTTTGCTTGCAGCCAAATGCGGGGCGACGTTCATTTCGCCTTTTATTGGGCGGTTAGATGACATCACTTTAGACGGGCTTCAGCTGATAGACGATATCCGGATTATATATGACAATTATGGATATGAGACCGAAATTCTCGCCGCATCAATCCGAAGTGTTAATCATGTCAAAGATTGCGCGCTTATAGGGGCTGACGTCATGACAGCCCCGCCTGGTGTCATCCGCAATCTGGCAAACCATCCCTTGACAGATAAAGGACTCGCAGCTTTCCTCAAAGACTGGGAAGGCACCGGTCAATCCATATTGTAAAAAAAACCCCGCCGGAGATCACGTCTCAGACGGGGAAACATCACAGGACGTGATTTGATTTAGCTGCTGTGTTTAAGCCGCGTAACATTCTCTGAATCATCTACGGCTTTGTCTTTGGTAAAGACTTCAGTCTGTAAAATACTTTGACCTGCACTCACGCCCGTGATCAACGCATATTTCTCGAGCTTGTCACGCATTTGCTGATTCATTTTGCGTAAGATTTCAAAATCTTCCAGAGTCTGCGCAAATTTCGTATTTAGCGACTCAAACTCAATTTTAGACTTCGAGACGGCTTTCGCAGAGCGCTCATATTCTTCTGACTTCTGACGCAGCCTATCTTCAAGAGATTCTGCCCGGTCACGTTCATTGACCAGTGCGTTACGCAGGCTGATAAATTCCTGATCCAAATGGGTCGCCATATTTTCCTTGATGCGGATTTGGGTATCGAGCTGATCGATCCGTGTTTTAAGCGCGAGATTCTCCTCATCACGGCGTTTCACAGTGTCATCCGATACATTTTTCTGCGTCTGAAGTTCATATTTGAGATTTTCAATTTGTCCTGATTGCTCTACAAATCTGGCTTTCAGATCACCATAATCTGCCCGAAGATTTTTAAGTTCAACGGTTGCTTGATCGCTAAGCGCGGTTTTCTGATTATATTTCTCATTAATCTCATCAAGCGTATTTCGAAGTTCGACAATCTGACGTTCGCGCTGCGCCAATTCAGCTGTTTGCCCGTCCAAACGATCTTGCATTTTGTCGATCGTATTCTCATTGTGGCTAAGCTTGTCTTCCGCCGTCTGAAACTTTGCCGTCAGCGCCCGTATCGTACGTTCATGACTGGCGTTCTGCGCAACGATATTGGCTTCTTGATCACGCGCAGCCGCGAGACTTGCCTTGGCTTGTTCTAGATGAGACCGCGTTTCGGCGTGCCGGCGTTCTAGATCAGCGAGCTTATTTTCCAGCTCGTGGGACCAGCTCGATTTTTGCGCGAATTTGGACTCTATCTCAGCAATGCTTTTACCAAGTATCCGATTGTCAGCCTGAACGCGACGTAACGCTTTCAGATCAAGTTCCATTTTTGACAAGGCGCTATTGAGTATCGAGATGCGTTTAATCGCGGAATGCTGCTTGGCAGCGCTGTCGCGCAGGTCGGCTGCAAAATGTTCCATTGCGGTTCGCGCATATTCCATATCATCGACATCAGGAATGGTTGTGGATATGACGGGATTTGTTTCCACGGCTTTTGCTTCTGGAGGCGCAATCCGCTCTAACGTATTAAAATCTCGGGAATCGGTTTTCCCTTTACCAAATAATCCCATTCGTAGCTCCCATTCACCGTCGCCTTTAGTCAGCGACTTAATAAACTCTTAATGAATTCTTAGACTCTGTAATGAGATTCGCAATCAGCTCAAATACAGAAACTAGGATAATCCACAACTTCTTGGGTCGGTTTGACTCGAATTCCAGTTGGACTTTTGTACCGACTCGGCTTCGAAAGCCTGATGCCATTTTCAATTATCATGCTGCTGGCTGCCCTAATTACCGCTTGTATATCCGGAATATTTGGGATGGCGGGCGGCATGGTATTTATGGCCGTTATCACAATATATTTAGGTGTATCGGAAGCGATGGTGGTTCATGGCGCGGTGCAAAGCATGTCAAATTCTTACCGCTCTTATTTGTTGCATACATTTATCCGCTGGGATGTTCTAGGGTTTCACCTTATAGGTGCCCTGCCTGTGATAATCGTGTTGGTTTTTGTATCTTTTGCCCCGGACAAGAGACTTTTATTTGTGGCTTTAGGCCTGCTGCCATTCTTATTGTGGCTGCCCCGAGGATGGTTTCAGGGCGATGCGGAAAAACCCAGCCACGCAATCCTCTGTGGCTCGATGATTATGACTTTAAATGTGACAGCCGGCGTTGCAGGTCCAGCGCTTGATTTCTTCTACATCAAAACGAAAATGACCCGACATCAAATCGTTGCAACCAAGGCTGTTACCATGTTTTTGTCCCATATGGTCAAGATCGCTTACTTCGGAATCCCACTTATTCTAGCTTGCGGAACAGGCACATTGCCAGCTTGGTGGGTGTTTGCACTGGCCCTGCCCTGCGTCATGATTGGGACATTTGGCGGAACACGGGTTTTGCACCGCCTGAATGATATAAATTTTAAATACTACACTAAATATCTGGTAACCGCGGTCGGCATTTATTACTTGTGCAGAGCCGCTGGATATTTAGGGGGGGTCGGGTCGCTTTTGCGAGAATGCCAGCTATAAAGGCCAATCCCGATCAAAGTCAGTAATGTCCCGAATGCATCATATTTTCCGAACGGTTCGCCCAGCCACAAAATAGCAAAGATGATGGTTGCAACGGGGGATAATAATCCGAGCGTAGCAGTTGCCTGAGCACCGATCCGGCCAATCGCAATATTGACTAAGAAGGACGGGATCAAGGTCGACAGAAATGCAAGGGCGATACCTATCATCCAGATACGCAGCGGTAAATTAGACGCTGTCTGAAAAACGCCGCTCTCCAAATTCTGAACAGTTAGGTGAGTGAATATTACCATTCCGGCCGCGATCATAGCGCAGCAGGTGAATAGCGTACTGCCGAGCCGGGCGATCATCGGTTTAGCCAAGAGTTGAAAAGCAGCGAAGAGAATAGCGCAGGCCAGAAGCATCCCAACTCCCAGCCAGAGATTATCACTTTCAGTAATATCGCCGCCAGCGAATATCACGATAATTCCCGAATACCCAATGAGGATGAAGACTACTGATAAGAATTTAGGACGAAACCCGAGAAAAACCGCCGACAAAATCAATACGAATACAGGATAGGTGAAAAGAATAAGGCGCTCGAGCTGTGCTGTTACATATTTCAGCGCTTCAATATCCAGAAAGGCGCAAATATAATAACCCAATATTCCAAGTGCGCCCGCCAAAACCATATCGCTTAGTTTAGGATTCTCTTTGTCTGAGTGCCAGATTCTGCGCAAAACCAAGGCCATGATTAGTAGATAAATCGGCATAGAAAATCCCAGCCGCATGGCCATAAGCGTAATGGCATCAATCTCATTTTCAGAAATTCCCGACCCCGGTTGATAGGCCACCTTCACGAAAATGGCTTTCATTGAAAATAGAACGGCGCCCAGTGCGCCGAAAACATATCCCCAATTCGGCCCGGACATGGGCAGCGACGATTGGCCGGTTCCGGCAACATATTCTCTTAGAGTTGGCCGCACTACCGGCGCGCTTTAAAAAATGACCTGAGTAAATCCCCGCACTCGATTGCGCGGATCCCTGAACTTATATCAGGCCGATGATGGCATGCTGGGCTTTCAAAAAACTTTATCCCGCTTTCAACGGCGCCGCCTTTCAGATCGGGCGCCCCAAACACTAGCCTTTTGATCCGTGCATGGCTCAAAGCCCCGGCACACATAGCACAAGGTTCAAGGGTTACATAAAGGGTCAAATCCGTCAGCCGGTAATTTGCGGCCTGATAAGCAGCGTCCCTGAGCGCCAAAATTTCGGCATGAGCTGTCGGATCACTGAGAGCTATCGGTGCGTTGCCTGTTCGCGCGACAATCTCACCTTTGGCGTTGACCAATATCGCGCCGACAGGTACCTCCCCGCGGCGGGCTGCGGCCTTTGCTTCGAGAATTGCCTCATGCATAAAGTCTTCATCGGTCATTGTTGCAGTTTGACGGATATGAAATACAGGTCAAGTAATGAGCGATATGCAAAATAAAGACGGTGAACGTATCGCCAAATTTTTGGCCCGCGCTGGCGTTGCATCGCGGCGTGACTCCGAGAAGCTGATCGAAGCCGGCCGGATCAAAGTGAACGGCAAAGTTTTGACCACGCCCGCTTTCAAAGTTACCGAAAAAGACGACATTCTTTTTGACGGTAAAAAGGTTGCTAAACAGGCGCCTCGTCTCTGGCGATATCACAAGCCGGAAGGATTGATGACAACCCATAAGGACCCGGAAGGCCGCCCGACTGTTTTCGACGCACTACCCAAAGAACTTCCTCGGGTCATATCTGTTGGCAGGCTGGATATGAATTCAGAGGGGCTATTGCTTTTAACCAATGACGGCGAGCTAGCCAGGGCTTTGGAACTTCCGGCAACTGGATGGGTTAGGCGATATCGCGCCCGTGCTTATGGTAAAATTACTCAAGATGATCTGAATGAGTTGCAAAAAGGTATTAAAATAGAAGGTGTCCCGACCGGCCCAATCGAAGCTGTTCTCGAGCGCCAGCAGCGCGACAATGCTTGGATACAAGTCTCGATCAAAGAAGGGAAAAACCGCGAAGTTCGGCGCGCTCTTGAGACGGTTGGCTTGAGGGTCAATAGGTTGATCCGCACATCTTACGGGCCTTTTCAACTTAACAATCTAGAAAAAGGGAAAACCGAAGAAATAAGAAACCGAATTCTCAGAGATCAGGTTGGGCACCTTGTGGACATTCCAAAGATTGAGACGCCAGAAAAAACGCCGCGAAGTAAACCTAAAAAACCCTATGCAGGCAAACCCTCTAAACAGCATAGGCGGCGCAAATGAGGATTGTTTCGGGCCGCCTGAGAGGACGTAATATTTCTTCACCCGGCGGGCGAAATACGCGGCCTACCAGCGACCAAACCCGGGAGTCCATATTTAACATTCTCGGCCATGCTGATTGGGCAATGCCTGTTGAAGGCGGCCGCGTCGCCGACATTTTTGCTGGCTCTGGCGCGCTAGGTCTGGAGGCTATTTCAAGAGGGGCGGAATTCTGCCTGTTCGTCGAGACAGAACCCAAAGCGCGCGCGTCTATCCGGCAAAATATAGAGAAGATGGATCTGTTTGGCTGTACAAGGCTTCACCGCCAAGACGCAACCAAGTTAAGAGTCGCACCCGGAAATTTAAGGGGTCAATTCACCCATGTCTTTATGGACCCGCCTTACAATAAGGGCCTTTGGCGGCCCGTTTTATTTCGGCTTTTACAGCAAGGCTTGATCTCGACAGATAGCGTGATTATTCTTGAAGTCGGCGCTAAAGAAGAACTTGAAATTAAAGGGTTCGAATGCCTCGACGAGCGGGTATGGGGCGCTGCCAAAGTCGTATTTTTAAGGCCCCGCGCGGCCTAAGCGGCGATCAGAAGTTCGCCGGTTTCCTCAACGAAATTCGGCTGCGGAAATTCGATAGTTATGCAGGTTCCGACATTGACTTGACTTTTTATATCAACCCGAGCGCTAATTTGATCGCAATATTTCATGACGACAGCGAGGCCCAGTCCGGCGCCTTCATGCGCACGATTAAGATTCATGTCGCCTTGTTCAAATGGCCTAAATAATTCCGATATTTTTGCCCCGTCCATCCCCTCACCTGTGTCCTTCACCCTGAGAGCAAATCCGGGACCGTCTTTCAGCTCGGAAAGACTGAGTTTGATCTCACCTGATTTTGTAAATTTCAAGGCATTATCAAATAGATTCCTAACGATGGCACGGTAAATGACTTTATTGGAAAGGTGTTGAGGCTTGAATTCAGGATCCTTGTCTATGCTGACTTTTAAAAACTCCCCGCGCTGCTTTAGTTCGATGTTCCGATTGTTTATCTCAGAAGAAAATTCGCGTAAAATGGTTGCGGCATTGTCGACCGCATCGATGATCTCAATATAAGTTTTGGAATGCTCACTGTCAGAGGAAATTGCTAGCATATTTTCAACGATAATGTGAAGTCGTTTACCGGCATTTTTGATAGCTTTCAGAAGAGCTCTGTCTTGACGATCGGTTGATTTTTGCTCGAGAATACTGGCCAAATTAATGATCGGATTAAGCGGTGTTCTAAGTTCATGACCGACGACACCAATGAATTTTTCTTTAGCATCAACGCCGGCAAGTGCTTTTTTGTGAGCTACTTTCAGCTCGCCAAACATGGTATTGAGTTGTTCGTTGGCTTGATTGAGGTCGCGGTTAGTAATCTTGATCTGTTTATTTAATCCGCGTTCGCGCAAATAACCTCTAAACGCATAAAGTAGCAGTAAAAGAATGAAAATGATGGCAGCCAGAGACACCCACAGCAGTAATTCCTGTGCACGTGCTGTTTGCGCGGTTAAAGAGGCTTCATATTCTAGCTTGTCCATTTCGCGCTTGTTACGCTCGCTCGTAATCTGAAGATTGTTGGAAATCCGCGCCCTATCGGCTGACAGTTCGCGTTCAAACAAGGTTTGGGTTAGGGAATCGATTTTGTTATCAATTTCCAGTGCCTTGTTAGGCAACCCGTTGAGGATCGCCAGTTCTTTTTCACCCATCAACACGTATTTGCCAAACTCATTATCTAAGCTATCAGCATAATCTCGGCGCATTTCCTTGATAAAAAGCAATGCTTTGTTCTTTTCACCTAACTTCGCATATAAGTAAGATGACAATGCCATGCGTGCCATCTTTACATCTTTGCGCACATTAATTTGCTCGAGCGCCCCAAAATACTCCTTCGCATGCTTAAAATCACCATTTTCTAGATAATTTCGACCTAAGGCATAGTACATAATTTCACGATCATTTTCACTTAGATCTTCAACGAAAGGCTCGACGGTTTCTGTCACTTGGAGTGCTAAAATTGGACCGACTTCTTTGCGAGCTAACGTCGAGAGATTGTTGATGCTATGATAATAACCTTCCGATATCCCAGCTTTTTGCATGGCTTCTAAATAATATTCACCTGCAGTGACAGTTTCAGAGATATTTCGATCAACAACAAATGCCATGAACAAAAGTTCGTAACTTTGAAACCTCGCATACCAATAGTTGCTAGCTTCAGCAGGGATTAGAGCAGACTGCGATACCGCCTTTTCCGCCCATTCCAGCATACGCGTGTTTTCATGATGTTCATGCCACAAAAATGACAATGATATTGAACATTTATACGCCAGAGCTGGTGCAAAATTTACGGCGCAGGATTCCAATGCTTTGTAGCTATCCGAATTTAAATCGATTTTTTCTTCGTATAGAACCGCTGTTGTAAGTTCATAAATGTCCTTCAGGTCACTGGATATAAGTGGCGACACCAAACTGTGATTCATTCTGTCGAAGTCATAATTTGAAAGTGCTTCGTCGATTTCAAGTTCAATTTCATTGTGAACTAATGCCGTCTTCTGCGAGTTGGATGCCTCGACAAATTTTTGCGCAAGTGAAACTAAGGGATGGGGTTCGCTGTTAGCGCTTACAGTGTCGTCTGCGTACACGCCGTTAAAAGCGGAAAGGACCGCGACTATTAATAAGGATATTTTTAGCGCCTTCAACACGCCGCCATCTATGGCACATATTAGTTAACTAATAGCTAGGAAGTGCAACTCGCGAATCGCGAGTTGCATGATGTTACTAGTCTTTCAGGACAACGCCTCTTTCGGCAAGTACTACACCTCTTTCGGCAAGCACTACGCCTCTTTCAGCAAGCACTACGCCTCTTTCGGCCAGCACTACGCCGCGTCCCCCGACGACTACTTTAGTTTCATCCATTGTGAGTTCACGCATTGAACAACTCCAATTGGCTTATGAGCAATATTGCTCTAGTTCAAAATTGACCTATTAAGCCTATAATTGTCAATTGATTAACCATAAAATTCTCGCAATAAAACAGATAAGACAATGTTATTAAGTAATTTTTTCTCGGTTTGGTTGATTAAAAATGAAATTTTACCATTTATACTGGTAATTGCAATTGGCATTTTATTCGACTGTCAGGCGAGAGATCCAAACGTTTAATCATCTATCTCCGCCCAAAAAGCCGTTCAATATCAGCCAATTTCAACTCTACATATGTCGGGCGGCCATGATTACACTGACCGCTATGGGGCGTTGACTCCATCTGCCTGAGGAGCGCATTCATTTCGGACGAGTTGAGGCGTCGACCCGCCCGAACCGAACCGTGACACGCCATGGTCCCGCATACATCTTCAAATTTTTCTTTAAGGCTCAATGCCTCATCATATGCCGACAGATCATCAGCCAAATCTCTAAGAAGTCCGTGGACGTCCATTTCGCCTAAAAGTGACGGAGTTTCGCGAACCGCAACGGCGCCCGCGCCAAAAGGCTCAATGATCAGCCCCATTTGCGCAAGCTCATCCGCCCTGGACAAAACGCGTTGCGCATCATTTTCGCCTAAATCCACTATGTCGGGAATTAGCAGACTCTGGCGCACAACGCCCTGCCCGCTCATGGCTTGTTTCATCTGTTCATACACGAGGCGCTCATGGGCGGCGTGCTGATCGACTATGATGATTCCATCTTCGGTTTGCGCCACGATGTAGGTTTCATGAAGCTGCGCCCGGGCAGCGCCGAGCGGATTACTGGAGATACCCTCGGGACTGGCATGATCAAAAACAGCGTTATCTTCCTCGACCTTGGCCGAAAATCCATCGACCAATTGCTGCATTTGCTGACCGGAGTTTTGCGGGATATGTGAATAGCCTTGCCTTGGTCGGTAATCGCCTTGCAGCGGAAGCGATGTTCCGCTTTGAATTTTGCCTAATGCAAATTCCGATACCGTTGTACTGGCCCTGTGTCCGGCTCCGGCCAGCGCGTGACGCAACGCCGAGACAATCAGGCCGCGCACCAGATTGGGATCGCGAAACCGGACTTCAGTTTTGGCAGGGTGCACATTCACATCAACATGGGTCATCGGCAAGTCTACAAACAAGGCTGCTACCGGATAACGATTACGCGCCAGAAAATCCTGATAGGCGCCCCGTATCGCTCCGTGCAGCAGCTTATCTTTAACGGGACGACCATTAACGAACAGGAATTGGTGCAGGCTGTTGCCGCGTGAATAGGTCGGCAAGCCCGCAAATCCGCTCAATCGAACCGCTTCGCGTTCGGTGTCGACGGACAAGGCATTGTCGCCAAAATCACGTCCTAAAACAGACGCCAGACGGCTCAGATGACCCGGCTGGTCATCCGATTGCGGCGCCACCCGGAAATTTGTTCGAGCAGAAGTGCCCAGCGTAAATCCTATGGTCGGATTTGCCATGGCCAGACGTTTGACAATATCGGATATGGCTAGGCTTTCGCTGCGTTCAGACTTTAAAAACTTGAGGCGCGCTGGTGTGGCGTAAAACAGGTCGCGGACTTCAACCCTGGTCCCCGACAGGCCAAATCTCGGGGCTGGTTTTATCGGCGAAATATCGCCGCCTTCAATATTGATTTGCCAGGCCGAGTCTGAACCAAGGGTTTGGGATGTGATCGACAATCGCGCCACAGATCCGATTGACGGCAAAGCCTCGCCGCGAAAGCCCATAGTCGCGATATTCAGTAGATCCCAATCACCCGCCTCATTGGGCTTCAGCTTGGAGGTCGCGTGACGCTCGATGGCGATCGGTAGCTCTTCAGCCGACATGCCTTTGCCATCGTCCATGACCGAGATCAGCGTTCGGCCGCCATCTTCGATGATAATATCAATTTGGGACGCACCGGCATCTATCGCATTTTCTGCCAGCTCTTTGACGACACTTGCGGGCCGCTCAACGACTTCACCGGCTGCAATCCGGTTGATCGTTTCTGTCGGTAATCGCTGTATGGATAGAATCGCGCTCATCGGCCGACTTTAGTCAGGCCGGGGCGAAAGGCGAATGATTTTAGACGGCAACGCGACGTAAATCGCCCCGTCCGGCCCGGTTGTCACATCGCGAATTCGCCCCTCATCGGATAATATTTCGACTTCGCCAATATATTGATCGTCATTAACCTCGATCAGGCGCAAAGACTGATAAGCCAGTGACCCGGCAAGCAAACGCCCTTTCCAGTCCGGAAATAGATCACCCGTGTAAACATCCAGACCGCAAGCGGCGATCGATGGGGTCCAGTGACTGGCCGGCTGCTCCATACCGGGCTTGGCCTGATAAGGCGTGAGTTCGGAGCCATTATAGTTCCGGCCATAGGATATTGCCGGCCATCCATAATTTTTACCGGAGCGAATGACATTGATCTCATCCCCGCCTTTGGGACCATGTTCGGTCGACCATAATACACCACTGCCCGGGTGCATAATCAGGCCCTGCGGATTGCGGTTTCCAAAGCTGTAAATGGACGGATAATCCTTAAACCGAAACGGATTATCTTCGGGAATAGAACCGTCCCGGTTAATCCGGTGGATCTTACCATTGGGGACCCCGATATCCTGCGCTTGTTCTTTTTGGCCGCGATCACCTATGGAAAAATAGAGACGCCCCTCCGCGTCAAATGTGATCCGGCTACCAAAATGGCGTCCGCCGCTGACATAATGCTGCACCTTTGCCTCGAATAATGTCTCTTCATTAACCCATTGGTTTCCCTCAATTTTTCCGCGCACCAGCTTGGTCATCGATTTGCCACTCATCCCATGAGAAAATGTCAGATAGATCCAGCCATTTTCGGAATAATCGGGATCAAGTGCGACGTCGAGCAGCCCGCCCTGGCCTGAAGATTTCACCTCGGGAATACCTTTTATTTCGGTTTTGGTACCACTCGTCTCAACCCGCAGCAGCTTCCCGTCTTTCTCAGTGATCAACAAAGTATTTTCGTCCAAAAACACGAAACCCCAAGGCTTGTCCACATCTGTTATATAGTCCGCTATTGTTACCTGGTCAGCCAACGAACCCACTAATTTAACAGCCGGAGTTTTCTCTAACTTTTTCAACAGGGCCGGAGGGTCTCCGGCCTGAATAAACAGCGCCAACTTAGTAATTTGACCGTCCGTTAGCCCGCCCTCAAACCCCGGCATGCCGCCATCATCGATACCGTAAGCAATATTGGCCTTTAAAGAATCAAGATTACTGCCATGCATAAGTACACCGTCAAACAGACTAGGCGCGCTCCCGCCCTCAGGGCCTGTGCCATGGCATGAGGCGCAATTTTCAAGATAGAGCTGCGGCGCGCCAAGCTCGTCGGCCTGAGCGCAGCTGATAATCATGAACGAAGAAAGAAGGAGCAAGGGTATTGGTTTCATAAGCCGACCATAGGGGCTGGTAGGCATCATGTCACGGTTTCTAAATTGACTTGCACCCTATTTAGGCGCATTTTTACAGCAGCATGACCGCAAAATATGTTGATATCGATAAATCATTGATCCGAAACCTCAGTAAAAGATCCAATCTCTGGGGATTTTGGCTGACCTTCCATGTTTGGGCTGTTATTATTACGGCAGGCCTATTGTTTATCCTCTGGCCCAATCCGTTTAGTTTTGTATTGGCCGTAATCATTATCGGATCTCGGCAACACGGCCTCGCAATTTTAATGCATGATGCCGCCCATAGTGCCTTGTTTGAAGACCGGAAAATAAACGATTTTGTCGGGAAATGGTTACTGGCCGCGCCATATGGCGGCGATCTCAAAGCCTATCGCAAGTACCACCTTGTTCATCACAAATATACGCAAACCGACAGGGATCCTGACCTTGTCCTTTCAAATAAATTTCCGGTTACAAAACAAAGTCTTATACGCAAGTTTTTGCGTGATATTTCGGGCATAACATTTCTGCGCATTCAGATCGCAACGTTTAGATTACGGCGCGGTAAAGACGTGAGTTTAAAGGGCACAGACGCCTTCGAAGCCACCTCGTTCTGGCCGACACTGATCACCAACGCGGTAATATTGGGTACGTTGACATTTGCCGGATGTTGGTGGGCCTATTTTGCGCTTTGGCTCTTGCCCCATATGACCGTGTTTTGGGTGGTCCTTCGCCTTAGAAATATCGCAGAACATGCGATGACCGATCATAGCGATAATCCGCTGACCCATGCGCGTACGACCAAAACCAACTGGCTGACGCGATCAATTCTTTCGCCCTATTGGGTCAATTACCATGTCGAACATCATGCCTATATGTTTGTCCCCTGCTTTAATCTGCCAAAACTTCATAAGGCCTTTGAGGGCGATGGTTATGACAAAAAGATGGATTGTAAGTCTGGATATATCCAAGTATTAAAGTCCGTCTTGGTACCTGCATGAAAAAATTGATCCTATTTTTGGCCGTTTTAGGCCTGTCGATGAGCCTGTCTGCGACGGCCCAAAGCCACGATGTCGCCCCGCCATCGGAGGTTCTGGACATTTATGCCATTGCCGACGCCCCTTCGGCTGACCGGATATACACGGATATCGAGACACTAGCGAATTTTGGTACCCGCCATACATTGTCGGAAACCGAAAGCGATATACGCGGTATCGGCGCAGCGCGCCGCTGGATATTTGAGGAATTCGAGACCATTAGCGAAGCGTGCGGCGGCTGCCTTGAAGTGATTTATGTTACGGACACAATATCCGGCGAAACCCGCATCCCCGACCCGACCGAAGTTGTTAGCGTTCTTGCGATACAGCGCGGCACAATTGACCCTAACCGCTATGTCATGATGAGCGGCGACATTGATAGCCGCGTCACCGATCCGCTTGACGGAACCTCCGACAGTCCGGGCGCCAACGACAATGCGTCTGGCATGGCGGGCGTGATAGAAGCGGCCCGGATTTTATCCAAAAACGAATATGCCGGATCGATTATTTATGCGGGTTTGTCGGGCGAAGAACAGGGGCTTTTTGGCGGCAAAATTGTTGCCCAGCACGCGCTTGATCAGGGCTGGGAAATCAAGGCCGTCCTCAACAATGATATGATCTCCAATATCACCGGCGTTGACGGCGTAACGGATAACTCGATCGTCCGCGTTTTCTCTGAAGGGACCCGCGCAACCGAAACCCCGGAAGAGGCCCGGCTGCGGCGTTTTACGGGCGGCGAAGTCGATAGTCCGTCACGCAACCTTGCCCGTTACGTGAAATCTATGGCGGATCAATATATGGTCAATCTCGATGTCATGATTGTTTACCGGCTCGATCGCTACCGCCGCGGCGGACATCACCGACCCTTTAACGAAGTTGGCATGCCCGGCGTCCGGATCATGGAAACCCACGAACATTATGACCGCCAACATCAGGACCTGCGGACTGAAAATGGTACTGAATATGGTGATACGCTCGAAGGCGTCGATAAACATTACGCCGCCAAATTGACGGCACTCAACGCGATAACGCTCGCCGGTATGGCGGGCGCGCCGCCCTTCCCGGCCAATGTCGAAGCGAGCGGGGCGGTGAGCGCGTCCGCAACGCTGACATGGGAAACGCCTGAAAAAGCCGATAATCTTTCAGGATATCGGGTTCATTGGCGCGTCACAACCGCGCCGGAATGGACCCATTCGCGTTTTGTCGGCAAGGTCAATGAATGGACGTTTAAAAACCTTGTGATTGATAATTACTTTTTTGGCGTATCCGCCATCTCCCATGACGGCTATGAAACGCCCGTCGTATTTCCGGGCCCCGCCGGACGGTTTTAAATCATTCTTGATATTCGCCTGATAGGCGAAGCCGCATGACTTTATTCACAAGCCGGATTATTTAATAATTCAAAGGGAGATGCTCATGACATCCACACGTAAACTCGTACTCGGCGGCGCGGCCGCAGTCGCTATGGCATTCGCACTCGGCGCTTATACATCCGGCCAATTCGAGCTACAAAGCAAGGCTTCGGCCCATCCACATAAAAACCTGACCAAAACGGATAAGAACAAAGACAAAGACGTAACAGAAGTCGATAGAGACGACGAGAAATCTGCTTATAATGAGCAGCACGAAGAAGCACCTTTACCCGAAAACGACGACGATGAATCCGATCAGAATGATGAATCTGAGCCCGGCGCAGCCGGCAAAGCAATTGATTTGGCTCAAGACAATGACGAGGAAACCGAAGAAACCCAAGAAGAAGAAGAGGAAGAAGAGTCTTGGGATGTCAATGATCAGCCCGGCGACAGAAAGACGGTCAAAATAGACGTCAATGAAGGCACCTGGATGAGCCTTGATGTCAGTCCTGATGGCGAGACCATCGCGTTTGACCTGCTCGGTGATATTTACACTATGCCGGTTAGCGGCGGCAAAGCTACTAATCTGACTTCTGATATGGCTTGGGATATGCAGCCGCGCTTCTCGCCCGATGGATCACAGATAGCCTTTACCTCGGACCGCGCCGGCGGAGACAATATCTGGGTTATGGATGTTGACGGCGAGAATAAAGAGCAGGTCACGAAAGAATCCTTCCGGCTGACCAATAATCCGACCTGGAGCCCGGATGGCCGCTTCATTGCAGCCAAGAAACATTTCACAACTTCGCGCTCTCTCGGGACCGGCGAAATCTGGCTCTATCACACTAGCGGCGGCAGCGGCGTCCAGCTTGTTAAGCGGCCATCAGAATCCCATCAAAAAGAGCTGGGTGAACCCATGTTCTCACCGGATGGGCGCTATGTTTATTATACTCAAAATACGACGCCGGGCTCGCAATTTATCTATGCTCAGGATTCCAATACCGAGCTGTTTCAAATCAAGCGCTATGATATGGAAACCGGCGACATAATTACGGCCGCTGGCGGTGAAGGCGGAGCCGTGCGCCCGGCCCCGTCTCCAGACGGGAAATACCTTGCCTATGTCAAGCGTGAGCGAATGCAGTCTATGCTCTATCTACGCGATCTGGAAAGCGGTGAAGAGACGCGGATTTACGACAAGCTTGATCGCGATATGCAAGAGACGTGGGGCGTTCAGGGCATGTATCCCAATATGGATTGGTCAGCGGATTCCACAGAGCTTTATTTCTGGGCCGGCGGTAAAATCAAAAAGATCAATGTCGCCAACGGTGATGTTGAAACCATTAATTTCCGCGTTCGTGACAGCCGCGACGTCATGACGGCGCCGCGTCCAGACGTCGAAGTCGCGCCGAGTGAATTTGAAACCAACATGCCGCGCTACGCGCAAGTGTCGCCCAATGGCCGTAAAGTGGTCTATGAAAGCCTGGGCAAATTATATGTTAGAAATGTCAGCGGCGGCGCGCCCAAGCGGCTGACCCGCCTGCCGGAAAATATCCGCGAATATGACCCGAGCTGGACCCGCGACGGGCGGCACCTGACCTTCATATCCTGGAGCGATGAAGGGCTTGGAACCATTCACAGAATCAACGCTTCCGGCGGCGGCCTCACCGATCTGACCGTTAAGCCTGGACATTATCGCCGGCCAGCTATGGCACCAGACGGAGAATATGTCGTCTATGAGAAAAACAGCGGCGGGTTCCTGACCTCCGATATCTGGTCCAATGAACCGGGGCTTTATATTCAAGCTGTTGGCGATGACACACCGCAATTAATCCGGCGTTCCGGCTCCGGCGCGCATTTCGGCTCCAGCAATTTGCGGATCTATTTCACCGACAATGTGGATGGAACTACGTCTCTGGTCAGTACCAACCTGCTCGGTGATGATGAACGCGTACATGCGTCATCAGAAATGTCGCAAGGTTTTTATATCTCCCCGAATGACGAGATGATTGCATTTCGCGAAAATTATAATCTCTATGCCATGCCGGTTTTAGCAGGCCCGCAAAATGTCTCGGCGAGCCGAAGCGGCAATGCCCTGCCCGTTACAAAGCTCTCGACCAATGGTTCGACCTATCCCAGCTGGAGCGGCGATAGCGATACGGTTTACTGGACGCTCGGCCCTGACCTTTATGAAGCATCAATTTCTGAGGCCGTCGAAAATGAGGATTACGAGCAAGAACAGATTGCCAATCTGTCCTGGCAGCATAACGCCGATAAGCCGGAAGGCTCAATCCTATTAGCCAATGCCCGGATCATTACCATGTCTGATGAGGATGGCGGCGTGATTGAAAATGGCTCAATCTTGATCGAAGGTGACCGTATTGTTGCAATCGGCGAGGATATCCCGCAGGGCGACGACATTGAAGTCGTTGATCTCAAAGGAAAAACAATCATCCCGGGATTAATCGATGCCCATGCTCACGGCCCGCAAGGCGTCAGCGATATGACTCCGGAGCAAAACTGGAAAGCTGTTGCGCATCTGGCCCTTGGCGTAACCACAATTTTTGATCCGTCCTCCCAGGCCAGCGCGATCTTCCCGGCCGCTGAATTTCAGCAAGCCGGCAAAATCCTCGGACCCCGCATTTTCTCCACCGGTGAGGTGATTTACGGTGCCAAAGCGCCGGGCTTCTTTGCCGCGATTGATAGCGCAGAGGACGCGTCTGAACACGTCACCCGCCTGAATATGCAAGGCGCGCACGGCGTTAAAAACTATAATCAGCCGCGCCGCGAACAGCGTCAACAGGTTACCCATGCTGCGCGCGAACAGAACATTCTGGTCGTCCCGGAAGGCGGCTCGCTTTATCATATGGACATGTCGCTGGTTGTCGATGGCAACTCTTCGATCGAGCATAATCTTCCGGTTGGCGAGATATATGACGATGTCATCCAGCTCATGAGCCAGACCAATACAGCCTATGTTCCAACGCTCGTTGTGACCTATGGCGGCGTGCGGGGCGAGGCCTATTACTACCAAAATACAAATGTCTGGGAGCATCCGATCCTGTCCAATCACGTACCGCCGCGTCAGCTTCAGGCCAGCTCGGTCCGCCGCCAAATGGCGCCGGATGAGGACTATGGCGACGCCGACGCTGCTGCCGTTGCCAAAAAACTTCAGGACGCGGGTGTGCTGGTGACTATCGGCGCCCATGGCCAGCGCGAAGGCCTGGCAGCGCATTGGGAAATCTGGTCATTTGCCCGCGGCGGAATGGACCCGATTGAAGCGCTACAAACCGCGACGATCGACCCGGCCAAACATCTCGGATTTTTTGAAGATATCGGCTCAATCGAAGAAGGAAAACTTGCCGATTTGGTCATTCTCGATGACAATCCGCTCGATGATATTTACAACACGGATCACATTGACATGGTCATGCAGGGCGGCCGATTATACGACGCCGAAACCATGGATGAGGTCATCACTGGCGATAAGAAAAGATTGCCTTATTGGTGGGAAAAGTAGGAAAAACACCGATTTTACAGATGATCCCACGTGGAGTGTCCACGCTTTGTCACCTGCTCCACGCGGCTTATCCGGCGATCTTATAAACCCACCATCAAATCTGACAGCTGGGCGTTGACGATCGCAAATTTGGGGACGGTCCAGCCGCCTTTGCGCGACATCGCCGAGACGGTCTCTTCATAAGCTTTGATATTCGGGACCCGCTCTCTGACCCAATCGGCGATCAGCGTGTCTATATTTTTAGATTTTTGGTCGCCGTTCTTTTTATGATATTTGGCCGCGCTGCGGGCAAACTGGAACTGGGCTTTGAAAAAATCTTCCTGCAGATGCCGCATCGCCAGCCGTTCCCAATGATCGGATGAATCGGTCGAGAGCAGCGCGGCGCGGATGCGGTCAATTTTAAAACGACCGCCTATCTCATAAAATAGCTCGGCCGAGTCCGGCATATCCCAGCCGATGGCGTTTGACAGTTCCAGAACGTCAAAGCCCGAGGCGCGCGAGCGCAGCAAAGCGACATCGGTCGCGAGCTCTTTGGAAATTCCGGATTTCTTGAACGCCTTGATGCGGCCTTCGGCGCGGCGATGGTCATAAGGCGATAGAAGCGCGAGCCAACGATTATCAACCAGAGAGACCAGCTTGTCGCGGCGGGCGATCCGTTTTTCGATCGAGCCGCTTTCATTGCGCCGGACCAGCCAGGCAATCACCCGCATCAAAACCCGCGCGATTTCCTGATGAAGTTCGGTCTGCGCTTTTGCGGAAAGTTTATTGTCGAGTTTGGCAATTTCCTCGCGCAGCTCGGCAACGTTGAGCGTTTCGTAAGCGACGACGAAGGCTTTAGCGATGGCATCAACAGAACCTTGTGTTTGCTCTTTCTGGCGCATGACAGCCAGCGGGCCGCAAACATCAACGATCTTGTTGACCAGCCTTGACGTAATGATCTCGCGGCGCAGACGATGGCTGCCCATGGCCTTTTTAAATTTCTGAAGTTTTTCAGGGAAATAGTCGGCGAGAATCTTCTCCATATATGGATCATCAGCGACGTCGGTATCAATCAAATCGTCGAACAAGACGATCTTGGAATAGGCCAGAATAACGGAAATTTCTGGCCGGGTCAGGCCTTTCTTCTCAGCCGCCAAAGCCTGCATCGCTTCTTTGCTCGGCAGGCCTTCAACCGCCCGGTTCAGCAAATTACGCCGCTCGAGCGATGTCATGAACCGCTCATAAGCATTATGATCGAGCGGCGCCCGCATTTCCGCCAAAGAGAGCGCGCCGGTCTGGTCGTAATTATGCTGCAGGACCAGCTCACCGACATTATCAGTCATATCGACAAGGAGCTGATTTCTGTTTTTGGCCGCGAGCGCTTTACGCTCGATCGCGCCGCGCAGCAGGATTTTGATGTTAACCTCATTATCCGAACTGTCCACGCCTGCCGAATTATCGATCGCGTCAGTGTTCAGCCGGCCGCCTTTTCGGGCAAATTCGATCCGACCCGCTTGGGTCATACCCAGATTAGCGCCCTCGCCGATGACTTTGGCTTTAAGCTGCGCGCCGTTAACGCGAAGATTGTCATTGGCTTTGTCGCCAACCTCGGCATGGCTCTCAGAGGTCGCTTTGACGTAGGTTCCGATACCGCCAAACCATAGGAGTTCAGTCTCGGATTTTAAGAGTGCATGCAGCAGCTCATCCGGCGTCACTTCATCTTTGGTCAGACCGGTCATCTCTTTGATCTCCGGCGTCAGTTCAATTGACTTGTCGGAGCGCGCAAAGATGCCGCCCCCTTTAGAAATCAGCTTTTTATTATAGTCATCCCATGTCGAGCGCGGCAGTTTGAACATACGGGCGCGCTCTTTGAAGGATTTGGCCGTATCCGGATCGGGATCTATAAATATATGAAGATGATTAAACGCCGCTAAGAGCTTGATATGTTTAGATAATAACATGCCATTACCAAAGACGTCGCCGGACATATCGCCTACACCGATAACGGAGAAATCCTCGCTCTGAATGTCTTTTCCCATCTCGCGGAAATGGCGTTTGACAGCTTCCCAAGCGCCGCGCGCGGTGATGCCCATGACTTTATGATCATATCCGGCCGATCCGCCAGACGCGAACGCATCATCCAGCCAAAAACCATAATCCTGCGATATCCCGTTGGCGATATCCGAAAAGGTTGCTGTGCCTTTATCGGCCGCGACAACCAGATAGGGATCCGGGGCATCCCAGCTGATTACGTCTTCCGGCGGTACTGTGCCTTCGCCTTTATAGGTGTCGGTTATATCCAATATGCCCGAGATAAATGTCTTATAGGCGGCAATCCCTTCGGCCAGCCACTCATCTCTTGTGCCCGATGTCGGCAATTGTTTTGGGAAAAACCCGCCTTTGGACCCGACCGGGACGATAACGGCATTTTTGACCTGCTGGGCTTTTACGAGGCCCAATACCTCTGTTCGGAAATCATCGCGCCTGTCAGACCAGCGAAGGCCGCCGCGCGCGACGGGGCCAAAGCGCAAATGGACGGCTTCGACTCGGGGCGAGCTGACATAGATTTCCCGGTATGGTTTGGGCGCCGGAAGATCATCAATGGCCTGACTGTTAAACTTGACCGAAATATAGGGCTTGAAATTACCATCCTCATCTGTCTGATAAAAATTCGTCCGCAGAGATTTCTCAGCAGCATCCGCGATCCGGCGAATGACCCGATCATGATCAAGCGCCTTTACAGCGTTGAGACCGATTTGAATCTCGCTCATGATTTTTGCGGCAGCTTTTTTTCGTTCGGTGATTTTTTCAAATAATGAAGGATCAAATTTGACTTTCAAATATTCGATTATCTGACCGGTGAGCTCAGGATATTGTGATAAGGCCTCGATTTGGGTGGCCTCTGACGGGTCCATCCCGCTTTGACGCCGATAGCGCGCGATCAACCGCAGTAAAGCAATATTGCGCCAATTGGCGCTGAGCGGCAGGATGAGCCGGTTAAACCGGTCATCTTCGTTCTGTCCATTCCAGGTCGCCAAAAAGGCTTTTTCAAAGACCTGCGCAAGCCGCTCGCCGTCTTCGGCTTCGTGGCTAATACGGATTTCGAAATCATGGACCCAAACCGGCTTGCCGGTCTCCCGGACAAGTTCATACCCGGTTTCCTGAACAATATGAGAGGCAAAATTATCAAAAACCGGCATGACATTTGACGGTTCTATGCGCTTATCCAGACTATATAATTTTGCCCGGAACTGTACCTCGCCCTTACCGGGCTTATCATACACGTCGATCGCGACCGTATTGGTCTCAGACAGGGTTTCCGACATTTGAATATCGCGGACGGCATCTTCCGGTGAATATGCGTTTTGATAAGCGACAGAGAAGGCATCGGCATAATTTGACACATCAACTTCGACTTCATCCGGCAAATTTTCGGTAGAATAAATAACCCGGTCAAACCAGGGCTGTGCGATTTCGGCAATCCGCGCTTCAAGTTCGGTTAAGTCGGGTTTGAGCCCTTCATCGGGGTTCATGCCTATAATGAAATGAACCCGGGCCATTGGGGCGTCGCTATATTGCGGATAAAATGCTGATATGCGGCCGCCAAAAGCCTCCTTTAACTCGTCACCAATACGCATCCGTACCCGCGTATTATAATGCTCGAGAGGCACATAGACCAACACTGACGCAAACCGGTCAAACGGATCCCGGCGGACAAATATACGGGTGCGGGGCCGGTCAAAGCCTTGTGCAACACCCGTTGCAATCCTTAGGAGCTCGTCTTCCTCAATTTGAAACAGTTCGTCTCTGGGAAATGTCGACAGAACATAGTCGAGCCTTTTGCGGTTGTGCGAGCCTGAACCGAGCGAAGCGCGCTCCAGAACACGGCTGACTTTCTGGCGGATGAGCGGAACCTGTTGTGGCGCGAGACTATAGGCATCTGAGGTAAACAGACCGACATAACGGGTTTCGCCGATGACATCCCCGGCCCAGTCATATTGTTTGACCGATATGTAGTCCATCCGAACCCGGCGATGAACCCGGGTAAATATGTTCGATTTGGCTACCGTAACCGTCGGGCTGCTCTGCATAAAATGCGCAACATTACCGTCAATGACACTGGGTTCACTGCTTTGACGCAGAACGGTGACATCAGAGTTTCGAAGCAGACCCAATTGGCCTTTTTTATCAACCACGGGATTGGCAAAATCAGGTGTTTTACCGTTTTTTGTCGCGCTTTTGGTAAAATCATATGAGCGGGCACCGAGAAGAACGAAATTACCCGCGGCAATCCACTCTAGAAACTCGATGCCATCCTGAATATCGTCATTCTTTTCGGCATTAGGCAGACTTCTAAGATCTTCGCAGACCCGCTGCACATCGGTAATGAGAGCTTTGAAGTCCTGATTGATAATCCGGACTTCTTCCAAAGTTCTTTTAAGCTCAGCCGTGATGTCTCTGGCGGCTTTCTTGCCGAGCGTCGAAGTCGTCACCAATATGAGCGATTCGTCGATTTCTGTAGCGCCGCCTTGAACCCACTTGCCTTCCTCGTCCCGGCTGCCGGTCACGACCGGATGAAATAGACCTGTGACATTGACCCCGAATGAGGAAATCGCGGCGACGATCGAATCGACCAGAAAGGACATATCGTCAAAGGCCATAACAATGACACTGTCCTGACGCGGCGCACATTTCGGGGCAAAATTCGATATCGTATCTATGTTAAAGAGCAGCTCTCCAACTTTCCGGCGATTAGGAAACATCCAAAAGGCCCGGGCCAGATCGACCAATTCGGCTATTTCGTAGGAAGCAAAATCACTTTCCGACGCATCACGATAAAAGTCTTTCAGAAATCCTTCCGCGCCGGCTTCGAAACCGTCATCACTCAGATTGGTAAAATCCTTTAACTTTGCAGCGGCCTTCAAAAAGGCATCTTCGGTGAATTGCAATTCAGCCATTTATTTCTCCCCGCAATCGATGCGCCGTTTCATGATCTAAAGATCAATCAGCCGCGTTAATGCGCGCTTGTGCCATTTGATCCGCAATTTCATTCGTCGGACGGTTGTCATTATTAGATATAACAAATATCTGAGCTAAAGTATCGGCTAATCCGTCAAGTTTCTGATCGACCCAGCGGGGATCATATTTGCCGGATAATTCCGCCGCGACATTTATAATGCCGCCGCCATTGATCACATAATCCGGGCAATAGAGGATTTCGCGCCGCATCAATGCATGCCCCATATCACTGGTGTCGAGCTGGTTATTTGCCGCTCCGCCAACAATGGAAGCTTTGATCTCTTCAATGGATTCGGAGTTTATCGCGCCGCCGAGCGCGCAAGGGGCAAAAATATCAGCGCGCTGCGCGTGAATGTCTGCCGGATCGACTATGGTCGCGCCGAGGTCATGTTCGGCTTTTTTCACAGCGGCCTGATTAATATCGGCGACCCAGAGCTTGGCACCGGCAGCGGCCAGTTTTTCGCAAAGACTATATCCGACATGGCCAAGTCCCTGCACGGCCACTTTAAGACCGGATAGGCTATCAACGCCAAGCCTGTTCTTTACCGCAACATGCAATCCGCGAAAAACGCCTTCCGCCGTGACAGGCGACGGGTCACCTGACGCGGCTTTGCCTTGATCAAGTCCGCCAACAAATTTGGTGTGCCGGCTGACATGAGTCATGTCGGAGGTCGAAACACCCACATCTTCAGCCGTGCAATATATTCCTCCAAGACTATCAATGGCCCGGCCATAGGCCTCAAATAATTGCCGGCGGTTAATTTTTCCATCCGGATGTATGATGACGCCCTTTCCACCACCAAAGGGAATGTCGGCCATGGCATTTTTATAGCTCATAGCGCGGGACAGATTAAGCGCATCATCAATCGCGTCCTGGTCGGTTTGATAGTGCCACATCCTTGTTCCGCCAGCGGCCGGACCGCGCGCCGTACTATGGACGGCGATTACGGCTTTTAGGCCCGATTCTGGGTCAGAAAATAGATGGACAGATTCATGATCATCAAAATTAGAACTGTCAAAAACAGACATAATAACTCCAGAACGTATATCCCGGTTTAACGATATTTATGGGAATAAAAATGCCTATATCTAAATTAATGCACAATATTTGTCTAATAATCACGGATGTTTTAAATCAAACCTGCAAGGCCTTAAGTCCGTGGCAGGCCGATTGTAAAACTGTCAATGCCAGCGCCGAACCTGTTCCGTCACCGAGGCTACTCCCAAAATCGTGAAACGGTCTCAATCCGATGCGGTCCAGCAGCGCCTCATGGGCCGGTTCCGAGGTCAATGCACCAGCGCGGCAATGATCAATACCTCTAGGGTCTATGGCGTGAACGATCGCAGCAGCAACGCAGACAATAAAGCCGTCAAGCAATATCGGAATGGATTGATGGCGCGCCGCAACGATCGCGCCGACCAAGCCAGCAATATCTCTTCCGCCAAATTTTTGTAAATAGTCAAGCGGCTCACTATGGTCCAATGATTGAGATGAGACCGCCGCTTCGACCGCGGTAATTCGCGATTTGGCCGAATGATCATGGGCCCCGGCCCAATAATCTGCGGTTCCGCCGTAAAGCGCCAGCGCGATCGACGCGGCTGCCGTTGCAGACCCGGTTCCGGCATTGCCGAGCACGATAATATCGGCGCCCTCGGCGACCACTTCCATTCCAAAAGCAATTGCGGCAGCGCATTCTGCCGGGCTCAGACTTTCAGCCGTCCGGATATCCGCGACCGGATGTTCAACGCCCATTTCATAGACTTTGAAGGCCGCGTTCATGCCGCCGGCTATTCCGCGGACCGCGGCCTTATCTTGTGTCAGCCCGTCGACGCGGCGACGCGCAGTCTTGACGATGTCGCCTTCGGTAAAGGAATCAACAACGCCGTGAGTCCCGGCAAATACGGCCACTAATGGCCTGGAAATATGAGGTAGATCGCGTTTCTGCCACTGCGCCAGCCAGATAAGCTGCTTTTCAAGACGGCCAAGAACAGGTGTTGGACCGGGAAAGCCTTCAAGGACCGCTCGCGTAGACTGCGCGCAACCTTCGTCGCCGTCTGGCATGGACAATATGAGGTTTTTTACGTCCGTTAAAGGGTTAGAATCCGCCGCCAATTTTACCTCACGTTTATCTTATTGTGTTCTATAACGATTCTAATTGGGTACATTGTCAATAAAACACGGTTAATAATACCATAATTTCAAGGGTAAGTGATGGGCATGACAGGTAAAGTTTTAAGAGATGCAATTATTATTGGAGGTCTGGCCTTAGGGATGGCCTATGCGGCCATACATAAAGAAAAAATTTACGACATGATGGGGATCCAAATCACCCGGACAGATACGGAATTAGCTGCCGCTGACCCTATGCCGACCCTCAAAACCGACACGACCATGCCCGTAACACTTCAAGGCATGGCGGTCTCTATCCCCAAGTCCAAGTCCGACGGTCAGTTCTGGACACAGGGCCGCGTTAATAATGGCATGGTAGAGTTTTTGGTTGATACAGGCGCCAGTATCGTCGCCTTGACGCCGGAAGACGCCAGACGGGCCGGTATTCGGCTTGAATCTCTTACATATAATTTTCCGATTATGACAGCGGGCGGCCAAAATATTGCCGCTGAAGTCTATCTTGAAACCCTGTCTGTCGGCAGCATCACATTGCGAGATGTACGCGCGATCGTCGTGCCGGAAGGACTAAATACGTCACTGCTGGGTATGACCTTTTTAGGACAGCTTCAAAAGGTGGAAGCCACGCCGCACGCACTGATCCTGCGTTTATAAAGCGACTTCGCGGATCATATTAGCCGCGACCAGAAACAGAAACACACCGAACACTATCCGCAGCTTGTCCTGACTGAGCCTGTGCGCGAGCCTGACGCCAAAGGGAACACAGATAATCGTAGCCGCCGCCATAAGCGCAAATCCCATTAAATTGACATAGCCCAGGGAAAAAGGCGGGCGTCCCGGCACGCTCCATCCTGAAATAATATATCCGATCGTTGCCGGAAGGCCGATGAAAAACCCGATCGCAGCTGCCGTTCCGATTGCGCGGTGAATGGATTTT
>JABDKG010000004.1 GCA_013002305.1 Hellea sp.
TATAGGTTGGGATTTTCGTTTGCGCCACTTCAGTGGCGCGCTCGCCCACAGACCAGGTAAAAGGGATGCGGCGATAACGCAGATAGGCCCGCATTTTCATAGAAAACGGGGACATGGTGTTACCATAAAGCGTGTAATAGGGTTTGGGTTCCATGTTTAGCGTTCCGTCACGAGGCGCATCATTTCATGTGCTGTGACATGGCCGGAGTTTTGGTTTTGACCCGTCACGAAACGGCCTTCATCATCGACCACTGTGTGCGTGGCGAACAAGTCTTTCTTGGCCGTACTGGCTTCAAATTTCGCGCCGGCTTCCCGCAAGGCACTTTCGGGATGAAGGGGCGTAAAGTTGATTTTCAGTTCGTCAATTTGCTTATCCGTCACGCCAGACATTTTGCGGCCTGCGATTAAAAGATTACCATCTTTGTCTTTGGCTTTAACGAGGCCAAGAGGGCCGTGGCAGACGCCGCCAATGACGGCGTCGCTCTCAAAATAGGCCTGACTGATTTTTTCGGCCAAAACGTCGGACTGACCAAGGTCATAAGCCGCGCCCCATCCGCCCGCGAGAAAGATAACATCGTAGTCAGTGAAATCCACATTGTCGATTTTCAGCGAATTTTGGATTTGGTCCTGAAATTTTGTGTCTTTGCGGGAGCGTTTGTCAGCGCCCGTAATGATCATGAATTTGTACGACATAGGATCAATGGGGATTGCGCCGCCTTTGATGCTGGCCACATCAACGCTCATGCCTGCGTCTTGAAAATCGTAATAGGGGACGGAGAGTTCCGAACCGAAAACGCCCGTCGCTTTGCCTTCGGTTTCACCGGGCTTGTTGAGGACGCCGTGGCTTGTGGTGACAATCAGAGCGCGTCCGTTAGGCACTTCATAGCTAGGCCCGTCATAGTCAGGATGAAGGCCTTGGCTTTTTAATATGGAGGGCAAGGCAGTTGCGAAAATAACAGCCCCAAGGAGCAAAATGCCTAACAATATAAGCAGCTTCTTTTTCATGATTTTCCCTTTGCAGTCTATTATGGCACCGTTAGTGCCATAATGCGTAAATCAAGTCAATTAAAGGGACGGTTTTACATATCAGGTGCGTATGTAATTAGGAAAACAAAGGCCGTAATTATCGGGCAGAACGGCTAACACGCATGGGATCATCCAGAGCAATGATCACAGGTTCCTGGTCAGCCGGACCTGGAGCTGTATAGCGCACTCCATCAAAGGGTTCCGGTCCGGGGCCCCCTGGGTTGAAGAAGGCACTGTACCCACCTTCAAGTGCGGGAATTTCGACGAAGGTCACATTACGTGCAGCCGCTTCGTCTCCGGTGAGAATGATATCGATATAGTTGTCGCGATCTTCGTTGTAACAGTCATCGTAATAAATGCCAGCATCCGGATCAAGGCGTTGGCCCAAATCTGCGAGGCCTAACACCTGCAAAGTACCGCCTTCGACCTGATAATCTTGGCCGACATTTTCCAGAAGAACGGTTTCGCCATTGGCCCCTCGCACATGGACACGGAAAAAACTCTCATAACTATCTGGGGTCAATGACCGCAATCCATCGGGGGAGAAGCCACCCGTTGTTAAAACCCGCAGCCGATAATCTGCGTCGTCGCCATAGAGCGCAAACTCGTCATTCGGGAGGGCTCCCGAGTTCTGGACAAGAACGGGTATACCGCCTTCACCAACCGGGGCATTCCCGACAGCATTCAGCTTGGCCCCGACCAAAACTGGGCCCGCATCATAGGCAGATCTATCGGTGGTCCAATGCAGACCCACAGCGCCCACTTCTTGCGCGCCTGGACCGACGAGTGTGAGAGGTGTAGCATCTTCGACAATATCGAGACGCACCGGAAACACGGCATCAGCTTCATCTTGCAGACCACGATTGCCAAAATCACCGAATGTAACAACGACATTGCGTTCACTAAGTTCCCAATTAGGGAGCAAGGTAATGGCATTGGGAAAGACAATCTCGCCTGTATTGAGGGTAAATTGAAAATCACTGACATCCGCCGTTTCCAAAGCCACAGGCCAGCTAAACACGATCGGTAAGCCATCATCAAAGGCAGAATGTCCTTTGATAACATTCGCAGTCCCGTCCTGGGGGGTCGCAGTCGTGAGTGTGACATTGTCCCCATTGGTACATTGGACTGAACCAACCCATGCGCCTCCGGCGTCACGGACGGCGCTCTCTGTGATCTCTGGAATGGCGATGATATTATCAAACCCCATACCTGCTGACAGGATCATCGGGTCTTCGGCCCAATAGTCGGCCGCCGTCAAAGCACCATTGAATGTCGTACTGACAAGTTGATTTTCCGGGACGGGTGACACAGATACAGTGATACTGTCCGTTACGGTTTCCGTACCATCGCTGACTGAAAGCTCAAAGACGATATCTTGTGGAGACGCCACATCAGGTGCAATGAAATTCGGAGCTTCGATCATGCTATCACTGAATTGCATATAGGGGCCGGAAGTTCGGGACCAGCTATAGGTCAACGTGTCATTATCCGCGTCACTCACGGTCGGTGAGAGCTGCACCATCTCGTCTTCCGCCACGCTTTGATCCGCCCCGGCATCGACCACCGGTGCGCTATTGGACGGAGGAGGTGGAGGAGGAGGTGAAACGGGTGTTGTACTGCCACTGTCAGAACACGCTGACAAGCTGAGAGTGAGCATAGCAGCAAACGAGATTGGTAACAGATGAGAGTTCATGGTGGGGCTCCGAATAGGTGTAGGATTGGTGTCTGAAAAAAGTGCGGCAAAGTTATTTAAACAAACCGGGAGATGTTTTTTGCTGCAACTCTTTTTGCTGCAACTCTTTTTGCTGCAACCCTGTGCAACTCTCTGAACCTTCAACTTTCATCGCATCTGCCTCATATTGTTTGATAGTTATTAGACGTTCGGCAGACCAAGAACATTCCTGACCCTCACAGATTTTTTTCGTTCACCATTTGACAAGTCGCGAAAGCCATATTTTTTTCAATAAATTCGTTCTGATTGGGAATGTTCTGCGCCGTGTATTCGTCTAAGTATATGAGAATGCTGGAGACCTATTCGGATACGGAGCTGATTGCGGCTGTCAAAGGCGGCAATCAAAGAGCCTTTGGCGAAATCGTCAGGCGGTATGAAGGCATCGTGGCATCTACCACCATCAGCATGCTGGGACCGGGCAGCGAGGCTGAAGATGCAGGGCAGGAAACAATGATCAAATTGTATAAATCATTAGACCAGTTCAAGGGACAGTCCAAATTGTCGACTTATCTGACCCGTATCGCCATAAACACATCACTGGATAGTCTGAGACGGCGGAAGAAACAGATGTCCCGTTTCTTTTCCATGACGGATGATGAAGGCACCAAATGGGACAATTATAAAGCTTCAGATAGTGATCAAGGACGGGACTTTGAATTAAAACAGGCTATCGGCAAAGCAATGGCCAGCTTGAAGCCAGAATTTCGTGCAGTCGCTGTCTTGCGCCTGATCCAAGGGTATAGCACACGCGAAGTCGCGGATATGTTGGACATTGAAACAGGGACAGTTTTATCACGTCTGTCCCGGGCAAAGGCGCAACTGGCAGACGGATTAAGAGAGGATTTTCGAAATGACTGATATTCGCACACAGTATTTAATTGAGCGTGCTATCGACGGTAATTTGACGTCCGAGGAGCAGCAAGAGCTACAGGATCTGAAAACGCTTTATCCGGAATTGGAAAGTCAAATCTCTGCTGAACTCAGTCTGGCCAATCTCATACAGGCACAAGCTCCGAGCTCATTTGGACCAAAATTTCACGCCATGGTCATGGAACAGATTGCTCGGGAAGCTGAAAACCGGCCCGTCCTGCTTGATACGGATTTCGTAGATCGGTTGTGGAATCTGTTTCCAAAGATCGGTTTGCCATCTCTCGGCACAGCTTGTCTTTTTATGGTTGCGAATGCGAACGCAGCCGCCGCCGAAACCCCTATAATTGATGCTCTGTTCGGTTTACCTTCCGAACCGCTGCAGATGTTTTTTATTATCTAGGAAAGACACATGGCCCAACGATCAATGATGAAACCTCTTACCCTACTTTTACTGACCTTGTTTGTCGGCATGGTTTTAGGGGCTGCTATAACCGGAAAGGTTGTCCAGTCCCGTTTGGCCAAATTCAATAATCTCTTAAGCGAAGCTGGCTTCGCACAGATATTAATGGATGTCATTGAGCCTGAGAGTGAAGCGCAACGCGCAGAACTCTTGCCTGTTCTTGAAGAAACGGGACGACATATTCAGGAAGTCAGAGCAAATGCCCGAAGAGGTATTCTTATCCATTATCAGGAGCTCGAAGCAGAGTTATTGCCCATTTTATCAGAAGAACAAGCAAACCGATTGCAGAGTTGGCGCGACAAATTACGAGTCCGAATCGACGAACATTCTAAAAGGTAAGAACGGTAAAGGGTTGTTGTTCTTTGAGCTTTGAACAAACAAGGTTTTAGAAAAGTGCCTCTAAAAACTAAGGTTCGGCGCTAGAGTCAAAAGCCTCTCTCATCCGTTTGTGATTTTCTTCCTGGATTTCGAGAAACTCATGTATTGGACGTTTCGATCTGAACAAACTTTCCTTCATTACACATATTTCATTGGGGTTATTGCGGTCACAAAAAAAATTGACACTATTGATGTCACAACATATTGAGAAAGTCAATAAGCGGGAGAAGCGGATGAGTCTGAAAACCTATTTTGCATTTGTCGTAGCCCTTCTGTTTCCGTTTGTAACTGTGGCGCAAGAAAACGACCAACCAAACATTGTCATGATTCTGGTGGACGATTCCGCGCTGATGGATTTTGGCGTTTATGGCGGAGAAGCAGAGACGCCTAACATTGATGCGCTCGCAGCCCGAGGCGCTATGTTCACCCAATACCGAACCTCGCCGCTCTGTTCTCCGACACGGGCTATGCTTCTGACGGGAGTCGATAATCATCGAACAGGCATCGCCACTATTCCTGAGGTCATCCCGCCGGAGCAAAAAGGCAAGCGCGGTTATTCCATGTCGCTGGAGCCGACCGTTTTGACCATTGGGGATCACCTGCGGGCCAATGGTTACCGGACTTTGATGACGGGGAAGTGGCATATGGGCGAGACAGGCAATGACATGCCTCACAATCATGGGTTTGACCGGTCATTCGCTTTGGCAGCATCCGGGGCGGATAATTGGGAAGATAAATCCTATATGCCTTATTACGCCGAAGCGCCTTGGTATGAAGACGGCGTTTCAGCTGACCTTCCAGAAGATTTTTATTCCTCGAAATTCATTATCGATAAGATGATGAATTATCTGGAAGAAACGGATCAGACAAAACCCTTTCTGGCCTATCTCCCGTTTCAGGCCATCCACATTCCCGTGCAGGCCCCGCCTGAATTTACCGCTAAATATAAAGGGCGCTTTGACAGAGGCTGGAATGAGCTTCAGCGGGCCAGACATGAACGGGCGCAAGATTTGGGGTTCATTCGTAAAGGCGCGCCCCTAGCGCCTATGCCAGAGGATGCGCGGGCGTGGGACGATCTGGATGATGAAACCCGGGAGATTTACGCGGCCCGCATGGCAGTCAATGCGGGCATGCTGACGGCTATGGATCATCATATCGGACGCTTTGTGAATTATCTCAAAGAGAACGGCGAATATGAAAATACGATTTTTGTCGTGACCTCCGATAATGGACCAGAGCCCAATAGAGGCGACCATGACAGGCGTCTGGCCATATGGATGAAACTCAGCGGTTACAACATTGACCTCGATGGCATCGGAGAAAAAGGAAGCTGGGGCTTTATTGGTACGGAATGGGCCTTGGCCGCTTCTTCTCCGGGAACGTTGTATAAGTTTTACGCCACAGAAGGGGGCATTCGGGCGCCGCTGATTATGGCGGGGCCGGGTATAGCACCCATGCGTGTCGATAGCCCGGCTATGGTAACAGATGTAACACCGACCCTTCTGGACATGACACGAGCCTCTACGGATTTTGTAGGGTTTCAATCCATGACCGGGCGGAGCCTTCTACCGGTTTTAACGGGGGAAGCCGAGACAGTTTACGGGCCGGATGATGTTCGGGCTATCGAAGTTTCCGGCAATACCGCGCTCTATAAAGGCGATTATAAAATCCTGCGCAGCGTTCCACCCATTGGTGATGGGAAATGGCAGCTTTACAACCTCTCAGATGACCCTGGTGAGACCCGCGATTTAAGCCAGGCAGAGCCTGAGCGGCTGCAAAAATTGTTGCAGGAATATTCTAGATATAAAGTCTCTATGGGTGTGCTCGATATGCCGTTTGGTTATAACTCCAGCGCACAAATCGCGGCCAATACCGTCAAACGCGTGCGGGCGCGATATGGTAGGCTCTTTTTGCTGATAGGGTTGGTTTTTTCTCTGGGACTTTGGATATTGATCAGAAGATTAAGGCGAAGGCAGCGAGTAAAATAACAGCAGATATGCCATTGGTTTTCTCTTGATGTGAAAAGTGATGCGCTGAAGCCTGTATCAGCTAAATATCGTTGATTAGAGCTCCGACCATATGGGTCATGACAGCTTTTGTATCATCGAGAGAAAGACCACGGTCTTCCCGTAGACGCCGGACATTTGAATAACATAATGTGGCATCAAGAGATAAAAGCACTTTGTCATAGTCCGTCAGGTCTTTGGGTAAAACGGCTTTTATGGATGATAATTCTCTGAGTCTGGCGCGTTTGTGTTCATCCATCATGATTTCGGATTTGTGGCGGCGAACTTGTACGGTCGCATGAGGGACCAGAACCCTGTCCCAGAGGTTTGCTGTACGTTCCACCAGTTCCAGAATCTGACTTTTCCAGTCAGATGACTGAAATGGCTTCATCAAATCCGGGGCAATGTCGGCTTCGGCGACCAGCACCAGTTCCCGGTGAATGGCATCCATGTCTTCGAAATGGCGGAATACGGATCTCAGACCGACGCCGGCTTCTTCTGCAATCTCTGCGGCGCTGGGGTCCATATCGCCTTCGAGCATGAGTGCCCACATGGCCTCCAAAATTTTCTGGCGAGACCTTTGAGAACGCTGACGGCGTCCGTCAGGCGCTTTGTCATTGTCGACGACTTCTAGTTTTGGTTTTTTTGAACTCATATCCGTAAATTACCTGAAATTAGCCATCCCGTCTTCATAGATGATGGCGTCGCTGTCAACCGGCAGGCGGACAATGGTCCCGTCCTGACTAACTGTAATCTTACCATCAAATTCGGCGTTCGTACCTTTCACGAACACAGGAATGAGCAGGTCATTCGGCAGCATAGGTACGATATGATAAAGGACCAAATCCCGGGCATTGGCTTGCTTCGCCGTCTTGGCTGCGTCGACCGGGGAGGTGTGATAATCCTGAATATCGAAGAGAATTTTCTCCAGACCTTTCGCGCCGTTTTTCTTGGCGATCCCTTCCATGGTTTGAACCATTTCCATGTTGAGCGCTTCATGGAACATCACGTCCACATCTTTGGCGTAACCGGCAATGCGAATGTCATAGGCTGTGTCACCTGAAATATAGATGGACCGGTCTTTGTAATCGATGCGATAACCAAAGGCGGGATGGACAGGCTCATGTGTGACCATTGTCGCCGTAATTTTCACGCCGTCATTGTCATAGACGACTTTGCTACCATTCACGAGTTTGATTTCATGAGCAATCGCACCAAAAGATGCTGGATTAGCAACAGCGACTCCGTGATGAGCTGTCCGGTATGTACTGTCGATCTGATAGGCCATATTGAAACCGTCGACGACCTGTGATGTTCCGACCGGGCCATAAACTTTGGTGGGTTCCGTCCGGCCACTATTGATCCAGGTCCCCAGTAACATTTGACCCAACCCGTCAATATGGTCTGAGTGCAAATGAGTCAGAAAGATACCTTCTACTTTATCTACAGTAAAACCCATCGGCGCAAGATTTTGGGAGCCTTTTGTGCCTGCATCAAAAATAAATGATTTTTCTCCCGCTTGAACGGCAATGCAGGGGCCACTGCGTTTGGCGTCAAATAGAGGTGACCCTGCACCGCAGATATAAACATGAATGCCGTCCTCGAGTTGCGCAGTCGGTGCACCCAAACGTTCTGAGAGTACCCGTTCAAATCCGCGTTCTGCGATTTTAGGTAAGACCAGTTTGCGCGCTGCGAACAGAACAATCAGCAGGCCTAATCCAAATAGTAAGAGCTTTTTCATGGCTAGGCCTCCTTTTTTGAAAGCTTGAGGGCAGTGAACAGCATGGCTGTGAGTACAAGTTCTATAATGATAGGCTGGCCTGCGCCGGGGCCAAACCCATGGGCCACAATGTCAAAGACACGCCCGATAATCGTCACGCCAAATAAAGCAATGGGTATCCAAAGCAAATGGCTTTTACCTTGAAAGAGGGCCAGTGCGCTGGCGCCAGCCCCAACCAGGAAAACGGCACCAAAGTCACCAACGATGGCGCCCCGTCCGGCTGCGTTATCGGCAGACACGCCAAGCGCCGTGCCCAGCAGTTCCGGCGATAAAAATGCTAAACTTCCCATCAGCAGCCCAAATAACATGGGAATGAATATCAAAATTTTTCTAAGCATGTTTTCCCCTTTAGCTTAATTTTTGCAACGCGTTTTCGATGACCCATAACCGGTCTTGTCCCCATGTGACCGTATCGCCAACCCGAAAACTTGGTACGCCCCAGACTCCGAGCTCCATCATCTCAAGCCGGTTGGCCTCGGCAATGGCGCGCCAATCTTCATTGCCCAGAATATCTTTGGCTTCGGCCCAGTTTAAGCCGGCCCGATCAACAATCTTCTGCAGGCCTTTATGGCTTCCGGCATCTGTACCTTCGGCCCACACGCAAGTTAAAAACGCATTGACATATTCATAGCCCCGGCCTTGCTCGCGCGCCCAGGGCAAAAGCGAATATCCCATTTCAACAGGCTTCCCGACCGGGTCCATAATTTTGCCGAAGGGAACGCCTAGTCGCCGCGCTTCTCGCGCTGTGTCCAAAGGGATATATCTCTTTTTTGCAGGTGGAACAGGAAGGCCGCGCATAACCATGGGCAGGACAAAACGAAGCTTTAAATCGGCGGCGTAAGCATCGGCCATGGCTTTGACGCGGTCACGCACAATGGCGGTATAAGGCGAGCGAAACGATAAATACCAATGCAGCTCTGCGCTGGTATTACCGGAGCCCGTAGGCTTGGTCGGGGGTTCGTAGATCGGAGCTGCAACCCCGTCTTTTCGAGCGCCTAATTGGGTGAGGCGATCTTCGAGATAGTGCAGGCGGTCGAGCCCCCAATACCATTCGCCGCCATAGTAAAGCGTGCCGCCCAGATAGTGACCCAGTTTTTCTCTTTTTGCATCAGAGACAGATGTATTAGTTGCCGGCGCGCGATCCTGGATTTCAAAATCAATTCCGGCCTTTTTGGCCAGGCGCATGGCATCCATTTTGGAATATTCGACAAGCTTTTCGCGTTCCGGCGCCGCCGCATCATCCGGAGGACTGACAAGGTGGGTAATCAGCTCGACCTTATAGGTCTCAACAAAACGCGGCAGGACCTTTTCGAGGAGCTGCGAATAGGGATCCGATGGATCATGAAAGAACTCAACTTTGTGGGCTTCACCCTTTGTCACGCGGCTACGTTCAAATTTCGCGCGTTGTTTATTGAGCCGGTCTTCTCCGAGGAGTTTCTGCGCAGCGCGCGGGACGATGAAGGATTTTAGAGACATAAATTTCTATAGACTCAAACTTGGAAGATTCCCCAATTTATTCTTGATTTTATCATTATGACATTGTTAGTGTCATAATATAAATACCGGAGCAGGTAAAGCGCATTTTAGGACAAAATATGACGTCGACAGACTACATACTCTACGGCATGCAAGCGTCGCTCTTTACCGGCAAGGCGCGGGCCTATATGCGCCGAAACCGTATTCCGGTGACGGAGCGCGGAGCCGGTCATTCGGAGTTCATGACCCGTATTTATTCGCATATGCAGCGCTTTATCATGCCGGTGATTGAATCCCCTGAGGGGGATATCATTCAGGACGGAACGGATATACTGGAATATCTTGAAAGGCGGGGATTAGGACACGAACCGCTCTTCCCCGAAGACCCGGTCACCAAGGCGGTGTCGTTATTATTTCAGCTCTTTGGCAATGAGGGCCTATTGCGCCCGGCCATGCATTACCGCTGGAATTTTGACGACGATAATCTGGCGTTCCTCAAGGTCAGTTTCAGGGATGTCATGCCTGTTGATATGGGCGCCAAGGCCAATGATGCCGGGTTTGATCATGCTTCGGGCCGTATGCGCAAAGCGGCCAAAGCTTTTGGGGTTTTTGATGAATCCATCAAGCTTATCGAAGAGAGCTATGCGGAGTTTCTAGCATTGTTTAGCGCGCATTTAGAGCGCAGTTTTTTCTTACTAGGGGACCGTCCGACCATTGGGGATTATGGCCTGTTTAACCCGCTATATGCCCACTTGGCCCGGGATCCAAAGCCGACGTTTCTGATGAAAACGACTGCGCCTTTGGTTTGGAACTGGGTTGAGCGGATGAACCGACCTGAGGTCACCGAAGAACATACGTTGGTTGAGCCTAAAGAAGGTCAGTATGCAGTCGATGAATTGCCGGAAACTTTAACGGCTCTGATGCGCTATGTGGGCGAGGAATATGCGGCGGAATTTTCCGCTCAAGTTGATTTTACGGATAACTGGCTGGCCGATCAGGGCGAAAACCCGGAAAAAGTCAAAGCGCCTTTGGGACGGGGCATCGGCTTTGCGGCGTTTGAATGGCGCGGCATTGAAATGTCTTCTGTCGTTATGCCGTATCGTTTCTATCTGGCGCAGCGCCTATGGGACCATTTCGACAGTTGTTCGGAAAACACACAAGCCGACATTCGCAGCCTGTTTGCCAAGACGGGTCTGGAACCCTTCCTCGACAAACGACCCAGCCGCCGGGTCCTGCGCAAAGACTATCATGAGGTCTGGGCTTAAGTCATGGAATTTAACCGAAGCCCCGATAGCTGTTTTGACAATCTGGCGGATTATCCCTTTGCGCCCAATTATGTAGAGGTGGATGACCAGGAAGGCGGCAAGCTTCGCATGCACTATGTGGATGAGGGGCCTAAAGATGGCACGTTGGTGGTTATGCTGCACGGCAATCCAACTTGGTCTTATATGTGGCGTAAGCTCATTCCTGTTTTGGCGGAGAATGGCTACCGCGCCATCGCCATTGACCATATTGGGGCCGGGCGTTCCGACAAACCTACCAAGATGATCGACTATACGATTGCTCGTCATGAGGCCTGGGTGAAACAGGCATTATTTGAAGAATTAGGCGTCAAAGACGCGCATTTCATTTTACATGATTGGGGCGGAATAACCGGGTTGCGGGCCATCGCTGATAATCAAGACAAAGTGTCATCCATCATTATGTCCAATACAGGTTTGGCCGGCAGAAATCCCGATAAACCCATAAAAAAAATGGCCAGAAAGGGCGCAGGGTTCTTGCGGGCCTTTCAGCTTTGGATTCGCGTGAACAAGGGATGGAAATTTTGGAAGACGATTTCAAAAATTACGCTCTCGGATATGCCTGAAGCTGATATTGAGAGTTACGCCGCGCCTTATCCGCACAGGTCCTATCTCACAGGCATTCGGCAATTTACGCAAATGCTGCCGACCCGAAATGATAATCCCATGTTGACGGAAAACTGGCAGGCTTTGCAGAAGCTTAAAAATTTCGAAAAGCCGTTTTTGAACCTTTTTTCCGATAAGGACAAAATCGCGCCAAAAGGCTATAAGTCCGTCCGGCCCGCTATTCCCGGGACACGCGATTATGAGCCGATTATCCTCAAAGGTGGATCACATTTTCTGTTGGAAGATATCCCGCAAGACTATGCGCGCGAAGTGCTCAAATTTTATGAAAGTTTGAAGGCATGACCTCTCAATATCGCATGACTCGTTTTCGAACTGCCGAAACCGGCAATGATATTTTTGAACTGACCCATGATGATCCGCCGCCTGTGCAGGACGGGGAGGTTCTTGTCCGGTTTGACTGGATTTCCGTTGACCCGGCTATGAGCGGCTGGACGACCAATAAACGTAGCTACATGCCGCCCGTCAAACCCGGTCAGATCATGCGCGCTTTCGGAATAGGCGAAGTTACGGAGTCCAAATTTGATGGATTGCAAGTGGGTGACTGGGTCACCGGATTCACGGGCATGCAGACCGAAGGCGTGCTCAGAGGCAAACATTTTCGAAAAGTCGATGTGAGCCTAGCGCCGCCCAATCATTTTCTCTCAGGTCTCGGCATGACCGGCTATACGGGCTATTTCGGCATGATGGATATCGGCCAGCCCAAACCCGGAAAAACGGTTGTTGTATCGGCTGCGGCCGGGGCCGTCGGAACGATTGCGTCGCAAATGGCGCGTAATAGTGGAGCAAGGGTCATCGGCATTGCCGGTGGCCCGACCAAATGTGCATTCTTAACGGATGAGCTCAAGCTTGACGGGGCGATCGATTACAAAAACGAGAGCATCAAAGATGGGCTGGATAGAGAATGCCCCGACGGCATTGATGTTTACTTCGACAATGTTGGCGGCGAAATTCTCGACGCTGTGTTGGCGCGCATAAACTATAAAGGCACTATAGTCGTCTGCGGGGCCATTTCGCAATACGCCGATTGGCATACACAACAAGGTCCAAAGAACTACATGCAACTTATCGCACAAAGCGCCAAGATGCAGGGCTTTACCATGAAGGATTATATGCACCGGATTCCCGAGGCATTTACGGCGCTTCTAACTGCGCAGAAGAGGGGTGACCTTATTTTTCGCGAGCATATTGTTGAAGGTATCGAAAGCTTCCCGGAGGCTTTTGAAATGCTGTTCTCGGGCGGCAATCACGGCAAACTATTGATAAAGGTAAGATGATGAATTGGTATATTTGGATAGTTGCAGCGCTGGCTTATTTGGTATTTGCCGCGTGGTATTTTAACTGGAAAGGTCCGTTAAAACCCGATGAGATCAAACTCTATGCAGAGCGGTTTGCAGCGAACTCAAGCCAGTCTCCAACAGATCCGGAAATTTTATTGAAATTCATGGAAGAAGATGACGGCAAAGAATTTGTCATGCTTAACTTGGTCAGATTCCATCAAGGCGAAGTTGAGCATCCGGAAACTGGCGAAAGCTCGACAGGGCCGGAACTCATTCAAGGATATTTTGGTCCATTTAGTAAAGCGCTATTTAAACGAGGCGGGCACCCCGCAGTTCTGGCGCGAAAAAAAGGGGGATATATTGATAGTTGGAATTCTACTGCAGATGAGGGATTCCATATCGTCAGTATGATGCGTTATCGTAGTCGCCGCGATCTGCTGACATTGGCCACGGACCTGCGGTTCAAAGATAGCCATAAATTCAAACTCGCGGCTATCGATGGAACAACGTCTTTCCCAACCCATATTCAAATGAGCACTTATCTGAGACCCAAAATTTGGGTACCGTTATTGCTCTTACTTTTAGCGTCTCTGGCGCAGAACGCTTTATTCTTTTTTGAATTGAGGAAATAGACATGCAGGAACTTTTGATCGACCGCGACAATTACCGGAACACAAAAATCGTTGAATCCGAGTCCCGACCTTTAGCCGACGGCGAAGTTCGTGTCGCCATAGATAAATATGGCCTGACAGCTAATAATGTTAGCTATGCGGTTTCCGGCGATATGATTGGGTATTGGAAATATTATCCTGTGAGCTCCGATGACGGCGTCAATTGGGGCAAGGTCCCTGTTTGGGGTATGGCCGATATCGTTGAGAGTAAGTGCGACGGTGTCGAGGCAGGCGAACGGATATACGGATTTTTACCCATGGCGAGCGAAGTCATTATGAGGCCGGGCAAACTCAAAGCGGCATCTTTCGTGGATGTGGCCGAACATCGTCAGCCTTTGCCGGAGCTTTACAACGGCTATAATCGAACGGCGGGCGAGCCGGCGCTTTACAAGACTTTGGAGAATGAGCGCTGCCTTTTATTCCCGCTCTTTGTCACGGGTTACGTTCTGGCAGATTTTCTGGAAGACAATAATTATTGGGGCGCGGAGCAGGTCTTAATCGGGTCAGTCTCATCCAAGACAGGGTTCGGCATGGCGGCTTTCGTCAATTCCGAAACAGATTTTGGCGGTAGGATTATTGGCCTCACATCCCCGGGGAACAAGGCCTTTGTAGAAAGCCTGGGTGACTGCCATCAGGTCGTCACTTACGGCAATGAAGCCGAAATCGATCCATCCAAAAAGTCTGTTTATGTGGATATGTCTGGCAATGGCGAACTGCGCAATAGGCTCCATAATCATCTCGGTGAGAATATGGTGCGCTCTATCGGCGTCGGCGCCACTCATTGGGAAGAGCGGCGAGGGGGCGGCGACATGCCAGGCGCCAAGCCGGAGTTTTTCTTTGCGCCCGCTCAAATCGGTAAACGTAATAAAGATTGGGGCCCTGGCGTTTTGTTCCAGAAAGCCTACGCAGCCGGCGCGCAGCTGGCCGCCCGTACGTCCGATAATCTAGATGTGGAGTTTTTAAACGGCATGGAAGCCGCCCGCGATATCTGGATTGAAACCCTGGACAACAAAGTCTCGCCAAAGCGCGGCATTATGGTGTCTCTAAAGGGGTAGTCAACTCCCGAAGCGGGGAGTGAAGCCTTAGCTGGATTGTATTGACATTATAAGTGTCAATACATAGTGTCCATCAACGCCTTTAGTTGATGGAGCAGACTGTGAACCCGAACTCTCCTTTTGCCGAAAATACCGATGATTTAGAGCTTTTCAAAAAGCTCATGCAAAAGCCAAAACTTGCCTGGCCGACGGTCACCCTTTTAGGGGCGGCATTCGTTATTTTCGGCGTGTCAACTTATGCCCATATCACCGAAAGATTGCCGCTCGGTTGGGCGATGTTTTTCAACGCAGTCGCATCCTATATGGCTTTTCCCGCGGCTCACGAGGCGACCCATAGCGCCGTTTGTTCAAACCGAAAGGTGAATGATTTTGCCGGGCGCATTTCAATGTTGCTACTCGAGCCCGGGCCTTTTTTTCCAGTATTCCGATTTATTCACATGCGGCATCACAGGTTCACCAATGACCCTGTCAAAGACCCTGATGTCTATTCCGGGACGGGTCCAAAATGGTTGCTACCGTTTAAATGGCTGACATTGGACTTTATCTATTTCAAAAATTATCTGGCACCTGATGTTTTCAAGAAAAGACCCAAGAAGGAACGGTATGAATTCTATTTTGCGGTTATATTTGTCTTCAGCGTTATAGCGGTGATGATTGCGGCTGGTTGGTTGCAATATTACCTATTGCTGTTCTTCATTCCGACACGCATCTCTAAGTTTTTCATCATTATCGGTTTTGATTTTCTGCCCCATTATCCGCATGAGGCTTATGCCAAAGAAGAGCCCTATCGATGCACGTCGAACCGTGTTGGTATGGAGTGGTTGCTGACGCCTTTATTCTTGTATCAGAATTATCATCTCGTGCACCATCTCTACCCGGCCGTGCCGTTTTATCGCTACATCAAGATCTGGAATTCCCGGAAGCAATTTCATGAAGCGCAGATTCCGGCGATCGTCGATACATTCTCGCTAAAGCCGAGATAGGCTCAATAAAAAAGGCCCGCTTGAAGCGGGCCAGTTATTCGAGATTACCAATCTCGGGGAAGACTTTAGCTTAGTCCCAGTTAAGCCGTAGCGTCGCGCCATATGTACGTGGCGGTTCAAAAAATCCGGCAAATGATCCGGCCTGTAGCGGCGCGTCAAAGACGATGTTCTGCACGGTCTCATTGGTGATATTTTTTGCCCAAACCTCAAAACTCCAGAATGAGTCTTCAGGCACTAATGCGAGACTCGTATCAAATGTCCAGAACGAGGGCTGCTGCGCGACTGGGTCGAGGTCCTGAGCCGTATTATATTCCGAGCGATAACGATAGGCGCCGCGGGCCAACAGATTATGTTTATTGGTGACGGGCAATTCATAGGTCATGTTACCTGTCAAGCTGACATCGGATATGAAGTTTGGTTTTTGGCCCGTCAGGTTTTGAACGCTTTGCCCGGCACTAATTTGTGCTTGGGTGGGACCTGCAGCTGTAAAAGTTTTATATTTGATATCCTGAAATGAAGCGGAGCCGGTGTAATTCCAGCGATCGCTGAACTGTACGCTATAGTCGAGCTCTGCGCCGTGCCCCTCCACGGAGCCCGCGTTCCGGATTGTGAAGACCGTACCGTTAAACGAATTGGCCTGGAAGTTCTCAAGTTCTTGTAAGAAGAAGGCCATGTCCAGCTTGACCTTGCGGTCCAGCCACCGGGTCTTGAGACCAAGCTCAAACGTTTCGGCTTGTTCCGGCTGAAAGGTCACCGCATCGCGAAGGGACTGGGTCGGCGTTAGACTTGGATCAATTGCGACTAACGCGTCATAGTTAGACACACGGTCCGGGACGCCAGCAATTGTGTTGGGGCCAGTCCTCGTTAGATTAAAGCCGCCGGATTTATATCCCTGAGCATAGCGGAAATAGGCATTGTAATCCGGTGAAAACTCATAGGAGAGACTGCCTGTGACAGAAAAATCATCATCGCTGTAATCAACGTCAAACGGAACAACGGCTGGCGCAATCTGTAATTGCCGGATGCCTATAAATAATCCGCCAAAAATAGTCCGAAGATCGACTTGGGAGAATGGATCTGTTGCATTGATATTATAGTCGGCCTGTTTGCTTTCATCTGTATAACGCGCGCCGATGGACAGATCGAGTTGATCCGTTGCGTGCCAGGTTGCATTGCCAAACACGGCGAAACTTTCGGCATTATAATCAAAACTATCCGCCGATGCCACACCATCCGCAGCAAATGTTCCGCGCGGCACCATTTGATTGTTTTCAACCAGATTAAGAACGGGCTGTCCGAAAACCACCGGTAGCAAGTCGTCGAAATAGGCCCGCGTATCGGTTCCGAATTCCAGAATATTGAGCGCATCAATATGCTGATCGGAGTAAAAACCGCCGATCAGCCAGTCAACATCTTGAACGCCGTCTGACGACAGGCGGAGTTCCAATGATTTTTCGTTCAGGTCCTGCCTATTACTGGCTGTAAACATGTCAAGATTTGTAAAATCACCCTCGGTCAATGGTATATATTCAAAGGTGCGATAAGCGCCGATCGCCGTCGCCGTCATACCGCCGAGATCCCATTCGGCTTCTGCCGATACGCCTTTGTCTTTAATTGGATCGGATAGTTTTTGCGTGTCTGTGTTCAGGCTGACTTGCCGATTATCAATGTCGACGATTGTTCCGCTATAGGGGCCAATCATGCCGGCCGTTCCGGACAATATCTGCCCGCCATTGGCCTGTACTGCGGCTGCGGCAGGGCCGTTAAGGATCGGCGTCGCCGCGCAGCAGACTTCGTCCATTTCGCTCACATCACCGATTACCCGCAGAGAGAAATCATCAGACGGTTCCCAAAGGATTTGCCCGCGCAGGGTCCAGCGGTCACGATCATTGAGCGAGCCGCCATCATTCAGGTTTTCAACATAACCGTCGCGGTTCTGATAGGAACCCGCCAGGCTAAAGGCGAGCTCGTCGCTGAGCCCGTCGGAATAAGCCGCCCGAATTTGTTTGAGATTGTAATTGCCAACCGAAACATCGGCTTTGACGCGGCGGTCAAAACTTGGCTTGGACGTTCGCACATTGACAACGCCGGCCGATGTGTTCTTTCCAAATATAGTACCCTGCGGCCCGCGCAGGACTTCGACCTGTTCAATATCGATGTAATCGCCAAGAGCAGAACCCGGACGTCCGCGATGGACGCCGTCAATGATGACACCGACAGATTGTTCAAGACCGGTGTTTTGGCCGGCTGTGCCTATGCCGCGAATGGCAAAAACTGATGTCGAGGCGCCGGTAGACTGATTAAAGGTCAGGGAAGGCGCCGAATTTTGAAGATCCGAGATGTCACGGATTTGGGCTTTGTCCAGCTCTTCTCCGGAGACAGCTGTAACCGGGACGGGAACATCAAAAATCGTCTCCGGCCTTTTGGTCGCCGTAACGATAACTTCGTCCTCAGCGGTCTGTGCAACAGACGGTAGAGAGAGCGATGCAGAAAGAGCTGTTGTCACAGCTAATATGGTTAAGCGTGATGCCATTGATATTTCCCCTGGTTACATTTGTTTTCCGCTATATATGGCACATTAAGTGCCAATACAATAATAATTTGGCATTTTAGGTGTCATTAATTCAGGCAAGACATGAAAAGTCGATGCAGGATAATCGAATAGGCTAAGCGTCAAAGGACAGCGCGCACGGCAAGCCGTGCGCGCCTCGGGACTGCACCCCTTGTTTGGATTAAGACGGGTAGGCTACAACTTTATTTGTGTAGACCCGTCCATCATGTTCAAAAGTGTAAGTGTCGATGACCTCGAGGTCGAAATCGACCTTAGGAAGTTCGTTCGGGCTGACCACCTTATTGTAATATAGGCGGCCGTCCTGGCCGATGACCGGGATTAGGCCGTCCGGGGCCGCTACTGCGCGGTCAATCAGGGCTTCCTCATTATATATCGCCGTCACACTGACGTCGGCTGCCGGCTGAGCCTGCTGCGCCATATCCGCCTGTGCGCTGAGCGGAAACAGGAGGGTCGCTGTCGCCGCCAACGTGGCTGCTGTAAGTGGTTTCATCATATTTAGTTCTCCTTTCAGTTTGGGGGGTTAAGTTTCATCATTTTGGCTGGCTAAGGCCTCGATCTGGCGACGAAGGGATGAAAACAATCCGCCAGTATCGCCCTTGCGATCGACCTGCTTCTTTAGCTTATCCAGGTCGCTCTCAAGCGCACGGTAGAGGTCGATATCGCCATACCCAAGGGCTTTGGCCATTTCGACCTGATAGGCCGCGTTGTTGCGCAGGACCTGCGCAGCTTCGATCCGGTCGTCCTGGCTCATCTCTTCGCCGTCCGTTTCTATCTCGTCAGCAAGATAGGATTGAGCCAGATCCAGCATGGATTGTGCGCGGATCAAGGGGATCGGCGCGATCACATCCTGAACAACGAAAGTGCCCAGAGCGGTATCAAGCACGACCCGCGCGGCTTCCATCTCGCCGTCATCGATCAGGGCGGCCGCTGACTTTAAGGCGTCAGGATAGGTACCGAGCGGCATATTTGTTGTTGTCACGCGCACTTCACTACCAAAGTCCTTCATCAACAGACGCGCCTCTTGCAGTTCGCCTGATTTCACCAGCGCCTGTATTTCATTTCGCATTTCCTTGATGTCATCGACACTGGCGATGAGGTCGAGCCGGGCCGTGCTGACATCAATTGGCGCCAAGGCCAAGCTCGGTTCGCGGGCTAAAATTATGTCCAGCTCGCCGGTCGCGCCGGCCAGGGCTTCCAGAGCGCGCTCGGAATCTCCGTCTTCCAGCGCCGCGATTGCGTTATCGGTTTCTTTGACAGCGCTCACAGCGCGACTGAACAGTTTCGCACGTTTTTCATCTGCCTGCCGGGTTACTTCTGCATTTAGCGAAGTTTCAACGCTGGCTTCGGCTTCGGTTTGGTGGGCCGGCGCGGATGCCTGCGCGAAAGCAGGCGCTGCAATTAACATGGTAGAGCCAAGTAAGCCCACGGCGAGTTTTTTAAAGTTTTGTGTTTGCTTTGATAAAGTCATTGTAAGCTCCTGTCTGATCTAGGGCCGGAGAGCCTGCAAACCCGACTCTCCGGCGTTGGGTGATGTTATGCAGCGCGCACGTCGATCCTTTTTGTGATTGACTTTGCGCCGCCAGTTTTGGGCACGGTCACGGTCAGAACGCCGTTCTTAAACCGGGCTTTTGCGGCCTCCGGTTTAACGCCGGACGGAAGCTGAACTGTGCGGTAAAATGAGCCGTAATTCCGTTCCTGCACAATTCGCCCATCCTCTTCTGTCCGGTGTTCTTCATTGCGTTCGCCGCGGATGGTCAGAACATCTCCGGTGAAGGACACTTCTATTTCCTTGTCCTCCAATCCGGGTAGATCGACACTCACCGAGACCTTGTTTTTTCCTTCGCTAATATCCAGGCTCGGCTGGGTAAATGCGCCAGCCCCCTGAAAATCGCGGGGTAGAAATGCGGTTTCGAACCGATCAAAAAAACGGTCGAAAACACTGTTAATATCCCCGCGAAGGGACTGGATAGCCTGGCTTTGACTATCGGTGCGATCCTGGAGCCGTTCCGGAGCGCGGATTGATCGCGCGCCGTCTGATTTACTCCGACCCCAAGGTACGAGATCGCGAACTTTCATTATTGCCTCCTTTCTTTAATCAGGTTTACGCGGCTTTGACGTTGATCTTGCGTGCCTTGGCGCTTTCCGCTTTCGGGAGCTCAAGGCGCAAAACACCGTCTTTCAAAGCGGCATCGATTTTGGCTTCATCCAATTGATCCGATAGCGCAAATGCACGCTCATAATCGCCTTCGCCATACTCGGAATAGATCATTTTCCAGCCATCGCGGTCGCTGGTCTTGGCGCGTCCGCGAATGGTCAGGACATGCTTCTCTAGCGAAATATCGATATCGTCTTTGGCAACGCCGGGCATGTCGAGTTCGATGACGAGCTTGTCACCAAGATCAAAAATATCGGTCGGCGGCCGGTAGGTCACCGGCGCGCGGTAATCGTCCAGATGGCTAACACTATTGTCGGACTTTGTTGTCAATTCTTTGCTCATATTACTCTCCTTTCCGTAAGTTGGTTATCCGTTGACAGTGATACGGCGGGGTTTGTCTTCTTCCGGCCGGCGCATTTCAATTTCTAGAACGCCGCTATTCAGGCGGGCCTCGACACTGTCCGGGTCGGCCCGGAAGGGCAGTTCAACGGCGCGGGAAAATTGACCCTGGCTGCGCTCGCGGCGGTGCCAGGCATCTGCTTTTTCCGCGTCGTCTTGACCGGACTTGCCCTCAATACGCAGCGTATCGCCATGCACCGTGATGTCGAGATTATCATTGTCAAAGCCCGGAATTTCGGCCGTGACAAGCAAGCCGTCATCTTTGGCATACATGTTAACGGCGGGGTAATTTGACCGGCCCATGGACGAATTTGATTCGAACAGCTGGTTCATGGATTCCTGCATCCGGCGCAATTGGGATAAAGGACTCCAGCCATAATTACCGGGATAGGTTGTATACATTAGTTTGACCTCCTTTTTACGTTTCCAATCTGCTGACTTTGCGCTCGCGCGGCGCGCGGGCGCTCTAGCCGTCATGTTTGCGGGAATGGTTCGGTGCCGGATAACAAATGGAGGGGAATGATCGGCTGGTCGTGATTGTGACCAGCCCATCCCGTCCAAACGAGCGACCTAAATCTCAAGAGGCTCTAACGATTACCAGAACCCCTCTCTGATTTCGCGTCGCGAGCCCCGGCATCGGTGACCCGCGGCTAGGAGGTAATAATCGAAAAATTCCATTTCAAGATTTCTGGGAATTAAAAATTCGTAAGTTTTTCAGACCCGAAAAACGGCAATTGTCACGCCATAGAAATCCTCAGCAATCCACTCCGCTGCGGCCGCGCCAGAGAAGTCGCCGGTTCCCGAAAAACGTCACTGCAGATCGAGGAATCAATTTGAGTTTTTGGTTTTTATCGTCAATATAGCTTGGACACCGCGCTTCAGCGGTGTGAGCGGGTGGGGATTGGTTCAGACCCGGCAACAAAGGGAAATATAATGTTCAGCCATGTCATGCTCGGCGCCAATGATGTCGAAGCTTCGAAAACTTTTTACGATGCCGCGCTCGGCGCAATGGGCGCGAAGCCCGGTAAGGTCGATCCCTATGGTCGGGTGATGTATTTTCACAGCGGCAGCCTGTTTATGCTGACCGCGCCCATCGACGGGAAAAAGGCGACATCCGCCAATGGTAGTACAATCGGGTTTACGGCGACCACACCCGAAGAAGCCGACGCTTTTCACAAGGCCGGACTGAAAGCCGGCGGAAAAGCCATTGAAGATCCTCCCGGTTGGCGGGAAGGTGCGGGTATGCGTCTCTATCTGGCCTATTTGCGCGATCCCTCCGGGAATAAAATATGCGCCATGTGCCGGGGGTAAAGTGCCGGGGGTAGGATCTAGGCCTTACCCGCCTGAAACTCCGTCTCAGCCATTTCTTTGAGCATGGCGTGGGCCTTATCCTGGGCGTTATTTTTACTGAACTTGGAGGCGAGCCACATGATCGGGGACATGATTTTCATAAAGCCTTTCATCTTGATTTCGCTATCCTGCGTCAGCTCGGTTTGCGTATCGGAGTTGGCTTTGAGGATATAGTCGACATCCAGATCAAACATCTTGCCGGTGATGTAGCACCGCAGACGCTCATTTTCTGAATAGGCGGTAATCTCGCCAACCATCTCCATGCGTTTGCCATTTTCCAGATAGACCTGGCGGAATTTAGATCCGACCTTTTCAGGTGTTTCGATGAGGGGCTCATCTTCGACCAGGCTGGGAATCCATTGACGGAGACGTTCATTATCCTCGAGCCATAAAAAGACAATATTTGCCGGCGCGTCGATGATAGTCGTTTTAGATGTTTTCATGATCTCTCCCCTTATTTTTGAAGGTATTATAGGGAATGAACGGCCTTTTGACTAGCGCTTGTACCTCGCTGCTGGCTAGTCAGTCTCTTGGATAGATCTCAGATAGGCGATCAGCCCGTCAATCTCTTTGACTGAAAATTCGAAATCCGGCATATCCGGATGGCCGACATGAATATGTTCGCGAAAATCGTCGGCCAGAGAAACCGAGTTGTAATTGGCCAGAACGGCGCGCAGCGGCGGTGCATCCTTGCGCGGGCTTGTGCCGGTTTTCTCGGTGTTGTGGCAAACGGCGCAGTGGGTCTTGGCGATATCCTGACCGAGTTCGATAAAGCTGCTGCCTGTTTCAATTTCAAAGTTTGTGCCCTGCGTTTTCTGGCAGGCGGGCAAAGTAAATACCAGCGTCAGGGCGGCGGCTGTTATACATCCTCGGAGCATTATTTATATCAACCTTTTAATATGGGCGGGCAGATTTGAATTTTGATGAAGAAAATCCAAGACTTCGACCATTTTATCGGTCTCGCGTAGAATAATATAATGCCCACCCTCACGGAAATAGGTTAAATCATCTGCTACTGATGGTCCGGGCATAAGCACAGCGCATGGTCGTGGGTGTGGCGGCTGATTATTGGCGATCATATTGATACGGTCGATTATGACGTCTTGATAGGTGAGCGCTTGTCGCTCGCCAAAGATCTCAATCGTCCAAATGAAAATTTCGGTAAGGCTATGCTCTGCTTGTGGCGTTAACCGCCAAGGCTTCATGAGCCCGCCTTGGCCCGAGCCGTTTTTAACGCCCGCCGCACCGCATTTTCACCTGTTCCATTTGCAAAGTTTCCCGCGTCTGCTTCGTCCAATGATCTAGCCAAACGCGCACGAATTTCAGCAAGTTCCGCTGCCTCCCGATCATGACCATTACGCAAAACCCGCAGGCCATCGCGAACGACTTCACTTGCACTTTGATATTCACCGCTCTTGACTAGGTCATCAATCCAGCGACCCCATTGCGACGTTAAGGCTATGCTTTTGGTGTTTTTGGCAGGCACAAATGCTCCTTTAAACAGGTGTAGAGCGCACAATAACACAGGGTGGTAATAATTACTACCCCTGCAAATGTTGCAAGCGCAGCCGCGAAAGTCACCGGATATTCGTCATTTGGCTAATGTCCTCTTTTGCCCCGAAGCGACGGACGTTTCTCCCCAATTGCGGACGTTAGCAGTTCTGATCCTTGACGTGTTTTGTTAGGGAGCGGAGGAGCATTATTGGGTCTCCGTATGTTCGATGCCCAGTTCGGCTTCGAGCGCGGTTTTCAATGCATCTGCATTTTGCCGGTATTGGCCTTCGGCTTCGCCAAGATACCAGGAAGAGTAATTCCGGAGATTGGCGAGGCAGTTGCGCAAGCGCGCCAGATCCTCGGCGGCTTCGCTGATGGGGACGCCCAAATCCCAATCCCAATAGATATCCATGCACCGGGAGTCGACTTCATCCTGATTATCGTCCATCTGCAGGCCGGCGGTGGACAGGGCGGGGAAATCATAGCCATAGGTGGTGCTGATCTTGCGCCTGAGTTCACTCGGAAGGGCCAACATATGGCCTTCTTTCTCCATCGTGTCGTAAACCGTATCGCGGGCCAGAAGCGTCCGGTTATTGTCACTGCCGAGGTTGATATCGACTGCGATTTTTTCATGATCAGGCTGCGGTTCTAAAAGTGCATTGGTTGCGCGCCGAAACGCATTGATCCGAGTTGTTTGCGCCGCCGCGACGACGTCCAGTCTCTGCAGGTCCATATTCAGATCGTCCAGCAGCATAGTCAGTGATGAAGTCGCCGCTTTGTGTAGGGCCTGCCGGTCGCTCCATGCATTGATCTGGAAAGCAATCAGGATACCGGCCACAACGATGAAAAAGTCGAGGAAAACCGCGAACCAGTTCTGGTCTTTGACGTGTTTAGTAATGCGCCGAAGTAGCACCCCAATCCCCTTTTTTTGTTGGGGCACTATAGGACGTCTTTCGGAGGAGGCCAAGTCGAATAGTTTTAATCACCGCTTATCCCCGCGCAGGCGGGGATCTAAACAGGGTGACAGGTACCTGGGACCGAGAAGAAAATTTATTATTCTGATAGATGTTCAGACCCCCGCCTGCGCGGGGGTGAGCGGAAAATGTGGGTGCAGGTTAGCCCCGAACCGGGATAGGACAACTCACCCCAGTACCGCCAATGCCGCAATAGCCCTGTGGGTTTTTGGCGAGATATTGTTGATGGTAGTCTTCGGCTGGGTGGTACTTTCCAATAGCCGCGATTTCGGTTGTGATTGGGCCAAAACCATCTTTGATGAATAGAGGTTCGTAGCGCTCTTTGGCGGCGTTGGCCGCCGCGACCTGCGTGTCTGAATAGGTATAAATCGCGCTGCGATATTGCGTGCCTCGGTCGTTGCCCTGTCTATCGCCTTGTGTGGGATCGTGATTTTCGAAAAACACTTTTAGGAGATCGTCATAGGTGATGACTTTGGGGTCATAAACGACATGCACGACTTCGGCGTGATTGGTTGTGCCGGTACAGACATGTTTGTAGTCCGGGTTTGATGTGTCGCCTCCAGCATAGCCAACGCTCGTCACATAAACGCCGTCCAGCTGCCAGAAAATGCGCTCAACGCCCCAGAAACAGCCCATGCCGAACATGGCCTGCTCATGCCCTTGCGGGAATTCGGAAAACATATTGTGACCGCTTAAATGGTGGAGTGGGTTCTCAGCTAGCATAAGCCTGCTCCTTGTGCTCCGCAGCGTAGTAATTGACGACCGGGGTGAGGGCTTTGGCCATTCGCTGCGCAATCTTTTTGGCTTTGTCATCGGTGTCGATCATGGCCTGATTAATCTCGATGGCGAGATGCGGCAGTTCCCGGCTCGCAATACTGGTGTCGACCGTATAGTTGAGGACATGGGCGGAATAGGGCTCGTTGACCATGACGCGCCAACCCGGCTCCATTTCCGCCAGAGCTTCCATGAACATGTCGGCGCTCAGCTCGTCATGTTTAACCAGCAGTCCGAATTCAAGTTCGCGGTTGTCGCCCATATCCATCTTGGGCGTAAAGCTATGAACGGAAATCGCCAGGCCGCGCCCCATTTTATCGAGCTCGGTGTCAAGCGCCTCATGATAGGGCGTGTGATATTTCGCAATACGATCATCCTTTTGGGATTGATCCAAAGCGCGATTGCCGGGGATTAAAGTCCCGTCGCTCTCAACCGGTATCAGGCAGGGGTAACGATGGTCGCGATTTATATCAATTAGCAGCCGCGAGATGTTGGCGAGCTGTCCGGCGCATCCAAATTCTTTGCACAGCGTCTTGACCACAACATCCGTGCCGATATCCCAGGCAATATGGCGCGTGAGATCGTCGCCGGAAAGGCCGAGATTATCATATTCATCTGGAATGCGGTGCGAGGCATGATCTCCGAATATCAACAACGGAATGTCGCGCTGGGCGGGAATGGATATATAGGCGGGGTGCATAAGGAACTAGATAGGCGCAATACGCCGGGATTTAAAGAGGCGAATTCAGGCGGATTAATTTAATCCACTGACCGTTTCACCGATCAAGTGATCCACGACATCTTTTAGCGCGTCGGTTTTGGACCTCCCGCCTTCGATAGACTTATCAAAGACCTCGACTTGCCGGCATGCAGAAGATCCGCGTTTGACGATGGTTTGGGTATGCATAAGTTCATCAACGCAACCCAGCGCCTCGGCATGCTGCATCAAGAACCCGACCATTTCATCATTGAGATCCTTAAAAGGACGGCATTCCCCGCGGCCAAAATCTATTAGATCGCCTTTGACACCAAAGCGCTGCGCTAGCCACCGATTTTCGGCAATCAGAAGTGCGGGATAATCGCGCCATCTAATATTGCGTTCTTTAAGGTGGATCAGCATCCGCGTGATACATTGATAGGTCGCGACAATGGCGAGTGTATCTTCAAGATTGGTGCACATATCTGTCACTCTGGACTCGAGCGTTGGAAACCGTACGCTGGGTCTTAGATCCCACCAGATTTTACTGGCGTCTTCGATCACGCCGGCGCCGACCAATGTTCCAACCAAGCGCTCATACTCTCCGTAAGAGGCGATCGATTCAGGGACGCCCGTACGCGGCATGCCATCAAACACCGAAAGCCGGTAGGACTTCATACCCATCTTATCGCCTTCCCAGAACGGAGAACTGGTCGACAACGCCAATAGATGCGGCATGAAATATCGGATCTGATTCATCACATCTATGCGCAAGGCAGGATCGAGTATGCCAATATGGACATGCGTGCCGCAAATCAACATACGCCGGATTGCGCCTTGCAAGTCCGCATCAAGTTGCTGATAACGTTCGCCTTTTGTGGGTTTCTGGTCTCGCCAATTTGTAAATGGATGGGTTGAAACCGCCATCAAGCGATAGCCAAAATCTTTAGCAATAGCAGCGAGCGTGAGACGCATTCGGGTTAAATGCGCCCGCGCCTCGCTAACGTCATTACAGACGGGAGTCGCAATTTCGATCTGACACCGTAAAAACTCAGGCGTCACGCAATCGCCGAGCGCGTCGTGGCAGGTTTTAAAAAAATCATCCGGGGGATTTGCGACGGCTTCTCGGGTTGCAGGGTCAACGACGAGATATTCCTCTTCGACCCCTAATGTCAGTTTTTGATCCGGCATATCCCCTCCCAAGAATGCCATGCTAGCATAGGATGGATTACAGGAAAAGTTTGATAAGAGTCAGAGTTTGTGCAAAATTGAAAATAAAATGTTTTGGCATAATAGTTCCTTCAGATCGCAAGAGGGCCAGCCAATTGGATAAAATTACTGAACATAGAGCAAAACAGATATTAGCATAAAATAGCACCTTAATCGGACTTGAATTTAGCGGCGCGAGGTTTATAACGCGCTTGCTTCACTTCGGGCTAAACCGCCGGGGAAAATGACCTGGTAAGGTGAGGTGGCCGAGTGGTTTAAGGCGCACCGCCCGCGAGCCACAGGCTCGCAGACATTAAAGATAAGCGTACGCTTGTCTCCAACCCCTCGGAGTTAACCGCCGGGGAAAATGACCTGGTAAGGTGAGGTGGCCGAGTGGTTTAAGGCGCACGCTTGGAAAGCGTGTTTAGGTTAATAGCCTAACGTGGGTTCGAATCCCATCCTCACCTCCAGAGTTTCATTTAAACATTTGAAAATCTTTTCACGAATTACTACAAAATAAATAACGTGATTGCGAAGCAAATCGGAGGATTGGAAACATGACAAATAGTACATTGAAACGTCCGAGTGCAATGGCCGTTAGAATCTTTGGTCTTCTGGCCCTGTCTAGTGTGTCCATAACGGCCTTGGCCGGAGAAAAAGCCCCTGTTCCTGCAGATAAATTTGATTTGTCTCAGTGGAATATTACCGTGCCGGTTGATAGAGACGGCGACAAAAAGCCGGATGTCATCCCTGTAAAAAAACTAAAAAAATATTCTCATCCTGCTTTTTTCTATCTTGATGAACACGACCGCATGGTTTTTGCCAGTCCCAACAAGGCAACGACGACCAAAAATTCCAGCAATACGCGTAGCGAATTACGGCAAATGTTGCGCGGAACAAATACGGGTATCAAAACTCACAGTGCGGGCAATAATTTTGCGGTCCGTGCGCGCAAAGGATCGGATAAATACGGATCTGTTGGTGGGCGTTTGGACGCGACCTTGCATGTAGATCATGTTGCAAGGCGGGCGGGTGACCCGGACACGAAAGCCGCTTACTCTGCTGTTATTGGGCAAATTCATGCTGTTAAATATGACAATACTTCATCGGGTTTTGGTTACGGCAATGAACCGATAAAAATTTATTATAAAAAATTTCCAGATCATGAAACCGGATCTGTTTTCTGGAATTATGAGCGTAACCTCGCAAAAGATGATCCTAACCGGACAGATATCTCTTACCCGGTGTGGGGAAATACTTGGGAGAATAAGAATGACCCTGGCGCGGCGGGCATCGCTTTGGGGGAAAGCTTTAGCTACACAATCAACGTCCATGAAAACACCATGTACCTAACCTTCGCCTCTGATACACACGGCACGGTTAAATATACACGGAGTTTGGTGCATAATGTTGATGCTTATGGCAAGGTCGACGTGCTTGATAACAAGTATAGTTATGCCGGCGATTCCCTCTATTTCAAAGCTGGTATTTATAACCAATGCAGCACCAAAACGGGCGGCGGGCTATGGTATGCTGGGTGCCCTGGAACCGGGGAATGGGCAGTCGACAAAGCTAATGGCGATTACGCGCAGGCAACATTTTCAAAGCTGACAGTAGGACCCTCAACTCCGCCGGAGGAGTGAGGTTTCTGACCAATCACAGGTTAAAAACCTGGGACCTATCTGAGAACATTTCACGAAATGTTGCCTCATTCTTGTGAAAGTTTAGCCGTTTGTTTCGGGTTGAGGTTTAGAGTTATTAAACTTAAAAACCCGGCCGAATTGGCCGGGTTTGATTTGGATGTTAGAAAACCCTATTGTCGGTGAATGTATCTATTCTGCGCTAGATTGGATTACATCCGGATGTTGGAATGTAGGCGTCAATTTTTGCTTTGCAGCGTTGGGGGCGAGGGTCAAATTTATTCTACCAGAGCCCGAATTTTACAGTCACAGCTCTTAGTAAGACTGTTTTTCATGCGCGACTGTTGGATATCAAACGGATCACCAAGCCGAGTCCCAAAAACAGCGCTACAAACCCTATCTGGCTTTTAATCACTCCGGCCCAGCCGACAATATCTGGGTCCATGTAAAAATAGGGATAAGTGCCGTCCACCAGAGCGCCGCGCGCTATGGCGTAAAGTCCATAGCCGAGCGGAAATACCAGCCAGACAAATGGGCTGGATAGCGCAATCTTTTCGCGGCTTTTCGTCAAGAGCCATACGAAAACAGTGCCGATTGGAACAATTGTATGATGAGCGATATTGGTGATGCCGAGTATGCCGACCGGATTATGATCCGACGATAAAAGACCATGATAGACGACGCCGACAATGGTGATCCATAATGTTAAGGCCGTGAGCCAGCTATAGGATAAAAACCGTCCTTTGACGGCGCTGATGACAAAAAAGAGCCCAATGATGATATTGGTCAGAACCGTGAAATACCGGATCATGTCCCATAATACGATCAAGCCATTATCATAGTTTGGTTCCTGCAAATGGCCGATGACCTGAAGGATCGTCGCGCCGATGGCGATGGCGCCGATTAAGCCGGTCAAAAATCGCAAAAACAGATTCATCTAAATCGCAATAAACTTTTCAAACTCTGAATAAGATGAGATCTGCATCATTGTGTCGAGATGTTCAATGCTGTCGATCGCGTAATCCTCTTCGAAAATTCCGCGCTCAATATCTTTGTAATTTTCTTCGAGAACAGTGCTGTTCGGGTCGGGGTTTTTCACAACCGCCAAACCCTTGCGATATTGGCCTATAAATGTGTGGAAGACACCAACCTCGAGGTCAGGCCGGTATTTTCGAAGTATCGGAACGATTTTATAAACGTCGCCGGTCCAGGCATTAAAACGCCGGTCACGCTCGGCCATTTCCATCTGCTCGGGCAGCACGTCGTCAAACATGATGACGCTGCCGGGCTTGCAATATTTTTCTACATTAATGAAATCGCGAACCACATATTCGGCTAGGTGCATTCCATCAATAAAAGCCAAATCAATCCCGTCGCCCATCAGGCGCTGGGCGCGTTTTTTCTGCTTGAAAAAATTATCGCTTTTTTCTTTAAACAGGCGGGTACGCGGCGGCAGCGGCGTCGTCACGGCAAAAGCCGGATCAACCCCGACGCATCGACATTTGGCCAAAGCCATACTGAAGCCCTTATCAACCCCGATTTCAAAGTAAATTTCGGGCTGACGAACCTCATGAAGGCGGCGCAGGAAATTGAGGTAGTTCATGGCCTCAGGTTCAACGCCGAACTGTTTGGCGACCTCTGGCAGCTGTCCGATCGGTTTAAGCGGTGGGCGCGCTTCGCGCTCATCGGTCAGGCCTCCGGCAACCAATTTGGGATGAAAATTATTTTCGATTCCGGCGCGCGCGCGGGCAACATAAATATTGGCAAGCTTGGTCAATAAACCCTGTTTAACCTGCCCATATTCATGCGAAATGGTCGGGATTTTCTCACAGGATTTGCGCAGAGTCCCGTAAACTTGCGGGCTCTTGAGATTGAGCAAAGTTTCAAGGCCGGTCACCTCAGTATAACGCTGACGAAATTTCTCGACCAGCTGGTCTCGTTCCTCGGGTGATTTTCGTGTTGTCGTGCCGTCATGATCCTGGTGAAACGTTCCCTCGCCCGGCAGGATGACATAGGTGTTATCGGCGTGATTGGTCAGACGGGAGAATATCTCAAGATTGGCATAGCCCGCACCCGGTTCGTCAAACCGCTCATCAAACGCGCCGCAATCTTCAAGGACTTCTTTGGTCGTGATCAGACAATTGGTTTCAATGGCGCCGTGCAAGACGCGCTGAATATTCTCGCTCGGAAAGAGCGCATATTTAAAAAGATTATAGCCTTTTTGAGGCCATTCCAGTCGGTTGAGCCACCAGGTCTCGCGCTTCCACGCATCGGTAATCGGATTGAGATTTTGTGACACTTTGCCAAGATAATATTGCGGCACATTGATGACGGGGCGGTGATAAAGCTGGCAAACTTCGCGGGTGTTTTTAAAAACGCCCGGCGAGAGAATATGGGCACCGTCAATAATCAAGGCGATGGTCGAAAATTTAGCGTGCGCTATGGCGGCGTTTAGCGCAAACACCGGGCTCGGTTTGCCTTCGGTTCGCAGGATTTTGGAAATAAATGGAAAGCGTTGCTGTAGATCATCCGGTAGCGGCTCGGTCGAACCATTATCGGCGATGATCACTTCAATTTTATCTTTTGCCGCATTTTGATATGCTGGCGCGCAGGACTGCAGAGTTCGTTCGATATGTTTCGGGATATTATAATAGGCAATAATGATCGTCAGCCCATCAAATTGATGTGGCCCTTTGGCAAATCCCTGGGTTTTTTCGTTCAATATAAGTGCATTGGCCTCATCCAGCATAATCTGGCTTTTATGATATTTCTCGCGCTCGGCTTTGAGACTGTCTTTCAGACCTTCGATTTCGGATTCCAATCCGTCTATGATCTGTTGATTTTTCTGCTTTGGCGTCATGGCGCTCTCATAAGGGTAGAACGGGCCGCACGCAAACGGAAAGCCGTGTGAGAATGCAATTTGATTTTAACCCGTGATATGCCATATATCCGCTCGCAACTAGGAACTTATTGGCAAGATACTGCCTGACAATCTATGCAACGATTTGACGAAAAAATTGCAGAAGTGAAACGTCTTTATGAACAGACGGGGCATTTGCATCACTTGGTGCGCCTTAGAAACCTTCGGGTCAAATTCGGCCAGCAATTATCGCGCCGCGCCGAAGCAAATGGAAAGTTAGAGGGTAAGCCCGATATAAAGCCGGCAAAAAACCCGTTCCCGGATGTCGAAAATGATATTCCGGAAGTTCCCTATCAAGATATGACCGCAGACATGTTATCCGGCGCTATCCAGCATCAAGGGGCATTGATAGTTCGGGATTTTTTCCCACCGGAAGCCATTAAAGCGCTGCGCGATGGGATTGACGCGACTTTTGATGAAAGCGCTAATTATTTCTCCGGCGATTCCAAAAAACTAGAAGATCGCGATGCCAATTCACCTTGGTTCCGGCTCGATCTACCTGTCAAAGACGTCTATGATAAGGGCAGCGTCGTTTTCATGATGATGACAGGCTCAGTTTGGACATTTTTATCGCCGGTCGTTTGCCATCGTCTCCTAGGCGCTTTCGAGCAGGCGGGGCTAAGATCAACGCTGGATCAATATTTTGAGGGCCGCACTTGCTTGTCGTTTAATAAATCTGTCCTGCGGCGGATGGAGCCGCTTAAAGAGCCTTCAGAGTGGCATCAGGACGGCGCATTTATGAGCGGCGGCATTAAGAGCGTCAATTTGTGGATTGCTTTGTCAGATTGCGGCGCTGGAACCGATTGCCCGGGCATGGACTTTGTTCCAAAACGTCTTGATAAAATAATGCCGACAGGCGGAGAGCACGGAGTTTTTAAATGGTCGGTTTCTCCTCATTCCATCGATAAATGGTTCAAAGATACACCGCCCGTAACGCCGACCTACAAAGCCGGCGACGCAATTTTCTTTGATCATTATAATCTCCATGCGACGTCCTACTCGCCGGATTACACGAAACAGCGCTACGCGCTTGAAACCTGGTTTTTTGCCGAAGAATTTGCGGCTCATAATCAAAGCCCGACCTATTGGTAATATGCCACAACAGGATCTAATTAGGCAAATCCGGCAGTTGTGTCGGAAATATACTGAGAGCGGAGATCCTCAATTACTGTCGGAAATTCGCGACCTCAGAATCGTCGCCGGGAAGGCTCTGGAAAGTCCGCAGGAGAGTATTGCGCCGATTATCGATGTGCCGGACCTTTTTTCTAATTGCCGAGACAGATTGCCGGAAATAGAGGCTGATAAGCTCAATAAACGCGCGCTACAAAGCGCGGTGCAGCATCACGGTGCATTGATCATTAGGAATCTTGTATCTCCGGAGAAATCGGCAGAGCTGCGAGAGTGCCTCGATCAGGCATTTGCGGCATTTACGGATAGTCAAACGGGTAGTTTCGAAAATACATCCGAGTGGCTCGATATTGAAATCCCGGACAAGCGAAAAATTTTGCGCATGGGCGCGATGTCCATAATGTTTAAATATGGCGCTCTGTGGACGTTCTTAAGCCCCAAAACCCTCGAGCGCGTCATCGCACTTTTTGATGATATGAAATTAAAGCCGGTGCTGCGCAATTATTTTGGTGATCGGCCCTGTTTGTCTTTTAACAAGTCGGTGATCCGGCGCATGGAGCCTCTGACCGTGCCATCTGACTGGCATCAGGACGGCGCTTTTATGACCGGGCAAGTTAAAAGCCTGAATTGCTGGATCGCGCTGAATGAGTGCGGCGCGGGAACGGATAGTCCGGGTATGGACTTCATTCCCAAACGATTTAACCACGTCGTTGAAACTGGGAAAAATAAAGCCCGTTATGACTGGACCATTGCGCCGGATACTGTGAAAGAAAAATTTAAAGAAACGCCGGCAGTCAGGCCGCGTTTTGGTGAAGGTGACGCGGTCTTTTTCGACCATCTTTGTCTACACAGTACGTCTTTTGATCCCGCCTATACGCGGCGGCGTTATGCGATTGAAACCTGGTTTTTCTCACAGCAATATGCGCCGGAAAACCAAAAACCCGCCATTTGGTAAACTATCCACGTTTGAAGAACCGGATAATCGCGCGGACTGGCGCGGTAATGCGCCAGCTCGTTGAATTGGAGTAGCTTTTAACTTCAGCGCGGGCACGCTCGGCCTCGTTGCGCATCATAATGATCATTCGATCTTTCTGCGTTGCTTCCTCGCGCTTTTCGTTCAGTAATTTTAAAAGCATGTCGCGCTCGGTGCGCAGCTTTTCATTGGCGAGTGAGAGCTCATTGACCTGTTTAGTCAATTTCTGAAGCCTTGGATTTTTCGGGCGTTTTTGCTCAGCCATAATCCCACCTGCCATTCTCTTAAACTTTGCTTTTTCCGCAACTTGCGCGACATAGGCCAAAAAAAAGCCCTGCGCAAGGCAGGGCTTCAAATTCTAAAATTGAAAGCGTCTAGTGACCGCCAGCCAGAACGGCGAGCATCAGAAGCGCAATGATATTGGTGATTTTAATCATCGGGTTCACCGCTGGACCGGCTGTATCCTTGTAAGGATCGCCGACTGTGTCGCCCGTCACAGAGGCTTTGTGGGCTTCAGAGCCCTTGCCGCCGTGATTGCCATCTTCAATATACTTCTTGGCATTATCCCAAGCACCGCCGCCGGCTGTCATAGACAGGGCCACAAATAGACCGGTAATAATAACGCCGATCAACATCGCGCCGAGCGCAGACAGAGCCTGTGCAGGTCCTGCAACTGCTTTGACGAGGAAGAAAACGACGATTGGTGACAGAATAGGCAAAAGTGATGGTTTAATCATTTCGCGGATCGCTGCGCCGGTCAGAAGGTCAACCGCTTTGGCGTAATCCGGGCGAGATGTGCCCTTCATGATACCAGGGTCGGCTTTGAACTGACGACGAACTTCTTCAACAATGGAAGCCGCTGCGCGTCCAACAGACTGCATCGCCCAAGCGCCAAACAGATAGGGCAGAAGTCCACCGATAATCAGGCCAACCAGAACATAGGGGTTGGCGAGATCAAAAGAGACGTTCATGCCGTCAAAGAATGAGCCTTCGGTCGCCGTTGCTGCAAAGTGCTTAATGTCTTCGGTATAGGCCGCAAACAAAACAAGCGCGCCAAGACCGGCAGAGCCAATGGCGTAGCCTTTGGTGACCGCTTTGGTGGTGTTACCAACCGCGTCGAGCGTATCCGTCGTGTTACGGACTTCCGGCTCAAGCTCGGCCATTTCAGCGATACCGCCGGCGTTATCAGTCACAGGACCAAAAGCGTCGAGCGCCACAATCATACCGGCAACGCCGAGCATAGCTGTTACAGCCGTGGCGATACCGTAAAGGCCGCCAATATTGAATGTCGCAATAATTCCGACAACGATGACAAGCGCTGGCAGGGCCGTAGCTTCCATAGAGACTGCAAGTCCTTGGATGACATTGGTGCCGTGACCGGATTCAGATGCTGCTGCGACTGATTTAACCGGACGGAATTTCACGCCGGTATAATATTCTGTAATCCAGACGATCAGGCCGGTGATAACCAGTCCGATAATGGCGCAATAAAGCAGATCCATACCCGTGAAGGCTGCGCCTTCAATGGCGTCAAATCCAAGCATTTGCTTTGTCACAAGAGCAATAGCTCCAACAGACAAGAGACCGGTAACACCTAGGCCTTTATACAAAGCCCCCATGACATTTGTCGAACCTTTGCCCAGACGGACAAAAAACGTTCCGACAATGGATGTTATGATACAGGCTGCGCCGACCGCCATTGGATAGAGCATCAGCGTTTCATTATTGGAAAACAGGATGGATCCGAGAACCATAGTCGCGGCAATTGTCACAACATAGGTTTCGAAAAGATCCGCTGCCATACCGGCACAGTCACCAACATTATCGCCAACATTATCAGCGATAGTCGCAGGGTTGCGTGGATCATCTTCCGGGATACCAGCTTCGACTTTACCTACAAGGTCGCCGCCAACGTCAGCACCTTTTGTAAAGATACCGCCGCCAAGACGGGCAAAAACAGAGATCAAAGACGCGCCAAGTGAAAGAGACACAAGGCCCTCGACAACTTCGCGGCTCGCAAATCCATGGCCAGCGCCTTGGGTCAGAACCATATAGTAGACAGCCAGGCCGAGTAGCGCGAGGCCAGCCACGAGCATGCCGGTGATAGCACCGGCGTTAAACGCCACTTTCAGGCCATCGCCGAGGCTTTTACGGGAGGCTTCGGTTGTGCGGACATTGGCCTGCACTGACACAAGCATGCCGATATAGCCGGCTGCGCCGGATAAAACAGCGCCGAGGATAAATCCAACCGGGGCGATCCAGCTTTTAAAGAGGAAAAACAATACGGCAGTCACAACCACACCGACGATGGCGATGGTTTTGTACTGCTTGTTTAGGTAAGCGCGCGCACCCTCTTGAATAGCGCCGGCAATTTCGTTCATACGTTCATTGCCTGTTGACTGTTTCATCAGTCTTGCCCGGGTTATGATGCCGTAAAGTACGGCCAGCACACCCGCGCCAATTATAAGATAAAGTGGATTCATAGTCACATTCATCTCCTTCAATTTCCGGGCGTTTGCCCGTTTCGTAAATTTAATGAAGTTGGCCGTGCGAGCTGCACGCTTCCCCTCGCGATATGTGAGATTGGCCGTAATCCCCCTCAGGACTACGCTTCCACTCGCGTGATGGCGGGCAAACTAACGATTCAGCGCTCAGAATCAAGGGCGAATTAAGGGAAAAATTTAAGGGAAAATACTGCTTATTTAGCGGCTGCTTTAACGCCCGCAAGAATGAGCTCTTCGGCCTTTTCCCGACCTTCCCAGCCGATGACTTTGACCCATTTCTCTTTCTCCAGATCTTTATAGTGATCAAAGAAATGTGTGATGCGTTCCATCATTATCTCGGGCATATCTTCAAGCGACTGAATTTTATTGTAAAACTGTGTCAGTTTCGGGTGCGGGACGGCTAGGATTTTCTCGTCAATTCCGGCTTCGTCTTCCATCATCAAGACGCCGATCGGGCGGGCACGAACCACAGACCCCGGCATCAAAGCCCGGTTACCGTAAACCATCACATCGGTTGGATCACCATCATCAGAGAGTGTGTGCGGAATGAAGCCGTAATTACACGGATAGCGCATGGAGGTATAAAGAAAGCGGTCGACAAACATCGCGCCCGAGGCCTTATCCAGCTCATATTTTATCGGCTCGCCGCCGAGCGGAACTTCGATAATAACATTAATATCAGACGGTGGATTTTCTCCGGCCGGAATTTTGGACATATCCATTGTGGCACTTTCTCATTGACGCGCAGCCTATGCGCGCGGCTGATATAGCGCTTATAAATGAATGCAAGCCTAATGTGTAGTTCGGTGGTGTTTGGCGCTAGATTAAGTGACCGATGTCGCCCAGATCGCCCATATTCCCGATACGATCATAACCAGACCTATGAAAATGTTAAAAATTCGGGCCTGCTTTTCGTCGCGTAGGGCGCGCCGAATGCCCGTTGCCCCATACGCATAGACCGCAAGCCCCAGAAGCTCCGTAACGGTCACCGTCGCGAGCATGATCCAGAACTGGGTCAGGACCGGGAGTTCGGCATCGAAATAGGCGGGAAGTAAAAGTCCGAAATAGACGAGGGGCAGCGGGCTGGAGATTTGCAGGGCGACGCCTTGGCCGTAGAGATGACTGCGTTTGGGGGCTTCTCCGGTATGGTCAAGATCAGGCGGAGGGCCGGTCATGGTGGTGAACGCCATATAGAGAATGACGAGGAGTCCGAGGCCTTTCATGCCAAGCAGGAGTGCGGGGAACGCTTTGACCAGCGCAAACGCGCCGCTGGCGGCGAGCAAGAGCCAGATCACATTGGCGCTGGCAATGCCGAGCGCGGGCAGCATGGCGGGTTTAAATCCGTAACGAAAGGATGAGGCCAGCACGAGCATGACGGCCGGGCCGGGTGTCAGACCTCCAATACCAAACAGCGCGACAAGCGCGAGCCAGACGTCGAGGGACATCTAGCTTTCCGGACTAGTCATTACGTCCCGCTTTTTGGTTGCGAGCCTTTAGGAGCCGCAAACGGAGCGCGTTGATTTTGATGAATCCGCCTGCGTCGGCTTGATCATAGACATCGTCTTCTTCGAAGGTGACGTGTTCCTGTGAATAGAGCGAGAAAGGCGATGTCCGGCCAACGATGTCGACATTGCCTTTATAGAGTTTGAGCCGCACCGTGCCGGTCACGAGTTCCTGTGACTTATCAATTGCCGCCTGCAGCATTTCACGCTCGGGCGAATACCAATAGCCATTATAGACCAGCTCAGCATATTTCGGCATCAGCTCGTCTTTCAGGTGCATCGCGCCTTTATCCATGGTGATCTGTTCTATTCCGCGGTGCGCCATCAGCAAAACCGTGCCGCCCGGCGTTTCGTAAATCCCGCGTGATTTCATCCCGACATAGCGGTTTTCCAGCAGGTCAAGCCGGCCAATGCCGTTTTCGCCGCCAAGCTCGTTAAGCTTCGTCAGGATGGTTGACGGGCTCATGGCCTTCCCATCAATAGAAACGGCGTCGCCGCGTTCAAATCCAATTTCAATATAGGTGGCTATATCCGGCGCGGCTTCGGGCGAGACAGTGCGCTGATAGACAAATTCCGGTGCCTCGATCGCCGGGTCCTCGAGCGCTTTGCCTTCGGATGATGTGTGGAGCAGATTGGCGTCCACAGAGAACGGCGCTTCGCCGCGTTTATCGAGCGCGATTTCGATGCCGTGCTTCTCGGCATATTCGATCAGCTTGGTGCGGGAGTTGAGGTCCCATTCGCGCCACGGCGCGATGACCTTGATGTTGGGATCAAGCGCGTAATAGCCAAGCTCGAACCGGACCTGATCATTGCCTTTGCCGGTGGCGCCGTGACAGACAGCGTCGGCGCCAACCATATTGGCGATCTCGATCTGGCGCTTGGCAATCAGGGGCCGCGCGATGGATGTGCCCAGCAAATAAAGGCCTTCATAGAGCGCGTTGGCGCGGAACATCGGAAAGACGAAATCGCGGACAAATTCTTCGCGCAGATCATCAATGAAAATTTCTTTGACGCCAGCAGCTTCGGCTTTGCGGCGCGCCGGTTCCAGCTCTTCGCCCTGACCCAGGTCAGCGGTGAAGGTGACGACATCATAGCCCTTTTCTTCCTGAAGCCATTTCAGGATGATGGATGTATCCAGACCACCGGAATAGGCGAGGACGACTTTTTTCGGGCTACTCATTTTAATCTCCAAATGCGAAGGCCGCGCTATATCGCCTAAATGATTTACAAAAGCTAGCGCCGATTTTATAGCAGATTGAGATTTTAGAGAGAGAATCATGTCCCCCAGACTGCTCAGAGCCTTTTTTATTGTTTTAATTTGCTGTTTTTCGCTGATTTTTACGCAGAATGTTGATGCGCAAACGACAGAGGAAACCGAAACGCCGGTGGCCGAGCAAGTCGATGATCAGACCGCACCTGAAACACCCGTCGAGGCTCCCGAAGCGGCGCCCGAAATCGATCCGGCTGAGGCTCAGCTACTTGAGCTCGCCCGACAGAAAATTGAGACGGACCGAGCGTATTATCAGGCGCTGACAGAAAGCGCGAAGGCTGAGGATATAGCCGTAACCGAGACCGAAGCTGATCTGCCCGTCGAATCCGGGCCGAGCTTGTTTGACCCGGCTAATCTGAAAGCCAAGGCTCAGGCCGCGCTTAAACAAGTTATTAGCTGGCTTAAAGATCCGAGCTTTTTGGCGCAAATTGGCGCGATTATTTTGGCCTTCTTCCTGGCGCCAATATTTGCGGCGCAGCTTCGAAAGAAGTTGTTTTTCTTCCGCGACCCTCCGGAAAAAGGCATGAAATTAAAGATCGTCCGCGACTATGTGTACCGCGTCCGGAACTTCCTACGAGCCATCATGCTTGTGGCCCTATTGGCTCTGTTTGCGGTGATCTTAAAAGCCATCCCTATGTTTGAGCAAACATGGATGGTGAAAATCGCTCAGGGCATCGCTGTTGTTTTTCTAATTTACCGAGCGATTAAAGAATTCCTTTCCAATGAGCTGTTGCAAAAAATAGGGATTTGGACGGCTATTCCTTTAGCGTTGCTCGCCGTCTTTGGCTATTTAGACGACTTTGTCGCCCTCCTAGACGGAACGATAGTCATACCAATGGGCGATTCTCCGATCACCGCTATGACGCTCGTAAAACTGGGCGTTTTTGGCGGCCTATTTTTCTATCTGGGAAATCTCTCAAGCGCCAAGGGGCAGGATGCCATTCGGTCGCAGGAGAGCCTCGACGACTCAACACGCGAGGTCGTGGCGAAACTTTTCCAGATTATACTATTTGTCGCCGTCGTCATTTTGGTCATGAGCTTTGCCGGCATTCCGCTGTCTGGTCTGGTTTTGATTTTTAGTGCGGTTGGTTTGGGTGTTGGTCTGGGTCTGCAGCCTATCGCGGCGAATTTTGTCTCCGGCTTCATCATCTTGTTTGACCGCTCAGTTCGGAAGGGTGACTTCATCGTTCTTCCAGACGGTCAGGAAGGATACGTGGAGGCCATCAATATGCGCTCGACAACCGTCGAAACCACGGACGGAAAAGACATCATGGTGCCTAATACGACCTTTATAGATAACACCTATGAAAACTGGACCCATACGGATCCTGCGCAGCGTTATGAAGTCTATTTCGGGGTTGCTTATGATACGGATATTGAAAAGCTCGAAGACATTCTCATCCCGGCGATCTCCGCCTATGATAAAGTCCTGATGAAACCCGAAGTGCCTGATCTGGAGCTACGGGAATTCGGGCCTTACTCAATCAATTTCGCGATCGAGTTTTGGGTTTCCGGGATTGATGACGGTGAGAACAAATTTACCTCGGACCTTAATTTCATCGTCTGGAGAACGCTCAAAGAGAACGGCATCGTCATGCCGCTTCCGCAGCGTGAGGTGAAGAATTTAAAATAAAGTTCAGCCTAGATTTGACATCGCTTTGACGTCGGCGAAGGTCAGCTTACCAAGCACAATATCGCCCTCGCCAAGGATCTCGATAATTGTGTCATCGCCGTGGCCGCGTACGCTGTAAAACACAATTGCACCGTCCGGGCCGCCGCCTTCCAAGTGACTGTCATCGCGTTTGCCGCGATAATAATTGCCGGCGGTTCGGCGATCGCGAACCGAACCGTCATCCTCATATATGATAAGCTCACCGGAGAGGATCAGCATATTGGTTTGCGAGACATGGCGGTGATTGGCGATCATTTTATCAGGTGCGAATCGAAAGACAGCATCTGCGATTTGCCGCGCTAGATCGACATCGAGAACGCAGATTTCCAGACCCTCGACGCCGGGCATCGGAATAAATTGAAAAGTGAGATCTGTTTTTTTCATACTACCAGCCTCCGCCGCCTCCGCCGCCGCCGCCGCCTCCAGAAAATCCTCCGCCGCCAGAACCTGAAGAGCCGGAGCTTTGCGGCGCGGCTGAACTGACGCCGCTACTAATATTTGAAACCATACTGTCCGTCAGGCTGCTAATGCTGTTATAATTGCGGCTCGAACCACCCCAGTGGGGTTGATATTCTTTGGCCTCAACCGGCATGACTTTCTCAAAATAGCGGCTCCAAGGTTCTTCGACGTTCAGCGCAATGGCGTAGGGAAGTAATTGTTCATAACGCTCGACGGTCATAGGCGGCGGGCGATCCCCGTGTATATCAACCGCGTCCAGCTTTTGTTTTTCCGCGGTTTTCATAAACAAGCGAAAACCTTGCAGTTCGGCGCGAATTTTTTGGCCTTTCCGCGTTGGAGCCGGCATTAAAAACATGAATATGACATTGAATAGGATGAGCCCGCCTATCATTGCCCAAATCCAGCCAGAAGTCATACGAGAAATCTGCGAAATGACAATTGCGATGGCCGTGATCGAGAGCAAAATCCCTAAAATTATATAGCCAATATTGACCTTGTAATAGTCAAGTCCATAGGCGGCGCGAAGCCGTGATTTAAAGGCTGTATAAGAAGAGTTGAAATGCGAATTGACCTGTCTTTGTAAGGTAATGGCGGACTTGCGGCTTGATGGGAATAGCCTGTTAAACAGATAATCTTCTTCTGGGTTAAGATTAAGACGCGCTTCCGAACTTTGGGCTAATTTGGTTTTTTTTGACAGTTTTCGATCCAGCGGTGTGATCACCGTTTTCTTCTTCGCCGCATCAATATTGAGCCAATTTTTGGTCGTCAGCCCCATCAGGGTCGCGGTCAAAGCCCGGTGACCGCGTACGCCGCGATAATATATGTAGCTAGCGGCCGCGGGAGAATATCCTTCTGGCGGTTCGTAATGCGGAAATACGGGCTGCTTGGCGGGATCGCGGCCGACTTTGTTCCAAGCGCGCAAATAGAAAGCGCTAATGCCCGCAAAAGTCAGAGAAAATAGCGCCAGCGCGCCATTTCGAAGCCACCAGAGATAGCGTTTGGTACTATTGGGGGTATCCCAGAATACGCCTTTTTCAAATTGCAAAGAAACCGTCATGCCCTCCCGCGGTGCAAATTTCGATGTCGCTTCAATTTTGTAAGGATTGGTCAAACGAGTCATTCTTGCAGCGCTTGAACTCTGTCCCTGCGCTCCGGTATAAATGTCATGACCCATGAGCCTCACGCCGGGCGGAACAGAAATTGTCGCGGTCGCACTTTCAATCGGGAAGGCCCAGTAATTGCCGGTCAGATTCCAATAAATCTCGTCAAATTCATCAAAGCGGCGGAGCTGATCTTTGACCACATAAGAGACTTCATAAGTGTGGTCTTGATAGGGCAGATAGACATTGGCATTGCCAATTCGCACGCGCAAAGCATTGCCGACTGTCGATATCTCATAAGGTTCTTTTTTATCGTTTCGCTTAACCAATTCAATGTCATATCGGACCGGAACATTTTCGCCCTCGACCTCTTGATATTTTGGCAGATCGCGAAAAATCCCGCGATTGATCTGGTTGCCCTCAACGCTCACGGTTATTGTCTCAGTAATGTGAAAATCACCGTCCAGGTCGACTTTAATATCGACATCGAATGATTTGATGGCTTCTTCTGCGCCTGCGCTGAGCGTCAGCCAAAAAGCTGCGCCGATGATGAAAAATATTCGCCCCAAAAATTTCATCTATCAGTCTCCAAAACTTGTATCGGGCAGGGCGACGGCTTCGTCCATTTCGAAATATTCGCGCGCGCCAAATCCAAAGATACCGGCAAGTAAATTAACCGGAAAGCTCTGAACGAGCGTGTTTTTTTCGCGCACGGCCCCATTATAAAAACGGCGTGAATATTCGATTTTATTTTCTGTGTCTGAAAGTTCGTCCTGTAGGTCGAGAAAGTTCTCATTGGCTTTAAGATCCGGATAGTCTTCGGCAACCGCCATTAGCCGCGAGAGGGGCCTTTTAAGGGCCGCTTCGGCAGCGGCTCGATCTGACATGACATCGGCGTTCAAAGCTCGGTTGCGTTTTTCGGTAACTTCAAGAAATAGGTTTTTCTCATGTTTGGCGTAGGCTTTGACCGTATCGATGATGCGCGGGATCAAATCAGCCCGGCGTTTAAGCTGTACTTCTATATCGGACCAGCCATTTTCAACCAATTGCCGCGCCGCCACCAGCTTATTGAATATCCAGATTACCAAAGCGGCAAAAACCACCAAAATAACAAATAAAACCCAAGTCATAATTGCCCCTTATTTCTCTACTATATCCGTTTTTGAACCTATTGGCAGCTTCAAACTCCAAAAAAGTGAAGCGGGCTTTTGGCTTTGATATTCTGAAAGGCCAATTGTCATGTTCTGATGCCCTTTGGCCGGTTGGGCCCGATAAGTATTAAAGATAAAGTCCCATAGGCTCAGATTAAAACCGTAATTACTGTCGGTTTCGGTTTGGATGACCGAATGATGTACCCGGTGCATATCCGGCGTCACGATCAAAAAGCGGAGCAATTTGTCGATTTTTTTGGGCAGCTTCAAATTGGAATGATTGAACATTGCACTGCCATTTAAAACGATCTCGAATATTAAAACCGCAAAAGCCGTTGGACCAAGGGCAAGCACGATCGCGCATTTATACAGCATGGATAAAACGATTTCGCCGGGGTGAAATCGCAGCGCTGTGCTCGCGTCAATATCGCGGTCGCTGTGATGGACTTTGTGCAAGCGCCACAAGATCGGGATTTTATGGGTCAGGACGTGCTGCAGATAGATAAATAAATCGAGGATAAGCAGGGCTATTATAAACTTGATCCAACTTGGCCCATCCCATTGGTTAAGCAGGCCCAAATTGTGAGACGCGGTGTAGCTGGCGGCAGCAATGGCGGTAAGCGGCCCTAAGAGTCGCACTGCAACCATATTGATTAGTCCCATAGAGAGGTTGGTCCGCCAACGCTCGGTGCGTCCTAAGACGGCGTAACGTCTGGGCCATAACGCCTCAAGCGCGAAAAATAGGGCCAAAAGACCGGCGAATATGCCGACTCTAAGCCAAATCTCGAAATCACCCGAAACATCCATCAATGCAGCATAACAAGGCTATTCGCCGGATAACACCAGAAATTAAGACTGATTTTAAGGGAGATTTAATCGGAATTTGGTAGAAGGAATCGTTGGTGAGGGAAAAGCCATGGATTTGATTTTAAACAATATTCTGCCGTTGGCAGGAACAATCACCTTTATCTTAGGTCTATTGAGCGTGAAATATGATAAATATTTCAAGCTTTCACTTTTATTGCTATTTCCGCTGGCCTGGGCTGTAGCCAAATTTGCACCGGGCTTTTTGCACGTCGCTTCGGCTTCTGAAAGCGGCGGGTTTCTGACTTTCTACGTTTATTTGTTTGAAAGCATGACGGATTATCAGCAACTGACCGTAAAAATCCTGCCAATTGTCTTTATGGCCGGTTACGCTATTGCGTGGACTTATATGACCCATTTCTACAAAGAGCGTATCGAAACCATAGTCGAGCAAAAAGCCCGTGTCCGAAAATATTACGGCGTCCAAGAATTTGATTAATATCGCTTCCCGATTGAATTAAATCCGGGCTCTGATAGTGTCCGCGCCGAAATCACTGCGCGGATAAATCATGATAGAAAAACGACTTTGCCTGATCACAGGTGCTTCTGCCGGAATAGGCGCGGCGATCGCGCGTGAATATGCGGGAAGAGGATGGGATCTGGCCCTGACCGCCCGCCGCGAAGAGCCGATGATCGAACTTGCTCAATCGCTCAAAAAACAATTTGGAACGACCAGTCATATTTTCCTGCTGGATCTTTTCGGCGATGGGGCAGTCAATGATTTGATGGCGCGAATTGATGCCAAAGGCCTGCAAATCGATGGTCTGGTTAATAATGCCGGTTATGGTCACCCGGGGACCTATCTTGATAGTCCTTGGGAAGATCACGCCAAATTTTTGCAATTAATGCTGCGCGCGCCTTGTGAGCTTACCCATGCTGTGCTGCCGTCCATGAAAAAACAAAATTTTGGCCGGATCATTAATGTAGCATCGCTGGCTGGGCACATTCCAGGTTCACGCGGCCATACTCTATATGCCGGTGTCAAAAGTTTCTTGATCAAATTTTCGCAAAGCCTGAACCTCGAAATGGAAGAGCATGGAGTCCATGTATCAGCGCTTTGTCCCGGGTTTACCTATACTGAATTTCATGACGTCAATGATACGCGAAAATCCGTGTCCAAACTTCCGGACTATATGTGGATGGATGCTGATGAGTGCGCCGAGCAGGGGGTTGAGGCTTGCGAGCGTAACCGCGCTGTTTACATTCCGGGTCGGGTCAATAAGCTTGTGGCGGTGCTCGCGCGCTTATTGCCGGAGAGCTTGGCGCTAAAACTCATGGCCAAGAATTCTGAGAAAATCCGAAAGGGATAATATGTCCGATCCGCGCCTATATGTGGCCCTTGACCTTCCTTCGATCGAACTGGCCCGAGATATGGTCAGGCGGCTCGGCGATGCTGTTATATCTTACAAAATCGGCCTGCAGCTTTTGCCGCTTGGCGGCGCCGAATTTGGGCGTGAACTCGCAGCCATGGGCAAAAACGTTTTTCTCGATTTCAAACTTCACGATATTGACGCGACCGTCGAAAAAGCGACTCGGTCCATATCTGAGATCGGCGCGGACCTATTGACCGTCCATGCCCGGCCAGATGTAATGCGTGCAGCGGCAAAAGGCAGAAGCGGCAATCTTAAAGTTTTGGGTGTTACCGTATTGACCTCGCTCGATGAGCAGGCGCTGATCGATATAGGCTTTCATCATACGGCGGAAGAATTGGTGCTGCACAGGGTCCGGCAAGCCTTCGAGGCCGGTATTGACGGAGTTGTAAGCAGTCCGCTTGAAGCGGTTAAAATTCGGGCGATGGTTCCAAGAAATTTCCTTGTAGTCACGCCGGGTGTGCGAATGGCGCAAGATGATAGAGGGGATCAGAAACGCATAGCGACACCGTCAAGCGCGCTTAAATCCGGGGCATCACACATCGTCGTTGGCCGCCCGATCACTCAGGCCAACAGCCCGCGCGATGCGGCACTGCGTATCTTAGAGGATATGGCAAAATAAAAGCCCCTTTCGGGGCTTGAATTTTAGGTCTTACCAGCCGCAGCTGCGCGGCATTTGCGGGCGCGGCATCATAGGCGCGGCGCAAACCGGCATCGGATGATAAACCGGGTAATAGACTGGAGTCGGGACCGGAACCGGCACATGATAAACGGGCGTCGGGACCGGGTACCGAACATAGATCACTGGGTGCACAACCTGAACATATTGACGCTGAACACGCTGGGTCTTTTTCATTACGGAATAACAACCGAGAACTTTCTCGCCGGCGCCAAGTCCATTGACAGTAACCGGGCAGGATGTTGGTTGCAAAAACTCATTTGCGCCCAAACCGTTCAGATGAACAGGACCCTGCATTGAAGCCGATGATGAAAATGGCACAAATTGCGCGCCATAGCTGCCTTGGCTGGTCCAGCTGGAGCTACTGTGGCTTGAGGCTGTACAATATTGGCTGCCATTTTGGCACCCTGCTGACGCTGGTGCTGACATTGCAGCTGTCATCGCGATTACCGCTGCCCCTTTGATGAAGAATGATTTTTTCATCTTACTTACCTTTCACTTATTCGGCTTATTTGCTGATATTGTTCTTATCAGTTCAAGCCATTTCGCCTGAAACGCGAAGTTTCAGTTTTCGTTATTAACGCCCGTAGCGAGATCCGCCTGCCATAGTTGGCATGGCATATGGTGAGTGTATCATATGCGGCGCTGTCTGGCATCCGGCAACCGGAGTCGGAACGCCGATGACTTGGCGCTGTACATTCATCATAGGTGCCTGACGCTTACAGATGACCTGCGTTGCCTGCATTCCGCCAAGCGTTGTCGGGCCGGATACTTTTTCGTAATAAGATCCGTCTGCTGACATTGAGCCGGGATAAACATTTGTTTGCGGGGCCATGCGTACAGTCTGATTGACAACACCGAGTGATTGGCCGCCGATCATGCGAGACATGCCCATATGGCCTGCGCCCATTGTCGTGACCGGCGCGATTGAACCATGTTCGACAATAATGGAAGAGGCTGATGAACGCGCCACCATGGAGGGATGAGGCGCTATACCGCCGGATACGAGCGGCTGAGGACGTGTCATTCCGCTATCAAGAACGGCTTGAGCGTTTGCGTGAGAGCGATCAACAATAGAGGTAGGAACATGCGCGATACCTGGAACCGTTTCGAGGGAACCATAAATACGCGGCGTAAATTTAGAAGGATCATAGCCGCCGCCAACATGGACAACGCGCTTGGTTGGTTGCGGCGCAGTGCGCATCTTTACAGGTGCAGGCGCGGCTAATCTTGGCATCGGAGCCGGAGCCTGTAACCCGCCTTGACGACAATAATGGGTCGATTCCGGCATGCAGCCTTTGGTAAAGGCTGAAGGCGCGTCCGTCAGGCCGGCCGTCGGGCCCATACCGTGAACGCGGGTGATATTGACGCTCGGCGTTCCAAGGAACTGAACCGACCGCATATGACCCATTGGCTGCTGCGAATAAACATGCATCGGATCAATCGAGGCTGACCCTGACGAATGTGCAATGACTTGAGGCTGACAGTTCTGACCATATTGACCACATCCACCAGCTTGGGCCGCTGCTCCCATAAACCCAACACTTAAACCGCCCAATATAGCAGCTGACTTCAACAAATGACGCATGAGCGCACTCTCCTATTTTCGGGCAATTGCCCACCATTATTGCCATTTTTGGCATTGTTAATTTTGACAGGGGAGCGGCTTAGAAATCGTAAGCTATGCCGCCGCGTTCCCAATCGCCAAAGCGAGTTGGTTCAGCCCCCTTAGGACCGCCTTTTTCATTTGGGCGCTTTGACAGGTCGTGCTTGGCCGCAAGGCGGCGGGCCTCGGCTTCCTCAAGAGCCCTGCGTGCTGCAGGGGTTAAAGTTTTGCCGGGCGCGGCGTTGGTTATTGTCTTATCTGACATAACCCCCACTAAGCGCAACTTTGTCAAAACGTCAATCGAAACAGACGTTTCCTGTGCATCGTCTTGATACAATAAGAGGCATAAAATTTGATTAAGTGAGAGTTGACTGTTTATTAAGCATAATCGCCCTGA